>NZ_JBIVOX010000013.1:0-228150 GCF_044754345.1 Streptomyces sp. NPDC093094 | reverse complement strand
GGCCGGCCGGGCGGCACCACCGTCGCCTCCGGCGACGGCGCCCAGGACGAGGCCCAGATCCCCGTCATCGCCCACTGACCACCCGAAACACCGGAAGGGTACCTGCGCGGACCCGCTCGTACGGCCGGGGAAGGGGACGCCCCGGCCGTACGAGGTCCCGGAGCTGCATCCGAGCGGCCTTCAGAGGCTCACCGCAGCCAGGGCAGGTCCGCTCCCGCGTCCGTGGGCTGGAGTCCCTCGGCGACGATCTCCATGATCTCGCCGAGGGACTTCTGCTGTTCCGGGCTCAGCCGGTCGAACAGCGCCTGCCGTACGGCGGTGACATGGCCGGGCGCGGTGCCGCGCAGCACCTCGAAGCCCTCGTCGGTGAGCACCGCGAACTGGCCGCGCTTGTCGGAGGGGCAGTCCTCGCGGCGCACCCAGCCGTTCTTCTCCAGACGGGCGATCGCGTGCGAGAGCCGGGAGCGGGTGATCTTCGCGTCCATGGCCAGCTCGGTCATCCGCAGCCGCCGCCGCGGGGCCTCGGCCAGCTTCACCAGCAGTCCGTAGTAGATGTGCGGCATGCCCGCGTCGCGCTGGAGCTGGCGGTCGAGGTGGTCCTCCAGCAGGGTGGTGGCATGGAGATAGGAGCGCCAGACGCGCTGCTCCTCGGCGGTGAGCCACTGCGGCTCGGCCTCACTGTTCATGGTCCCACTGTACGGGCGTACTTCTTGAAACTTAAACAAGCTCGCCGTACGCTCTTCGGTGACAGGAAGCTTTAAATTTCAAGCGTCGTGCTTCCGGAGGGAGTCCCCACGATGTCCGCCACCCAGGAGCGCATGCCCGCCCTCTACCTCTCCCACGGCGCGCCGCCGCTCGCGGACGACCCCGTGTGGCCCGGCCAGCTCGCCGCCTGGTCCGCCGTCCTGCCCCGCCCCAGGGCGATCCTCATGGTCTCCGCGCACTGGGAGGAGGCCCCGCTCGCGCTGGGCGCCGTCGAGCCGGTCCCGCTGGTGTACGACTTCTGGGGCTTCCCCGAGCACTACTACCGCGTCCGCTACGACGCCCCCGGCGCGCCCGCTCTCGCCGAGTCGGTACGAAAACTGCTGCGTGCCCCCGGCGTGCCCGTGCAGGACATCCCCGACCGCGGCCTCGACCACGGCGCCTACGTGCCGCTGGTGGAGATGTTCCCGGACGCCGGCGTCCCCGTCCTGCAGATCTCCATGCCCACCCTGGACCCCGTGCGCCTGATGGAGATCGGCCGCAGGCTCGCACCGCTGCGCGACGAGGGTGTCCTGATCGTCGGCTCCGGGTTCTTCACCCACAACCTGGCCGCGCTGCGTCACGGCGGGGGTGTGCCCGGCTGGTCGGCCGAGTTCGACGACTGGGGGCGGGGTGCGCTGGAGGCGGGCGACGTGGACGCCCTGCTCGACTTCACCGCCAAGTCCCCCGCCGGGCGGCTCGCCCACCCGCGCACCGAGCACTTCGCGCCGCTGTTCGTGACGATGGGCGCCGCCGAGGCCACGGGCGAGCTCGGGGAACAGAAGTCGGTGATCGACGGGTTCTGGATGGGGCTGGCCAAGCGGTCGGTGCAGTTCGGGTAGTCCCGCCGGGAGGCGTGCCTCACAGCTCCTTCTCGTACCAGGCCACGTCCCAGTAGCGGCCGAACTTGCGGCCCACCTCGCGGTACGTGCCCACGTGCCGGAAGCCGAAGCGCTCATGGAGCCGTACCGACGCCTCGTTGGGCTGGGCGACCCCCGCGTAGGCGCGGTGCAGGTCCTCGCCCGCGAGCGCCTCGAACAGGGCCTTGTACAGCAGGGTGCCCACACCCCGGCCGACCGCCTGCGGGGCGAGGTAGACGGAGACCTCCACCGAGGTCGAGTAGGCCGGTTTCACGCGGAAGGGGCTGGAGGTCGCGTACCCGAGGATCCGCTGTGAACCGGTGTCCTGGGCAACCATCAGCCGGTACGGGCCGTCTTCAGGGTGGGAGAGCAGCCACGAGCGGCGCTCCCGGACGGTGAGGGCGCCGGTGTCAAAGGTGACGGGCGTCTCACGGACGTAGTGGTTGTAGATGTCGGTGAGGGCCTGGAGGTCCCCCTCGACTCCCGGTCTGACCTGCACCTCTACCTGCTCGGACAGCATGGCGACCCCCTCTGTGGCCGGACAGGGTACTGCATGATCAGAAAAATCGTGGAGCCGGTTGGGAATTCTGTCCTGATTCCAGTCGTTGTTTCCATCGGACGCCGGGCACCCGAGAAGAGTGACCGAGTGTCCAGGACCACCCGCTGACCCACCATCGCAAGGGAGCACGCATGGCAACCCGTGCCGTCGCCCGTCGTAAGTCCGCCAGCGGCGAGACCGTCGACGCGGCACGCAGTGTTCGCGCCCATGGCGGCGAGATCGCCGATCGCGACCTGGTCGGCATGTATCTCGACGAGATCGCGCGCACACCGCTGCTCGACGCAGCCAAAGAGGTCGAGCTGTCCCAGACGATCGAGGCGGGTGTCTTCGCGCAGCAGGTTCTCGACGGGTTCGAGGAGTCCAAGGCGGACGCCTCCCGGGCGGAGCTGGCGGCTCTGGTCGCCGAGGCGGAGCGCGCCAAGGACGTCTTCATCCGCTCCAACCTCCGTCTGGTCGTCGCCGTCGCCCGCCGCTACCCCCGCAGCGGTCTGCCGCTGCTGGACCTGGTCCAGGAGGGCAACGCGGGCCTGGTGCGCGCGGTGGAGAAGTTCGACTACCGCAAGGGCTTCAAGTTCTCCACGTACGCCACCTGGTGGATCCGTCAGGCCATCACCCGGTCGATAGCCGACCAGTCCCGCACCATCCGCCTGCCCGTCCACCTGGTGGAGGAGCTGGGCCGGATCCGGCGCGTGCAGCGCGAGTTCAACCGGGACAAGGGCCGTGAGCCGGAGCCCGCGGAGATCGCCGCCGAGCTGGGCACCACTCCCGAGCGCGTCACCGACGTGCTGGACTGGGCCCGTGACCCGGTCTCGCTGAACATGTCCGTGGACGACGACGGCGACACCCAGTTCGGCGACCTCCTGGAGGACACCTCCGCGGTCTCGCCCGAGCAGTCGGTGCTGACCCTGCTGCGCAGCGAGGAACTGGACGACCTCATCGGCCGCCTCGACCAGCGCACGGCCTCCATCATCAAGATGCGCTACGGCATCGAGGACGGCCGGGAACGGACCCTGACCGAGGTCGGCAAGGAGCACGGGCTGACCCGCGAGCGCATCCGGCAGATCGAGAAGCACGCGCTGCTGGAGCTGAAGAAGCTGGCCCATCAGACCGGGTTCGACGCGGCCGCCTGATCCGGACCGCGCCCCCGCGGGGGCGTACGCCGGGTGGCGGAAGGCCGCGCAAACATGGCTGTGTTACGTCGCTTCAACCCGCGGGCAGAGGGAACAACCCTTCAGGGCACGCGAGTCGGCTCCGCAGCGGCCGAACGGCCGCCTCTGCAGGACCGTTTTGCCTCGGCACGGCCGCCACAACAGAACCCAGAGCCACGTCCCGACGCACTCCCCCCGGTGCCGGGACTCTCCCGAGCCGGGCTTGGCGCCTCTCCCCCCTGAGCGCCGGGCCCGGCTCCTCTTCGTGCGCAGCCCGGCGGGGGCGCGCGGCACGAGAGGTCTCGCCGCCGGGCGGACGCCGAAGGGCGGGGCACCCCGGACCTGAACCCCGGGGTGGCCCGCCGGATGGCAGATTGTGCCACACCGGCATAGCCTGCCGACGTGAGCAGCGCCACCCCCGCACAGAACCGGCCTGATGCGCCCGTGTCCCTGACCGAGCGGCGCAAGGCCGAGACCCGCATGGACATCGCCCGTGCGGCTGCCGGGCTGTTCGTCGCACGTGGCCTGAAGGCCACCCGCGCGGAGGACATCGCCCAGGCCGCGGGGATCGCCCCGCGGACCTTCTACCGCTACTTCGCCTCCAAGGAAGAAGCCGTCGCCCCGCTCTACTCGGCGGGCGCCCGGCGCTGGGTGCAGGCCGTGCGCGAGGCTCCCGCCGGGCTCGACGCGCCCGCGGCCCTGGAGCACGCCGTACGGCAGACCCTGGTGCCCGGCGGCGGCGTCTCGGCCGCCCACTGGGAGTGGGTCCGCCCCCTGCTCCGGCTGGCCGGCTCCAGCCCGGCCCTGGGGAAGGTGTGGGCGGAGGTGTGCCGTACGGCGGAGGAGGAGCTGGGGCCGGCGCTGGCGGAGAGGGGCCCCGCCGTCTCCGGAGACGGCGCCTCCGGAGACGGCGCCCCCGGAGACGGCGCCTCCGGAGACGGCGCCTCCGGAGACGGCGCCTCCGGAGACGGCGCCTCCGGAGACGGCGGCGCTCTCGGGGAGGCGGCGGGTGACAACGTTGCCCCGGATCCCGCCCGCCGGCGCTTCGTGGCGGCTGTCGCCAGTGCGGCCGTACGCGTGGCCGTGGAGGCGTGGGCGGCCGGTGACGCGCCACCCGCGGGAGCGCAGGGCCCGGCGGCACTGGCGCTGCGCAACCTGGAGGCGCTGCGGGGGTTCGAGTGGGGGTGAGGCGGGGGGTCCGTGTCAGCTCCCCGCGCGGGTCATCCGTGCCCCCAGCTCCCGTACGCACGCCACCAGCTCCGGCGGCGACTGCACCGTGAAGTCGTACCCCAGCGTGGCCAGTCGCATCGACAGCCACTCCACCGGGTCGGCGGTCGTCGCGCGCAGGCGGCAGCGGTCGGCGCCGAGGGGCTCGGGCGGGCCGATCCAGGCGGGGAGCTTCGCGGCGACGGCCTCGGCGGACGCGTCGAGGACGACCGTGAACTCGTACGTCTCCTGGCGCCGGCCGATCGACCGGCGCAGATACTCCGTCGCGCTGCCGTCCGGAAGCTGCCGCGGGGCGAACCTCGCCCCGGTCGCGAAGGGTTCGCTGACCCGGTCGACGCGGAACGTGCGCCAGTCGGCGCGGTCGAGGTCGTAGGCGACGAGGTACCAGCGGCGGCCCGTCGACACCAGCCGGTAGGGCTCCGTGAGCCTGCGCGACCCGGTGCCGTCCTTGGCGCGGTAGGCGAAGCGCAGACGCTCGTGGCCGGCCACCGTGGAGGCCATCACGATGAGCGTCTCGGGCGCGATACTGGGGCCGTCACCGCTGGTCAGCTGGGTGGTCGCGGCCTGGAGGGTGGTCACCCGGTGGCGCAGCCGGGCGGGCAGCACCTGCTCCAGCTTGGCCAGCGCCCGCACCGACGCCTCGTCGACGCCCTCGACGGCGTGCCCCGCGCCGGCCCGCAGTCCGACCGCGATCGCCACGGCCTCCTCGTCGTCCAGCAGGAGCGGAGGCATCGCCTTGCCCGCGACCAGCCGGTAGCCGCCCTCGGAACCCTTGGTCGCCTGCACGGGGTAGCCCAGTTCACGCAGCCGGTCGATGTCCCGCCGCACCGTGCGCCGCGAGACGCCGAGCCGGTCGGCCAGCTCGCCGCCCGGCCATTCACGGGGCGTCTGGAGCAGGGACAGCATCTGGAGGAGCCGGGCCGGGGTGTCTGTCGTCATGCCCTCAGGGTCTCGCAGAAGTAGGACACGATCTGACCTATTCGACTTCTAGTCTGCCTGTATGAACTCCACCGAGACCCCCCTCTCACCCCTGGCGGGGCAGCAGGCGCCGGCGGACCGGCGCCGCTGGTTCGCCCTCGCGATCGTCATGACGGCGGCCTTCATGGACCTCGTCGACGTCACGATCGTCAACATCGCCATCCCGTCGATCCAGCAGGACACCGGCGCCACGTTCAGCCACATCCAGTGGATCACCGCGGGATACGCCCTCGCGTTCGCCGCCGGGCTCATCACCGGCGGCCGGCTCGGTGACATCCACGGCCGCAAGCGGCTGTTCCTCATCGGCATCGGCGGCTTCACCCTCGCCTCTGCCCTGTGCGGGTTCGCGACGAACCCCGACATGCTGGTCGCCGCGCGCATCCTGCAGGGCGCCATGGCGTCGCTGATGGTGCCCCAGGTGCTCTCGATCGTGCACGCGACCTTCCCGGCGCACGAACGCGGCAAGGTGTTCGGCCTGTTCGGCGCGGTCGTGGGGATGGGCGCGGTGCTCGGTCCGCTGTTGGGCGCCCTGCTGACGGAGGGGAACCTCTTCGGCCTGGAGTGGCGGCCGATCTTCCTCATCAACCTGCCGGTCGGCATCGTCGGCCTGATCCTCGGCCGCCGTTTCATCACCGAGTCCCGCGCCCCGAAGGCGCTGAAGCTGGACCTGGTGGGTGTCGGCCTGGTGACGCTCGGTCTGCTCATGCTGCTGTACCCGCTCACCCGCGGACGCGAGCTGGGCTGGCCGCTGTGGGGGTACGCCTCGATGGCCGGATCCCTCGTCGTGCTGGCCGCGCTGGTGGCCTACGAGCGACGCAAGGCCGCGCGGGACGGTTCCCCGCTCGTCGAGCTGTCCCTGTTCCGGGTGAAGAGCTTCGCCGCCGGTATCGGCGTGCAGGTCGTCTTCGGTGTCGGCCTCGGCATCTTCTTCCTGGTGTGGACCCTGTACCTGCAGATCGGTCTGGGCTGGGGGCTGTTGAAGGCCGGTCTGACCGGAGTGCCGTTCTCGATCGCGGTGTCGGTGGCGGCCGGTATGTCCGTGCAGAAGCTCGTGCCGCGGTTCGGGCGCAAGGTGCTCCAGGCGGGCGCGCTGGTGATGGTTTCCGGAGTGCTGCTGTACCGGTGGGAGGCCGGGCACTACGGCCAGGGCATCACCCCCTGGCAGATGATCCCGCCGCTGGTCGTCATGGGCGCCGGTATGGGCCTGATCTTCGCGCCGCTCACCGACGCGATCCTGTCGGAGGCGCCGCGCGAGCACGCCGGTTCGGCGTCCGGCCTGATCAACACCGTCCAGCAGATGGGCAACGCGCTCGGCCTCGGTCTGGTGTCCGTCGTCTTCTTCGGGGTCGTCGACGACGGCCTCGCCCCGGCGCAGACGGGACCGGCCTTCGTGGACGCCTTCCAGTACGCGCTCGGCTGGGTCGCCGCGGTGATGGGCGCGATCTTCCTGCTGATGTTCGCGCTGCCGAAGCAGCCGGCGGTGCAGGAGGTGCCCGGCTCCGGGGACGCCGCCCCCGAGGGAGCGGGCCACGGGGACGCCGGTGAGCCGGAGGAGGTGCCGGTCGGGGCCGCGGGGTCCCACGGGCCGGCCCGCTGAACCGGCGGCTCCGTGCGGGTCTCCACGGGCGACGGGCATCCGCCCCTCTCCGCAGCGCTGCGGGCAGGGGCGGATGCCCGTCGCCCGTACGGGGCGGGGCCGCGTCGGCCGCACGGCCGGGGGATGTCCGCGGGCCGCGGGCGGGGCGGATGCCCGTCCGGCGTCCGTCCGGTGTCCGTCCGGCGCCGGGCGGGTCGTGGCGGACCCGCCGCCTCGCCGTCCCTTTGGGGCGCTGTGTGGTGTTCACGTCGTCATGGGATGAACAAGACCAACTGCGCCAACTGCGAGATACATCACGGTCCGGGGTGAATTCCCGGGCCGTGGTGTCTACTGGGGCGCATGCCTGAGCACGTCTCGATCCTCCAGTGGGCGGGCGTGGCCTTCCTCGCCCTCGCGGCCGTCGTCTGGGTGGCCGGCCTGACCCGCATCCTGCGCCGCGGCCGCTTCGAGGCCACCGCCTGGAACCCGGCTCCCGCGTGGAATCCGGCCTCCGCCGCTCTGCCGGCCCTCCCGGGCCAGCGCAGGGCCGGCCCCGATCTGGAGTCGGTCGAACTGACCCCGGCCGAACAGGACGCCTTCGCGGGCCTCGTGCGGCAGCTCGCCGACGGGCGCTGAACGGCGCCGCGGCCGGTCTCAGGAGACCTGTGCCGCCCGGCGCTCCATCGCCTCACGGGCCGCGTCCTCGCTCACGTACACCTCGCACATGTGCCGCCCGTCGGGCGTGGCCGTGTGCTCGGCCTCCCACAGGGACAGCTCCCTGCCGTCGAGCAGCAGGAAGGCGTGCTCGTAGAGCGAGAAGCCCAGACCCGCCCGGCCCGCTCTGCAGGGCCGTCCGAAAGCCTGGGTGATCTGATGCGCGAAGGCCGTGGCCAGCAGCGCCGCGACCTCCGCCCCCGGCCGGTCCGGGTTCTCGGCGCGGCGCAGCAGCCGGCGCGCGTGGTCCGCCGAGTCGTCGGGCACGTACGCGTGACGGGGGCCCGGCAGGGGCGGCGGCGGGACGAGGGCCGGCAGCTCGAAGTCGGGCGCCTCCGGCGGCAGCGGGAGCCGTCCGGTCGCCGCGCCCAGCTCCTCCTCGTCGATGTACACCTCGTGGTCCGTGGCGTCCGAGGCGGTGTTGTGCACGAGCTCCCACAGGGTGAGTGCCGAGCCGTCGGCCAGCAGCCAGGTGTGCCGGTACGTCTCCCGGTGCAGGCCCGCGCTGTGGTGCGCGGAGTGCAGTGAACTGTCGTGCGCCAGCGCGGTGTCGAGCCGTCGTATGACGTCGTCCGGCAGCTCGAAGGAGTTCAGGGCGCGGCCGAGCAGCCGCGCGAGGTGCTCTTCCGGAGACTCCGGCGACTCGTGTGGTTCGTGCACTGCGGTCTCGTACGGAACGCTCAAGGTTTCTCCCGGCGTTGCTGCATGTCACCTTGTGGGTGCATACCGTAGCCCCTCGGTCGGACATCGTGTCCGGGATCCGGGAAAACGGACGCGGGGAAAACGACCGGGCCGCCGGAGAAGTTCCCGTACGGCCCGACGCCTGGTCAAAATCCGCTGGTCACCGCCGAGTTGGACCGGCCGTGATCCGCTCAGACCGCGCTGCCCGCGGCCCAGTCGCCCCACGCCATGTTCCAGCCGTTGAGCCCGTTGTCCGGGTCCACCGTGTCGTCGGGGGAGTTCTTCACCACGACCACGTCCCCGACGAGGGAGTTGTCGTAGAACCACTTGCCCGTCGTGTCCCCCTGCGCGCCCTGCACGTCCTGGAGCCCCACGCAGCCGTGGCTCGTGCCCTCGCGGCCGAACGGCGGGTTGCCCTGGTTGTACCAGTAGTTGCCGTGCACGAAGGTGCCGGAGCCCGTCAGCTGCATGGCGTGCGGCACGTCCGGGATGTCGTACTGTCCGGCGAACCCGACCGTCGAGCCGTCCATGCGCATCTGCTCCCACTTGCCGGAGATCACCATCTGTCCGTTGTAGGTGGTGTTCTCCGGGCTGCCCGCCGAGATCGGGATCGTCCTGAGGGTGCTGCCGTCCCGTACGACGGTCATCGTCTGGGTGGCGGCGTCCACCGTGGAGACCTGCGAACGGCCGACCGTGAAGGTGACGGTCTTCTTCTGCACGCCGTAGGCGCCGTTCGCGCCCTCCACGCCGTCCAGGTCGATCTTCATCGTGACCTTCGAGCCGGCCTTCCAGTACTCCTGCGGCCGGAAGTCGAGCCGCTGCGAGCCGAACCAGTGCCCGACGACCTGCTGCCCGCTGTCCGAGCTGACCGTGATGTGGCTCTGCACGGCCTTCTTGTCGGTGATCTCCTTGTCGAACGTGAACGACACCGGCATCCCCACCCCGACCGTGGTGCCGCCGTCCGGCAGATACGTCCCGATGAAGCTGTTGTCCGTCGAGACCGTGGTGAACCGGGAGTCCGCCGCGGCGGTCCGGCCGTCGTCGTTCTTCGCGGTCGCCGCTATCCGGTACGCCGTCCCGCGCTCCAGCTGCTCCTTCGGCTTCCAGCTGGTGCCGTCCGCCGACATCGCCCCGGCGACGGCCTCGCCCGAGTCCGCCTCGGTCATCTTCACGCCGGTCAGCGTGCCGTCGCTGACCTTCACGCCGGTCGTGTTGATGGACGCGCCCGTGGAGCCGTTCTTCGCCGAGATGACGATCCGCGGCAGCGAGCTCGCGGTGTCGCCTCCGCCGTTCTTGCCGTCGTCCGTGCCGGCGCTCCCGCCGCAGGCGGTCAGGGTGAGGGCGCCGACCATCAGGGCGGCGCAGGCCGCCACCATGCGCCGCGGGGCTATGTCCGGCGTAGTCACGATCTGCTCCAGGTCTGTGTGATGTGCGTGGTCCGCTGCAATCCGTGGAGAAAGAGGCGGGCAGCCGTCCTCGGGTTCCCACCGGTCGAGCGTGGTGCCGTCACGTGACAGAACCGGGACAATTTCCTTCGTCCGGAGGGCTGTTGAGGCAGGTCCCGGCGGCCGGTCCGGGGCCGGGAGGGACCGCGGACGGCTCACCGGGGCCCGTACAGCTCCTCGTACGACGGCCATGCCCCGCCCGGTCCGTCCACGGACCCGGCCGTGCGCACGGCGCGGACGATGGCGCGCGTCACCACGTCCGCGCCCGCGGCGAGGATCTCGTTCAGCGCGAGCGGACGTCCGGTGTCCAGCGGGCGTGCCCCGGTGGCCAGCGCGAACACCGTGTCTCCGTCGTTGAGCAGATGCACCGGCCGTACGGCCCGCGCGATGCCGTCGTGCGCCGTGCCGGCCAGCTTCTGCGCCTGCGCGCGGGTGAGGTCCGCGTCGGTGGCGACCACGGCGAGGGTGGTGTTCAACGGCGGCGGCGCGTTCTTCGCCGAGGTCTCCGCCAGACGCCGGCACGCGGCGGCGTGCACCCCCGCCCCGGGCCGCTCCAGCCTCCCCTCGAACAGCTCCCCGTACAGCACGCCCGTCCCGGGGTCCGTCGCCGAGCCCGCCGCGTTGGCCACCACCAGCGCGGCCACGGTGATCCCGCAGGCGAGCACCGTGGAGGCCGTGCCGACCCCGCCCTTGAGCGGTCCGACCGCCGCTCCCGTGCCCGCGCCCACGCACCCCTCGGGCACCTGTGCGCCGGCCGCTCCCGCCGCGGCCGCCTCCACGGCGGCCCGTCCGGTGGCGGCGTCCGGCCGGGCGCGGAAGTCGCCGCCGCGTCCGAGATCGAAGATGCAGGCCGCGGGCACGACGGGCACGACGTGCGCCGGGTCCGGCCCGACGGGCACCCCGCGCCCGCGCTCCTCCAGCCAGGCCATCACACCGGAGGCCGCGTCGAGCCCGTAGGCGCTGCCGCCCGTCAGCACGACCGCCTCGATCCTCTGGACCACGTTGCGCGGGTCGAGGGCGTCGGTCTCCTTGGTGCCGGGGCCGCCGCCCCGCACGTCCACGGCGGCGATCGCGCCGCCCTCGGGGGCGAGGACGACCGTGGTGCCGGTGAGCCATCCGCCGCCGGTGCGCGTGGCATGCCCGACGCGCAGTCCGGCGACGTCCGTCAGGGCGTCGACTGTCATGGTGACCAGTCTTGCCCTCTTCGAAGGCGCGTGGGGCGGTTACACACCCCGGGGCCGCCGCGTACTTCCCCGGGCGGTGTCAGCCGGCCTGCGCGGCCGTCCTCGCCGTGCGCTCCCGGGCCGTCATGCGCGCCGTCAGGGTCGTGCCGGTCGCCACCGCCAGCGCCGAGACCAGACCCGCGGCGAGCACCGCCCATTCGCCCAGGAAGGTGCAGCAGATGACGGCCAGCGCCGTGACCGGCAGGACCGCCTGCTGGGCGATGCCCACTTTGAAGTGACGGGAGTGCAGGGCCCAGAGGGTGAGCAGATACAGCGCGGTGGGCAGGGTCACCGCGGCGGAGGCGGCCAGGGCGGAGATGTGCGCCTCGCCGACCGACTGCTCCACGGCCACCTCCAGGCCCGCGCCGATCGCCGCCGCCGACGCGAAGATCAGGTAGTGGCCGTATCCCCACAGGAACGCCTGCCGACTGGAGCGCAGATGCCCGTGGATGGGCACGACGAAGTAGACCCACCAGGCGGAGAAGACGATCAGCAGGCCGCCCGTCGCGATCGGCAGCAGGTCGGCGAGTGCGTCGTTCTCCTCGACGCCCGTCTTCACGGCGACCGTCGCCGCGGCGATCGTCTCGCCCAGCACGATGATCGTGAACAGCCCGTACCGTTCGGCGATGTGGTGCGGATGCCAGGAGGTGGAGGTGTCCTTCTCGGCGAACACGGGCACGCACAGTTCGGCGAGCGCCATCACCAGGAAGAGCCAGGGCCTGCCCGTCTCCGGGAGGAACAGCAGCCCCAGCCAGCCGATCTGACAGAGCAGCACGCCGCCCGCGTACCGCAGGGTCATGGTTCTCTCGGCGCCGGTCGCCGATCTCGCGGCACGCAGCCATTGCGTGGCCATGGCGAGGCGCATGATGGCGTAGCCGAGCCAGACGGCCAGGAAGTCGTGTTCGTCGAACGCCCGCGAGACGCCGGCGGCGAGCACCAGCACGCCGGCGATCTGGACCAGGGTGACCACCCGGTAGAGCACGTCGTCGTTGTCGTACGCCGACGCGAACCAGGTGAAGTTCATCCACGCCCACCAGATGGCGAAGAAGACCATCGCGTAGTTCATGATCCCCTCGCCGGCGTGGTTCTCGGCGATGGCGTGCACCAGCTGGGCGCCCGCCTGGGCGATGGCGACGACGAAGCACAGGTCGAAGAAGAGCTCGAGGGGTGACGCGACCCGGTGGGTCTCGTCGCGGCCCCGCGAGGTCAGCTTGCGCAGCGGCCGTCCGGCAGCGGGCGGTCCCGAGGAGGCCGCGGACGGAGTCGAACTGGAGGTCATGCCTCCCAGCACAGCAGATGCACGCCGGAAAATCCTGTGGGCGGGGAGCCGGAGAGTCCGGCCGAATCCCCTGGTCGCCCGCCCTTCGCCCCGACCGGGACAGCACGCCGGGCGCCGTGGAGGGCACGGCCGCGGGGGAGGGCACGGCCGCGGGGGAGGCCGCCGCGGGGGCCGTACGCTGGACGCATGACTACCGCATCCGCCCCCGAGCCGCGTGACCCCAAGGCCGCGCTGATCTTCGACGACCCGCTGTCCCGGCAGTCCTCGGACGACACGGACCGCGGGTGGGGCGACGAGCGGCCTGCCGGCGGAGGCGCCGACGACCTCAAGCGCTTCCTCGACGAGAAGCCGCCCCACCACCTGTGATCCGGGGCGGACGACCCGGCGGGCCGGGGCCCGCCGGGCCGCTCCGGCCGCTAGCGCTCGTCGTGGCCCGAGCCCCGCTGCGCGACCAGCGCGTCGCGGATCTCCTTGAGCACCTCCAGCTCGGTCACCTCGATGACCTCGTGGGTGCCCTCCTTGGCCTTCCGCTGGGCCTCCACCCGCGCCAGATACTTCGACATCGGCAGCACCATCAGGAAGTAGACCACCGCCGCGGTGATCACGAAGCTGAGCGTCGCTCCCAGGACCGAGCCCCACAGGATCGTCACACCGCTGGTGACCGTGCCGTCGGCGGCCACCTCGCAGGGCCCCTTGAGGCACGAGCGGTAGCTGTCGAGGTTCTTGGTGCCGATCGCTCCGACCAGCGGGTTGATGACGCCCTTCACCACCGAGTTGACGATGTTGGTGAAGGCGGCACCGATGACCACCGCCACCGCCAGATCGATGACATTCCCACGCATCAGGAATGCCTTGAAGCCCGCCCAGACGCTGGGACTCTTCTTCTCGCTCACCTCGGAGCCTCTCCTCGGACGCACTCGTTGTGGAATTAGCCGCTCCGCAACCTACGTCAGGGTGAGGCCGTCCTGTCCAATCCCACAGCACGGACGAGCGACTTGACCGTGTGTCACACACACGGTCCGGGACACGGGTCAGCACAGCGTCACCGCCAGCCGTGACGTGGCGCCCGCCCCGGCCAGCCGTGCCGCGGTCGGGCGCGGCACCGAGAGCACGACGAGCGCCCCCATGCCGGCGGTCTCCGCGCCGGGCGGGGGCACCTCGGTCACCCGTGCCCCGCGGGCGACCACCCGGGCGTCGCCGCCCGCCGCCGTCTCCCGCGCCGCGATCACGTCGACGCGGTCGCCGGGGCGCAGCAGCCGCACCGTGGCGCCGTCGGCGATGCGCACCGGTGCCTCCACCGTCCGGTCGGCCCGGGGCTTCGGTGCCGGGCCGGCCGCCGGACGGCCGTGGGTCCGTTCGTCCCGGTGGGCGTCGGCGTCCCCGCGGGGGCCGGTCGCCCCGAGAGCGGCCGCCGTCACCGCGAGCCCGGCGGCCAGGGCCCACCCGCGATGCCGGACGAGCCGGCGCAGCCGGTACCCCCCGCCGCGCACCCGTAAGGGAGCGAAGTGCGGCACCTCGCACGTGGCCGGAGCGTCGCTGCCGGGCGGATGCGGGGCGGGGGAGAAGGGGGAATCGGGAGGAACGGACACGGGGATCACCACCTGCGACGGGAATCGGTGTGCGGATCCACGATGAGGTCCGGCGCCGACGCCCGTCGGGCCCGGTGGGCCACCGGCCGGTTGTGGACAACCCGCTCACCCGAAGGTGGGCTTCCGCCGCGGCGGCCGACGCTCCCGGGGGGCTACGGCAGCGTGAAGCCCGGGTCCATCCCGCCCAGCGCCGTCGTGCACAGACAGTCCCGGTCGCCGGTGGTGGGCAGCGCGGCGACCGCGTCGAACAGGACACCCCGCAGCCGGTCGACGTTCGCGGCGAAGACCCGCAGCACCTCGTCGTGCGAGACGCCCTCGCCGGTCTCGGCACCCGCGTCCAGGTCGGTGACCAGGGTGAGGGAGGTGTAGCAGAGCTCCAGCTCCCGCGCGAGGGCCGCCTCGGGATGGCCCGTCATGCCGACCACCGACCAGCCCTGGGCCTGGTGCCACAGCGATTCGGCGCGGGTCGAGAAGCGCGGCCCCTCCACCACGACCAGGGTGCCGCCGTCCACCGCCTCCCAGTCCCGGCCGCGGGCCGCCTTGAGCGCGGCGGCCCGTCCGGTGGGGCAGTACGGGTCGGCCAGGGACACATGCACCACGTTCGGCACGGTGCCGTCCGGCAGGGGCAGCCCGTCGAAGTAGGTCCCCACCCGCGACTTCGTCCGGTCCACCAGCTGATCCGGCACGAGCAGCGTGCCCGGGCCGAACTCCGGACGCAGACCGCCCACCGCGCACGGGCCGAGGATCTGGCGCGCACCGACCGAACGCAGCGCCCACAGGTTGGCCCGGTAGTTGATCCGGTGCGGCGGCAGATGGTGGCCGCGGCCGTGACGCGGCAGGAACGCGACCCGCCGGCCCGCGATCTCGCCGAGGAAGAGGGAGTCGCTGGGCGGCCCGTACGGGGTGTCCACCTGGATCTCGGTGACGTCGTCGAGGAACGAGTAGAAGCCGGATCCGCCGATTACACCGATGTCTGCGTTCGCCATGACCAGCACGGTAGCCCGCCCGCGCGGGACGCGGGCGCCCGGTGCCGAAGAAGCCGAGGACCCCGCCGTCGGAGCGACGGCGGGGTCCCGCGGAGCGAAATGCCTCAGGCGGCGGAGCTGCCGGCCGTCCCCGAGGACTTGGAGTCCGAGGACGACGAGCCGGAGGACGACGAAGACGTCGAGGACGACGCCGTCGAGGACGCGGACGTCGAGGAGGCGGGCTTCGCCGACGCGGGCGAGCTGCTCGACGACGCGCCGCGGCTGTCGTTGCGGTAGAAGCCGGAGCCCTTGAAGACGATGCCGACCGCGGAGAACACCTTCTTGAGGCGGCCACCGCAGTTGGGGCACTCGGTCAGGGCGTCGTCGGTGAACTTCTGCACCGCTTCAAGGCCCTCGCCGCACTCGGTGCACTGGTACTGGTAGGTCGGCACTGTCTTCCTCCTGGCACTCTCACTCGATGAGTGCTAACGACGGTCCATAGTGACGTATTCCCGGGAATCAGTCCACCGTCACCGGCGCGCGGTGACCCACGCCACGTGCGACGGTGCGTCCGGCCGGCCGTGCCGCCAGGCGCGAGCGCAGGGCGACCACGGTCGCGAGGGCCAGCAGGGTGCCGCCCATCGGCACGAGGAATCCTGCACCGTCCCGGAAGCGGTCCTCCAGCTGTCCGGCGACCGTGACCGCGGCCGCCTGGCCGAGCGCGACCGCGCCGGTCAGCCAGGTGAACGCCTCGGTGCGCGCCCCGGCCGGGACCAGGCCCTCCACCAGGGTGTAGCCGGTGATCAGGGCGGGGGCGATGGACATGCCGACGAGCAGGCCGAGACCCGCGAGGACCGGCACCGAGTGCGCGGCCCACAGGCCGGAGGCGACCAGCGCGAGCGCGGCGTACCCGAGGACGAGGCGGCGCTGCGGGGCGGCCCTCCAGGCGATGGCGCCGCAGGCGATGCCGGAGATCATGTTGCCCGCGGCGAAGGTTCCGTACAGCACGCCGTTCAGGCCGGGCTCGCCGATGGACTCGGTGAACGCCGCCAGCGACACCTGCATGCCGCCGAAGACCGAGCCGATGCCGAGGAAGGCCACGACCAGGACGCGCACCCCCGGGACGCTCAGCGCGGAGGCGTGCTGCACGCGCGCGTGCCCGGCGGGGGAGACCCGCGGCTGCGTGGCCTTCTGCGCGGCGAACAGCAGACCGCCCAGCAGCGTCAGCGACGCCTCGGTCACCAGGCCCGCGGCCGGGTCCACGGCCGTGCACAGGGCGGTCGCCAGCAGCGGGCCGACGACGAAGGTGAACTCGTCCGTGACCGACTCGAAGGCCGCCGCGGTGGTCATCAGCGGTGAGCCCTGGAGCTTCACGCCCCAGCGGGCCCGCACCATGGGCCCGACCTGCGGGACCGAGGCGCCGGTGGGCACGGCGACCAGGAACAGCGCCCACAGGGGCGCGTGGGTCAGTGCGAGCGCCGTGAAGGCGAGACCCGACAGGGTGTGCACCAGCACGCCGGGGACGAGCACGGCACGCTGTCCGAAGCGGTCGGCGAGCCGCCCGCTGTAGGGCGCGAACAGGGCCATGGAGACACCTGTGACGGCCGCGGCGGCGCCCGCCGCTCCGTAGGAGCCGGTCGTGTGCTGCACGAGCAGCACGATCGAGATGGTGAGCATCGCGAACGGCTGGCGTGCCGCGAAGCCGGGCAGCAGGAAGGTCCAGGCACCGCGGGTGCGCAGCAGTTGCCCGTATCCCGGGCGGGAGGGGGCCGGCGAGTTCTTCGACGGCTCGGTGGTGACCGTGGATGCCACGGCCCGTGCCTTTCTGCCGCCTGGTAGCACGGCCCCTGCGGGTGGGGGGCGGCGCCGAGAGCTGTCCTCTTGCGCTGAACTGCGGTAGATACCGGCGCCCCTCCGCGGGAGGGCGTCGCTGGCCGCCATACGGTCGCGCCAGCTCTGCGTCAGGCAGAGTTGGTTCGATCAAGGTCCGCCTTCATCGTACAGGGATCTACGCGCGTTGCGTCTGTGAAAGCGGGCACCATGCGCGCGCGGACCTCTGATGTCAAACGGTGTGAAGGGTATGAAATATTCCCTTAACGCCAGGACGGCCTCCGCCGCGACCCCGGCCACGGCCTCCGCCGCGACCCCGGCCACGGCCTCCGCCGCGACCCTCGCCGCGGTCCCAGCCGCTGTCCCCGTCACGGCCTCCGCCGCGCCCCCGTCCCGCTGCCGGACCCGCCGGCCGGTCCCTCAGGGCCGGTCCGGGTTCCCGCCCGTGCCCAGCCATCCGGCCAGCTTGCCGCCCTGTCCCACGGCCCGCAGCCGGCGCTCGGCGGCGTCCCGTACCGGGTCCGTGGCGACGACCAGCAGCTCGTCGCCGCGCCGCAGCACCGTGGAGGGAAGCGGGACGAACGATTTTCCGTCCCGCACGACCAGCGTCACCGCGGCGCCGGCGGGCAGCCGCAGCTCGCTGACCTCGACCCCGTGCATCCGGGAGCCGGGCGGGATGGCGACGGACAGCAGATGGCCGCGCAGCCGCTCCAGGGGCGCGGACTCGATGCCGAGGTCGGCCGCCTCGGACCCGGTGCGCAGACGCAGCGCGCGGGCGAGCCAGGGAAGTGTGGGGCCCTGGATGAGGGTGTAGACGACGACCAGGACGAAGACGATGTTGAAGATGCGGCGGCTGCCGTCGACGCCGCTCACCATGGGGATGGTCGCCAGGATGATGGGCACGGCGCCGCGCAGCCCGGCCCAGGACATCAGTGCCTGCTCCGTCCAGGGCACACGGAACGGCGTCAGGCACGCCACGACGCTCAGCGGACGGGCCACCATCGTCAGCACGAGCCCGATCACGAGGGCGGGCCAGATGTCGTCGCCCAGCTCGTGCGGGGTGACGAGCAGGCCGAGCAGGACGAACATGCCGATCTGGGCGATCCAGCCCAGCCCCTCGGCGAAGCCGCGCGTCGCGGGCCAGTGGGGCAGGCGCGCGTTGCCCATGACCATGGAGGCGAGGTAGACGGCGAGGAAGCCGCTGCCGTGCGCCTGGGCGCCGACGGCGTACGCGGCCACCGCGATGGCCACGACGGCGATCGGGTAGAGGCCGGAGGCGGGCAGTGCCACGTGCCGCAGCCCCCAGGTGCCGAGCCAGCCGATCGCGAGGCCCACGGCCGCGCCGATGGCGAGCTCTCCCGCTATCTCGGCGACGAGGACGTACCAGTGCTCGACCGGACCCGCGGCGGAGAAGGAGACGACCAGGATCACGACGGGGGCGTCGTTGAAGCCGGACTCCGCCTCCAGGGTGCCCGTCACACGTGAGGGCAGCGGAATTCTGCGCAGTACGGAGAAGACGGCCGCGGCGTCCGTGGAGGAGACGACCGCGCCGATGATGAGGGCCTGGCGCCAGTCCAGGCCGGTCAGGTAGTGCGCGCCCGCGGCAGTGACGCCCACGCTCACCGCGACCCCGCCCAGCGCCAGCGCGGTGGCGGCCGGCAGGGCCGGTTTGATCTCCTTCCACTTCGTGCTCAGACCGCCCTCGGCCAGGATCACGACCAGGGCCGCGTATCCGATGACCTGGGTGAGCTCGGCGTCGTCGAAGTGGATGTCACCGATGCCGTCCTGGCCCATGAGGACGCCGATGCCCAGGTACACGAGCAGGCTGGGGAGCCCGCTGCGCGAGGAGACCCGGACCGCGGCGACCGCGGCGAGCAGGACGAGCGAGCAGGTGAGCAGGAGCTGGTTGAGGTCGTGGACTGACAGTGGCCGTTCCCTTCCCTGACGCACGGGGGCGGCACGCGCGCGTGGACGCTCGCGTCCATGGGACACGAAGGCGGGCCGCCCCGCATCCAACTACTTCGTTACCTTACCTAACTCTTGACGTTTTCTTGACGCTCGACGAGGCAAGATCGAACGCCCGTTCCGCGCTGGTTCCCGACTCCGCGTCAAGGCGCGTCGGGCCCTGCGCCTATGGTTGCTCCCAGCACTCCAGGACCGCCTGCCGCTCGCGTTAGGACAGCAAGGACAGCGATGCCCCCCAACACCACCGCCTCATCGGGTCAGAAACCCGGCAAGTCCGGCAGGAAGAAGGGGCGCAAAGCCCGCCTTATCGTGCTCGTGCTGGTGCTGGCCGTCGTCGGCTGCCTTGGCTTCGGGGCGTACTGGTCCGTCAGCACCGTGCGTGCCTCCTTCCCGCAGACCGAGGGATCCGTCACCCTGGACGGCCTGTCCGGGCCCGTCGACGTCAAACGCGACGGCAACGGCATCCCGCAGATCTACGCCTCCTCCGACGAGGACCTGTTCATGGCGCAGGGCTTCGTCCAGGCGCAGGACCGGTTCTACGAGATGGACGTGCGCCGGCACCTGACCTCAGGGCGTCTGTCGGAGATGTTCGGCAAGGGCCAGGTCGACAACGACGCGTTCCTGCGCACCCTGGGCTGGGACCGGGTGGCGAAGAAGGAGTACGACACCAAGCTGTCCGACTCCACCAAGAAGTACCTCCAGGCGTACGCCGAGGGTGTCAACGCCTACCTCGAGGGCAAGAACGGCGAGGACATCTCCCTGGAGTACGCCGCTCTCGGGTTCGAGAACGACTACAAGCCCGCGAAGTGGACCCCGGTCGACTCGGTCGCGTGGCTGAAGGCGATGGCCTGGGACCTGCGCGGCAACATGCAGGACGAGATCGACCGCGCCCTGATGACCAGCCGCCTCGGCCCCAAGCAGATCGCCGATCTCTACCCGCGCTACCCCTACGACCGCAACAAGGCGATCGTCCAGGAGGGCGGGTACGACGAGGCCACCGAGACGTTCGGCCAGAACGGCGGCGGGGACGACGGCGACGGCTCGGGCACCGGCCTCGACGGGACGGGCGACGGCTCCACGGACGCCTCCGGCGACGTCCAGGGCGCGTCCGCCGACGGCACGGACGGCGAGGCGCTGCAGACCCAGCTCTCCGGTCTCTACCGGGTCCTGGAGGACCTGCCCGAGGCCGTCGGCGTGAACGGCAACGGCATCGGTTCCAACTCCTGGGTCGTCGCGGGCAGCCACACCATCACCGGCAAGCCGCTGCTCGCCAACGATCCGCACCTGTCGGCCGCGCTGCCGTCCGTCTGGTACCAGATGGGCCTGCACTGCCGTTCCGTCGGCGCCAAGTGCCAGTACGACGTCAGCGGCTACACCTTCGCCGGTCTGCCCGGCGTCGTCATCGGCCACAACAAGGACATCGCCTGGGGCATGACCAACTCCGGCGTGGACGTCACCGACCTCTACCTGGAGAAGCTCACCGGCGACGGCTACCTGCTCGACGGCAAGGTCAAGCCCTTCAAGGCCCGCACGGAGACCATCCGGGTCGCCGGCGGGGCGTCCCGGACGATCATCGTCCGGGAGACCGGCAACGGCCCGCTGCTGTCCGACCGCGACGACGAACTCGTCAAGGTCGGCCGCAAGGCCACCGTCGACACCGCGGCACCCGACCGCGGCGACGGCTACGGCATCGCCCTGCGCTGGACCGCCCTGGACGCCGGCACCTCCATGGACGCCGTGTTCGCGATGGACCGGGCGGCCGGCTGGGAGGACTTCCGCGCGGCGGCCGCGCTGTTCGACGTCCCCTCGCAGAACCTGGTCTACGCCGACACCAAGAACCACATCGGCTACACGCTGCCGGGGAAGATCCCCACCCGCGCGCAGGGCCACACCGGTGCCGTCCCGGCGCCCGGCTGGGACTCGAAGTACGACTGGACCGGCTTCGTCGACCAGGACGAGCTGCCCTACGAGTTCGACCCCGAGCGCGGCTACATCGTCACCGCGAACCAGGCCGTCGTGGACAAGGACGACTACCCGTACACCCTCACCACGGACTGGGGCTACGGCACCCGCAGCCAGCGCATCGACGACCTGATCGAGTCGAAGATCAAGGGCGGCGGGAAGATCTCCACCGACGACATGCGGCAGATGCAGCTGGACAACAGCAGCGAGATCGCCAAGCTGCTGGTGCCCCGGCTGCTGAAGATCGACCTCGACGACCCGGACGTCCGTGAGGCGCAGAAGCTCCTGGAGGGCTGGGACTACACCCAGGACGCCGACTCCGCGGCGGCCGCGTACTTCAACGCGACCTGGCGCAACATCCTCAAGCTCGCCTTCGGTGACAAGCTTCCCAAGGAGCTGCGCGTCAAGGGCCAGTGCCTGTGGGTGAAGCCGACCGACACCACCGGGCCGGCCGACGAGAACCGCTCGGTCCGCGAGTGCGGGCAGCGCGACGCCGAGCAGGCGCAGCCGGACGGCGGCGACCGCTGGTTCGAGGTCGTGCGCAGCCTCATGGGCGACGAGGACAGCGACTGGTGGACCACGCCGGAGGCGGGCACGCGCGAGGGCGCGACCAACCGTGACGAGCTGTTCGAGCGTGCCATGGTCGACGCCCGCTGGGAGCTGACCGCCAAGCTCGGCAAGGACATCGACACCTGGAGCTGGGGCCGGCTGCACCGCCTGTTCCTGAAGAACCAGACCATGGGCACCGAAGGCCCCGGTTTCCTGCAGTACATGCTCAACCGCGGCCCCTGGAAGCTCGGCGGCGGCGAGGCCACGGTCAACGCGACCGGCTGGAACGCCGCCGGCGGCTACGGCGTCGTCTGGGTGCCGTCGATGCGCATGGTGGTGAACCTCGCCGACCTCGACAAGTCGCGCTGGATCAACCTCACCGGCGCCTCCGGGCACGCCTACAACGACCACTACACCGACCAGACGGACAAGTGGGCGGAGGGCGAGCTGCTGCCGTGGGCGTTCACGGAGCAGGAGGTCGACCGGCGGACCGGCGACACCCTGGTCCTCGAACCGTGACGGTCTGACGGCGGCCGGCCCCCGGCCGGCCGACGGGAACGGCCCTCCACGCGCACGCGTGGAGGGCCGTTCCCGTGCGGGGGCGTGAGACGTGAGTCACGCGCCCCCTTCCGGGTCACGCGCCGCGCGGGAAGCGGCGCACGGCCGACGGGGTCACCACCGCGTGCACCGGGCGGTCGTGCGCCTCAGCCGGAACGCGCCCCACGACCTCGGTGTCGTACAGCAGCACCACCAGCGCGGGATCCACCCGGGCCCGCTCCAGCCGGGCGAGCACGCGGTCGTAGGAGCCGCCGCCCCGGCCGAGCCGCATCCCGCGCGCGTCCACGGCGAGGCCGGGCAGCAGCACCACGTCGGCGGACGTGACCGCGTCCGGGCCGAGGCGCTCGCCGGCCGGCTCCAGCAGGGCCATCCTCCCGCCGTGCCGGACCTGCCCGAGGGAGTCCTCGCCCTCGTACGCGCCCCAGTCGAGGTCGTTGTCGGGCAGCAGGGCGGGCAGCAGGACACGTACGCCGCGGGCGCGCAGCGCGTCCAGGAGCGCGAGGGTGCCCGGTTCGGCGCCCACCGAGACGTACGCCGCCACCGTGCGGGCGTGCGCCAGCTCGGGCAGGACGAGGGCGCGTTCGGCCAGCGCGGCGGCCGCCTCCTGAACGTCGTCCGCCGTCAGTCCGTTCCTCACCGAGAGGAGGTCCCGGCGCAACATTTTCTTGTCAGTCTCGCTCGGACGTCCGAACTGCCCCACAATTTGCTCCCGTTGTGGTTCCAATGTGCTCATATGAGAAACAGTTGAGCGGAGCTGCAGGTTCCGCTCATGGGCTCCGGATAAGGTTGCGGCCATGACTCAGTCGCACCCCAGGATCAGCAAGGCTGTCATTCCCGCAGCAGGCCTCGGCACCCGGTTCCTGCCGGCCACCAAAGCCACTCCCAAGGAGATGCTGCCGGTCGTGGACAAGCCGGCGATCCAGTACGTGGTCGAGGAGGCCGTGTCCGCCGGCCTCGACGACGTCCTCATGGTCACGGGCCGCAACAAGCGCCCGCTGGAGGACCACTTCGACCGCAACTACGAGCTGGAGTCCGCCCTGGAGAAGAAGGGCGACGCCGAGCGACTGGGCAAGGTGCAGGAATCCAGCGACCTGGCGACCATGCACTACGTGCGCCAGGGCGACCCCAAGGGGCTCGGCCACGCGGTCCTGTGCGCCGCCCCGCACGTCGGCGACGAGCCCTTCGCGGTGCTCCTCGGCGACGACCTGATCGACCCGCGCGACCCGCTCCTCCAGCGCATGATCGAGGTCCAGGAGCGCCACGGCGGCAGCGTCGTCGCGCTCATGGAGGTGGCGCCCGAGCAGATCCACCTCTACGGATGCGCGGCCGTGGAGCCGACCGCCGACGGCGACGTGGTGAAGGTGAACGGCCTGGTCGAGAAGCCCGACCCGGCGGACGCGCCCTCCAACTACGCCATCATCGGCCGTTATGTCCTCGCCCCGCAGATCTTCGAGATACTGCGCAAGACCGAGCCCGGTCGCGGCGGCGAGATCCAGCTCACCGACGCCCTCCAGAAGCTCGCCGAGGACGAGCGGGCGGGCGGCCCGGTGCACGGCGTCGTCTTCCAGGGCCGCCGCTATGACACCGGCGACCGCGGCGACTACCTCCGTGCCATTGTCAGACTCGCGTGCGAACGTGAAGACCTGGGACCCGACTTCCGGTCCTGGCTCCGCAGTTACGTCACCGAGGAGATGTAGCCCCTTGAGCACCGCCGCGCCCCGCACCGCCGGCCAGGACCACCTGTGGTCGGTCGACGAGCACCTGGAGGACATCCTCGCGACCGTCCGCCCCCTGGAACCCATCGAGCTCCAGCTGCTGGACGCCCAGGGCTGCGTCCTGGTCGACGACGTCACGGTGCCGGTCTCGCTGCCGCCGTTCGACAACAGCTCCATGGACGGGTACGCGGTACGGGTCGCGGATGTCGCGGGCGCGAGCGAGGAGTTCCCGGCCGTCCTGGAGGTCGTCGGGGACGTCGCGGCGGGCCAGGCGGCCGATCTGCTGCACGTGGGCCCGGGCCAGGCCGCCCGCATCATGACGGGTGCCCCCGTGCCGCCCGGTGCCGAGGCGGTCGTCCCCGTCGAGTGGACCGACGGCGGTCTCGGCGAGGGCCCCGTGACCGGCATGCGCGCGCGCAGCCTCGCTCCCGAGGGCGCCGGCGGCCGGATCCAGGTGTACCGGCCGGCCGAGGCACGCGCCCATGTGCGCGCCACGGGCAGCGACGTGAAGGCCGGGGACCGCGCCCTGGATGCGGGCACCGTCCTCGGCCCGCCCCAGATCGCGCTCCTCGCCGCGATCGGCCGCGGCAGGGTCCGGGTGCGCCCGCGTCCGCGTGTGGTCGTGCTCTCCACCGGCAGCGAGCTCGTCCAGCCCGGGGAGGAGCTCGGCAGCGGCCAGATCTACGACTCCAACAGCTTCGCCCTCACCGCGGCGGCCCGTGACGCCGGCGCCATCGCCTACCGCGTGGGCGCCGTCGCCGACGACGCCGAGACCCTGCGCACCACCGTCGAGGACCAGTTGGTGCGCGCCGACCTGATGGTCACCACCGGGGGCGTGAGCGTCGGCGCGTACGACGTCGTCAAGGAGGCCCTCCAGCACGTCGGCGACGAGGACGAGGCGGGCAGCGGCATCGAGTTCCGCAAACTCGCCATGCAGCCGGGCAAGCCGCAGGGCTTCGGCTCCATCGGCCCCGACCACACACCGCTGCTGGCGCTGCCCGGCAACCCGGTGTCCTCGTACGTCTCCTTCGAGCTGTTCGTGCGCCCGGCGATCCGCGCCCTCATGGGCCTGCCCGACGTCCACCGCCCGCGCACCCGGGCCGCCCTGGCCGGCGACAGGACCCTGACCTCTCCGAAGGGCCGCAGACAGTTCCTGCGGGGGGTGTACGCCGAGGGCCGCGTCACCCCGGTCGGCGGAGCCGGCTCCCATCTCGTCGCGGCGCTCGCGCACGCCGACGCCCTGATCGTCGTCCCCGAGGACGTGGAGTCGGTCCGGCCCGGCACCGAGGTCGAGGTCGTCCTGCTCGGCTGAGCACTCCGCCGGACCACCCGGTGGCCTGCTCCGCCGACCGCGCCGAAGTGGCGGTACCGTGTCGCGCACAGCAGGCCCGTGCGCCGCACCGCGACGGGCCCGGACCGGGAGCGCCACACGCCATGAGCACGCAGGACCGACTGACACACATCGACGACGCGGGCGCGGCCCGCATGGTCGACGTATCCGGCAAGGACGTGACCGCGCGCACCGCGCGTGCGAGCGGCCGGGTCCTCGTCGCGCCACGGGTGGTGGAACTGCTGCGCGGCGAGGGCGTGCCCAAGGGCGACGCCCTGGCCACCGCGCGGATCGCGGGCATCATGGGCGCCAAGCGCACGCCCGATCTCATTCCCTTGTGCCACCCCTTGGCGCTGTCCGGTGTGAAACTGGACCTGTCGGTCGCGGACGACGCCGTGGAGATCACCGCCACGGTGAGGACGACGGACCGCACGGGCGTCGAGATGGAGGCCCTCACCGCGGTCTCCGTCGCCGCGCTCACCGTGATCGACATGGTCAAGGCGGTCGACAAGGGAGCGGTCATCACGGACGTGCGGGTGGAGGAGAAGACGGGCGGCAAGTCGGGCGACTGGAGCCGGGCGTGAGCGCCGGGACCTATCGCGCGCTGGTCGTGACCGCCTCCAACCGGGCCGCCGCCGGGGTCTACGAGGACAAGGGCGGCCCGCTGGTGGCCGACGGCCTCAGCGGCTTCGGGTTCGCCGTCGACGGGCCCCGGGTGGTGCCGGACGGGGACCCCGTGGAGGCGGCTCTGCGGGCCGGGGTCGACGCCGGGTACGACGTGATCGTCACCACCGGCGGCACGGGCATCTCGCCCACCGACCGCACGCCCGAGGCGACCCGCGCGGTGCTCGACCGCGAGGTGCCGGGCATCGCCGAGGCCATCCGTGCCCACGGCCGCGAGAAGGTGCCCACCGCGGCGCTGTCCCGGGGCCTGGCAGGGGTGGCGGGCAGCACGCTCGTCGTCAATCTGCCGGGCTCCACCGGAGGGGTGAAGGACGGCCTCGCCGTCCTGGGAACCCTTCTGGTGCACGCCGTCGAGCAGATCCGCGGCGGGGACCACCCACGGCCCGCGGGGACCGGCGACGGTCCCTCCGGACGTCCCGGGGGTGCGAGCTGAGCAGCGCGACCTGGCCGGTCGAGCTGGTGGACGGAGACGTCGTCCTCCGGCCGATAAAGCTGCGCGACCAGCGGGTCTGGCGCGAGGTGAACCGGCGCAACCGTGACTGGCTGCGCCCCTGGGAGGCGACCATCCCGCCGCCCGGGCCGGGTGGGCCGATGGCGCACCGGCCCACCTACCGGCAGATGGTCCGGCATCTGCGGGCCGAGGCGCACTCGGGCCGGATGCTGCCGTTCGTGATCGAGTACCAGGGACGGCTGGTCGGGCAGCTGACGGTCGCCGGGATCACCTGGGGCTCGATGTGCTCGGGGCACGTCGGCTACTGGGTGGACCAGAGTGTGGCCGGCCGCGGGGTGATGCCGACGGCGGTCGCGCTCGTCGTCGACCACTGTTTCCGCACCGTCGGCCTGCACCGCATCGAGGTCTGCATTCGCCCGGAGAACGGGCCCAGCCGCCGGGTCGTGGAGAAACTCGGATTCCGCGAGGAGGGGCTGCGGCCCCGTTATCTCCACATCGACGGCGCCTGGCGCGACCATCTGGTCTTCGCGCTGACCGCGGAGGAAGTCCAGGACGGGCTGATGAACCGCTGGAGGCGCGCGCGTTCCCGCGGCGAGGTGCACGACGAGCGGGGCACTCCTCCTGACCGGCGCAACACGCAGGGCAATCCCGCGTAGCCCCGGGAATTGAATAAATGTTCGAAATTGACCGACCGGTGACCGGGTCGGGGCAATCAATTCGCGCCCGGGACGGGCTGCTGATCGCATCCGTCACAAAAAAAGTTCGAAATATCAGCCAGATCGTGCGACACACCGGCCCAATTGGCGGATGGCCTCACGCAAACCCCTCTACCGTGTGAGGCGTGAGCAGCAGCGGCCTCATCTACGCAGTCATTGTCGGGGCCTGGGCCGCCTACTTGGTGCCGATGTGGCTCCGTAGGCAGGACGAGCTGAACGAGGCCCGTCCGACGGAACGCTTCAGCACTGCCATCCGGTTGCTGTCCGGACGGGCGGGCATGGAGCGCCGGTACGCCAAGGACCTGCGGGCGCGCTCCACCGACGAGGAGGAGCCCGGCCTTCACGACCCGGACGCGGTCACCGACTCGGTGGACGTCCGGGCCTTCGTCGTGCCCCCGACACGCCAGCAGCCGGCGATCCAGGCACAGGTGCAGGCACAGGGGCAGGCACAGGGGCAGGTACAGGCCCCGGCCCAGGAACGCGGTGAGCCGGCGCGGGAACGTCCGGCCGCACCGGCACGCAAGCCCGTGCCGGGGGCCCGGCGCGCACCTGGGCAGAGCGCCGCCGCGGCGGCACGCGCCCAGCGTTCGAAGGCGCTCGCGCGCCGCAGGCGCACCACCATCCTGCTCTTCCTGGCCTTCACGCTCGGCGCGGTCGTCGCGGCCGTCGGCGGCCTCACGTTCCTGTGGGCGCCGACCGTCCCCGCGATGCTGCTGAGCGGGTACATCGCGTACCTGCGCTCGCAGGAGCGGCGGCGGTTCGCCTTCCAGATGGACCGGCGCCGGGCCGAGGACGCGGCCAGGCGGCTGCGCGAACGGGCGGCGCGGGAGCCGCGCGGGCCCGTCGCGGAGCCGGCGGCCGAGGAGGCCGAGGAGCCCGACGAAGCGGTCGAGCCGGAGCCGGACCCGGGTCTGTCGGCGCTCGCGGCGGACCGGCGGGCCCTGGTGGAGCAGACCGACCACGCGGAGTGGGTCGACCAGCAGCGGGAGCGGCAGCGCGGGCCGGCCCGGGGCGACAGCTGGGATCCGGTGCCGGTGCCCCTGCCCACGTACGTGACGGCTCCGGTCGCGCCGCGCGCCACGTCCGACGTGGACCTCTCGGCGCCGGACGCCTGGAGCTCCGCGCGGTCGAGCGCCGTCACCCGGGACCAGGAACCCCTTGCCGAGGACCGCCCGCACGGCGCGGACGGGGCGGACGGGGCCGAGGACGCCGACGACCGGCCGGGCGAGGACGGCGGGCGCAGCGACGCCCGGCGGGCCGCCTCCGCCCGCAGGGCGCGGGAGCGGGGCCGTACGCCGCTGTTCGACCAGTACGAGGACGGCGGACGCCCCCGGGCCGCCAACGAGTGACGGCCGGGAGCGGCGGCTCCCGGTGGGCCCGCCGCCCCACCGGACACGGATTTCCGGGCACGGCGATCGGGATGCTAAAGTTTCACTCGTTGCAAGGGCCTGTGGCGCAGTCCGGTAGCGCACCTCGTTCGCATCGAGGGGGCCAGGGGTTCAAATCCCCTCAGGTCCACCGCAACAACTGATCCTGGCGAGTCCGGGGCCAGTTGAGAAGATCCCGTCCGATCGGAAGATCGGGCGGGATCTTTGTTCTTCCCGGGGCGGACGCGCGGTCCGCACCCGATGGGGTGTCAGGCACCCCGTCGGGTGACGGGTGTCACAGCGCCTTGGCGTAGCAGCGGCTGTCCTCGTGGAAGCGGTAGTAGCCGAACTTGGTGCACGGCTCGTAGCCGGTGGCGGTGTACAGGCCGATGGCCTCCGGCTGGCGGATCCCGGTCTCCAGGACCATGCGGACGCGGCCGGCCGCGCGGGCGTCCTCCTCCAGGGCGACGAGGATGCGGCGGGCCAGTCCGCGGCCGCGCATGTCGCGCACGACGTACATGCGCTTGAGTTCGGCGTCGCCGTCCTCGTTGCCCTCGCCGTTGCCGTCCTGGCTGCGCCAGCCGCCCGTGGCGACGGGCAGGCCGGCCTCGTCGTAGGCGATCAGATAGACGCCGCGCGGGGGCTCGAAGTCGGTGGGAGCGAGGGAGGTGGCGTCGCCGCCGTCGCCGTAGCGCTCGTGGTACTCGGCCTGCACCTCGTCGTTCAGCTTGACGGCGTCGGGGTGGTCGAAGGGGACGCGGCGGATATCCATGCCGGTCATCGTACGTATACGTCCGTATGACCAGTCTCCCGTTGATCGAATTCTGGACCAGGTCCAGAGTGCCGGTATCGTGCCGGGGTGCTCACTGTGACCTCTGTGAATGTGAACGGGCTGCGCGCCGCCGCGAAGAAGGGCTTCGTGGAGTGGCTCGCCGGCACCTCCGCCGATGTGCTGTGCCTCCAGGAGGTGCGGGCCGAGCCGCAGCAGCTGCCCGAGCAGGTCCGTGACCCCGAGGGCTGGCACGTGGTGCACGCCCCGGCCGCGGCCAAGGGGCGTGCCGGGGTGTCCCTGTACACCCGCCGTGAGCCCGACGCCGTGCGCGTCGGCTTCGGCTCGGCCGAGTTCGACGGCAGCGGCCGTTACGTCGAGGCCGACCTGCCGGGTGTGACGGTCGCCTCCCTCTATCTCCCCTCCGGTGAGGTCGGCACCGGGCGCCAGGACGAGAAGGTCCGTTTCATGGGCGAGTTCCTCGCCCACCTCAAGGAGCTGCGCGAGCGGGCCGCGGAGCAGGGGCGGGAGGTGCTGGTGTGCGGCGACTGGAACATCGCCCATCAGCCCGCCGACCTGAAGAACTGGCGCGGCAACACCAGGAACTCCGGCTTCCTGCCCGAGGAGCGGGAGTGGCTGGGCCGGGTCCTCGACGCGCGGGACGGCGGGTACGTCGACGTCGTGCGGGCACTGCATCCCGGGACGGAGGGCCCCTACACCTGGTGGTCGTACCGCGGGCGGGCGTTCGACAACGACAGCGGCTGGCGCATCGACCTCCAGGTCGCCACCCCGGGGCTGGCGGAGCGCTGCGTCAAGGCGTACGTCGAGCGGGCCGCGACGCACGCCGAGCGATGGAGCGACCACGCGCCCGTGACGGCCGTGTTCGACCGCTGAGCAGGCGTTTTCCGGGTTTCCCCGGGGGCTCCCCAGGGGTTTTCCGGGGGCTTCACCAGGGGCTTTCCGCAGCCCCGGACGCGCCGGGCGGCGCCCCGGTGAAGCCTCGACGGAGCCCCGGTGGCCCGGAATCCGCTTCCGGCTGATCCCTGGACGGCCGCTCCGTATACTCCGCCGGAGCACCCCGTTCCGCACCCCCGGTCAGAGAGTTGCCTCGCCACCATGACGCATCCGCTGCCTCCGCTGTCGCCCAACTACGCGACGCACATGACCCGTGCCTACAAGGAGAGCGTGGAGGTGCACGGGAAGTGGCCGGTCGAGTACCAGTTCCGGGCAGCTCAGGGGGACCACCGGCATCTGCTGGTGGTTTTCTCGTCCGTGGGCAGCAAGTACGGATTCGGTGGCGCGCTGGACAGCGTGAAGTGCAATGTCCTGCGTATCCGTGACCATTTCGACGGCGCGGCCTCGTACTACGTGGCCCGGGACATGGACTTCAGCGTCTCGGACTCCGTCCAGGAGCTCATCCAGGACTTCATGCGGCGGCTGCGCGTGAGCCGGGACGAGGTGACACTGCTGGGTGCCTCCAAGGGCGGAAGCGCCGCGCTCTACTACGGCCTGAAGTACGACTACAAGAACATCGTGGCGTCGACGCCGCAGTATTTCCTGGGCAGTTATTCCAAGGGGCACGGCCAGCTCGGCGACGCGGTTCTCGGGGAGGGCCAGCCCGACGAGAACGTGGCGGTCATGGACGCCGTCATGAAGGACGTCATCGAGAAGGACAAGGACCTCGGGCGGAACATATACGTGGTCTCCTCGCCCGGGGACTACCAGTACGAGCAGGAAGTCGCCCACTATCTCCCGGCGCTGCGGGCGTACGAGAACTTCAACTTCCTTTTCGTCGAGTCGCCCACGGTGCGCCGGCACGACGAGGTGGTCCGCCAGGCGCTGCCCTCGATCCTGAGCATCGTGTACGCGGTGACGGAGGGCGTCGCCCCCCGCTGGGGCGACGTGCGGGTCGGCGCCGACGCCGAGGACCGGGAGGCGGCCGCCGAGTACCTGGCCGAGCTGCGCGGACGCGACACCGCCCTGGCCACGCTCACCCGCGCCGTCTTCACGGACGGGAAGCTGGAGCTGAAGGGGCGTGCCTTCCTGCCGGGCCAGCGGGCCGAGGGCCCGGCCGACGAGACCAAGCGGCTGGTCCTGGAGAAGGACGGCCGCACCTGGGCGTATCCGCTGGAGACGACCAGCGAGATCAGGCTCTACCGGGACTATTTCGACGAGTACTTCTGCGAGTACGCCATGGGCGGTTTCGCCTCGCAGGGCGAGCTGGCCTTCGACGACCTTCCCCAGGGCACCTACGACGTCTCCGTCAGCATCGCCAGCAAGGCCGAGGAGATAGAACGGCGGACCCGGCTGATCTCGGCGGCGGCGGTGGACCGGCGTCAGGTCTGCGGTGATTCCGAGGTGCTTTTCCGGGGCGGGAAGGGCGGGCTGAAGCTCGTCAAGCGCAGCATCGTGGGTGCCGATTCGCCGGGTGTGAGTTTCTCCGCCGTGAAGGCCGAGGAACGCGACCGCAGGATCCACGCGGAAGGCGTCTTCTTCCTGCCCGGCAGGAATGCCGACCGCGACGGGCACGCGCACTACTACCTCGTGCTCGAAGGAAAGCCGGGAATCCGTTCCTACCCTCTGGCCGCCCGGAAGAGCCCGGAGTCCGTACGGCCGCACAAGCAGCAGGGTGACCTCGGGAACTACGACTTCGGCTGCTTCACCGCGGGGGCGGCGGGGATCGACGTCTCGGACGTTCCGGCCGGACGGTACAACCTGCTCGTGTCGATGAGTGTCGGCGGTGCGCTGTTCACCAAGCGGGCCGGGAAGGTCACGCTGAAGAAGACCCGCTGACGCCCCGGGCCGCGTCCTCAGTCCGTCTTGCGCAGCCTGCGGTCCATCGCCAGGGACAGTTCCGCCTCCACCACGCTCCTGGCCAGCGGCCGCAGCCGGTGGAGGTCCTCCTCCGGGCCGTGGCGCAGGACCAGATCGGCGAAGAGCTCGGCGAGGGCGTCCGCGTGCGCGCGGACCCGGGACGCGGCGGAGAGGACGTCCGCGAGAGGGATGCCCTCCCGCACGAGGGCGGCGGAGACGTCGAGGAGCCGGCGGCTGATGTGGACGATGTCCTCGCCGTCGGTGCCGAGATAGCCGAGCTCCATGGCGGCGGCGAAGTTCTCGGGCGTGACCTCGCCGGCGAAGTGGTCGGCGAGTTCCTCCGGGGTCAGACGGACCGGTTCCTCCTCGGTGGGCGTGCCGAGGCCCAGGAGGTCGCCGACGTCCCGGCCGTGGTCGAACGCCTCGGCCAGTTCGGCGATGCCGTTCAGGGTGTGGCCGCGTTCCAGCAGGGCCGCGATCGTGCGCAGCCGGGCCAGGTGATGGTCGTCGTACCAGGCGATACGGCCCTCGCGGCGGGGCGGCGGGATCAGCTTGCGTTCGCGGTAGAAGCGCAGGGTGCGCACGGTGATGCCGGCCAGCCGGGCCAGCTCCTCCATGCGGTACTCCCGGCGGCCGCCGGCCTGTCCGGCCTCGCGCGGTTCGCGCGCGGCACCCTGTCCGACGTCCCGTCCTGCGTCATCTGCCACATCCGGAAGCCTATGTTGTACCGCCGGTAACTTTCCTCGCCCGGACCCCTACCCATGAGTACGGCCCTCCTCTACCCTCCCCATTGCGCCAGTGTTCACTGGCAGAGTCCGGCGGTGCGATGCGGGGAGGCTTCGGGATGGCCGAGCACGAGCATGTTCGGGTGGCGGTGATCGGGTCCGGGTTCGGCGGGCTCGGGGCGGCCGTACGCCTGCGACGCGAGGGGATCACCGACTTCGTCGTCCTGGAACGGGCCGGCGGCGTCGGCGGCACCTGGCGCGACAACAGCTACCCCGGGTGCGCCTGCGACGTGCCCTCGCACCTGTACTCCTTCTCCTTCGCGCCCCACCCCGACTGGCCGCGCACCTTCTCCGGTCAGGAGCACATCCGCGCCTACCTGGAGCGCGTCACGGACACCTTCGGGCTGCGTCCCCACATCCGCTTCGACTCCGAGGTCAAGCTGATGACCTGGGACACCGGGAAGCTGCTGTGGCACATCGAGACCAGCAGCGGCTCGCTCACCGCCGATGTCGTCGTCTCCGCGACCGGCCCGCTGTCCGACCCGAAGATCCCGGACATCCCGGGCCTCGACACCTTCCCGGGCAAGGTGTTCCACTCCGCCCGCTGGGACCACGACCTCGACCTCACCGGCAAGCGCGTCGCCATGGTCGGCACCGGCGCCTCCGCCATCCAGATCGTCCCGGCGATCCAGCCGAAGGTCGCGCACCTCACCCTCTTCCAGCGCACCCCGCCCTGGGTGATGCCCCGGATGGACCGGGCGATCAGCGGCGTCGAGCGCTCCCTGCACCGGGCGCTGCCGTTCACGACCCAGCTGCGCCGCGGACTGCTGTGGGGCATCAGGGAGCTCCAGGTCCAGGCGTTCACCAAGCACCCGAACGAGCTGGGCCTGGTGGAGAAGATCGCCCGGCAGAACATGACCAGGGCGATCAAGGACCCGGCCCTGCGCGCCAAGCTCACCCCCGACTACCGCATCGGCTGCAAGCGGATCCTGCTGTCCAGTGAGTACTACCCGGCGCTCGCGCAGCCCCATGTGGACGTCGTCGCCAGCGGTCTGAGCGAGATCCGCGGATCCACGGTCGTCGCCGCCGACGGCACCGAGGCCGAGGTCGACGCGATCGTCTTCGGCACCGGCTTCCACGTGACGGACATGCCGATCGCCGAACGGGTCGTCGGCGCGGAGGGCCGGACCCTGGCCGAGACCTGGCAGGACGGAATGCAGGCCCTGCGCGGCGCGTCGGCGGCGGGCTTCCCCAACTGGATGACGATCATCGGCCCCAACACCGGCCTGGGGAACTCCTCCATGATCCTCATGATCGAGTCCCAGCTGAACTACATGGCCGACTATCTGCGTCAGCTCGACGTCCTCGGAGGGCGTGCCGCCCTCGACGCCCGGCCGAGTGCCGTGGGCGCCTGGAACCGCCGGGTGCAGGAGCGGATGAAGCGCACGGTGTGGAACACCGGCGGCTGCACCAGCTGGTACCTGGACGCCTCCGGCCGCAACACCACCGTCTGGCCCGGTACGACGACGGAGTTCCGGAGGGCGACCCGCCGGGTGGACCTCGCGGAGTACGCCGTGCTGCGCGAGCCCGCCGCCCGGGCGGCCGTCGCGTCCGCACCGGAGACCGCCGGGGAACCGGCCGTGCAGGACGTGACCGCATGAGCCGTCTCACGCACGTCGCCTCCGGCCCCTATGCCCCGCCGGTCCCGGCCCGGGTGCTGACCGCCGTCTCCGCGGACGGCGCCCGGCTGCACGTCGAGGTGCACGGGCCCGAGGGCGCCCCGGCCGTGGTCCTCGCACACGGCTGGACCTGCTCGACCGCCTTCTGGGCGGCGCAGATCCGCGACCTGGCCGCCGACCACCGGGTGATCGCCTACGACCAGCGCGGCCACGGCCGCAGTCCGGCGAGCCCCGCGTGCAGCACGGACGCGCTCGCCGACGACCTCGAAGCGGTGCTCCTGGCCACGCTCGCCCCCGGTGAGAAGGCCGTGGTCGCCGGCCACTCGATGGGCGGCATGACCGTCATGGCCGCCTCCGCCCGGCCCGCCTTCCGGGCGCACGCGGCGGCGGTGCTGCTGTGCAGCACGGGCAGTTCGCGGCTGGTCGCCGAGTCCACGGTCCTGCCGCTGGGGGCCGGACGCCTCAGGAGCGGGCTGACCCGGCGGGTCCTCGGTTCGAGCCTCCCGCTGGGGCCGGTCACCCCCGTCGCCCGGAGGATCCTCAAGTACGCCACGATGGGCGCCGGTTCGGCACCCGGCATGATCGAGGCGTGCGCCCGGATCGTGCACGCCTGTCCGCGCAGGGTCCGCCGCGCCTGGGGCGGGGTGCTGGCGCTGCTCGACCTCGACCACGGTGTGCGGGAACTGCGCGTCCCCACGGAGGTGATCGCGGGCACCGCCGACCGGCTGACCCCGCCGGTGCACGCGGCCGCGCTGGCCGCCGCGCTGCCGAACTGCCTGGGTGTGACCGAGCTGCCCGGGCTCGGGCACATGACACCCGTGGAGGCGCCCGAGGTGGTCACCGGCCGCATCCGGACACTCGTCACCACGTACACGCAGGTCAAGGAGGGCGCATGAGCAAGGTCAGTCTCCAGGGGCAGGTCGCGGTCGTCACCGGCGCGGCGCGCGGCGTCGGCGAGCTGCTCGCCCGCAAGCTGTCCGCGCGCGGCGCGAAGGTCGCGCTGGTCGGCCTCGAACCGGACGCACTGAAGGACGTCTCCTCACGGCTGCACGGCGACAGCGACCACTGGTACGCCGACGTCACCGACCACGAGGCCATGGCGCGGGTGGCGCGCGAGGTGAAGGAACGCTTCGGGAAGGTCGACATCGTCGTCGCCAACGCCGGTGTGGCGAGCGGCGGTCCGTTCGCCGACTCCGACCCGGACGCGTGGCGGCGGGTGATCGAGGTCAACCTCATCGGCTCGGCCGTCACGGCCCGCGCGTTCCTGCCGGTGCTCACGGAGAGCCGGGGATACCTGCTCCAGATCGCGTCCCTCGCGGCCATCACTCCGGCGCCGATGATGACGGCGTACTGCGCGTCCAAGTCGGGCGTGGAGGCGTACGCGCACAGTCTGCGCGCGGAGGTCGGCCACAAGGGGGTGCGGGTGGGCGTCGGTTACCTGTCGTGGACCGACACCGACATGGTGCGCGGGGCCGACCAGGACGACGTCATGCGGGAGCTCAGGCAGCGGCTGCCGTGGCCGTCGAACAAGACGTACCCGCTGGGCCCGGCCGTCGACCGGATCGTCGCGGGGATCGAACGGCGCTCCAGCCATGTGTACGGACAGTGGTGGCTGCGCGGGATGCAGGGCGTGCGCGGCGCCCTGCCGGGGCTCATCGGCACGGTCGGGCAGCGAGAGGTGCGGCGGTTCGCGGACCGGCTCGACGGCATGCGGATCGGGCTGGTGGGCGCGGGCGGGGCGGCCGACGAGTCGGAACGGGCCGCCCGTCAGCGGTGATCACGTGCTGTCACTGATCGACATGCGTACGGTCACCGCGCGTGTGAGCCTGGTCGGGCCCCGATCCCCTCACCCATCACAGGAGTGAACTCACATGGGCATGAAGGACAAGTTCCAGGACCAGGCCGAGCAGTGGCAGCAGCAGGCCCGTCAGCGGATGGACCAGGCCAAGGGCCAGGGACAGCAGCAGGAGCGGCAGCGCCAGCAGGTGCAGGAGCGTGGCCGGCGCCGTGAGGACGAGGACATGGAGCGGGAGCGGCGGGAGGCCGAGGACCGGCTCGACCACGACTACGACGCGTAGCCGCTGCGCTCGGCTTCGGCGGCCGGTTCGAGCGGCCTGTCGTGCAGGGTGTCTCTCCCTCGGGGAGGGGCACCCTGCTCGTGCGCCGTCGTTCGGGGAGGGGCACCCTCGCTCGTGCGCCGTCGTTCGGGTGCGGACCGTGGGGTCCGTTCGTGCGGTTCCCCGCGCCCCTTTCGGGGTGTTGTCCTCGGGTCCGTTCGTGCGGTTCCCCGCGCCCCTTTCGGGGCGTTGTCCTCGGGTCCGTTCGCGCGGTTCCCCGTGCCCCTTTCGGGGCGTTTTCCTCGGGTGTTCCGTTCAGGGAGACGTCCGTGGCGGGAGTTTCGGGCGGGACCGGTCCGGGGCGTCGCTGTGGTCGGGCGGGGTCGCCGGGGGGTTGCTCTCCAGGAGGCTGAGGGCGAGCCGCACGGCGTCGTCGAGCTGGGCGTGGCGGCCCTCGGCCCAGTCGAGGGGGGTGCGCAGGGCCTCCAGGTCGGGGGTGACGCCCCGGTTCTCCACGCCCCAGCCGTAGGCGTCGAACCAGGCGGCGTTCATGGGGACCGTGATGACGCTGCCGTCGCCGAGGCGGTGGCGGCCGGTCATCCCGACGACGCCGCCCCAGGTGCGCTGGCCGACGACGGGGCCCAGGCCGAGCAGCTTGAACGCGGCGGTGATCATGTCGCCGTCGGAGGAGGTCGCCTCGTCGGCCAGCGCGACCACCGGACCCCTCGGCGCGTTCGAGGCGTACGACACCGGCTGGGCGTCGCGGGTGAGGTCCCAGCCGAGGATCGTGCGGGTGAGCTTCTCGACGACGAGTTCGCTGATGTGGCCGCCCGCGTTGCCGCGCACGTCGACGATGAGCGCGGGCCGGGAGACCTCCATGCGCAGGTCGCGGTTGAACTGGGCCCAGCCGGAGCCGCCCATGTCGGGGATGTGCAGATAGCCGCATCTGCCGCCGCTCAGCTCGCGCACCACCGCGCGGCGCTTGGCGACCCAGTCCTGGTAGCGCAGGGGGCGTTCGTCGGTGAGGGGGACGACCGCGACCCGGCGGGAGCGGCCGGCCTCGCCCTCGGCGGGGGTGAAGGTCAGCTCCACCGTCGTACCGCCCGCTCCGGCGAGGAGGGGGTAGGGGCCCGTGACGGGGTCGACCGGGCGGCCGTCGACATGGGTGAGGACGGCGCCCTCGCGGATGCCGGTGCCGGCCAGCGGGGAGCGGGCCTTGGAGTCGGAGGACTCGCCGGGCAGGATCCGCCTGACCGTCCAGTTTCCTTCGCGGCACACGAGGTTGGCGCCGAGCAGCCCCTGCAGACGGCGGTAGTGGGGCGGACCCTCGTTGCGGCGGGCGGCACTGACGTAGGCGTGGGAGGTGCCCAGCTCGCCCAGCACCTCGCGCAGCAGGTCGGCGAAGTCGTCGGGCGAGGCGACCTGTTCGACCAGCGGGCGGTACTGGTCCAGGACGGCGTCCCAGTCGATGCCGCACATGCCGGGGTCCCAGAAGTAGGCGCGGATCAGCCGGCCGGCCTCGGCGTAGGACTGCCGCCACTCGGCGCCGGGGTCCACGGTGTGCAGGATGCGCCGCAGATCGATCCAGACGGTGGAGTCGCTGTCCCCGGACTCGCCGGCGGGCACGGCCCGCAGCTCGCCCTCGTCGACGACGACGAGCCGGCTGGCGTCGCCGCTGACCGCGAACCAGTCCAGGTCGTCGACGAGTTCGGTCCGCTTGGCCTTGGTGATGCTGAAGTGCTCCAGCGTGGGGCGGCCGCTGGTGTCGTCGGGGTTGGCGAACGTCTCGCCCAGCGCTCCCGAGATCGGCCAGCGCAGCCAGACCAGCCCGCCGCCCGCGACCGGCTGGAGGGCCGAGTACTTGGACGCGCTGACGGGGAAGGGCGTCACCCGGCTCTCCAGGCCCTCCAGTTCGACGGTGACGGTGCCGTCGCCGGTGCCCTCGTCCTCCAGCGGGTCCATGCCGCCCGCGGCCGGACGGCCCTCCGGGTTCAGCGCGAACGGGGAGGGCGTGGCCGAGGACAGCGGCAGCAGATAGGGGCGGCAGCCCAGCGGGAAGGACAGGTCGCCGGTGTGCACGTCGTAGACCGGGTCGAAGCCGCGCCAGGACAGGAACGCGAGATAGCGGCCGTCGCGGGTGAAGACCGGGTTCTCGTCCTCGAAGCGGCCGTTGGTGACGTCGACGATCCTGCGGTCCTTGATCCGGGCCATCTTGATCTGGCGCAGCGACCGCCCGATGCCCGGGTGCGACCAGGTCAGCCAGCTGCCGTCGGGGGAGAACGCCAGGTCGCGCACGGGTCCGTTGACGGACCGGATCAGCTCGGTGACCTCGCCGTCGGAGTCCTCCGTCCCCGCGGCGGCAGCCGCATCGTCGGACACGGTGATCAGCAGCAGCCGTCCGTCGTGGGAGGCGATGGCGAGGCGTTCGCCGTCCGGGTCGGACACCATCTCCAGCACCCGCCCCACCTCCCCGGAGGCCAGCCGGCGCGGGGGCCGGTCGCCGGTGGCCCGGGGGAGCTGGGCCACCTCGACGGCGTCCTCGCCCTCGGCGTCCGTCACATACGCCACCTGCCCGTTCGAGCCGAGCATCTCCGGCAGCCGCACCCGTACGCCCGGGGTGTCGGTGATCGTCCGGGCCGGTCCGTCGCGATGGGTGAGCCAGTACAGGCTGCCGCGTACGACGACGGCGCTCGCCCGGCCGGTCTCGTCGACCGAGATGCCGTCCACGTGCTGCGCGGCCGGCACCTGGTAGGGGCGGCGGCCCGCACGCGGCCCGCTCAGCCTCACGTCGAGCAGGCGCGGCTCGGCGCCGGCGGTGAGCGCGTCCACGATCCACAGCGCGCCTGCGCACTGGTAGACCACCCGGGTGCCGTCGGTGGAGGCGTTGCGGGCGTAGAAGGCGTCGTGGTCGGTGTGACGGCGCAGGTCGGTGCCGTCGTGGGCGCAGGAGTAGAGGTTGCCGACGCCCTCGTGGTCGGACAGGAACGCGATCCGGTCGCCGACGAACATCGGGCAGGCCAGCTGCCCTTCGAGGCCGGCCAGCAGGCGCTCGCCGTGCAGCCACAGCCGGCCCGTGGCGCCGCCCCGGTAGCGCTTCCAGGAGACCATCTCGTGCGGCGCGGTGCCGGTCAGCAGCAGACTGCGCCGCTCGCCCTCCAGGTCGGCGACCTGGATGTCGGAGACCGGACCCCAGGGGAGTTTGCGGCCGGGGTCGCCGTCGGGGGCGACCTTGTGGGCCCAGGTGAAGTAGGAGAAGGGCTCGCCGTGCGAGGCGACGGCCAGGATCGTGCCGTCGGGGGTCCAGCCGCACACCCGGGTGTCGGCGCTGCCCCAGTAGGTCAGCTGCCGGCTCTCCCCGCCGTCCACCGGCGTCAGATGCAGCTCGGGCACCAGGCTGCGCCAGCTCGTGTACGCGATCCGGGTCCCGTCGGGCGAGAAGCGGGGCTGGCCGAGCTTGGTCCGGTCGACCGTCAGCCGCCAGGCCCGGCCGGGCCGGTCCAGCGGGGCGAGCCAGAGGTCGTCCTCGGCCACGAAGCAGAGCAGGTCACCGCTGAGGTGGGGCAGGCGCAGATAGCTCACCTCCCCATGCTTTTCCGCGGGACGGACCAGAGCAACTTATGAATTTCCGGACGAGAGGGAGAGCGAGAGGAGAGCGGGGTGAGAGGGGGTGAGAAGTGAAAGGGAGGCGAGGGCGGGAGGCCGGGAAGCGGCGGGGCCGTGGCGGCCCGGATGGTGTACGAGACAGTTTCGTACGTGACGCAGAACACGAACGAAACAGTTTCGTTTCGCATCGGGCTGCGCTACATTCGTCGTGTACGAGCCGGACGGACGCAAGGGCGGGAGACATGGCCGAGGTCGCCACACAGCGGCGCAGCCGGATCACGCCCGAGCGCGCGGCCGAGCTGTACGAGGCCGTGCTCGACCTGCTCCGGGAAGTCGGTTACGACGCCCTCACCATGGACGCCGTGGCCGCGCGCACCCGATCCAGCAAGGCCACGCTCTACCGCCAGTGGGGCGGCAAGGCCGAACTGGTCGTCAAGGCCCTCCGGCACGGCAAGCCGGGCAACTTCGACGAGATCGACACCGGCTCGCTCCGCGGCGACCTGCACGCCCTCGTGGCGCTGGAGGACGACTGCCAGATGGAGCAGAACTCCGCGCTGATGCGGGGCATCGCCATGGCGATCCACCAGAACCCGGACCTGCGCCAGGCGTTCCAGGAACAGCTCATCGAACCGGAGATGGCCGAGTTCAGACGTGTGCTGCAACGGGCCGTCGACCGGGGCGAGGTCCGCCCCGACTGCCCGGCCCTGGACTTCCTGCTGCACATGCTGATCGGCGGGTTCGTCACCCGCGCCCTGCTGGACGACCAGCCGCCCACCCGGGCCTTCCTCACCTCGTACATGGACGCCGTGGTCCTCCCCGCCCTCGGCGTCGACGCGCACTGATCACCGATCCCCTCACTGGTACCTGACGTCACCGCTCACGTCGTCGGGCCGACCGACCCTGCCTCCCCGCCGGGCCGGTCACCCCTGCCCTGAACACACCACGACCTGACCGGGAGTACGCCCCGTGGCCACGTTCCTGTACAGACTGGGCCGACTCGCCTTCCGGCGACGGCACTTCTTCGCCCTGCTGTGGGTGGCGCTGCTGACACTCGCCGGAGTCGGCGCGGCCAGCGCGCCCGCCCCCGGCACCACCTCCTTCTCCGTCCCCGGCACCGAGGCCCAGAAGGCGTTCGACCTGCTGGAGGAACGCTTCCCCGGGATGAGCGCCGACGGCGCCACCGCCCGGGTCGTCTTCAAGGCGCCCGCCGGCGAGAAGATGACCGACGCCGGGAACAAGGCGACCGTGCAGAAGACCGTCAAGGAGCTGGCCGACGGCTCCGAGGTCACCTCCGTCGCCGACCCCTACGAGGCGGGCGCCGTCAGCAGGTCCGGCGCGATCGCCTACGCCTCGGTCCGCTACGACGTCTCCGGCATGGAACTGAAGGACTCCAGCCGCGAGGCGCTGGAGGACGCCGCCGAGCAGGCCCGGGAGAGCGGGCTGACCGTCGAGATCGGCGGTGACGCCCTCCAGGCCGCCCCGGAGACCGGCTCCACCGAGATCATCGGCATCGCCGTCGCCGCGGTCGTCCTCGTCATCACCTTCGGATCGCTGCTCGCCGCGGGCCTGCCGCTGCTCACCGCGATCATCGGCGTCGGCATCGGCGTCTCCACCATCGCCGCCCTCGCCGGCGTCCTGGACCTGGGCTCCACCACGTCCACGCTGGCCACGATGATCGGCCTCGCCGTCGGCATCGACTACGCCCTGTTCATCGTCTCCCGCTACCGCGCCGAGCTGGCCGAGGGCCGCGAGCGCGAGGAGGCGGCCGGCCGCGCGGTCGGCACCGCGGGCTCGGCCGTGGTCTTCGCCGGACTCACCGTCGTGATCGCCCTGGTGGGCCTGGCCGTCGTCAACATCCCGATGCTGACCAAGATGGGCGTTGCCGCCGCCGGCACCGTCGCCATCGCCGTGCTGATCGCGCTCACCCTCATCCCGGCCCTCCTCGGCTACGCGGGCCGCAAGGTCCGCCCGGCCGGCCAGAAGTCCAGGCTGCTCGGCGGCGGCCGCGCCGCGAAGAAGCCGGCCCGTCCGAACATGGGCACCCGCTGGGCGAGCTTCGTGGTCCGCAGGCCGCTGGCGGTGCTGCTGGTGGGCATCGTCGGCCTCGGTGCCGCGGCCGTGCCCGCCTCCTCCCTGGAGCTGGGCCTGCCCGACGACGGCTCCCAGCCCGTCTCCACCACCCAGCGCCGCGCCTACGACCTGCTCTCCGAGGGCTTCGGCCCGGGCTTCAACGGCCCGCTGATGGTGGTCGTCGACGCCAAGGACAGCGACGACGCCCAGGCCGCGTTCACCGAGACCGGTGACCGCATCAAGGCCCTGGACAACGTCGTGACGGTCACCCCGGCCGCCCCCAACAAGGCCGGCGACACCGCCACCATCACCGTCATCCCGGACGCCAAGCCGTCCTCGGCGACGACGGAGGAACTGGTCCACGCGATCCGCGGCACCGGCGCGGGCATCACCGCGGACACGAAGGCCGACGTGCTGGTCACGGGTGCGACGGCGATGAACATCGACGTCTCCCAGAAGCTCAACGACGCGCTGGTCCCGTATCTGATCCTGGTGGTCGGCCTGGCCTTCCTCCTGCTGATCGTGGTCTTCCGCTCGATCCTGGTCCCGCTGAAGGCGGCCCTCGGCTTCCTGCTCTCGGTCATGGCCGCGCTCGGCGCCGTCGTCGCGGTCTTCCAGTGGGGCTGGCTGTCCGGTCTGCTGGGCGTGGAGGAGACCGGGCCCGTCATGTCGATGATGCCGATCTTCATGGTCGGCGTGGTCTTCGGCCTCGCCATGGACTACGAGGTGTTCCTCGTGACGCGGATGCGGGAGGCGTACGTCCACGGCGAGAAGCCGGGCCAGGCCGTGGTCACGGGCTTCCGGCACGGTGCCCGGGTCGTCACCGCGGCCGCGGTGATCATGATGGCGGTGTTCGCCGGCTTCATCGGCTCCGGCGAGTCCATGATCAAGATGATCGGCTTCGGTCTCGCGATCGCCGTCTTCTTCGACGCCTTCGTCGTCCGCATGGCGATCGTCCCGGCGGTCCTGGCGCTCCTCGGCAAGCGTGCCTGGTGGCTGCCGAAGTGGCTGGACCGGAGCCTGCCCAACGTCGACGTCGAGGGTGAGGGCCTGCGCACGGCCGACGACGGCAAGGACGTGGCACCGGACGAGGAGAAGGACATGGTGCGCGCCTGACGCACCCCGCAGAGCCGGCCGGTGAGGGACCCGTGGGGACGGGGATCCCTCACCGGCCGTCTTTCTGCCCGGGCACCGGATCTGCCGGGCACCGGGCCCGCCCGGCGCGGAACCCGGTCGCATGTCCACTACACGCACCGCTAGCGTGCCCCTCATGACGACGACAGCCGCCCCTGACGCCGAGGGCTCCGGAGCCCACCCCCGATTCGCCGAGGCCCTGCTGGAGCTGGGGCTCGCCGATCTGCACGGACGGGTGCGGAGGTTCCCGGACGCGACCCGGACCGCAGCCGAGGCGGCCGCCGCGATCGGATGCGGGCTCAGCCAGATCTGCAAGTCGCTGATCTTCGCGGCGGACGGTGTCCCGGTGCTCGTCCTCATGGACGGGGCCTCGCGGGTCGACGTCGAGCGGGTGCGCGCGGAGCTGGGCGCGCGGAAGGTGACACGGGCCGACGCCGCGGCCGTACGGGAGGCGACGGGGTACGCCATCGGCGGGGTGCCGCCGTTCGGGCACCGGACGCGGACGCGGGTCCTGGCCGACCGGGCGCTGCTGGCGCACGAGGAGGTGTGGGCGGCGGCCGGGAACCCGCACGCCGTGTTCCCCATGGCGCCCGCGGCGCTCGTCGAGCACGCCGGGGCCACGCTGGTGGACGTGCGCGAGCGCACCGCGTGACCCCCCAGGTCACCGCGGCGGTGCTGCTCGCCGCGGTCACGCACGCCTGCTGGAACGCCATCGCCCACAAGATCACCGACAAGCTAGTCGGGTTCACCCTCATCTCGGGCGGCGGGGCGCTGATCGGGTTCGTGGCGGCACCGTTCGCCGCCTTCCCGGCCGCGGGCGCCTGGCCGTACCTCATCGCCTCCGCCCTGATCCACATCGCCTACTACGCGCTGCTCATGCGCTCCTTCCGGCTCGGCGACTTCGGCCAGGCATACCCCATCGCGCGCGGCAGCGCCCCGCTGGTGGTGACCGCGCTGGCGGCCCTGTTCGTCCATGAGGTGCCGGACGGCTGGGCGGCGGCCGGGATCGGGCTGTCGTGCGCCGGGCTGACCGGCGTCGCCCTGTGGGGGCTGCGCGGGCGGCGGCCCGACTGGGCGGCGATCGGGGCCGCGCTGGCGACGGGGCTGTCCATCGCGGCGTACACCGTGGTGGACGGTCTGGGCGTGCGGGCCTCCGGCTCGGCGATCGGCTACATCGCCTGGCTGATGATCGCCGAGGGGCTCGCGCTGCCGGCGTACATGCTGTGGCTCCGGCGCGGGCGGACGTTCGCCGCGCTGCGGCCCTTCGCCGCGGTCGGGCTGCTGGGGGCCGCGCTGTCGGTGGCGGCGTACGGGCTCGTGCTGTGGGCGCAGACCAAGGCGGAGATGGCGCCCGTCGCGGCCCTGCGGGAGTCCTCGATCCTGGTCGGCGCGGCGATCGGGGCCGTCGTCTTCAAGGAACGCTTCGGCGCCCCGCGCATCTGGGCCGCGGGCCTGCTGGTGGTCGGCATCGGCCTGATGCTGCACGCCGGCTGACCCCCGCCCCGCGGCGGGCGTGGTGCGTGTCCGTGGTCCTCGGGGCACTCTGGAAGGAAGTCTTCCGGAGGTGATCCGCATGATGCACACCACAGTGGGATGGCATGTCGAGCTGGAGTTCACGGAGGACGACCAGCACACCAGGGCGGCGGCGATGGTGCGCCTGCCGGACGGGAGCGAGGTACGCGCCCACGGCTCCGCCAGCAGGCACCACACCGACTCCAATCAGCCGCGTGTCGGGGAGGAGATCGCCGGTGCGCGGGCGCTCAACGAGCTGGCGATGCAGCTGCTGACCAAGGCGCACGGCGAGATCGACCAGGCGTCCGGGCGGACGTCGCACCCGATCCACGTCTGACGGCGTGCCCGGCGGCCGGGTGGCCGGCAACCGGGTGCCCGGCGGCGGGGCGTCCGGCGGCCGGGCCTGTCAGGCTCCCTCGGTGAGGGCCGCGCGGACGGCCCTCACCAGCGCCTGCGCCCTGGGGTCCGCCGTCACGCTCTGCCGGAAGCCGTTGGTGACATAGCCGAAGGCGACTCCCGAGGCGGGGTCGGCGAACCCGAGGGCGCCGCCGCGGCCCGGGTGGCCGAAGGAGGCGGGGGACAGCAGCGGGGACGCGCTGCCGTGCAGCATGTGGCCGAGGCCGAAGCGGGTGCCGACGACCAGCACCCGGTCCGGGCCCGTCGACTGCTCGGCCCCGGCCAGCGCGGCCGTCTCCGGGGCGAACAGCCGGCGCCCTCCGTCGACCTCGCCGATCAGGGAGGCGTAGACACGGGCCAGGCCGTCGGCCGTGGCGATGCCGTTGGAGGCGGGCAGGGCGGCCGCGCGGTAGGCGGGGTCGTTCTCGTCCGGCAGCGGGGTGATCGCGGCGAACGCGCGGCGGGTGAGGGAGGCGGGGTCGGCGTACGCCTCGGCGACCGAGCGCTTCGGGCGGGTCCTCAGGGCGCCCGCCGCCTCCGGCGCGACGGCATCGCCCACCCGCCCGGCGCGGGCGGCCTCGGCGGCGGGGAGCCCCAGCCAGAAGTCCGCCCCGGCGGGCCCGGCGACCTCCTCGGCGATCCACTCGCCGACCGGCCGTCCGGTGACCCTGCGCACCAGCTCGCCGGTCAGCCAGCTGAAGGTCTGCGCGTGGTAGCCGTGGCCGGTGCCCGGCTCCCAGGCGGGTGCCTGCGCGGCGACGGCCTCCGCACCCAGGGCGGGGTCGGCCGCCTGCTCCGGGGTGAGGGGCCGGTCCAGGACGGGCACGCCCGCCCGGTGCGCCAGCACCTGCCGCACGAGGGTGTGCTCCTTGCCGGCCGCCTTGTACTCCGGCCAGTACGCGCCGACGGGAGCGTCCAGGTCCAGTTCCCCGCGCTGGTGCAGCAGCAGGAGCCCGGCGGCGACGACGCCCTTGGTGGCCGACCGCACGATCTGCGCGGTGCCGCGCTCCCAGGGCTCGGTGCCGTCGATGTCCCTGGTCCCGCCCCACAGGTCGACCACACGCCGGCCGTCCCGGTAGACCGCGACCGCGGCGCCCCGGTCGCCGAGCAGCTCGAAGTTGCGTACGAACGCCTCCCTGACCGGCTCGAAGCCCTCGGCCACAGTGCCGTGCACGTCCACGTCCGTACGTCCCTTCCGCTCTGCCTGCGACACCGAGTGAAACATGCCCGGTGCGCCTGCGATTCCTCGGTCCCCGCGCGGGGCGGGCAGGACGTCGTCAGCCGAGCACGATGGTGACGTCGATGTTGCCCCGGGTGGCGTTCGAGTACGGGCAGACCTGGTGCGCCGCGTCCACCAGGCCGGCCGCGACCTGCTGGTCGAGGACCGGCAGCGACACGCTCAGGGCGACCGCCAGGCCGTATCCCTGCCGGCCGTTCGGGCCGATGCCGACCTTCGCGGCGACCGTCGAGCCGGTCAGGTCGAGGCCCGCCCGCCGGCCGACCAGCACCAGCGCGTTGTGGAAGCAGGAGCTGTAGCCGGCCGCGAAGAGCTGCTCCGGGTTGGTGCCGTCGCCGTTCCCGCCCAGCTCCGGCGGCATCGCGACCGTCAGGTTCAGCCGGCCGTCGTGACTGGTGACGTAGCCGTCGCGGCCGCCGTGCGCGGTCGCCTCGGCGACATACACGATCTTCTTCGGGCGGGTGTCGACAGCGGCGTCTTCGATCACGACGGGACCTCCCCCTGGGCCTGTACGGCAGCGAGCAATACAGACGTGTGCAACAACATCGTGCACAAGGTACCTGCGAGTAGGTTCCGGCCGGGGTGCGGGGTGGCGAACCACGGGTAACCGGCGCGCGCCCCCGGCCGGCTCAGCGGGAGCGGCCGGCTCAGCGGGAGCGGTCGGCCGCCCGGTCCGCCCGGTCCGCGAGCGCGTGGAGCTCTTCGCGCAGCCGGGCGACCTGGGAGCCGTCGAGGCCCGTCGCCGCGAGCAGGGCGCCCGGGACGCGCGCCGCCCGCTCACGGAGCTCCTCCGCGCGCCCGGTGCATGCGACGAGCACCGAGCGCTCGTCGTGCGCGGCACGCTCCCGCCGTACGAGACCGGCGGCCTCCAGGCGTTTGAGCAGCGGCGACATCGTGCCGTAGTCGAGGCGCAGGGCGGCCGCGAGGTCCTTGACGGTGGTCTCGCCGCGCTCCCACAGGACCAGCAGCACCAGGTACTGCGGGTAGGTCAGGCCGAGCTCGTCGAGGAGCGGCCGGTAGGCGGCCGTCACCGCGCGCTGGGCGGCGTACAGCGCGAAACACAGCTGCTCGTCCAGGAGCGGCGACCCGGCCGGGCTCTCCTCGTCTTGACGCGTCACGCGCCCATTGTCACGGACCGCGGATCGAAGCCGAAGGGCAGCTCCAGCCGGTGGGCCCGCATCAGGCCGTCGTCGGAGAGGAGCTCCCCGGTCGGGCCGTCGGCGGCGATCGCGCCCTCGGACAGGATCAGCGAGCGCGGGCACAGCTCCAGCGCGTACGGCAGGTCGTGGGTGACCATCAGCACGGTCACGTCCAGGGAGCGCAGGATGTCGGCGAGTTCACGGCGGGAGGCGGGATCGAGGTTGGACGACGGCTCGTCCAGGACGAGGATCTCCGGCTCCATGGCGAGCACGGTGGCGACGGCGACACGGCGGCGCTGGCCGAAGGAGAGATGGTGCGGCGGGCGGTCCTTGAAGTCCGCCATGCCCACCTGCTCCAGCGCCCGGTCGACGCGTGCCTCCAGGGCGGCGCCCTTCAGCCCGGCCGCCGCGGGCCCGAAGGCCACGTCCTCGCGGACGGTCGGCATGAACAACTGGTCGTCGGGGTCCTGGAAGACGATGCCGACCTTGCGCCTGATCTCCGCCATGTGCCGTTTGTCCACCGGCAGTCCGGCGACGGTGACGCGGCCCGCCCCGCCGGTCAGGATGCCGTTGAGGTGCAGCACGAGGGTGGTCTTGCCGGCCCCGTTCGGGCCGAGCAGGGCGACCCGCTCGCCGCGTCCGATCGAGAAGTCGACGCCGAACAGGGCCTGATGCCCGTCCGGGTAGGCGAAGGCGAGGCCGGAGACCTCCAGGGAAGCAGTCACAGCGTCCATCCCACCAGACATACGGCGAAGGCGGCGAGGGGGAGGGTCAGCGCGTACGACCACTGCGCCCGGGAGGCGGTCACCTCGTCGATGACCGGCATGGAACCGGCGTAGCCGCGGCTGACCATGGCCAGATGGACGCGCTCGCCGCGCTCGTAGGAGCGGATGAACAGCGCGCCCGCCGACTTGGCGAGCACGCCCCAGTGCCGGACCCCGCTCGCCTCGAAGCCGCGCGACTCCCGGGCGATCCGCATCCGCCGCATCTCGTCCGTGATGACGTCGCCGTAGCGGATCATGAAGGACGCGATCTGCACGAGCAGCGGCGGCAGCTTCAGCCGCTGCAGCCCCAGCAGCAGTTCACGCAGCTCGGTGGTGGAGGCGAGCAGCACCGACGCGGCGACACCGAGGGTGCCCTTGGCGAGCACGTTCCAGGCGCCCCACAGGCCGCTGACGCTCAGCGACATGCCCAGCACCTCGGTGCGCTCGCCCTCCGCCACGAACGGCATCAGCACGGCGAACGCCACGAACGGCACCTCGATCAGCAGCCGCTTGAGCAGGAACCCGGCGGGCACGCGGGCGTAGCCCGCCACGCACGCCAGGAGCACGGCGTAGAGCGCGAACGCCCACATCGCCTCGCGCGGCGTCGACACCACGACCACCACGAAGGCGAACACGGCGACGAGCTTGGTGTGCGGTGGCAGGGTGTGCACGGGCGAGTGCCCGTGCCGGTAGAGCCGGTGCGCGTGCCCCGCCCCCATGTCAGGCGCTCGCGCTCACGGAGGTGTCGGCCGGGGAGACCCCGCCCGACCGCCGCCTGCGCACCGTCCAGAACACCGCGCTGCCCGCGACGACCGTGGCACCGACGCCGATGGCACCGGCCAGACCGCCGGACAGACGGGCGTCGTCGACGTCCTTGACGCCGTAGTCGGCGAGCGGGGAGTCGGCGGAGGCGTGGTCCTCGGTCTTCTTGTCGATGCCGTGGTCGGCGGCGACCTTCTCCAGGCCGTCGGGGCTGGCGGAGGCGTAGAAGCTGACGAACCCGGCGAGCACCAGGGAGGCGACCAGGCCGGCCGCCCACACCTTGCGGGTGGACCGGGCGGCGACCGGGACCGGCTCGGCGGCCGGGGTGTCGACCAGTTCGCCGTTCACCCGCAGCTTCAGCGGCTGGTGCAGGTCACGGGCGCCGTGCACCAGATCGGGGCGCACGGCGACGACGGCGCCGACGGTGAGCGCGGTGATCACGGCCTCGCCGATGCCGATGAGGACATGGACGCCGACCATGGCGGTGGCGACCTTGCCGATGGAGACGTCGGTGGTGCCGCCGACGGCGTACAGCGCGGTGAAGGCGAGCGCGGAGACCGGCACCGACACCAGCGCGGCGACGAAGGAGGCGGCGGTCACCGAACGGCGGGTGCGCGGCAGCAGCTTCACCAGCGCGCGGAAGAGGGCGTAGGCGACGACCGTGGTGACGATCGCCATGTCGGTGATGTTCACCCCGAGCGCGGTCAGACCGCCGTCGGCGAACAGGATGCCCTGCATGAGCAGGACGACCGACACGCACAGCACGCCTGTGTAGGGGCCGACGAGGATCGCGGCCAGGGCTCCGCCGAGCAGATGGCCGCTGGTCCCGGCGGCGACCGGGAAGTTCAGCATCTGCACGGCGAAGATGAATGCCGCCACGAGTCCGGCCAGCGGGGCGGTCCGCTCGTCGAGTTCGCGGCGCGCGCCGCGCAGGCTCACGGCTACGGCACCGGCGGCGACGACGCCGGTGGCTATCGAGGTCGGGGCGTTGAGGAATCCGTCAGGCACATGCACCGTTCGATGATAGTGGCTTAATGCGAACTGTTCGCAAGAGCGAGAGAGGTGCTATTTGGCGGGCGGGATGCGCCGCCCGGACGGCGCGATCCGGAAAATATGCGACATTGGAGGGAAAGCGGAAGCATGGCTTTCGCTCAGGTCACGCAGCGTAAGGGGCCTGCCGATGTCCGTGGTCGAGCAGTACGCACGAGCCCACATCGTCAAAGACACCGATGTCACGGTGCAGGAGGAACGCGGGGCCGTACCCGTCGTCCTGCGCTACGACCCCGATTCCGATCCCCGCGCGGTCAGGATCGGACTGCCCGGAACGCACGAGTGGACCTTCGCCCGCGCCCTCCTCGAACAGGGGCTGCGCGCCCCCGCCGGGACCGGTGAGGTGCGTGTGTGGCCGTGCGGACGGGTGCAGGCCGTCGTCGAGTTCCACTCCGCGCAGGGCGTCTCGGTCGTCCAGTTCGAGTCCAAGACCCTGATGCGCTTCCTGCGCCGCACCTACACGGCCGCGGCGCACCCCGTGCCCCACTGACGCAGTGCCCCGCTGACGCCGTTCCGCGCCGATGCCGCTCCGTGGGCCGGCCGCCTGTCCGTGGGCCGGCGGCCTGTCCGTGGGTCAGCCGCCTGTCCGTGGGCCGGCGGCCTGTCCGCGGGTCAGCCGCCCGCCTTCAGCAGCGCCGCCACGATCGGGCCCGCCGTCGAGCCGCCGTGGCCGCCCGCCTGGACCACGCCCGCGCCCGCGAGGTCGCCCCGGTACGCCGTGAACCAGCCGTTGGGCTTCTTCTGCCCGTCGACCTCCGCGGAACCGGTCTTCGCGCCGACGCTGCCCGGGACTCCCGCCATGGCCTCTGCGGCCGTGCCGTACGCCGCCGTGTACGCCATCACCTCCCGCACCTGCGCCAGCGTGCCCGCGGACAGCGACCGCGCGGCGGTGGCCAGCTTCCGCCCGTCGACGTCGGGGGAGACCAGGTAGGGCTGGCGGAAGCGGCCCGACTGGACGGTCGCCGAGACGGACGCCATGTTCAGCGGGTTCATCCGCACCCCGCCCTGCCCGATCAGCGAGGCCGCCATCTGCGCCTGGGACTGCACCGGAACCGCGCCGTCGAAGGTGGGCACCCCCACCGCCCAGTTGTCCATGCCCAGCCCGAACACGTCCTGCGCCTGCTTCGTCAGGTCGGAGTCGTCGAGCTTCGGCGCCTGGGAGATGAAGGCGGTGTTGCAGGAGCGGGCGAAGGACGCCTTGAACGTGCCGTCCTTGATGGCGAACTTGTCGTCGTTCTGGAACTTCCAGCCGCCGTACGTGAAGAACTTCGGGCAGGGGTGCTTCTTGTCCGCCGACGCCAGCTTCTTGTCGAACAGCATCGACGAGGTGACGACCTTCATCGTGGAGCCGGGCGCGAGGGAGCCCTGGAAAGCGGTGTTGAAGCCGGGGGAGGAGTTGGCGACCGCGAGGATCTCGCCCGTCGACGGGCGCAGCAGCACCACCGAGGCCCGCTTGCGGGCGGCGACCTGCTTCTCGGCCGCGGCCTGGAGCGCCGGGCTGAGCGTCGTCTCCACCGTGCCCGGCGTGCCCTCGCTCAGCTCCAGCAGCGTCTTGTCGGACAGTTCGGCCTTCGCGGCCTTCGACGCCTCGCCGCGCACGATCCGCAGTTCGACGCCCGCCGTGCCGCCGGCGGTTCTGCCGTACTTCTCGCGCAGTCCGTCGAGGACCGGCGCCAGCGACGGGTACTTCTTCACGGTCAGCTCGCCGCCCTCGCGGTCCAGCGCCTTGACCGGAGGGGTCCCCGCCGCGCCGGTGACGAGGCGGTCGCCGTCCCTGAGGTCGGGGTGGACGACCGCGGAGGCCCACCGCACCAGCGGCTCGCCGTCGCCCTTGCCGCGTACGACGGTCAGGGCGCTGGTGTAGGTCAGCGGCTTGCCGGCGCCGGAGGACGTGCCCGCGGAGGCGGTGTCCCCGGCGGACGCCTCCCCGGCGGCCTCGCCGTCGGGGGCGGTCTCCTTCGCCGCCGTCTCCTTCGCCGCGGTCTCCTTCACGGTGCCCTTGACGGTGAAGGGGACCTTGTCGCCCTGGCGCGGGCCCGGGGTGAGGGTGACGTCCTCGATGTGGGCGTCCTCGGTCCAGCCGGTGAGCAGGGCGCGGGCCCCGGCGGCGTCGGTGGTGGCGGCCGCGGCCTCGGCCACGCCGCCCTGCTGCCAGGCGGTGAGGAAACGCCGCGCGGCGGTGTCGACCTCCGCCCCGGACAGCGGGCCGGTCTTCGCCTTCGCCTTCTCCCGGGCGGCCGCCGAGGTGTCGTCGGCCGCGGCACCCGAGCCGTACAGCGCGTAGCCGCCGAGGCCGCCGCCGACCACGACGGCGGCGATCACCGACCCGATGACGGCCGGCCTGGTGCTCCGTCGCTCGGCGACGCGCCTTCTCCTGCCCACTGCTTTCCGTTCCTCCGCGCTCGTCCCGAAGGTCCCCGTCGCCCTCGTGTTCTTTCCGCCGTCCCCGACGGCGGTGCTGTCCCTGCGTCCCCGCCGGTGCGAGGACGCCGCCCGGTGCACGGCCGGTTCCGGCCGCTCAGCCGCCCGCCCGCAGCACCTGCGCCACGATGGGGCCGGCCGCGTCGCTGCCGTGGCCGCCCTGCTGGGCCATCGCGGCCGCCGCGACGTCGTCGCGGAAGCCGGTGAACCAGCTGTTGGACGTGGCCTGTCCGTCGACCTCCGCCGACCCGGTCTTCGCCCCGATGCTGCCGGGCACACCCGCCATCGCCTTCGCCGCGGTGCCGCTGGTCGCGGTGCGGTTCATCATGGCGCGCAGCTGGTTCACCGTGCCCGCCCGAAGGCCCCCGGCCTCGGCGAGCCTGCGGCCGTCCAGATCCTGCGGCACGATGACCGGCTGCCGGAAGGTGCCCGTGATCGCGGTCGCCGTCACCGACGCCATGTTCAGCGGGCTCATCTGCACCTTGCCCTGGCCGAGCAGCGCGGCGGCGGTGTCCGGGCCCTCGGAGACCGGGACGCTGCCGTCGAAGGTGGTGATCCCGGCCTTCCAGTCGTCGCGGCCGAGCCCGAACTTCTCCTGCGCCTCCTTGGTGAGGGAGTCGTCCTGGATCTCGTCGGCGAACTTCACGAACGCGGTGTTGCAGGAGCGGGCGAAGCTCTCGGCGAGCGTGGCGTTCTCGTTCGCCTTCATGCCCTTGAGGTTGCGGAAGGTCGCGCTGTCCGAGACCGCGCTGTCGGAGCAGGGAGCCGGGCCCTCGGCCGTGGTCAGGCCGTTGTCGATGAGCATCGCCGAGCTGATGATCTTCATGGTGGAGCCGGGTGCCAGCTCGCCCTCCAGCGCCGCGTTCCAGCCGTCCGCACGGTTGTTGGCGACCGCGAGGATCTCACCGGTGCTGGGCTTGACCGCGACGACCGACGACTCCTTGTACGCCGTGACCGCCTTCTCGGCGGCCGCCTGCGCACGCGGGCTGATCGTCGTCGGCAGACGGCCCGCCCGGCCCTCGGTGAGCGTCAGCAGGGAGGTGTCGGCGGCACCGGAGCTGGTGTGCCGGATCGACAGCTCCACCCCGTGCGTGCCGCCCGCGCTCCGGCCGTACCGCTTGCGCAGTTCGTCCAGGACGGGGCCGAGGGACGGGTACTTGTCCTTCGTCAGCACACTGCCGTCACGGCCGACCGCCTCGATCGGCGGGCTGCTGGACTCCTCCGTCACCAGGGTGTCCCCGTCGCCCAGTTCGGGATGGACCACGGTGGGCTCCCAGTCCACCAGCGCCCGGCCGGTGGTGATCCCGCGCACCACGGTCAGTTCGCTGTCGTACGTCAGCGGCTTGGTCGTGCCCGCGTACGACACCGTCGCCCGCACCGAGAACGGGACGGTGGTGCCCTGCGCCGTGCCGGGAGTGATGGTCACGTCGGTGAGATGCCCGCTGCCGCCGAAGGACGTCAGGACCGGCTCGGCCGCCGACGCGTTGTTCGTGAACGACGCGGCTCTCGCGCCCCGGCCCTGCTCCCACGCCTCGAAGAACGCCTCGGTGGTGTCGGCGACCTCGTCCTTGTCGGGCGGTCCGCTCTTCTCGGACGTCGTCCCCGGACCCGAGCCGTCGTCGCTCACCGCCGAGACGATGGTGAGCGTCCCGTACCCGGCGCCGCCCAGCATCAGGGCGAACACCGAGCCGATGACCGCCCTCTTGGCCCCCTTGCGCATCGTCCGGTCCCTCCCGTGTCCCCCGTTTCGGCTTCCTGTGCACTGTAAGGGGCGGCGCCGACAACAGGCACCGGCGCCCGGCTTTGTTGGCCGAACGGAGACCGCCTACACCCAGGTGTCCAGCCACATCCGTGACCGCCAGTCGTCTATGGGGATCGCCTGGCCGGTGTAGATCGGCCAGAAGTAGATGAAGTTCCAGGCGATCAGCAGCACCAGCACGCCCGCCCCGGTCGAGCCGGCCACCCGGCGCGCGTCGGTCGAGCCCGGCGGTCCCACCAGCGCACCCACCAGCATCGCCACCGCCAGGCACAGGAACGGCACGAAGACGACGGCGTAGAAGTAGAAGATCGTGCGTTCCTGGAAGAAGAACCAGGGCAGATATCCGGCCACGATCGCGCAGGCGATCGCCCCGGCACGCCAGTCGCGGCGGAAGAACCAGCGCCACAGCACGTACAGCAGCGCGAAAGCGCCCACCCACCACAGCACCGGCGTGCCCAGGGCCAGCACCTCGCGCGCGCACTTGTCGCCCGCGTCCGCCGGACAGCCGTCCTGGCCGGGTGCCGGGGACTCGTAGAAGTACGACACCGGCCGGCCCAGCACGATCCAGCTCCACGGATTGGACTGGTACGTGTGCGGCGAGGACAGGTGCACATGGAAGTCGTACACCTGGGTCTCGTAGTGCCACAGGCTGCGCCACCAGTCCGGGAACAGCCACGACCAGTCGCTGCTCCGGCCGTCCTTGGAGGCCCAGTCGCGGTAGTAGCCGCCGCTGCCGTCGGACGGGGACAGGATCCAGCCGGTCCACGACAGGAGGTAGGTGAGCACGGCGACCGGCACGGTCGCGAGGAACGCGAGACCCAGGTCGTACTTGAACACCGCCGCGTACGGACGGCGGGCCCCCGCGACCTTGCGGGAGCCGACGTCCCACAGCACGGTCATGATCCCGAACGCGGCCAGGAAGTACAGGCCGTTCCACTTCGTGCCGATGGCCAGACCCAGCATCACGCCCGCCGTCCAGCGCCACGGCCGCAGGCCCAGCCGCGCGGTGTCCGCGACCAGGGCGTTCGGACGGACCAGCCCGTCGGCGTCGGCCGGCAGCGCCGCGGCGAGCCGCTCGCGCGCCTTGTCGCGGTCGACGACCAGACAGCAGAACGCCGCCAGGACGAAGAACATCAGCACCCCGTCGAGCAGCGAGGTGCGGCTCATCACGAAGTGCAGCCCGTCCACCGCGAGCAGCGCGCCCGCGAGGCAGCCCAGGAAGGTCGAGCGGAACAGCCGCCGTCCGACCCGGCACACCATCAGCACCGACAGCGTGCCGAGCAGCGCGGTCATGAACCGCCACCCGAACGGGTCGAACCCGAAGATCAGCTCGCCCAGGCCGATGACGTACTTGCCGACCGGCGGATGCACCACGTACGCCGCGTCCGTCGGGATCGGCACATGGCCGCCCGACGACAGCACCAGGTCGTTGGCGTTCTTGTCCCAGTTGACCTCGAAGCCGCGGTGGACGAGCGCCCAGGCGTCCTTCGCGTAGTACGTCTCGTCGAATATCACCGCCTTGGGGCTGCCGAGGTTCCAGAACCGCAGCAGGCCCGCCAGCAGCGTCACCAGCAGCGGGCCGCCCCAGCCGGAGAGCCGGCCGATCCGCCCGGCGAGGGTGGGCGGGACGCCGAGCACCGCCCAGATCCGGGGCGAGGGTTCGACGTACGGCGGCACCAGCCGGTCCCGGACGTCGGCCGCGGGCTCCGCCCGGTGGCCGAACTGCCGCAGCCGCTGCTGCCACGACGGCCGCCGGTCGTGCGGGTCCTGCTCGTGGCGGAGGTCCGTCGAGGGCGCGGAGGACGCGGTACTGGTCACCGCGCCATCGTAGGGAAACGTTCTGTGTGAGTCCCGTGCATGCGACGTATGCGTCGGACGGGTGGGACGCCCGAGCCACCCGAAAGCCCCCTCGAATCCCCCCGAACCCCCCCTGCGGTCCGCCCCCGCGCGGTCCTCCGCCCGCCCCCGGGCCGCCGCCGCGGTGGTTCCGGGAAGGGGCGGGGGCCGCCTTTGGGAGGATGGAGGGGTGACTGGAACCCTTGTTTTGGCGGGCACCCCCATCGGCGACACCGCGGACGCGCCGCCCCGGCTGGCCGAGGAGCTGGCCGGCGCCGACGTCGTCGCCGCCGAGGACACACGCCGGCTGCGCCGGCTGACCCAGGCGCTGGGCGTGACCCCCAAGGGCCGCGTGGTGTCGTACTTCGAGGGCAACGAGGCGGCCCGTACCCCCGAACTGGTCGAGGAGCTCCTCGGCGGCGCCCGCGTGCTGCTGGTCACCGACGCCGGCATGCCGTCCGTGTCCGACCCCGGCTACCGGCTGGTCGCCGCCGCCGTGGAGAAGGACGTCCGCGTCACCGCCGTGCCCGGTCCGTCCGCCGTGCTCACCGCGCTCGCCCTGTCCGGGCTGCCCGTCGACCGCTTCTGCTTCGAGGGGTTCCTCCCGCGCAAGGCCGGCGAGCGGCTCACCCGGCTGCGGGACGTCGCGGAGGAACGCCGCACCCTGGTCTACTTCGAGGCGCCGCACCGGCTCGACGACACCCTCGCCGCGATGGCCGAGGTCTTCGGCGCCGACCGGCGTGCCGCCGTCTGCCGCGAGCTGACCAAGACCTACGAGGAGGTCAGGCGCGGCCCGCTGGCCGAGCTGGCCGCGTGGGCCGCCGAGGGCGTGCGCGGGGAGATCACCGTCGTGGTGGAGGGGGCGCCCGAGCGGGGCCCGGAGACGCTCGACGCGGCCGAACTCGTCCGCCGGGTACGGGTGCGCGAGGAAGCCGGGGAACGGCGCAAGGAGGCCATCGCGGCGGTCGCCGCGGAGGCGGGCCTGCCCAAGCGGGAGGTGTTCGACGCGGTCGTCGCGGCGAAGAACGCCGGGGCGTGATCGATACGCCTGCGGGTGGCTGATTTCTGGGCAAAGGGCGGAGCACGACAGGCAAAGCGGAAGCCTGCGAGCTGGGGCGCTGCGGCAAGGAACGCCCAAGACGGCGCCAATACTCGACAGGCCCGTCGCGCCCGGCCCGGCGCAGGAGTGCACTGGCCGAGGGGGTTGTCGGGGACGCACGGGTCCCCGCCCGCCGCGGACCTCACCAGGAGCCGGCATGACCGAGATCGCACCCGCTGTCCCTGTCGCCCACGAGTCCTACTCCTTCGCCTGCATGCACTGCGGACACGGCTGGGAGCAGTCGTACGTGATCGAGCACCACCGCGACGCCGAAGGCCGTCGGTCCGTCACCTACGTCGCCGACGGCCACAAGGTCCCCTCCCCGCTGAGCCGGCCCCTGTGCGAGAACTGCGACAGCAGGGTGGTGCGCATCATGCGCGCGGGACAGGTGGCCCTGGTCCTGAACGCGGACCGCCCCCGCACCGGCCAGGAGAGCGGGGACCGCCACCGCTGGCACCTCTCGGACCTTCTGCACCCCTTCCACCGCAAGGCCGGCTGAGGCACGGGGACGGCACGGCATGCCCCTTCCGTAGGATCGGGACATGCCTTCGAACGCCACCGACAAGAACGCCGCGCCGCCGCTGCCCGCGCCCCTGGCGGTGCCCGTCGCCGACTCCCACACCCACCTCGACATGCAGTCCGGCACGGTCGAGGAGGGCCTGGCGAAGGCGGCGTCGGTCGGTGTGACGACCGTCGTGCAGGTCGGCTGCGACGTGGCCGGCTCACGCTGGGCCGCAGAGACCGCCGCGGCCCACGACGCCGTCCACGCGGCCGTCGCCCTGCACCCCAACGAGGCCCCGCGCATCGTCCACGGCGACCCCGACGGCTGGTCCCGGCAGGGCGCGCGCCGGCCCGGCGGCGAAGCGGGCCTGGACGAGGCGCTCGCCGAGATCGACCGGCTCGCCGCGCTGCCCCAGGTCAAGGGCGTCGGCGAGACCGGCCTGGACCACTTCCGCACCGGCGAGGAGGGCAGGGCCGCACAGGAGCGTTCCTTCCGCGCCCACATCGAGATCGCCAAGCGGCACGGCAAGGCCCTCGTCATCCACGACCGCGACGCCCACGCCGACGTCCTGCGCGTGCTGAAGGAGGAGGGTGCCCCGGAGCGCACCGTCTTCCACTGCTACTCCGGCGACGCCGGGATGGCGGAGATCTGCGCGGCAGCCGGCTATTACATGTCCTTCGCCGGCAACGTCACCTTCAAGAACGCCCAGCACCTGCGCGACGCCCTCGTGGTGGCGCCGCTGGAACTCGTCCTCGTGGAGACGGACGCGCCCTTCCTCACGCCCGCCCCGTACCGCGGACGGCCCAACGCCCCGTATCTCGTTCCGGTCACGGTCCGCGCCATGGCCGCCGTGCGCGGCATCGGCGAGGACGCGCTGGCGACGGCACTCGCGGCGAACACCGCACGCGCCTTCGGTTACTGACACCCCCGTCATCACGCCGGGTAGTCGCGTCGCTTTGGAGAGTGACGATCGCTCCGCTAGGTTCTGGGGGCCCGATCCGGACCCCTCTGGCCCCTCTGGAGCGTGTCGGCGTGAGCGATTCGCCGTACCTGCGCGACGAGCGCTGCGCGCACACCCCCGGGTACGAACCGCATCCCGGCTTCGAGCCCTTCGAGCCCTTCGACCCGCACACCGCCGACACCCTGGGCTACGGCGAGACGTACACACCGCCGTCCTTCGCGGCGCGCGCCCCCGGGCACACCCCGGCCCCGGGCCCGCACACCCCGACGCTCGCGTCGGCCCCGGGCCCGCACCCCCCGGCGTACGTACCGGGCGCCGACACCTACGTCCCCGCCCACGAGGCCCGCGAACCGGCACCGCGCCGGCAGGCGGGGCCCGCGGCCGCGCGGCAGGAGGCGCCCGACGGCGCCGGGCGCCCCGGGGGCGGACGGCGTGCCGCGCGACGGCGCAGGACCGCGGGTCCGCTGCTCGGCGACGGGCCCGTGCGCCGGCTGCTGCCGCAGGCCCTGGTCGTCGCCTTCCTGGCGGGCGGCACCTCCGCCTTCGTCGCCAAGGACAAGGCCGTGGAACTGAGCGTCGACGGACACTCCCGCACCCTGCACACCTTCGCCGACGACGTCACCGAACTGCTGGCGCAGCAGGGCGTGGAGGTCGGCGCGCACGACGTCGTGGCGCCCGCCCCCGGCACCGACCTCGTCAGCGGCGACGAGGTCGTGGTGCGCTACGGGCGCCCGCTGGTGCTCACCCTCGACGGACACCGCCGCGAGGTCTGGACGACGGAGCACACGGTGGACCGGGCGCTCAGACAGCTGGGCGTGCGGGCGGAGGGCGCGTACCTGTCGGCCTCGCGCTCCCGGCCGATCGGACGGGAGGGCCTGGCGCTCGACGTCCGCACGGAGCGCTCCGTCACGATCATGGCGGACGGCCGGGCCCGCACCGTCCGCACCAACGCGGCGACCGTCCGCGAGGCCGTCGCGGAGGCGGGGATCACCCTGCACGGACAGGACGCGACGTCCGTCCCGCAGAGCAGCTTCCCGAGGGACGGCCAGACCGTGACCGTGCTGCGGATCACCGGCACGCGGGAGACCCGCGACGAGTACCTCCCGTTCCGGGTCGAACGGACGCAGGACCCGACGCTGTTCCGGGGCACGGAGGTGGTCGAGCGCGCCGGACAGCCGGGCCTGCGCCGGGTGACGTACCACCTGCGCACGGTCAACGGCGTACGGCAGAGACCGCGCAGGGTCGGCGTCGAGCTGGTGCGCGAGCCGGTCAGCCGGGTGGTGAAGGTCGGCACCAGGCCGCTGCCGGTCTCCGCGCAGGGCGCCGACCACCTCGACTGGCAGAGCCTCGCCGTCTGCGAGTCGGGCGGACGGCCGGACGCGGTCGACCCGTCGGGCACGTACGGCGGCCTCTACCAGTTCGACACCCGGACCTGGCAGAGCCTCGGCGGCTCCGGCCGCCCGCAGGACGCCCCCGCGGCCGAGCAGACCGTCCGCGCGAAGAAGCTGTACCTGCGGCGCGGCGCGAGCCCCTGGCCGCACTGCGGGGCACGGCTGCGCGGGTGAGCCGTGCGGGCGGGCCGGCCGGCCCCCGTACCCTGGTGCCGTGAGCAGCCCCACCCCCGACGCCCTTCTCGGGCCCGCCGACGTCCGTGAACTCGCGGCCGCGCTCGGCGTGCGCCCCACCAAGCAGCGCGGCCAGAACTTCGTGATCGACGCCAACACGGTCCGCCGTATCGTGCGGACCGCCGAGGTCCGGCCCGACGACGTGGTCGTCGAGGTCGGCCCGGGGCTCGGGAGCCTCACCCTGGCGCTGCTGGAGGCGGCCGACCGGGTCACGGCCGTCGAGATCGACGACGTGCTGGCGAGCGCGCTGCCCGCGACGATCGCGGCGCGCATGCCGCAGCGGGCCGACCGGTTCGCGCTGGTGCACTCCGACGCGATGCACGTCGCCGAGCTGCCGGGCCCGGCGCCGACGGCGTTGGTGGCGAACCTCCCGTACAACGTGGCCGTGCCCGTGCTGCTGCACATGCTCGCCACCTTCCCGAGCATCGAACGCACCCTGGTGATGGTGCAGGCCGAGGTCGCCGACCGGCTCGCCGCCGCGCCCGGGTCGAAGGTGTACGGCGTGCCGTCCGTGAAGGCGAACTGGTACGCGGAGGTCAAGCGGGCCGGCGCCATCGGCCGCAACGTCTTCTGGCCCGCGCCGAACGTCGACAGCGGACTGGTCGCCCTCACCCGCCGCACCGAGCCGCTCAAGACCGAGGCCACCCGGGAGGAGGTCTTCGCCGTCGTCGACGCGGCCTTCGCCCAGCGGCGCAAGACGCTGCGCGCGGCACTCGCCGGCTGGGCCGGCTCCGCGGCCGCCGCCGAGGCGGCCCTCGTCGCGGCCGGGGTCTCGCCGCAGGCGCGCGGGGAGTCGCTGACCGTCGAGGAGTTCGCCCGCATCGCCGAGCACAAGGAGACCCGGTAAGTGAGCGTCACCGTACGCGTCCCGGCCAAGGTCAACGTCCAGCTGGCGGTCGGTGCCGCCCGCCCCGACGGCTTCCACGACCTGGCCAACGTCTTCCTCGCGGTCGGACTGTACGACGAGATCACCGTCACTCCCGCCGACGCCCTCCGCGTCACCTGCGAGGGCCCCGACGCGCACCAGGTCCCCCTGGACGAGAGCAACCTCGCCGCGCGCGCCGCGCTCGCCCTGGCCGGACGGTACGGCCGCAGGGCCGACGTGCACCTCCACATCGCCAAGGACATCCCGGTGGCCGGCGGCATGGCGGGCGGCAGCGCGGACGGCGCGGGCGCGCTGCTGGCCTGCGACGCGCTGTGGGGCACGGGCGCCTCGCGCGAGGAACTGCTGGAGATCTGCGCCGAGCTGGGCAGCGACGTGCCGTTCAGCCTCGTCGGCGGGGCCGCCCTCGGGGTGGGCCGCGGCGAGAGGCTGACCGTCCTGGAGGTCGGCGGCACCTTCCACTGGGTGTTCGCGATGGCCGGGCGGGGCCTGTCCACACCGGCGGTGTTCCGGGAGTTCGACCGGCTGACCGAGGGCCTCGACGTCCCCGAGCCGGTCGCCTCCCCCGAGCTGCTGCGGGCCCTCGCCAAGGGCGACCCCGACGCGCTGGCCGCCGCCGTCTCCAACGACCTCCAGCCGGCCGCGCTGTCCCTCTTCCCCGAGCTGGCCGGCACCCTGGCGGCCGGCCGGGACGCGGGCGCCCTGGCGGCCCTGGTCTCCGGATCCGGCCCCACCACCGCGTTCCTCGCCCGGGACCCCGGATCGGCTGAGAAGATCGCGGACGCCCTGCGCGCCTCGGGCACCTGCCGTACGGTGCGCACCGCCCAGGCCCCGACCGAGGGCGCCACGATCGTCCGGTAGCCGGCGCGGGGGAGAACACGCACGGCTCCGGGACGACACAGGGGGGAGGCCGTCCGAGGTGACGTCCGACGACACGGCACGGCTGGCCACCGCCGTACGGCAGGGCGACATCGACGAGGTGCGCGATCTGCTGGACGCCGGTGCCGCCGCCCGGCCCTGGCCGAGCGCGACGACCCGCGCTGTGCGGCGGCGGAGAGCCACATCGGTCCCCTGGAGGCCGGCCTGGCGCAGGAGTCCCTGCCGGTGCTCGCGGTCTCCTCCTGCCTGCGGCGCCGCGAGGAGCAGCGGGACGGGGGCTGAAGGCCGACTACTCTGGATGGTCGATCCATCCGCCCGGGCAGGAGTGAAATGGCCGTCAACCTGGTCAATGTCGAGAACGTCAGCAAGGTGTACGGCACCCGTGCCCTCCTCGACGGGATCTCCCTGGGCGTGTCCGAGGGCGACCGCATCGGTGTGGTCGGCCGCAACGGCGACGGCAAGACGACGCTGATCCGCATGCTGGCCAAGCTGGAGGAGGCCGACTCGGGCCGGGTCACGCAGGCCGGCGGGCTGCGGATGGGCGTGCTCACGCAGCACGACTCCCTCGACCCGGAGGCGACCGTCCGGCACGAGGTCATCCGGGACCTCGCCGACCACGAGTGGGCGGGCAACGCCAAGATCCGTGACGTGCTGACCGGGCTGTTCGGCGGACTGGACCTGCCGGGCTTCCCCAAGGGCCTGGACACCGTCATCGGCCCGCTCTCCGGCGGCGAGCGGCGCCGTATCGCGCTGGCCAAGCTGCTCATCGAGGACCACGACCTGATCGTGCTCGACGAGCCCACCAACCACCTCGACGTCGAGGGCATCGCCTGGCTGGCCCGGCATCTGCGCGAGCGGCGCTCGGCGCTGGTGTGCGTCACGCACGACCGCTGGTTCCTGGACCAGGTCTGCACGCGCATGTGGGACGTGCAGCGCGGTGCCGTGTACGAGTACGAGGGCGGGTACTCCGACTACGTCTTCGCGCGGGCCGAGCGTGAGCGGATCGCCGCGACCGAGGAGGTCAAGCGGCAGAACCTGGTCCGCAAGGAGCTGGCGTGGCTGCGCCGGGGCGCCCCGGCCCGCACGTCCAAGCCCCGCTTCCGGGTCGAGGCGGCCAACGAGCTGATCAAGGACGTGCCGCCGCCCCGCGACAGCAGCGAACTGATGAAGTTCGCCTCCTCGCGGCTCGGCAGGACCGTGTTCGACCTGGAGGGCATCACCGTCCAGGCCGGGCCCAAGACGCTGCTGGAGCACGTCACCTGGCAGCTCGGCCCGGGCGACCGCATCGGCCTGGTCGGTGTCAACGGCGCGGGCAAGACCTCCCTCCTGCGGGCGATGGCCGACGCGGCCCGCACCGAGGGCGAGGCCCAGCCGGCCGGCGGCCGGATCGCCGTCGGCAGGACGGTGAAGCTGGCCTACCTCTCCCAGGAGGTCGCCGAACTCAACCCCGCCCTGCGGGTGCTGGAGGCCGTGCAGCAGGTGCGTGAGCGCGTCGACCTGGGCAAGGGCCGCGAGATGACGGCGGGTCAGCTGTGCGAGACGTTCGGCTTCAGCAAGGAGAAGCAGTGGACGCCGGTCGGCGACCTGTCCGGCGGTGAGCGCCGCCGCCTCCAGCTGCTGCGGCTGCTGATGGACGAGCCCAACGTCCTGTTCCTCGACGAGCCCACCAACGACCTCGACATCGAGACCCTCACCCAGCTGGAGGACGTCCTCGACGGCTGGCCCGGCTCGATGATCGTCATCTCCCACGACCGGTTCTTCGTCGAGCGCACCACCGACAAGGTGTACGCCCTGCTCGGCGACTCCACGCTGCGGATGCTGCCGCGCGGCATCGACGAGTACCTGGAGCGGCGCCGGGCCATGGAGGAGGCGGCCGCCGCGAGCGCCCCGGTCGCCGCGCCGAGGCCGGCCGCGGAGAAGAGCGCCGCCGACCAGCGTGCCGCCAAGAAGGAGCTCCAGAAGATCGAGCGGCAGCTGGACAAGGTCTCCGAGAAGGAGGCCGGGCTGCACGCGCGGATCGCCGAGCACGCCACCGACTTCGCGAAGGTCGCCGAACTCGACGCGGAACTGCGCGCGCTGGGCGGGGAGCGCGAGGAACTGGAGCTTCGCTGGCTGGAACTGGCCGAGGACGCCTGACCGTCCGGGCCTGCCCCGGACACCGGCGCGCGAGGAGGTGGCGCGCGGCGCGTGAAGGGGGCGTGAAGGCGCGTAACGGACCCATCACGGCCCGGTCCTCCCTTGGGAACAGGGGAGGAACCGGGCCTCTTGACTGTCGGTGGGCAGTGATAGAAAGGGCCGTCTGAGAAGAACGGCTCTGGGGCCATCACGTACCAGGGCGTGGCTAAAAATCAGTGAACGAGGGGGAAGACGCTGATGACTCAGCCGCCCGACCAGCCGCCGCAGCCCGGCGGTTTCGGAGCACCGCAGGACCAGCCGCCGCAGGGCGGCGGCTTCGGCGCACCCCAGACGCCGCCTCAGACCCCGGCCCAGCCGCCCCACACCCCGCCGGCCCCGCAGCCCGGTTACGGCTATCCGCAGCAGCCCGGCCCGTACGCCCAGCCGGGTCCCTACGGCCAGCCCCCGCAGCCCGGTCCCTACGCCCAGCCGGGTCCCTACGCCCAGCCCGGCCCCTACGGTCAGCCCGGCCCGTACGGCCAGCCCCCGCAGCCCGGCCCGTACGGCCAGCAGCCCGGTCACGGCCATCCGCAGCAGCCGCAGTACCCGGGTGCGCCGGTGCCCCCGCCCCCGGGCGGCGGTTCCCGCAACCCCTTCAAGGGCAGGCCCGCGATGATCATCGGCGCGGCGGTGGCCGCGCTGCTCGTCGTCGGCGGCACGGTGTTCGCGGTGACGCGCGACGTCGACGGAGACAAGGGCAAGGACAAGAAGCCGGTCGCCCACAAGAGCGACGACGCCAAGCCGACCGCGACCGACGCCCCGGTCAACCCCGGCGACGGCAGCGGCGACGGCGGCGACGGCGAGGAGGACCTCAACGCGGGCCGCAAGCCCGGCGAGGCGAAGGTGCTCTGGTACAAGGAGGCGCCCGACGCCCCCGGTTCCGGCGCCGACGCCGAGGGCATGTGGATCAACGACAAGACCGCGGTGAAGGCCGCCTACAAGCAGCTCTTCGCCTACGACGTCGCCGACGGCAGGCCGACCTGGGACCCCGTCACCTTCCCGCAGAAGATCTGTGCGGCGACCTCGCAGAAGTCGTCCGACGACAAGATCGTCGTGGCGTACATGAGCGGCGCCAGCCGCAACGCCAAGTGCAACCAGATCCAGCAGGTCGACCTGAACACGGGCGAGAAGGGCTGGAGCGGCAAGGTCGCCGACGGCGCGCTGTTCGACAGCGCGATCACCATCGAGCTGACGCTGGCCGGTGACACGCTGGTGGTGGGCCGCTCGCAGTCGGGCGTGGCCTACGACGTGCGGACCGGCAAGCAGCTCTTCGAGAAGAAGAAGTACGGCGAGTCCTGCTACCCGAGCGCGTTCGCGGGCGGCAGCGGCAAGCTCTACTCCGTCGCCTCCTGCGACCTCGGCGGCAAGACCGAGCACGAGGAGATCCAGGAGCTCGACCCGAGGACCGGCAAGGCCAGGTGGACGTTCAAGTACGACAAGGGCTACCGGATCAACCGGACCCTGTCGGTGAACCCGCTGGTGGTCTACAGCGAGAACGAGGACAAGGACACCTGGAACATCGCCACCTTCACGGCGGCGGGCAAGCTCCGTTCCCAGGTCTCGACGAAGGAGTCCTTCACCCCCGAGTGCGGCTTCACCGTTCTCCAGCGCGACCTGACCGGCTGTCAGGGCGTCGCCGTCGGCGGCGACACCCTCTATCTGCCGACCGACACCTCAGGCGGCGCCAACGAGGTCCTCGCGTTCAGCCTGGCCACCGGCAAGGAGAAGTGGCGGGTGAAGTCCCCCACGGAGGAGCCCATCACGCCGCTGGCGGTCGAGGGCGGGAACCTCGTCGCCTACGTGGAGCCGTCGTACGAGACCGGCGGCCGGGTCGTGTCGGTCCCGGCCGCGGGCAAGGCGCACACGCCGGTGACCGTCCTGCAGAACCCCTCCGGCGCGTCCTCCGTCGAGGACAGCTTCTTCTCCCGCGACCTGCGCTGGAGCGGCGGCCGTCTGTACCTGGCGGCGACCCGGCTCACCGGCAACGACGAGGCCAGGGAGAAGCTGATGATCGTCTTCGGCAAGTGACCCGGCCCGCCCGCACGGCGTCCGGCACCCGAACGATCACTCGTCGTCCGCCCTCGCCCCCGTTCCGTTCCCACGAGGTACTCACACCATGACCACGCCGCCCCCGCCGCCCGGCCAGCCGCCGCAGGACCAGCCGCCGCAGCAGCCCGGTTTCGGCGCTCCGCAGCCGCCGCAGACCCCGCCGCCGGCCACGCCTCCCGCGCCGGGCCCCGCCCCGCAGACCCCGCCCCCGGCGCAGCCGCCGGGCTTCGGCGCGCCCCAGGCGCCGGGCGCCCCGCAGCCGCCCCAGCCGCAGCCCGGCTACGGCTACCCGCACACGGCTCCGCCGCAGCCCGGTTACGGCTACCCCGGCCAGCCCGCCCCCTACGGCGGCCAGCCGAACCCGTACGCCCAGCAGCCCGGCGCCTACGGGCAGCAGCCCGGCTACGGCTACCCGCAGGCGACGGTCCCGATGGTGGGTCCGCAGGCCGGGCAGCCGTCCGGCGGGCGGAGGATCAACGCGCAGCTGGCGATCATCGTCTCGGCCGTCGTGGCGATCGCCCTGATCATCGGCGGCGGCATCTGGTACGCGGGCTCCGCCGCCGACGACGGCAAGAAGGACACGGCCGGCTCCAGCGGCGGCACCGGCGGCGGTGGCGACGAGGGCGGGGACGGCAAGGACGGCGGCGGGGGCGGTGACGAGAAGGGCGGCGGCGGCACGGGCGAGGCGACCGAGAAGGCGCCCTCCGACCCGGCCTCCAAGGTGCTCTTCCAGGTGCCGATGCCCAAGGTGCGCAAGAACGAGACCGTCGTCGTCGAGGGCTCCTGGCTGACGGACACGGTGTACGCCAAGAGCGGCGTCGCCGAGGTCGTCGGCTACGACCTAGACAAGGGCACCGAGAAGTGGACGGTGAAGCTGCCCGGCCCGGTGTGCGAGGCCGGCCAGTTCGTCGGCGACGGCGGCAAGGTGGCCGTCGCCTTCCAGCCGCGGATGCCCGCGGTCAGCTCCTCCGAGGGCTGCACCCAGATCGCGGCGATCGACCTGCAGGCGGGCACCAAGCTGTGGCAGAAGTCGCTCAAGGTCGGTGACCAGGAGATCCACCTCGACAATGTCACCGTCAGCGGCTCCACGGTCGCCGTGGGCGGCACCAGCGGCGGCGGCGCCTTCGACCTCGTCACCGGCAAGCAGCTGTGGGCGCCGAAGGCGACCGACACCTGCTACGACGCCGGTTACGGCGGCGGACCGAAGCTGGTCGCGCTGCGCAAGTGCGGCCAGTACGGCAACCGCACCCTCCATGTGCAGACCATCGACCCGAAGTCCGGGAAGGTGATCTCCGAGTACAAGATGGACGGCGGCATCGAGTACGCCGGCATCGTCTCCACCGACCCGCTGGTGGTGGCCGCCGAGGCCGGTGACATCACCAGCGACGCGCCCTCCATCCTCGACTTCTTCTCCATCGACAACAAGACGGGCAAGCTGCTCGCCCGTGTCTCGGCGCCCGACGACAAGTACGCGAGCGAGTGCGAGACCATCTCGAAGGTCGAGGACTGCGCAGGTGTGGTCGTCGGCAACGGCCGGCTGTACCTGGCGACCGAGGAGCACGAGTACACCAACGAGGTCGTCGCCTTCGACCTCGCCACCGGCAAGGAGACCGGCCAGCGCGCGGACGCCGGGGAGAACTACCGGCTGTGGCCGCTGCGCATGGACGGCCCGAACCTGATCGCCTACAAGGCCCCGCCCTACGACAAGGGCGGCCAGGTCGTCAGCATCGACGGCGGTTCCTTCGAGCAGACCAAGCTGCTGGAGAACCCGGGCGACGACAAGGTCCGTGACACGGAGGCCCGGTTCCTGCCCAACCACGCGGAGATCCGCTACTCCCAGGGCCGGCTGTTCATGTCGGACGTCTACGCCAGCAGCCTGGGATCCATCGGCGGGGAGACCGACTACCTCCTGGTCGCCTTCCGCGCGGGCTGAGCCCGTAGACCGGACGAGCGGGCGAAGCCGGCTCGAACCGTTGCACGAAGACCCCGTCCCTGTTCAGGGGCGGGGTCTCGCGCGTCGGCGTGCGACACCGTCGTATGAACGGAATTTCCACGATCCGGGGCACTTCTCGCCGGTAGGGGGAGCGCGACGTCGAACAAGCGTGTAGCTTCCGGGACATCCAATGGGGGGAACTGGGGGGTTCTCGATGGGAGTGCGGCTCATGGTGGTCGACGACCACCGTCTGCTGGCCGAGGCACTGGCCTCGGCGCTGAAACTGCGCGGGCACCGGGTGCTCGCGGCGGCGGCGCCCGCGGCGGGCGCGGCGGAGCTGGTGATCGCGCGGGCACCCGAGGTGTGCCTGCTGGGGACGGGGACACCGGCGGAGCCGGGGGCGTTCGACCCCGTGGCACGGATCAAGCGGGAGCGCCCGCAGGTGGCGGTGGTGGTGCTGGGCCCGGTGCCGAGCCCGCGGGGCATCGCGGCGGCCTTCGCCGCGGGCGCCTCCGGCTATGTGCGGCACGACGAGCGGATCGAGGGCGTCGAGCGGGCGATCATGAAGGCCCGCCAGGGTGAGGCCGCGGTGGCGCCCCAGCTGCTGCAGGGCGCGTTCGGCGAGCTGCTCAACCCCGCCGCCCAGCCCGACGACGAGGGCCGGCGGCTGCTGGAGATGCTGACGCCGCGCGAGGTGGAGGTGCTGGTCCGGGTCGCGGACGGCGAGGACACCCGGCTGATCGCGGCGGGGATGGGCATCGCCCCCTCCACCGCCCGTACGCACGTCCAGCGCGTGCTGATGAAGCTCGGGGTGGGGTCCCGGCTGGAGGCGGCGGCGCTGGCGGCCCGCACGGGCCTGCTGGACCGGGCGGCCTCCGTTCCGCAGGTGCCGCGCCCGTCGGACGTCTGACCGCTCCGGGGCGGCGTGCGCCTTCGCCGCGCCGCCCGTGCAGGACATGAAGGCCGACGGGCACCACGCCCGGGTCCGGGCGCAGGCCGTGGACCTGCCGCGCGATGCGACCGGCTGCGCGTGGAGCGACGGCAGGGAGAGGGGCCGGGACCGTCCGACGGTCCCGGCCCCTCGTGCTGTCACCCGGGCCCGTCGGTCTCCGAGGTGTCCGGCGGCGGGCCGTGGCTTCCGCCACGCCAGGAGGAACAGACCGGGCGGCCGCAGCTCTGCCGCGAGACGGACGGGCATCCGGACCTCACCTTGAATGGTGTTCTTTGTTTGGTTGTGATGGTGACCGGCGTGGGGATTTGTGCTTTGATGTGTTCGGTTCTGTTTGAAGCCTTGTCCTGTGTGTGAACGACCTTGTGCACACATGTCTCGTGTACGGATGGAGAGTCGCGGTGAAGAAGACCTCGACCCGCTTGGCCGACGGTCGTGAGCTCATCTACTACGACCTGCGGGACGACTCGGTGCGCGACGCGGTCGACCGGCGCCCGCTGGAGCCCACCGTCACGACTTCGGAGGTACGGCGCGATCCGCTGCTCGGCGACAGCGTCGCCGTGGCCTCGCACCGGCAGGGGCGCACCTACCACCCGCCCGCCGACGAGTGCCCGCTGTGCCCCTCGCAGGGCGGACGGCTCAGCGAGATCCCGGACTCCTCGTACGACGTCGTCGTCTTCGAGAACCGCTTCCCCTCCCTCGCCGGCGACGCCGGCCGCTGCGAGGTGGTCTGCTTCACCTCCGACCACACCGCGGCCTTCGCCGACCTCACCGAGGAACAGGTACGGCTGGTCCTGGACGCCTGGACCGACCGCACGTCGGAGCTGTCCCACCTGCCCTCCGTCGAGCAGGTGTTCTGCTTCGAGAACCGCGGCGCCGAGATCGGTGTGACGCTCCAGCATCCCCACGGGCAGATCTACGCCTACCCCTTCACCACGCCTCGCACCGCCCTGATGCTGCGCCAGGTGGCCGCGCACAAGGAGGCGACCGGCGGCGGGAACCTCTTCGACTCCGTCCTGGAAGGTGAACTCGCCGGCGGGCGGGTCGTCCTGGAGGGTGAGCACTGGGCCGCGTTCGTGCCGTACGCCGCGCACTGGCCCTACGAGGTCCACCTCTACCCCCGCCGCCGGGTGCCCGACCTGCTCGCCCTCGACGAGGCCGCGCGCACAGAGTTCCCCAAGGTCTATCTGGAACTCTTGAGGCGCTTCGACCGGGTCTTCGGTGAGGGCCAGTCCCCCACGCCGTACATCGCCGCCTGGCACCAGGCGCCGTTCGGCGCGCTGGAGGAGTTCGACGGCGTCGGCCGCGACGACTTCGCACTCCACCTGGAGCTCTTCACCGTCAGAAGGACTCCCGGCAAGCTGAAGTTTCTCGCGGGTTCCGAGTCCGGCATGAGTGTGTTCATCAACGACGTGCCGCCGGAGCGCGCGGCAGAGCGACTGCGAGAGGTAGCGAGTTCATGAAGTACCTGGTGACGGGTGGGGCGGGGTACGTCGGCAGCGTGGTCGCCCGGCATCTGCTGGAGGCCGGCCACGAGGTCACGGTCCTCGACAACCTCTCCACCGGCTTCCGCGAGGGCGTCCCCGCGGGCGCCGCCTTCGTCGAGGGCGACATCCGCGACGCCGGCAAGTGGCTCGACGCCTCCTACGACGCGGTGCTGCACTTCGCCGCGTTCTCGCAGGTCGGCGAGTCGGTCGTGAAGCCCGAGAAGTACTGGGACAACAACGTCGCCGGCACGATGGCGCTGCTCGGCGCGATGCGCGAGGCGGGCGTGCGCACGCTCGTCTTCTCCTCCACCGCCGCCACCTACGGCGAGCCCGTGAACACCCCGATCACGGAGACCGACCCGACCGCCCCCACTTCGCCCTACGGCGCCTCCAAGCTCGCCGTCGACCACATGATCACCGGTGAGGCGGCCGCCCACGGCCTGGCCGCGGTGTCCCTGCGCTACTTCAACGTCGCCGGCGCCTACGGCGAGAGCGGCGAGCGCCACGACCCCGAGTCGCACCTGATCCCGCTGCTCCTCCAGGTCGCCCAGGGCCGCCGCGACGCCGTCTCCGTCTACGGCGACGACTACCCGACCCCCGACGGCACCTGCGTCCGCGACTACATCCACGTCGCCGACCTCGCCGAGGCGCACCTGCTGGCGCTGACGGCGGCCGCCCCGGGCGAGCACCTGATCTGCAACCTCGGCAACGGACACGGTTTCTCCGTCCGCGAGGTCATCGACACCGTCCGCAAGGTCACCGGGCACCCGGTCCCCGAGGTCGCGGCCCCCCGCCGGGGCGGCGACCCCGCGGTGCTGGTGGCCTCCGCCGAGACCGCCCGCGAGCGGCTCGGCTGGAGCCCGTCCCGCCCCGGCCTCGCCGGCATCGTCGCCGACGCCTGGCAGTTCGCGCAGCACATCGCAAGGGAGAAGTAAGTGGCGGCACCTGAGGTCCGGTCCGGCTTCACCGCGCTCTACGGGGCCGCGCCCGACGGAATCTGGTCGGCACCCGGCCGGGTCAACCTGATCGGCGAGCACACCGACTACAACGACGGCTTCGTGATGCCCTTCGCGCTGCCGCACACCGCCGTCGCCGCCGTCTCCCGGCGCGACGACGGCGTCCTGCGCCTGCACTCGGCCGACACCGACGGCGGCGTCGTGGAACTGCGCGTGGACGAGCTGAGCCCGCTGTCCGACCGGGAGTGGACGGCCTACCCCGCCGGTGTGGTGTGGGCGCTGCGCGAGGCCGGGCACCTTGTCACCGGCGCCGACGTCCATCTCGCCTCGGCCGTCCCGGCCGGCGCGGGCCTGTCGTCGTCGGCGGCCCTGGAGGTCGTGGTCGCGCTCGCGCTGAACGACCTGTTCGGCCTGGGCCTGGAGCCCGGACAGCTGGCCCGGCTGTGCCAGCGCGCCGAGAACGTCTACGTCGGCGCGCCCACCGGCATCATGGACCAGACCGCGTCCGCCTGCTGCGAGGAAGGCCACGCCCTGTTCCTCGACACCCGCGACCTGGCGCGCAGGCAGATCCCGTTCGACCTCGCCGCCGAGGGCATGCGGCTGCTGGTCGTCGACACCCGCGTCAAGCACGCCCACAACGAGGGCGAGTACGGCAAGCGCCGCGCGGGCTGCGAGAAGGGCGCCGCCCTGCTCGGCGTCGACGCCCTGCGCGACGTCCCCCACGACGGACTGGACGACGCCCTCGCCCGGCTCGACGACGAGGAGGTGCGCCGTCTGGTGCGCCATGTCGTCACCGAGGACCGGCGCGTGGAACGCGTGGTGGCGCTGCTGGAGTCGGGCGACACCCGCGCCATCGGGCCGGTCCTCACCGAGGGTCATGCCTCGCTGCGCGACGACTTCCGGGTCTCCTGCCGCGAACTGGACCTGGTCGTCGAGTCCGCGCTGGCCGCCGGAGCGCTCGGCGCGCGGATGACCGGCGGCGGATTCGGCGGCTCGGCGATCGTGCTGGTGGAGGCCGCCGACGCCGGCACGGTCACCAAGGCGGTCGAAGAGGCTTTCGCCGCGGCCGGGTTCACCGCCCCGCGGGTGTTCGAGGCGGTCCCCTCGCCGGGGGCCCGACGGCTCAGCTGAGGCGCTTGGTCAAGGTGTACTCGGTGATCCCCGGCGGATAGTCGGGGATCACGCACACCACCTCGTACCCCTGCTTCCGGTAGAACTCCGGGGCCTGGAAGTCCCAGGTCTCCAACCGGGCCGCCAGACAGCCCCGTTCCTCGCGCGCGGCCCGCTCGGCCTCCGCCAGCAGCCTGCCGCCCAGCCCCGTACCGCGGTGCCGCTCGTCCACCCACAGCAGCGCCACATGCAGCCACGTCGTCCAGGTGTGCCCCACCAGCCCGCCCGCCAGACCGCCCCCCGCGTCCGACGCCCAGACGTGCAGCGGACTCTCGCGTTCCTGCGGAGTGCCCCGCAGCGCCCGAAGGACCGGTGACGCCGCCGTGTTGGTGTCGCGCAACCGGGATCGGAGCAGATCGCGCCGCGCTCTGTCGACTTCCGTCTCGATACGAAACATGCGGCACACCATAAACGCGTCAGGCGGCCAGTTCTGCAAATAGCCTTCCGCTGCCCGCCCCCGTCCGTACCCTGATGAACAGCATCGGTGGGGGCCGGTGCCGTTCAGGGGGCGAGTCGGTCGGGTACGACACCCGAAGTGGGGGTAACAGTTCCGCATGGCAGGGGCCGTGCGGCGGTTCACGCTCCGACGTCGTGCCCACGTCTGACGTAGTTCTCCCGGCTTTGGGGTGTCCCCTGCTCCTGAGGAGCTCGGGGAAGGGGGTTTCGTGGTACGCATCCGAGTCCTGGTCGTCGACGACCACCGTATCTTCGCCGAGTCGCTCGCGGCCGCGCTGGCGGCCGAACCGGACGTCGACGTCTTCGCGGCGGGCAGCGGCCCGGCCGCGCTGCGCTGTCTGGAGCGCGCGGCGGGCGAGGGGCGCCGGTACGACGTGCTGCTCGTCGACGCCGACCTGGGCGGGGGCCTGGCCGGGGTGCGGCCGGCGGTGCCCGTCCAGCCCGTCGCGTCCGTCGCGCCCGTGCCGGACGGCGCGCAGGACGGCACGGTCGACGGGATCTCCCTGGTCGCCGGGGTGCGGACCGCCCATCCGGGGGTGCGTACGGTCGTGCTCGCCGAGAAGGACGACCCGCGGCGCGCGGCGCTCGCCCTCCAGGCCGGGGCGTCCGGCTGGGTCGCCAAGGACTGCTCGCTGTCGCGGCTGCTGACCGTCGTCCGCGGGGTGCTGCGTGACGAGACGCATCTGCCGCCGGCCCTGCTGACCGGGGTGCTGCGTGAACTGACGGCCGCGCGCAAGCACCGCACCGAGAGCGAACGCCTGGTGGAGTCCCTCACCCCGCGCGAACGCGAGGTGCTGCGCTGCATGGTCGCCGGCCTCGGCCGCAAGGCGGTCGCCGAGCGCCTCTTCCTCAGCCCGCACACCGTCCGCACCCATATGCAGAACGTCCTCGGGAAGCTGGGCGTGCACTCGACGCTGGCCGCGGTCGCCCTCGCGCGCCGGGCGGGCGTCGGCCCGGTCGACCTAACCGGGGATGTTGTCGAACGGGGCGGTCAGCTGGCGTAGCAGGGCGGCCAGTTCACCGCGCTGGGCACGGGAGAGCTCGGCGAGGATCGCCCGCTCCTGGTCCAGCAGCCCGGCGAGGGCCTGGTCGGCGCGGTCGCGTCCCTCGGCGGTGAGCCGGACCAGCACCCCGCGGCGGTCGCTGGGGTCGGGCAGCCGCTCCACGAGGCCCTTCTTGGCGAGCCGGTCGATGCGGTTCGTCATCGTGCCGGACGTGACCAGGGTCTGGGTCAGCAGCTGGCCGGGGGAGAGCTGGTACGGCGTCCCCGCGCGCCTGAGCGCGGTCAGCACGTCGAACTCCCAGGGCTCCAGGCTGTGCTCGGAGAAGGCCAGCCGACGTGCCCGGTCCAGGTGCCGGGCCAGCCGGCTCACCCGGCTGAGCACCTCCAGCGGCTCCACGTCGAGGTCCGGGCGCTCCCGGCGCCACGCTGCGACCAGCCGATCGACCTCGTCCTCCATGACGATCAGTGTAGTGGTTGTGTCGACATGAAGTCTCTTGATGTCGAGTCTCTTGACGTCGAGATAATATGCGGGGGAAGGTGAGAGACATGACCACGCCCACCTGGGACCCCGCCCAGTACCTGCGCCACGCCGGCCACCGCGCCCGCCCCTTCGCCGACCTCCTCGCCCGCGTGCCCGGCCTCCCCGCCGGCCGGCCCCGCATCGCCGACCTCGGCTGCGGCCCCGGCAACGTCACGGCCCTGCTCGCCGCACGCTGGCCCACCGCCCGCATCACCGGCTACGACAACTCCCCCGACATGCTCGACCGGGCCCGCACCGAGCACGAGGGCCCCACCCCCGGCGGCGGCCTCCTCGACTTCGCCCACGCCGACGCCCGCACCTGGACACCCGCCGAACCCCACGACCTGATCATCAGCAACGCGACCCTGCAATGGGTGCCCGGCCACACCGGGCTGTTCGCGCGGTGGACCGAGAGCCTCACCCCGGGCGGCACCCTCGCCCTCCAGGTCCCCGGCAACTTCGACGCACCCAGCCACCGTCTGATGCGCGACCTCGCGGCACGGCACGGCGTCACCGACGCCCTCCGCCACGACGACGCCGTCCTCACACCCGCCGCCTACCTGGAACGGCTCTGCGCCCTGGGCTGCACGGTCGACGCCTGGGAGACGACGTACACCCACCTGCTCCAGGGCGAGGACCCCGTCCTCGACTGGGTGAAGGGCACCGGCCTGCGCCCCGTCCTGACCGCCCTCGCCGACGACCCCGAGACCCGCGACGCCTTCCTGGACGACTACCGCGCCGCACTGCGCGAGGCGTACCCGGCCACGGACCACGGCACCCCGTTCCCGTTCCGCCGCGTCTTCGTGGTCGCCCGGAAGAGGGACTGAAAAGGGGCGCGGGGAACTGCGCGACCGACCACGACGCTGCCGCGGACGCACGGCGGCGGCAAGCGGCACTCAGCTCTTGCGGTGCCCGATCAGCCGAGGCTTCGGCTCCATGCCGTCCAGCCCGTGCCACGCCAGATTCACCAGATGCGCCGCCACCTCGGCCTTCTTCGGCCGGCGCACCTCCAGCCACCACTGCCCCGTCAGCGCCACCATCCCGACCAGCGCCTGCGCATACAGAGGAGCCAGCTTCGGATCGAAACCCCGGCTCTTGAACTCCTTGCCCAGGATGTCCTCCACCTGGGTGGCGATGTCCGAGATCAGCGAGGCGAACGAACCCGTCGACTGAGGGATCGGCGAGTCACGGACCAGGATCCGGAAACCGTCCGTGTACTCCTCGATGTAGTCCAGCAGCGCGAACGCCGCCTGCTCCAGCAGCTCACGCGGATGCCCCGCCGTCAGCGAGCCCGTCACCCCGTCCAGCAGCCGCCGCATCTCACGGTCCACGACCACCGCGTACAGGCCCTCCTTGCCCCCGAAGTGCTCGTACACCACCGGCTTGGAGACCCCGGCCTTCGCCGCGATCTCCTCCACCGACGTGCCCTCGAACCCCTTCGCCGCGAACAGGGTGCGGCCGATCTCCAGCAGCTGCTGGCGGCGCTCCGCACCGGTCATCCGGGTACGGCGCGTCCGCCGCGGCTTGTCGTTGCTGGAGGTGCTGCTGGAGTCGGTCGCCACGGCGTCAATCATGCCGCCTCGGCCGTGTCCTTCCGGCGCCGGGAGCCGCCCTCGTCGGTGTTGCGGCGCGAATCGATACGCGAGCGTGACGGCCAGCGCACGTCCGACGCCCACCCCGCCAGCTCGAACCAGCGGATCAGCCGCGCACTGGAGTCCAGCTGCCCCCGCATCACCCCGTGCCGCGCCGACGTCGGATCGGCGTGGTGCAGGTTGTGCCACGACTCACCGCACGACAGCACCGCCAGCCACCACACGTTCCCCGAACGGTCCCGCGACCTGAACGGCCGCTTGCCCACCGCGTGACAGATCGAGTTGATCGACCAGGTCACGTGGTGCAGCAGCGCCACCCGCACCAGCGAACCCCAGAAGAACGCCGTGAACGCGCCCCACCAGGACATCGTCACCAGACCGCCGATCAGCGCCGGCAGCGCCAGCGACACCACCGTCCACAGGATGAACTGCCGCGAGATCGCCCGCAGCGCGGGGTCCTTGACCAGATCCGGCGCGTACTTCTCCTGCGGCGTCTGCTCCTCGTCGAACATCCAGCCGATGTGCGCCCACCACAGGCCCTTCATCAGCGCCGGAACCGTCTCGCCGTACCGCCACGGCGAATGCGGGTCACCCTCCGCGTCCGAGAACTTGTGGTGCTTGCGGTGGTCGGCCACCCACCGCACCAGCGGCCCCTCGACCGCCATCGACCCCGCGATCGCCAGCGCGATCTTCAAAGGCCGCTTCGCCTTGAAGGAACCATGGGTGAAGTGCCGGTGGAAACCGATCGTGATGCCGTGACAGCCCAGGTAGTAGAAGAAGACCAGCAGCCCCAGGTCCAGCCAGCTCACCCCCCACCCCCACGCCAGCGGCACCGCCGCCACCAGCGCGAGGAACGGCACGGCGATGAAGCCCAGCAGCGTGATCTGCTCGATCGAACGCTTCTGCTCCCCGCCGAGCGTGGCGGAGGGCAACGCGGTGCCCGCAGCCTCCGGGGAGTCTTGGAGCACATCGGAACTCGTGGTCATGGGGCGTCCCCTGTGGGGTCGAGGGTGTCGGGAGCGGATGGCCGGGCCACGGAACCCGGCCTGATCCGAGCGGGACTCCCTACGGTTCCGTAACCTACGGCGACGTAAGTATGGCAGCGCCCCGCCCGGCAGCAAGAGCCCGTGAGCCTGCGCGTCCGCATGGACACCTATCCTTGGAACCAGTCGGACAGCGCGGTCCGCTCTGATTACTTCCCGGAGGCACCGCCCGTATGCGGCACCCGCCGCGTGCCGGTCCTTCGGGTTCCCTCCCGGACGAGCTTCAACACTGCAAGGAGCCGCACCTGTGAGCAGTGCCGACGACCAGACCGAGTCCCAGACGAACACCAGCACCGAGCTGCGCGCCGACATCCGCCGACTGGGCGACCTCCTCGGGGAGACCCTCGTCCGGCAGGAGGGCCCCGAGCTCCTCGAACTGGTCGAGAAGGTGCGCCGCCTCACCCGAGAGGACGGCGAGGCCGCCGCCGAGCTGCTGCGCGGCACCGAACTGGAGACCGCCGCCAAGCTGGTACGTGCCTTCTCCACCTACTTCCACCTGGCCAACGTCACCGAACAGGTGCACCGCGGCCGCGAGCTGCGCGCCCGCCGCGCCGCCGAGGGCGGCCTGCTCTCCCGCACCGCCGACCGGCTCAAGGACGCCGACCCCGAGCACCTGCGCGAGACCGTCCGCCACCTCAACGTCCGCCCGGTCTTCACCGCGCACCCCACCGAGGCCGCACGCCGGTCGGTCCTCAACAAGCTCCGGCGCATCGCCGCGCTCCTGGAGACCCCGGTCATCGACTCCGACCGCCGCCGCCACGACACCCGGCTGGCCGAGAACATCGACCTCGTCTGGCAGACCGACGAACTGCGCGTCGTCCGCCCCGAGCCCGCCGACGAGGCCCGCAACGCCATCTACTACCTCGACGAGCTCCACGCGAACGCCGTCGGCGACGTCCTCGAAGACCTCACCGCCGAACTCGAACGCGTCGGCGTCCAGCTCCCCGAGGACACCCGCCCCCTCACCTTCGGCACCTGGATCGGCGGCGACCGCGACGGCAACCCCAACGTCACCCCCGAGGTCACCTGGGACGTGCTGATCCTCCAGCACGAGCACGGCATCAACGACGCCCTGGAGATGATCGACGAGCTGCGCGGCTTCCTGTCGAACTCCATCCGCTACAGCGGCGCCACCGAGGAACTGAAGACCTCCCTCCAGGCCGACCTGGAGAACCTCCCCGAGATCAGCCCCCGCTACAAGCGCCTCAACGCCGAGGAGCCCTACCGCCTCAAGGCCACCTGCATCCGGCAGAAGCTGGAGAACACCAAGCAGCGCCTCGCCAAGGGCACCCCCCACCACAGCGGCCGCGACTACCTCGGCACCGCCGAACTGCTCGCCGACCTCACCCTCATCCAGACCTCGCTGCGCGCCCACCGCGGCGGCCTCTTCGCCGACGGCCGCATGAACCGCACCATCCGCACCCTCGCCGCCTTCGGCCTCCAGCTCGCCACCATGGACGTCCGCGAACACGCCGACGCCCACCACCACGCCCTCGGCCAGCTGTTCGACCGGCTCGGCGAGGAATCCTGGCGCTACACCGACATGCCCCGCGAGTACCGCACCAAGCTCCTCGCCAAGGAACTGCGCTCGCGCCGGCCCCTCGCCCCCACCCCGGCCCCCGTCGACGCCGCCGGTGCCAAGACCCTCGGCGTCTTCCAGACCGTCAAGCGGGCCCTGGAGGTCTTCGGACCCGAGGTCGTCGAGTCGTACATCATCTCCATGTGCCAGGGCGCCGACGACGTCTTCGCCGCCGCCGTCCTCGCCCGCGAGGCCGGCCTCCTCGACCTCCACGCCGGCTGGGCCAGGATCGGCATCGTCCCCCTCCTGGAGACCACCGACGAGCTCAAGGCCGCCGACACCATCCTGGAGGACATGCTCTCCGACCCGTCGTACCGCAGGCTCGTGGCCCTGCGCGGCGACGTCCAGGAGGTCATGCTCGGCTACTCCGACTCCTCCAAGTTCGGCGGCATCACCACCAGCCAGTGGGAGATCCACCGCGCCCAGCGCCGGCTGCGCGACGTCGCCCACCGCTACGGCGTACGCCTGCGCCTCTTCCACGGCCGCGGCGGCACCGTCGGCCGCGGCGGCGGCCCCTCCCACGACGCGATCCTCGCCCAGCCCTGGGGCACCCTGGAAGGCGAGATCAAGGTCACCGAACAGGGCGAGGTCATCTCCGACAAGTACCTCATCCCGTCCCTGGCCAGGGAGAACCTCGAACTGACCGTCGCGGCCACCCTGCAGGCATCCGCCCTGCACACCGCCCCGCGCCAGTCCGACGAGGCCCTCGCCCGCTGGGACGCCGCCATGGACGTCGTCTCCGACGCCGCCCACGCCGCCTACCGCGCGTTCGTCGAGGACCCCGACCTGCCGACGTACTTCCTCGCCTCCACGCCGGTCGACCAGCTCGCCGACCTGCACCTGGGCTCGCGGCCCGCCCGCCGCCCCGGCTCGGGCGTCTCGCTCGACGGCCTGCGCGCCATCCCGTGGGTCTTCGGCTGGACCCAGTCCCGCCAGATCGTCCCCGGCTGGTTCGGCGTCGGATCCGGCCTCAAGGCCCTGCGCGAAGCCGGTCTCGACACCGTGCTCGAAGAGATGTACGGGCAGTGGCACTTCTTCCGCAACTTCGTCTCCAACGTGGAGATGACCCTCGCCAAGACGGACCTGCGGATCGCCGGCCACTACGTCGACACCCTCGTCCCCGACGAGCTCAAGCACGTCTTCGACACCATCCGCGCCGAACACGAGCTGACCGTCGCCGAGATCCTGAAGGTCACCGGCGAGGCCGAGCTCCTCGACGCCCAGCCCGCCCTGCGTCAGACCTTCGCCATCCGCGACGCCTACCTGGACCCGATCTCCTACCTCCAGGTCGCCCTCCTCAAGCGCCAGCGCGACGCCGCCGAAACCGACGAGCAGCCCGACCCGCTGCTCTCCCGCGCCCTGCTGCTGACCGTCAACGGCGTGGCCGCGGGCCTGCGCAACACCGGCTGACCCCCGGCACCACCCGCACGACGAAGGGCGGCACCCCACCGGGGTGCCGCCCTTCCGTCCCGTACAGCCTCGTCCGGCCCCGCGGGACCCGCGCCCTCAGACCGCCACGAACGCCGCCGTCAGCAGGGCGAACCCCCCGCCCGCCAGCAGCCACGCCGCACGCGTCCGCCGCAGCCCGCCCGCGACCACCACCGACGCCAGCAGCAGCGCGCCGCCCAGCGGAACCCACGCGTACAGCACCCCGGCCGGACCCGACCGCACCGCGTCCGCACCGCCCGGCTTCACCACGACCGTGTACGTACGGCCCGTCCGCACCGCGACGGTGTCCTCCACCGTCACCCGCGCCGGCTCCGCATGCCCCGGCGACAGCGACGTGTACGGCCCCGAACAGGACCGCTCACCGCAGTCCGTCACCTCGACCGTGCCCCGCTCACGGCCCTTGGTCAGCATCACGTACTGCGCCGAACCCCAGGACGCCCACACGCCCGCGATCAGGATCAGCGCCGTGACCGCACCCATCACGGTCACCCGGCCGAACCGGAGCGCGACGGCAGTGCCCTGGGCGGAGACAGCAGCGGAAGGCATGGCCGCGATCCTTGGCCATGCCTGCACGGAACGTCAACCGCAGTGGGAGCGATCCACCCAGTTGTCAGGAGTTGTACGTACCCTGCGCCCGCTCAAGACCCTCGATCACCAGACACTCCACCGCGTCCGCCGCCCGGTCCACGAACCAGTCCAGCTCCTTGCGCTCCGCCGAGGAGAAGTCCTTCAGCACGAAATCCGCCACCTGCATCCGCCCCGGCGGCCGCCCGATCCCGCACCGCACCCGGTGATACTCCGCACCGAACGCCTTCGTCATCGACTTCAGACCGTTGTGCCCGTTGTCACCGCCGCCCAGCTTCAGCCGCAGCGTCCCGTAGTCGATGTCCAGCTCGTCATGGACCGCCACGACATGCTCCACCGGCACCTTGTAGAAGTCCCGCAGCGCGTTCACCGGACCGCCCGACAGATTCATGAACGACATCGGCTTCGCCAGGATCACCCGCCGGTTCAGCGGCCCCGGCGGACCGATCCGCCCCTCCACCACCTGCGCCTGCGCCTTGCCGGCCCGCTTGAACCTCCCGCTCATCCGCTCGGCCAGCAGATCCACCACCATGAACCCCACGTTGTGCCGGTTCATGGCGTACTCCGGTCCGGGATTGCCCAGCCCGGCGATCAGCCAGGGGGCACTCGGGTCGGTCGTCACGTCCACGTCTCCTTGCATACGCGCCAGCCGCCGCTCCCCGACAGGAAGCAGCGGCTGACGAAACGACGGCCAAGCTCAGGCTCAGGCCTCCGCGGAAGCCTCTCCGCCCTCGGCGGCCTCGCCCTCCGGGGCCTCCTCGGCCTGCGCGGCCAGCACCTGAAGGACGACAGCGTCCTCCTCGACGGCCAGAGTGGTGCCCTTGGGCAGCGTGATGTCCTTGGCGAGGACCGAGGCACCGGCCTCAAGACCCTCCACCGACACCGACACCGACTCGGGGATGTGCGTGGCCTCGGCCTCGACCGGAAGCGCGTTCAGCACGTGCTCCAGCAGGTTGCCGCCGGCGGCCAGCTCGCCCTCGGCGACGACCGGGATCTCGACCGTGACCTTCTCGCCGCGCTTGACCAGCAGCAGGTCCACGTGCTCCAGGTGGCCCTTCAGCGGGTCACGCTGCACGGCCTTCGGGATCGCCAGCTCCTGCGACTTGCCGTCGATGTCCAGGGAGATCAGGACGTTCGGCGTACGCAGCGCCAGCAGCAGCTCGTGGCCCGGCAGGGTCAGGTGCAGCGGGTCGGAACCGTGACCGTAGAGAACGACGGGAACCTTGCTCTCGCGGCGGATGCGGCGCGCGGCACCCTTGCCGAACTCGGTACGCGTCTCGGCGGCGAGCTTCACCTCGGACATGTTCACTCCTCGTGGATATGCAGGAAACGGACGTGGTGGTCACCCGGCCACGAACGGCCTGCTACGAAGAGCGCGTCGATAACGGACAGCCGCACACAGAAATGCGGCCTCCCTCGCCGAGCAACTTCAGCAGTCTACTCGGCAGGAAGGCCGCACCCAAAAGGATCACCGGACCCCGGTCCACCGGGGCCCCGCAAAACCCTTACTGCTCGTCGAAGAGGCTGGTCACCGAACCGTCCTCGAACACCTCACGCACCGCGCTCGCGATCGTCGGAGCGATCGACAGCACCGTCAGCTTGTCCAGATCACGGCTCAGCTCACCCGGCGTCGGCAGCGTGTTCGTGAACACGAACTCACTCACCCGGGAGTTCTTCAGACGATCGGCCGCCGGACCCGACAGCACACCGTGCGTCGCCGTCACGATCACATCCTCGGCACCGTGCGCGAACAGCGCATCGGCCGCCGCGCAGATCGTGCCACCCGTGTCGATCATGTCGTCCACCAGCACACACACCCGGCCACGAACCTCACCGACCACCTCGTGGACGGTCACCTGGTTCGCCACATCCTTGTCACGCCGCTTGTGCACGATCGCCAGCGGCGCACCCAGCCGGTCGCACCAGCGGTCCGCCACCCGCACACGACCCGCGTCCGGCGACACCACCGTCAGCTTCTCCCGGTCCACCTTCTCGCCCACGTAGTCCGCCAGCAGCGGCAGCGCGAACAGGTGATCCACCGGACCGTCGAAGAAACCCTGGATCTGGTCCGTGTGCAGATCGATCGCCAGGATGCGGTCCGCACCTGCCGTCTTCATCAGATCCGCGATCAGACGCGCCGAGATCGGTTCACGGCCCCGGTGCTTCTTGTCCTGCCGCGCGTAACCGTAGAACGGCACGATCACCGTGATGGAACGGGCCGACGCACGCTTCAGCGCGTCGATCATGATCAGCTGCTCCATGATCCACTTGTTGATCGGAGCCGTGTGGCTCTGGATCAGGAAGCAGTCCGCACCACGTGCCGACTCCTGGTAGCGCACATAGATCTCGCCGTTGGCGAAGTCGAAGGCCTTCGTCGGGACGACCCCGACACCCAGCTGCTGGGCGACCTCCTCGGCAAGCTCGGGGTGGGCGCGGCCGGAGAAGAACATCATCTTCTTCTCGCCGGTCGTCTTGATCCCGGTCACAGCACTGTCTCCTCAGAGGTGTCGCAGCTGGGTGTCGAGCAGACCTCGCCACTGGGCGTGAGAGGTCGTCTCAGCTGGTGGGGTGCGGGTGTGCACTTATCACGGTACGCCGTCTTCGACGCACCCGTTTCCGGTCAGCTTTCGCCGTTCTCTGCGCGAGAGGCCGCCTCGGCCGCCTTCGCGGCCGCACTGCCCGGACGCTTACGGGCCACCCAGCCCTCGATATTCCGCTGCTGGCCACGGGCCACGGCCAGCGAACCGGGCGGCACATCCTTGGTGATCACGGACCCTGCGGCCGTGTAGGCACCGTCCCCGACCGTGACGGGCGCCACAAACATGTTGTCCGAACCGGTGCGGCAGTGCGACCCGACGGTGGTGTGATGCTTGTCCTGCCCGTCGTAGTTCACGAACACGCTCGCGGCACCGATGTTGGAGTACTCACCGATCGTCGCGTCACCGACGTAGGACAGGTGCGGGATCTTCGTCCCCTCACCGATCGACGCGTTCTTCGTCTCGACATACGTGCCGATCTTGCCCTTCGCACCCAGCCGGGTACCGGGACGCAGATACGCGTACGGCCCCACGGACGCCTCCGCGCCGATGACGGCCCCGTCGGACACCGTGTTGATCACACGCGCGCCCGGACCCACCCGGGTGTCCTTGAGGCGGCTGTTGGGGCCGACCTCCGCCCCCTCGGCGATGTGCGTGGCACCCAGCAGCTGCGTGCCCGGATGCACGACGGCGTCCTGCCCGAAGGTGACGGTCACGTCCACCCAGGTGCCGGCCGGGTCCACGACGGTGACACCGGCGAGCATCGCCTCGGTCAGCAGCCGCTCGTTGAGGATGCGGCGGGCCTCGGAGAGCTGCACACGGTTGTTGATGCCCGCGATCTCCCGGTGGTCCCCGGCCACGGAGGCACCGACCCGGTGCCCGGCCTCGCGCAGGATCCCCAGCACGTCGGTGAGGTACTCCTCGCCCTGGCTGTTGTCCGTGCGCACCTGCTTCAGGGCCTGCGCCAGCAGACGGCCGTCGAAGGCGAACACCCCGGAGTTGATCTCCCGGATCTCCAGGACGGCCTCGGAGGCGTCCTTGTGCTCCACGATGGCGGTCACCGCGCCGCTGTCGTCCCGCACGATGCGGCCGTAGCCGGTCGCGTCGGGGACCTCGGCGGTCAGCACGGTGACGGCGTTGCCGTCGGCGGAGTGGGTCCCGGCGAGCCGGCGCAGCGTCTCGCCGGTCAGCAGCGGGGTGTCGCCGCAGACGACGACCACGGTCCCGTCGATCTCGCCGCCGAGCTCCTCCAGGCCCATCCGTACGGCGTGGCCGGTGCCGTTCTGCTCGGCCTGCACGGCGGTGCGGACGTCGGGGGCGACGGCGTTCAGGTGCGCGGTGACCTTCTCCCGCGCGTGACCGACGACCACGACGAGGTTCTGGGGCTCCAGCTCACCGGAGGCGGCCAGCACATGGCCGACCAGGCTGCGGCCGCAGATGTCATGCAGGACCTTGGGTGTGGCCGACTTCATACGGGTGCCCTCACCCGCTGCGAGAACGACGACGGCTGCCGGGCGAATGGCGCTCACGGGATGCCCTTCGGCTGTTTGGGGGAGGGGTGGACATCCGCAGGATACCGGGGTGGGTGTGGGCGGACATGAGTGCGGGCCCTGACTGTGCTGTCAGGGCCCGAACTGAGGTCTTGTGTGCTGTGGCTCCCCTGCCAGGACTCGAACCTGGAACAAATCATCCAAAGTGACCCGTGTTACCCATTACACCACAGGGGAGTGCATGCCTACCCAAAGTGGACATTTAGCTAGTCCGCTGGGGCTGCGGCACCTACTATGCCGCACCACCAGCCTTCGATGCGACGGTACAGATCGGCGCTCTTCAGGACTTTGACGACCAGGCAGCCCCGGTAGGAGTCCCCGACATTCTTCCTGATTGTCTTGGGATTGTGCTTCTTGAGTGTCGTCTTGCTGAACGTCGACCGGTCGGCTCCCGCCAGCTCCGCCCAGAAACTCTCGGCGCCGAAGGCGTCGGCGTTTTCGTGGATCATGACGCGGAACCGCAAGCGCTCGCGTTCGATCCCGAGCAGATCGAGCCAGGCGAGGAAGACCTTGATCATGCCCGGGTCGCTGTTGACGAAGCAGGCGTTCTCGCGCCGGTCGTACGGCTTGTCCTTGCTGCCCTCGGCCCAGTAGAGGCCGACACCCACGAGGAACAGTTCCCGGTCCGACAGTTTGCCGACGGCCGCGGCCGCCGTCCTCTTGGTTTCCTCCCGCTCGCGATCCTGCGAGGCACGCAGCCGCGCCAGCCCCGCGTTCATGCGTGCCCGCCGCTCCTCGGGCGTGCACTTGGGCTCGGGGTGCGGCAGATCTCGCACCCATAGCGATACCGAGCTTTTCGAACAGCCCAGCTCGGCCTGGATCTGGTTGTACGTCCAGCCTTGCTGTCGAAGCTCCCGGGCCCTCGCGCGGAGGCCGTCCTTCGCGTTCGGCCGCTTCGTCCACTCAGGAGGAGGCTCGCCCTCCACGAGCCGCTGAAGCAGCTCCTTGCTGTGGACCTGAAGCTCGTCGCGGATCTGGCGGAGGCTGAGCCCCGCTCGGCGCAGGGTGAGCGCCTGGGCTCGCAACCTCTCGAAGTCCGCGTACTTCCCGTTTGTGCCGGTGGAATGTGCCATGGGCATACCGTCTGGCCGGAATGATGGGTTCCGGGATCGAACGCGGGTGATTCAGCAGTTCGAGGGATACCTACTGGTTTCGTTGTTATTCGATTACGGAGTGTGGTGTAGGCCAGTCGTGGAAACTCGCCGGAAAAGGGCGGGTCGCCGACCGTAGGCTGGGAGGCATGACCACGACGGGGGAAGAGGAAGCCAAGGCCCGGCCGGGGCCGTGGTGGTGGGTCAGACGGCGCAGTGCCCTGCTGGACGGAGGGCTTGCGCTGGCGTCCGCGCTGGAGTGCGGGGCCAGGGGGGTTCCCTTCGCGCGTGACGCCGGGATCCCGGTCGCGGTGGGGGTCGTGTTCGGGGTCCTCGCCGGTTCCGTGCTGCTCGTGCGGCGGCGCTGGCCGATCGCGGTGGTGCTCGTGTCGATCGCCGTCGCGCCCGCGCAGATGGGCTATCTGATGGGCGTGGTGGGCCTGTACACGCTCGCCGCGTCCGAGCTGCCGCGCAGGATCATCGCGTCGCTGGCGGGGATGTCGCTGCTGGGCATGTTCGTGGTGACGTTCGTGCAGGCGCGGCAGCTGTCCGACTCGGAAGTGCGGGTGGGCGACTGGGCGGTGCCGTTCATCGCGGTGACGATGTCGGTGGGGATGACGGCGCCGCCGTTGCTGCTGGGGATGTACGTGGGGGCGCGGCGTCGGCTGATGGAGAGCCTGCGGGAGCGGGCGGACAGCCTTGAGCGGGAGTTGCAGCTGCTCGCCGAGCGGGCGGAGGAGCGGGCGGAGTGGGCCCGTAACGAGGAGCGGACGCGGATCGCGCGGGAGATGCACGACGTGGTCGCGCACCGGGTGTCGTTGATGGTCGTGCATGCCGCCGCGCTCCAGGCGGTGGCGCCGAAGGATCCCGAGAAGGCCGTGCGCAACGCCGCGCTGGTGGGGGACATGGGCCGGCAGGCGCTGACGGAGCTGCGGGAGATGCTCGGGGTGCTGCGCAGCGGTGAGGGTGTGCGGGCGCGTGAGGTGCCGCCGGCGGCGGTGGGCGAGGTGGCGGCCGCGGTGGTGGTGTCGCGGGCCGAGGCCGAGCCGTCGGCGGAGGGGCCGTGTCTGGAGGAGCTGGAGGAGCTGGTCGGGCAGTCGGCGGCCGCGGGGATGGTGGTTGCGCTGTCGGTGGAGGGGGAGGTGCGTCTGTACACGCGGGAGATCGAGCAGACGGCGTTCCGGGTGGTGCAGGAGGCGCTGACGAACGTGCACAAGCACGCGGCGGGTGCGAAGACGTATGTCCGGCTGGCGCACCGGGTGTCGGAGATCGCGATGCAGGTGGAGAACGAGCCGCCGCCGGAGGTGGCGTCGGCGTCGTCGGCGCGGCTGCCGTCCGGGGGGAACGGGCTGGTGGGCATGCGGGAGCGGGTCGTGGCGCTGGGCGGGGTGTTCGTGTCGGGGCCGACGGATGCGGGGGGTTTCCGGGTGTCGGCGGTGATTCCGGCGACGTAGCCGGGTGTGCCGTGGCCGGGTGCGCTGTGGCTGTGTGTGGCGTGGCCGGGTGGGTGCGGCGGGGTCAGTCGGTGGTGAGGCGTGCGGGCTGGATGCCGGTGACGAGGGTGGTCAGGGCCTGGTCGATGTCGGGGCCGAGGTACCAGTCGCCGGTGTGGTCGAGGGCGTAGACGCGGCCTTCGGCGTCGATGGCGAGGAGTGCCTGGGTGTCGGGTTCGGTGCCGAGGGGGCTGACCTCGGTGTCGAGGGCGCGGCCGAGGTCGGCGAGGGTGCGGGCGAGGTGGAGTCCGTGCAGCGGGTCGAGGTGGAGGGCGGCGGGCGCTATCTGGCGTCCGGGTCCGGTGGGGTCGAGGCGGAGGCCGCCGAATTCGGCCCATGCCTCGATGGCGGCGGGGAAGACGGCGTGGCGGTGTCCTGCGGGTGAGGTGTGTTCGCGCAGGGTGTCGGCCCAGGTCTCGGCCTGTTTGATGTCCCAGCGTCCGGGTTGCCAGCCTGCGGTGCGCAGGGTGGCGTCGACGGGGACGGAGAAGCGTGTGGTGGAGGTGCGGTCGGGTTGCATCTGCCCTTGGGGGTCGGTGTGCGGGGGTGGGGTGGGCGTCAGTCGGCGGTGGTGGCGGGGTCGACGACGCGTACGCCGAAGTGGGCGCTGAGTGCGGTGCAGGCGCGGCAGGGGGTGGCGAAGCTGCCGTGCAGGGGGTCGCCGTCCTCGCGGATGCGGCGGGTGGTGAGTTTGGCCTGGCGGAGGGATCTGCGGGCTTCGCCGTTGGTCATGGGTTTGCGGGCGGCGCGTTTGCTGCGGGCGGCGTCGGCGGCGGCGAGGTGGCGTGAGATGAGGATGGTCTCGGCGCAGCGGCCGGTGAAGCGGTCGCGCTGGGCGCTGGTGAGGGTGTCGAGGAAGTCCTGGACGAGGGGGTGCAGCGGGGGCGGGAGGTCGCCGCGGGCCGGGGTGCCGGTGAGGGTGGCGCCGCGTACGGAGAGGGCTGCGGCGATGGTCGGGAGTATGCCGTCGCGGCGTTGGCGGAGGGCCGGGATGTGTGGGGTTTCGGTGCTGCTCCAGCCGATTCGGGGGTCGCCTGTGAGGGCTGTGTGTGGGCCCGTCTGCGTCGCGTTCATGATCGTCTTCCCCTCCCGGGCGTTCCCCCGAAGGACACAGACTGCCAAATGCCGTGGCTCGTGCGGAAGCTGGGGCGGTGCGACACGCCAGGGTGCGGGCGGGCCGTCACAGCGGGGTGACGGCTGGTCACGGAAGTGGAGGCCCGGTGACCGGTGGAGTGGTACCGCATAGGCTGTCGGCACCGCGACAGGTGCGGTCGATGCGTTGGTGACAGCGGTCAGCGTGTTGGAGACAGTCGGATACGGACCGTGGTGGGCAGGGCCGGCGAAGGGCCGGCGGCCACGGGCCGTACAGAGTGCCGCAGGGGGCAACCGCCATGACGACAGGTCGGCTCGGGCAAGCCGCGCCGCCGAACGCGGCCTACGCCGGGCAGGTCGTGCATTTCCCGGATCCGGTCCGTGCCGCTCGTCACCCCGCGGGGGTGCGGGTGGACGAGCGCGGCTATCCCGACTTCTCTCCCTATGCGCGTGCGGCGGCGGAGATCGCCGATCCGCCGGAGGGGTTCGGTGTCGACGAGTTGCGGCTGACCGACTATGTGTCGGCGAACGCGGCGCTCGCGGCTTCGGGGCACGAGCTGTGGGACACGGTGCCGGCGGTGGCGACGCCGCACGGCTGGACGTGGCATCACGCGGTGGGTACGCGGCGCCTGGAGCTGGTTCCGGTCGAGGTGAAGGCGTTGCTGCGGCATCACGGTGGTGTGGCGACGGCGGCGGTGGACCAGACGAAGCGGGGCACGCGGCCGTTGCAGGAGACGCGTCCGGCGCACTTCGGGCTGCCGAAGTCGGGGGTCGCGGTGACGGAGCAGCAGGTGTTGCAGGTCGAGGAGGACCTGGGGTACCGGCTGCCGGGCGCGTACCGGTCGTTCCTGAAGGCGGCGGGTGGCTGCGCGCCGGTGGGGACGGCTCTGGACGCCGAGTTGGGGCTGCTGGTGGACCAGCCGTTCTTCACGGTGCGGGACGAGGCCGCGGTCAACGATCTGGTGTATGTGAACAAGTGCCTGCGGGACCATCTGACCAAGGACTATCTGGGTGTGTCCTTCGTGCAGGGTGGTCTGCTGGCGGTGAAGGTGAAGGGCGACCGGGTCGGTTCGGTGTGGTTCTGCGCCTACGACGATGTCCGGGACGTCGATCCGTCGTGGGTGCCGGCCGAGCGGGTGGAGCGGTTGCTGCTGCCCTGCGGTGAGGACTTCGACGTGTTCCTGTCCCGGCTGGCGGGTTCTCCGCCCGAGCTGGAGACGGTGGCGAATCTGATGGTGGACGGCGGGTTCGCGCGGGCTGTGCCCGCGGCCGCGGCTGCGGGGGAGTGAGCTTCGCGATGGTGACCTTTGCGCAGGCGCAGGAGCGTGCCGAGGAGTGGATCAACGGGGACGTTCCGTCGTACCAGCATCGTGAGGTGCGGGTGCGGGAGTTCGGTCTCGGGTTCGTGGTGTGGGCGGAGGACCGGGCGGACGGGCCGCGTTCCGACGGCGGTGCCCAGCGGCTGGTGATCGCCCGTGACAGCGGTGAGGCCACGTTGTGGCCCTCGCTTCCTGTGGGTGAGGTGATCCGCCGGTACGAGGAGGAGTACGGGGGGAGTGCGGAGGTGCCCGCCGATGTGCCGCCGCCTGCGGCGCGGGTGGATCTCAACCAGACGTCGTTCCTGCTGACTCCGCCGGAGTGGCTGCAGGAGGCGGCGGACCGGATGGGGATTCCCGACCGGCGTGGTGAGGCCGCCGGTGCGGGGGCTTCGGCGCCTTCTGAGCCTTCGGGGGTGCCGGGTGCGGCTGCCGCCGATGCCGGTTCCGCCGGGGGCGGGCTGCCGCAGACGCAGGCGGGGGTGCCGCTGCCGCAGACACAGGCCGGGGTTCCGCTGGGCAGGACGCCCGAGGGGGCTGCGCCTGCCGCTCCTGCCGCGCCTGCCGCTCCTGTCGTGCCGGGGGTTCCGGTGTCCGGTGGTTCCGTGGGCGGGCCTCCGCCGGGGGCCACGCCGTGGGCGGGTACGGACACGAACGCGGCCGACGCGGGCGAGGACCGTTCCGTCCCGCTGCCGGACACGGTGTTCGCGCCGCAGCTGAGCACGGTCGACGACCGCACGCCGCCTCCGGTGGCGCCGGAGGCCAAGACGGCGCTGATCTCGGGCGGCAGCCAGCTTCCGCCGACCGCGATCTCGCCGGCGCTCGACCCGAACGCGCCGGGGGCTCATGCTCCGGGCGTGCCTCAGGGCAGCACGCCCCCTCCGGGGCCGGGTGCGCCGGGGTACGGGTATCCGCAGAGCGCGGGCGTTCCGGGTACTCCGGGTGTTCCTGGGGTGCCGGGTGCTCCTGGTGTTCCTGCCACGCCGCCGCCGGGTGCTCCTGGTGTTCCTGCCACGCCGCCGCCGGGTGCGCCGCAGCCTCCGGCCGGTCCGGGTGCTCCGGGGCGGCCGCTCTCCGGGAACGCCGGGGACATCGCCGACGCCGCGACCAGCAAGGCCGCGCCGCCTCCGCGGCGTGCGCGCGGTGGTGCGACGCCGCCTCCGCCGCCGGGTGTGCCGGGTGTGCCGGGTGCGCCCCAGGGCAGCACGCCTCCTCCCGCGCCGGGTGCGCCCGGTACGGGGTCGGGCGCCTATGTGCCCACGCAGCTCGTGTCGGCGCTGGGTCCCGACGGCCCGCAGGCTCCGGGTACGCCTCCGGGCGTGCCCGGCCCGCCGGGTGCGCCGGGTGCTCCCGGTGGTACGCCTCCGGGTGGGGCGCATCACGCGGCGACGATGCTCGCCGACCCGGGCCGGGGCGGTACGGGCGGGGGCGCGCCGCAGCCTCCGGGCGCTCCGGGCGCTCCGGGCGCGCCGCAGCCTCCTGGCGCTCCCGGTGCGCAGGGTTCCGTGGGAGGGGCGCGGGGTGCCGTGCATCACGCGGAGACCATGCTGGCCGGGCCCCCGGTGGGTGGCCCCGGCACACCGCCTCCGCCGCAGGCCCCCGGTGTCCCGGGTGCTCCCGGTATGCCTCCGGGCGCGGGCGTTCCGCAGCCTCCCGGCGCTCCGGGTGTGCCGGGTGGTCCGGGCACGCCTCCGCCGGCGTACGGCTACCCGCAGCAGCCGCCCACCGGTCTGCCGACGGTCGGGCCGGGCTACCAGGCCGTGCTGCGCTACCGCGCGCAGGACGGTTCGGAGCAGCAGCTGATCCGGCGCTCGGCGCCGGGCACGCCGCATCCGGAGTGGCAGATCTTCCATGAGCTGCGGGCGATGAACGTGCCGCCGGCCCAGGTGCTGGAGCTGCACACGGAGCTGGAGTCGTGCGAGCTGCCGGGTGCCTACTGCGCGCGGATGATCCGGGAGCAGTGGCCGCAGGCGCGGATCACGAGCATCGCGCCCTACGGCACGGATCACGCGAGCCGGCAGCAGGGCATGCAGCAGTTGCTGGCGCATCAGGGTGAGCTGCACCAGGTGGCGGACGGTCCCGCGCGGCCCGCTCCGGTGCGGGCGCCGCTGCCGCCGGTGCCGCCGGCTGCGCCGGTGCCGCCGGAGGCGGTGGGCCAGGAGCTGGCGGCCGCGTTCGGGCCGGGGGCGTTCCGGTTCGAGCAGGCGGCGGTGTCCCGGCAGGGTGTTCCGCCGGTGGTCGCGCACACGCTGGTGGTCGCCGGTCTGCCGCTGGACATGGGTCCGTTCTTCTGGGCGCAGGCCCAGCCGGGCCGGCCGGTGCCGACGCTGGCGGAGCTGGCGGCGGAGCGGGGTGTGCAGCCGGCTCCGGACGCGGGGTCGTACCTGGTCATGGGTACGGACTTCGGCAGGGCGATCTGTGTGCAGTACGGCACGGCGAACATCGTCGCGGTGCCGGTGGAGGCGGGGCCGGGCGGTGCTCCGGTGCCGCCGCAGTTCGTGAACACCGGTCTGCCGGAGTTCGTGCGCTGTCTGGCGCTGCTGGGCCGGATGTGGCGGCTCAGGTTCGGGCTGAACCAGGAGCAGGCGGGCCGCTGGACCGTCGACTTCCAGGCGCAGCTCGCCTCGCTGGATCCGGCGGCTCTGGCTTCGCCGGAGAGCTGGTGGTCGGTGCTGCTGGAGCAGATGTGGGACGGGCTGCTGTGACCGTTCGCCGCTGACGGGCCGACCGCGCGGCAGGTGCGTGGGAAGGGGCCGGACCGGGTCGTCGTACGACCGGGTCCGGCCCCTTCTTCATGGAGTCCGTAACTTTTGTGCGGAGTGTCGCGTTATGAACCCTCACGTCCGATCGATCAAGATGTGCGCGCAATCGAAAAACGCGAGCGCTCGGCCGGAGGCGTCGCCACGGCGTGTCCGGCGGTCTCGTGCACGGGTCGGCGGAGAGGGGTTCCAGGATGAGCGGCGCACCGGTGCCGGCGGCGCATGGCTTCGTGGCCGTCCGGGGGCGTGGCTACCGCCCCGATCAGGTGGAGGGGTTCACGGCCGCGCTGTGCCGGGACCGCGACGCCGCCTGGGAGCGCGCGGCCCGGCTCACCGTGCTCGCCAAGGAGATGGAGGCCGGGCTGGCCCGGCTGCGCGAGACGGTCGAGGGGCTCGCGCCGCAGACGTACGAATCGCTCGGGGAGCGTGCGCGGCGCATCTTCCAGCTCGGGCTGGAGGAGGCGGAGGCCCTTCGCGAGCAGGCCCGGCGCGAGGGGCAGGAGCTGGTCGGGCGGGCCGGGGAGTACGCCTCCCGGGTGCGGCGCACGGCGGGGGAGGAGGCCGACGTGCTCCGTGCGGACGCCGAGGAGCGGGCCCGGCTCGGGCTGCTGGCGGCGCGGGCCGAGGCGGACGAGCTGCGTGTCACCACCCGGCGTGAGGTGAAGGAGTGCCGTGCCGAGGCGCTGGCCGCCCTGCGGGAGATGCGCAGCCGCACCTCCGGCACGCTCGCCGAGCTGCAGGAGGAGCACGCCGGGCGGTGGGCGACGGCCGAGCGGGACGCCGAGGGCCGCGCGGCCGCGCTCGAGACCCGTCACACCCGGCTCCTCGCCCGTGCGGAGGCCGCCCTGGCGGAGGCAGGGCAGGAGTTCGCCGAGGCGCAGGAGTCCGCCCGGCTCCGGCAGGAGGAGGCTTGTGAGCGTGCCGCCGGACTCCTCGCCGAGGCCCGTGTGCACGAGGAGCGCGTCGCCCGCGAGACGGAACGCGTCCTGCGCGAGCACGGTGAGCGCTGGGACGACGTGCGTGCCCATATGGACCACGTCCGCAGCAGCCTCGCCTCCCTGACCGGCGGGCGTGCTCCGGCCGAGTAGCGAAGCCGTGGTCAGCGCTTTGGGGCCGTCCCCGTGCTCCTGACCGCGCCCGCCAGGATCCAGCCCTCCACGGCTTCGTACTGGCGGCGCTGCTGCGCGGCCTTCTCCCGGCCGGAGGCGATGGTGCCGAGCCAGCCGAGGGCGAAGCCGAGCGGGACGGTGACCAGTGCGGTGGTGGTGAAGGGGAAGAAGTTGAGGTCGGCCCCGGGGAAGGCGGAGTGGGGGGAGCCGGAGACGAGGTTGGTGCCGGGCATCAGCAGCAGGACGGAGAGGGTGCCGCCGATGAGGGTGCACAGCAGGCCCGTACGGGTGTAGCGGCGCCAGAAGAGGCCGTAGACGAGGGCGGGGGCCAGCGCGGAGGCGCCGACGCAGAAGGACAGCGTCACCAGCGGCTGGAGGCTGATGTGCTGGACGAGGGTCGCCAGCAGGATGGCGGGGACGCCGACGGCCAGTGCGGAGACACGGGCGAGGGCCATCTCGTGGCGGCCGGACATCTCGCGCGGGCGGGTGGCGAAGACGTCGTGGGCCAGGGAGTTGGCGCAGGCGAGGATCATCCCGGCGACCGAGGCGAGCAGCGTCAGGAAGACGGCGGTGGTGACGGTGGTGAACAGGAACGCCTCCGCGGTGGACACCTCGGCGCCGAACGCGGCCCGTGAGCCCAGCAGATAGGCGGAGTTGCCCTGCGGGTCGGCCTGCACGATCGCCGCGCGGCCGATCAGGGCCGTCGCCCCGATGCCGACGACGGTGATGACCAGCACGAACAGGGCGACGGTGGACACGGCCCAGGACATCGAGCGGCGCACCTGGCGGGCGCTGGAGGCGGTGTACATGCGCATGGTGACGTGCGGGAGGCAGGCGCCGCCGAGGACGATGGCCAGATGGCCGCTGATCATGTCGAGTTCGGGGTGGGGGCCGCCCGAGAACTGCAGGCCGGAGCCGAGGAAGGCGTCGCCGACCCCGCTGCGTGCGGCGGCGGCGTCGAACAGGGCGCCCGGGTCCCCGTCGAAACGGCCGAGGACCAGCGCGGCGACCACCGCGCCGGAGCCGAGCAGCATGACCATCTTCAGCATCTGGATCAGGGCGGTGCCCTTCATGCCGCCGATCGCCGCGTACGAGATCATCAGCGCGCCGACGCCGACGATGCAGCCGGTCTGCACCGACTCGCCGGAGAAGCCGAGGACGAAGGAGAGCAGCTGTCCGGTGCCCGCGAGCTGGACCAGCATCAGCGGCAGCAGCGCGGCCAGGGTGACCAGGCATGAGGTGATGCGCACCGAACGTCCGGGCATACGGCGGGCGAAGGCGTCTCCCATGGTGAACCGGCCCGCGTTGCGCAGGGGTTCGGCCAGCAGGAACATCAGCAGCATCAGTGACAGGGCGGTGCTCAGGGCCAGGACGATGCCGTCGTAGCCGTAGAGGGCGATGACGCCGCCGGTGCCGAGGACGGTCGCGGCGGAGATGTAGTCGCCGGCGATCGCGAGGCCGTTGCGCATGGGGGACAGGGAGTTGTAGCCGGTGTAGAACTCGTCGAGGTCGTCGCGGTCGGGGCCGGTCATCACGCACAGCAGCAGCGTGACGGTGGCGACGGCGGTGAACGCCATCAGGGACAGGGTCTGGGTGTCGTCGCTGAAGCCGCTCACCGGGCGGCCCCCCGCTTGGCGTCCAGCCGGGCCTGCTCGCGGATGCGGTCGGCGATCGGGTCGACGTGGTGGCGGGCGGTGTACTCGTACAGGGCGATCGCCAGCCAGGTGACGGGGAGCTGGACGAGGGCGAGGACCACTCCGGCGGGCATCCCGGCGATGGAGGTGCCGTTCATGAAGCCGGGGGCGAACGCCGACAGGACGAGGAAGAGGACGAAGTAGCCGAGTGCGGTGAGGGTGGCGGTGCGGCGCTGCCAGCGGTAGGCGCTGCGCAGGATCCGCAGGTCGCTGTGGCGTCCGAGGGGGGCGTACACCGGGGCGGGCGGTGTGGGCGGTTCGGGGGTCCGGCGGGGCTGCCAGGGGTAGGTGGGGTACGACGGGGGCGGGTCGTAGGACATCCCGGGGCTCCTTGCGCGGCTCGGGTCCGTGGCGGCGGACCGCAGGGAGGTGGGGGGCGCGGCCACGCACGTTACTCGTCGGAAACAAGATCCGCGCGGTTTTCGACAAACCGAGTGGTCGGTAATCGTTTACCTGTGTGACCTGCGGTGTTACCCCCGTTAACCCCGCGGTGTCACCCCCGTTGACTCGGACCCTTCCCGGGCTGCCCCGCCCTTCCCTCGTTCCGCCTCGTCCCGCCCTCCCTCGCGCCGCCCCGCCCTCCCCCGTGCCGTCCCCGTGCCTCCGTCCCGCGGTCGTCAGTCCGCGGGCAGGACGGGGAACCGCCTCGGTGCCACGCACAGCAGCACCAGGAACGCCAGCGCGGCCGCGCCCGCCGCGCCGAGGTAGACGGCGTGGACGGCGTCGGCGACCGCGTGCCGGGTGGCCTCGGCGGCGGGGCCCTCGCCGAGGGCGCGGGTGACGGAGTCGAGGTCGCCGGCCCCGCCGAGCCGGGCGGCGAGGACACCGTTGGCGACCGCGCCGAACACGGCGGCGCCCACGGTCTGCCCGGTCTGCCGGCAGAAGAGGATCGAGGCGGTGGCGGTGCCGCGCTCCGACCAGCCGACGGTGGACTGCACCCCGATGATCAGCGGGAGCTGGAAGAAGCCGAGGGCGGCGCCGAGCAGCAGCATCAGCAGGGCCGGCTGCCATGCCTCGCCCGGATACGGCAGGAAGGGGAAGGCGAACAGGATCAGCGCGGCCGTGCCGATGCCGAGCAGGGCCGTGTCGCGGAAGCCGATGCGCCGGTACAGATGCTGGCTGTGGGCGGCGGCGACGGGCCAGCTCAGCGTCCACACGCACAGCACGAACCCGGCCGCCACCGGCCCGAGGCCGAGCACCGACTGGGCGTACGTCGGCAGGAACACGGTGGGTGCGACCATGAGCAGCCCCAGCGCGCCCAGGGCGAGGTTGACCGCGGCGATGGTGCGCCGCCGCCACACCCAGCCGGGGATGATCGGCTCGGCGGCCCGTCGCTCGACCACCACGACCACGGCGGCCAGCACCAGTCCGGCGGAGAACAGCGCCACCGACGGCGCCGACAGCCACGGCCAGGCCACCCCGCCCTGTACCAGCGCGGTCAGCAGGACACCGCCGCACGCGAACACGGCGAGGGCGCCCGCCCAGTCGACCCGCGGGCGTGCCGCCTTCTCGCGCTGCGGCTCGTGCAGATGACGGACGATCAGCCACAGGGCGAGCGCGCCGACGGGCAGATTGACCAGGAAGATCCAGCGCCAGTCCGCCCAGGCGGCGAGGACGCCGCCGACGGCGGGTCCGGCCACGGCCGACAGCGCCCACACGGTGGAGAGCTTGGACTGGATCCTCGGGCGTTCCGCCAGCGGGTACAGGTCCGCGGCGAGCGTCTGCACGGTGCCCTGGAGCGCGCCGCCGCCCAGGCCCTGCACGACGCGGAAGGCGATGAGGGCGGCCATGTTCCAGGCGAGCGCGCACAGCAGGGAGCCGAGCAGGAACAGCACGGCCCCGGCGACGAGGACGGGTTTGCGGCCGAAGGTGTCGGAGAGCTTGCCGTAGACGGGCAGGGTGACGGTGACGGCGAGCAGATAGCCGGAGAACAGCCAGGAGAAGACGGAGAAGCCGCCGAGGTCGCCGACGATCTGCGGGACGGCGGTGGAGACGATCGTGGAGTCGAGGGCGGCCAGCGCCATCGCCAGCATGAGCGCGGCGACGACGGCTCCGCGCCGCTGCGGTACGGCGTTCCCGCGTGCGGCGCCTGTGGCCGCCGGTCTGGTGCTGTCCACGTCTCGTCCTCCCGGTCAGTTGATCGTTGCCCCTTGCACTCATCTGCTGCGGGACAGCTTCGCACTTGAGCCTGACGCGGTGTGAGGGTGCAGCCTGGGTGGGCCGCAGGGATGAGACGACCCCGAGGGTCTCTCCGCCCGGGGGCGGAGACCCTTAGGGGTATCTCCGTACTTCGGTCCGGGGAGGGTTCGTCCCGCCGGAGGACGAGACGGCCGGGTGCTCGTCCTTAACCTGAACTTACGCCGTCGGGGGCGGCCCACCGCAGGTCCGGGGGTGGGGTTTTCCCCCGGTGAAGACGGGGTCCGGCACCAGCGCGCCGGACCCGGTCCGAAGGCGAGACTCTTCGACGTAACCGCATCCCAGGCACGTTCCGTTCGACCCGCACGGGGAACCGCGCGACCGACCGCCGACCGACTTAGGAGACATACCGTGACATCGGCTGTGACCATTCCCAGGCACGGAAGCACTGGAGGGCGGACGGCCGTTGCCGCGCGGGCGCGGCAGGTCGTCAAGGCGTACGGGTCCGGCGAGACCCGCGTCGTCGCCCTGGACCATGTGGACGTGGACATCGCCCGCGGGCAGTTCACCGCGATCATGGGCCCCTCGGGGTCCGGCAAGTCCACGCTGATGCACTGCCTGGCCGGACTCGACACGGTGTCGAGCGGTCAGATCTACCTGGACGAGACCGAGATCACCGGCCTGAAGGACAAGAAGCTCACGCAGCTGCGCCGCGACCGGATCGGGTTCATCTTCCAGGCGTTCAACCTGCTGCCCACCCTGAACGCGCTCGAGAACATCACGCTGCCGATGGACATCGCCGGCCGCAGGCCGGACAAGGAGTGGCTGGACCGCGTGGTGGAGACCGTCGGCCTGGCCGGGCGGCTCAAGCACCGGCCGACCCAGCTCTCCGGCGGCCAGCAGCAGCGTGTGGCGGTGGCCCGGGCGCTCGCCGCCCGCCCCGAGATCATCTTCGGTGACGAGCCGACCGGAAACCTCGACTCGCGCGCCGGCGCCGAGGTCCTCGGCTTCCTGCGCCGCTCGGTCGACGAGCTGGGCCAGACCATCGTCATGGTCACCCACGACCCCGTCGCCGCCTCCTACGCCGACCGCGTGCTCTACCTCGCCGACGGCCGGATCGTCGACGAGATGCACAACCCCACCGCCGACCAGGTGCTGGACCGCATGAAGGACTTCGACGCCCGGGGGCGTACGTCATGACCGTGCTCAAGACCTCGATGCGCAACTTCTTCGCGCACAAGGGAAGAATGGCGCTGTCGGCCGTGGCGGTCCTGCTGTCGGTGGCGTTCGTGTGCGGCACGCTCGTGTTCACCGACACCATGAACACGACGTTCGACAAGCTGTTCCAGGCCACCTCCTCCGATGTCACCGTCAGCCCGAAGGACTCCTCGGACACCGGTGAGACCACCGCCGACAACGGCAAGCCGCCGGTGCTGCCGGCCTCCGTGGTGGAGAAGGTCCGTGACACCCGGGGCGTGAAGTCGGCGGAGGGGACCGTCTTCTCCACCTCGGTGACCGTCATCGACGCCGACAAGGACAACCTCTCGCCCTCCAGCGGCGCCCCGACCATCGTCGGCAGCTGGAGCGCGAACGAGGCCCGGACCATGAAGATCACCTCCGGTTCCGCGCCCCGGAGCGCGGACCAGGTGATGGTCGACGCCGACACCGCCGACAAGCACGACCTGAAGCTCGGCGACGAGCTCGGCGTCATCACGGCCGTCGGCACCCACCGGGCGAAGATCTCCGGCATCGCCGACTTCACCGTCACCAACCCCGGCGCCGCGATCTTCTACCTGGACACGAGGACCGCCCAGCGCACCCTGGTCGGCGAGGACGACGTCTTCACCAACATCAACGTCACCGCCGCGGCCGGCGTGAGCGACGACCGGCTGAAGAAGGACATCACCGCCTCCCTCGACGGCGGCTACAAGGTGCAGACGGCCAAGGAGGTCGCCGACGCCAACGCCGACGACGTCGGCGAGTTCATGAACGTCATCAAGTACGCCATGCTCGGCTTCGCCGGGATCGCGTTCCTGGTCGGCGTCTTCCTGATCATCAACACCTTCTCCATGCTGGTCGCCCAGCGCACCCGGGAGATCGGCCTGATGCGGGCCATCGGCTCCAGCCGCCGGCAGGTCAACCGGTCCGTGCTGGTGGAGGCGCTGCTGCTCGGTGTCGTCGGCTCGGTGCTCGGCGCCGGCGCGGGCGTGGGGCTCGCCATCGGGCTGATGAAGCTCATGGGCCTGATGGGCATGAACCTGTCCACCGACGATCTGACGGTCGCCTGGACGACCCCCGCGATCGGCCTGTTCCTCGGCATCGTCGTCACCGTCCTGGCCGCCTATCTGCCCGCCCGCCGCGCCGGGAAGATCTCGCCCATGGCCGCCCTGCGCGACTCCGGCGCCCCGTCCGACGCCAAGGCCGGGATCGTCCGCGCGGCGATCGGTCTGCTGCTGACCGGCGCCGGTGTGTACGCGCTGTACCTGGCCGCCTCCGCGGACACCGCCAAGGACGGCTCGCTGTGGCTGGGCGCGGGCATCGTGGCCACGCTGATCGGCTTCGTGGTGATCGGCCCGCTGCTCGCCGGCGTCGTCGTCCGGGTCCTCAGCGCCGTGCTGCTGCGGATGTTCGGGCCCGTCGGGCGGATGGCCGAGCGCAACGCGCTGCGCAACCCGCGCCGCACCGGTGCCACGGGCGCCGCGCTGATGATCGGCCTCGCGCTGGTGGCGTGTCTGTCGGTGGTGGGCTCCTCGATGGTCGCCTCCGCGACGGACGAGCTGGACAAGAGCGTCGGCACCGACTTCATCATCGGCAACGACAGGGGCCAGCTCCTCACCCCGCAGGCCGTGCAGGCCGTCAAGGACACACCGGGACTCGCGCACGTCACCGAGTACAGGTGGATGAACACCGACTTCCGCACCCCCGACGGCAAGACGCTGAAGGACGTCCAGTTCACCGCCGCCGACCCGACCTACGCCACGGACCTGCGCGTCGAGACCGTCCAGGGCAACCTGGCCGACGCCTACCGGCCCGACTCGATGTCCGTCCCCGAGGAGTTCGCGAAGGACCACGGCATCCGCGTCGGCTCCAGGATCGGCGTCTCCTTCGACGGCACCACCGCCCAGCTCACCGTCCGGGCCGTCACCAGCAGCGACGCCGTGATCGACGCGGGCTCCATGTACACCTCGATCAGCACGTTCGCCAAGTACGTGCCGGCCGAGAAGATGCCGCTCGACCAGCTGGTGTTCGCCGCGGCCGAGGACGGCCGGGAAGCCACCGCCTACAAGGCGCTCAAGGCGTCCCTGGAGGACTATCCGCAGTACCAGGTCCGCGACCAGACCGACTACAAGGAAGCCCTGAAGGACCAGATCGGCCAGCTGCTCAACATGATCTACGGCCTGCTGGCCCTGGCCATCGTCGTCGCGGTCCTCGGTGTCGTGAACACCCTCGCCCTGTCGGTGGTCGAGCGCACCCGGGAGATCGGCCTGATGCGGGCGATCGGCCTGTCGCGGCGCCAGCTGCGCCGGATGATCCGCCTGGAGTCGGTGGTCATCGCCCTCTTCGGTGCCCTGCTCGGCCTCGGCCTCGGCATGGGCTGGGGCGCGACGGCCCAGCAGCTGCTCGCCCTGGAGGGCCTGAAGGTCCTGGAGATCCCCTGGCCGACCATCACGGGCGTGTTCATCGGCTCGGCCTTCGTGGGACTGTTCGCCGCGCTGATCCCGGCGTTCCGGGCCGGCCGGATGAACGTGCTGAACGCGATCGGGACGGACTGATCGGGACGGACCGGTCGGGACGGATCAGGGGTTCCGGCGCGGTCCGGACGGCGGGGCGTGGCATCCGATGCCACGCCCCGCCGTCGTGTGCCCGCCCACCGTCACAGGTCCGGCCCGGGGCGGTGACCGGGCCGACGGGGGTCAGCCGAGGGCACGGACGGCGTTGTAGTACTTCTTGGCCGACCTGTAGCAGGCTTTCTTCAGCTTCTTGCGCTGGGCCGGCGTGTACGGGTCGGCCCAGAACCTCTTGCCGCAGACCCGGTTCAGGTCGCCGAGGAGGGCCTTGTCGATCCTGAGCTTGTGGTCCCGCCGGAAAGCGGCGTGGCCTGCGATCTTCTTGTAGTTCCGGTATCCGAAGTCGTGCCGGTAGCACGGGAATTTCAGGTCGTATCCGCCGGGGAGGGAGTTCGGGGATCCGGAGCAGTAGTCGGTCGACCAGTCGAACCGGTACTTGGTGATCGCCGGCTTGTGGTTCCGGTACTGCCCGAGAGCGGTGAACCAGGAGTTCTGGGAGGCTGCGGAATTCTTTGTGAGGGTCTTCAGCTTCGAGAGCCGCTGGGCCTTGCTGACGGCGGCTGTCGCTTGCGCCGAAACCGAAGTGCTCGACGAAGAGGAATCCGCGAGAGCGGGCGCTGATCCGGCGAGGAGGATGATTCCAGAAAGGGCGGCGACATGGGCGTGGCGTCGTACGGTCTTCAATTTCTTCCCTTCTCGGCGTGGGGTGGCGCAACGTTGGCACGGGTGCTGCGCCGCTGGCAATTGAAAGGAGGCAATTCTCGGCCGAAGGGAAGTGGAATTAAGAATTCCGAAGCTCTGGCCAGGGGTTATCTCGCAGAGATCTCGCCATGTCGGTCCTGCTATATGCAATGCGTGGGATGAGGGATGTGGAACGAAGCTCAGATCTTCCTCAAGTATCAGAACGGGAAGCCTTGCGGCGTCTACTCTCCCTGCTGCGTGATCGGCCAAGGACAGGCACGGACCGGGACGGGCAGACAGGAGCTGTGGTGGATCGGTACCGAAGAGGGGCGAACAATTCATCGCTGCGCGCCGAGAGGAAGCGGCCGGAATCCGTCGAGGAATCCCTGGGGAAGGCTGTCCGGATCCGGAGGGGCGAGGTCGGGATGACCCAGGTTCGGCTCGCCGAACTCTCCGGTATGACGCAGGCGGCTGTATCCCGGCTGGAGCGCGGGAAATGCATGCCGACGATTCCCTTATTGGAGAGAATCGCTGCGGCCTTCGGTTCCGCGCTGTTCGTGGTGATAGAACCGGGCCGCGGCGTGGCCGTCGGCTTCCGGGGTTCCCGTGAGGCGGAGAGGGACACCAGGGCCACGGCGGAGGCCGGGGCGAACTGAAGCCGTGCGCCGTGGGCTTCGTCCACAGGTCCGGCGGGCTTCGTCCACAGGTCCGCGTGGGCTTCGTCCACAGGTCCGGTGGGGAGAAGCGCTGCGTCGTACGCTGGACACCCCGGCCGTGACACGCGTCGGGCCCTTCGCGTTGCCCACCCCGGTCCCCGGTACGCGCCCCGCCCCTGCTCCGGGCGTACGTACCCCGGGCCCCGGACGGAAAGCCCCACATGAGCCTGCACGGTCTGCTCGACGCCGTCGTCAAGGACACCGCCCTCGCGGAAGCGATCACGGCGGCCGCGGACGGCAACCGCATGCACGTCGACCTCGTCGGCCCTCCGGCCACCCGCCCCTTCGCGGTCGCGGCGCTGGCCCGCGGATGCGGACGCACGGTCCTCGCGGTCACCGCCACCGGACGGGAGGCCGAGGACCTCGCGGCCGCCCTGCGCTCACTGCTGCCGCCCGACGGGGTCGTGGAGTACCCCTCCTGGGAGACGCTGCCGCACGAGCGGCTCAGCCCCCGCAGCGACACCGTCGGCCGCCGCCTCGCCGTACTGCGCCGCCTCGCCCACCCCCGGGCCGACGACCCCGAGACCGGCCCGGTCTCCGTCGTCGTGGCGCCGGTGCGGTCCGTGCTCCAGCCCCAGGTCAAGGGACTCGGCGACCTGGAGCCGGTCGCCCTGAGGTCCGGGCAGAGCGCCGACCTGAACGAGGTCGTCGCGGCCCTCGCGGCAGCCGCCTACGCGCGTGTCGAACTCGTCGAGAAGCGCGGCGAGTTCGCCGTACGGGGCGGCATCCTCGATGTGTTCCCGCCCACCGAGGAACACCCCCTGCGCATCGAGTTCTGGGGCGACGACGTCGAGGAGATCCGCTACTTCAAGGTCGCCGACCAGCGCTCCCTGGAGGTCGCCGGGCACGGGCTGTGGGCGCCGCCCTGCCGGGAGCTGCTGCTCACCGAGGACGTCCGCGCACGGGCGCGCGCCCTGGCCGAGGAACACCCCGAGCTGGGCGAACTGCTCGGCAAGATCGCCGAGGGCATCGCGGTGGAGGGCATGGAGTCCCTCGCGCCCGTCCTGGTCGACGACATGGAACTGCTCGTCGACGTCCTGCCCGAGGGCGCCATGGCCGTCGTGTGCGACCCGGAGCGGGTCCGCACCCGCGCCGCGGACCTCGTGGCCACCAGCCAGGAGTTCCTCCAGGCGTCCTGGGCCGCGACCGCGGGCGGCGGCGAGGCGCCCATCGACGTCGGCGCGGCCTCCCTGTGGTCCATCGCGGACGTCCGCGACCGGGCGCGCGAGCTGGACATGATGTGGTGGTCGGTGTCGCCGTTCGCGGCGGACGCCGAGCTGGAGGCCGACACCCTCAAGCTCGGCATGCACGCCCCCGAGACCTACCGCGGCGACACCGCCAAGGCACTCGCCGACACCAAGGGCTGGCTCGCCGACGGCTGGCGCACCGTCTTCGTCACCGAGGGCCACGGACCGGCCTCCCGCACGGTCGAGGTGCTCGGGAGCGAGGGCGTCGCGGCCCGTCTGGAGGCGGACCTCGGCGAGATCGAGCCCTCCGTCGTGCATGTCTCCTGCGGCTCCATCGACTACGGCTTCGTCCACCCCGCGCTGAAGATCGCCGTCCTCACCGAGACCGACCTGTCCGGGCAGAAGGCCGCCGGCAAGGACGGCACCCGCATGCCCGCGCGGCGCCGCAAGACCATCGACCCGCTCACCCTGGAGCCGGGCGACCACATCGTCCACGAGCAGCACGGCGTCGGCCGCTACATCGAGATGGTCCAGCGCACCGTGCAGGGCGCCACCCGCGAGTACCTCGTCGTCGAGTACGCCCCCGCCAAGCGCGGCCAGCCCGGCGACCGGCTCTACATCCCCACCGACCAGCTGGAGCAGATCACCAAGTACGTCGGCGGCGAGGCGCCCACCCTGCACCGCCTCGGCGGCGCCGACTGGACCAAGACCAAGGCACGCGCCAAGAAGGCCGTCAAGGAGATCGCCGCCGACCTGATCAAGCTCTACAGCGCCCGTATGGCAGCCCCCGGCCACGCCTTCTCCGGCGACTCGCCCTGGCAGCGCGAACTGGAGGACGCCTTCCCCTACGCGGAGACGCCCGACCAGCTCACCACCATCGCCGAGGTCAAGGAGGACATGGAGAAGACGGTCCCGATGGACCGCCTGATCTGCGGCGACGTCGGCTACGGCAAGACCGAGATCGCGGTCCGGGCCGCCTTCAAGGCCGTCCAGGACGGCAAGCAGGTCGCCGTGCTGGTGCCGACCACGCTGCTGGTGCAGCAGCACTTCGGCACCTTCAGCGAGCGCTACGCGCAGTTCCCGGTCGGCGTGAAGGCGCTGTCCCGTTTCCAGACCGACACCGAGGCCAAGGCGGTCCTGGAGGGGCTGCGCGAGGGCTCCGTGGACGTCGTCATCGGCACCCACCGGCTGTTCTCCTCCGAGACCAGGTTCAAGGACCTCGGCCTGGTCATCGTCGACGAGGAGCAGCGCTTCGGCGTCGAGCACAAGGAGCAGCTGAAGAAGCTGCGCGCCAACGTCGACGTCCTGACGATGTCAGCGACCCCCATCCCGCGCACCCTCGAAATGGCCGTGACCGGCATCCGCGAGATGTCCACGATCACCACGCCCCCGGAGGAGCGGCACCCGGTACTGACCTTCGTCGGGCCGTACGAGGAACGGCAGATCGGCGCCGCGATCCGCCGTGAGCTGCTGCGCGAGGGCCAGGTCTTCTACATCCACAACCGTGTCGAGTCCATCGACCGCGCGGCGGCGAGACTGCGTGAGATCGTCCCCGAGGCGCGGATCGCGACCGCGCACGGCCAGATGTCCGAGCAGGCGCTGGAGCAGGTCGTCGTCGACTTCTGGGAGAAGAAGTTCGACGTGCTCGTCTCCACGACGATCGTCGAGTCCGGCATCGACATCTCCAACGCCAACACCCTGATCGTGGAGCGCGGCGACACCTTCGGCCTCTCCCAGCTGCACCAGCTGCGCGGCCGCGTCGGCCGTGGCCGCGAGCGCGGCTACGCCTACTTCCTCTACCCGCCGGAGAAGCCGCTGACGGAGACCGCCCACGAGCGGCTCGCCACCATCGCCCAGCACACGGAGATGGGTGCGGGCATGTACGTGGCGATGAAGGACCTGGAGATCCGCGGCGCGGGCAACCTCCTGGGCGGCGAGCAGTCCGGCCACATCGCGGGCGTCGGCTTCGACCTGTACGTCCGCATGGTCGGCGAGGCCGTCGCGGACTACCGGCGCCAGCTGGAGACCGGCGAGATCGAGGAGGAGCCGCCGCTGGAGGTCAAGATCGAGCTCCCGGTCGACGCGCACGTCCCCCACGACTACGCGCCCGGCGAGCGGCTGCGCCTCCAGGCGTACCGGGCCATCGCCTCCGCCAACTCGGAGGAGGACGTCAAGGCCGTGCGCGAGGAGCTCGTCGACCGCTACGGCAAGCTGCCCGAGCCGGTGGAGAACCTGCTGCTGGTGGCGGGGCTGCGGATGCTCGCGCGGGCGTGCGGGGTCGGTGAGATCGTCCTCCAGGGCACCAACATCCGCTTCGCGCCGGTGGAGCTGCGGGAGTCGCAGGAACTGCGGCTGAAGCGGCTGTACCCGGGCAGCGTCGTCAAGCCGGCGGTGCACCAGGTGCTGGTGCCGCGGCCCAAGACGGCGAAGGTGGGCGGGAAGCCGCTGGTCGGGCGGGAGCTGCTGGGCTGGGTCGGGGAGTTCCTGGCCTCGGTGCTGGGGTCGTAGACCTCAGGGGCCGTCCGGCGGTCCGGCCGTCCGTCCAGCGGTCCGGCCGTCCGTCCGGCGGTTCGGTGGTGAGGCGGTCCGGTGGTCCGGGCGTTCCGGGGCGGCCGCCGGAGTCGCCGGTCCGGAGGGGCGAGAGCGTCCGCCGGGGTTCCCGCCGGGGTTCCGGCGCGCATGTGAGGCCGTCCGTGGGGTGGTGGGGCACCGCGGACGGCCTCAGTTCTGCGGATGGTTCGTGTCGGGTCCTGGGGCGGGCCTACTGCTGGCCGGGCGTGTCGTCCTGATCCATGCCCATCCGGCGCTCGGCCTGCTGCTGTGCGGCGTCGACCTGGCTCTCGTACTTGCTGCCCGTCTTCTCGTTGACCCGCTGTTCGGCGGCGTCGGACATGTCCTTGGCCTTGTCGCGTGCCGCATGGCTCTTGAACCTGTCGAAGATGCCCATCCAGAGCTCCTTCCGAAGGTGACTCCATCTCGACCATACGCCCGAGTTGCGTGATATGTACAAGTTGAGAGCGTTATGGTCTGGACCTCTTCGCGGCTACGGTGGTGGACAGGTGCAGTCATGGACAGGTGCAGGCGCAAGGGGAGGGGCTCGCTGTGGCGCGTCGCAGGAACGGGGCCGTGGCCGCGGTGGCGGTGCTGCTCGCCGTCGCCGGCTGCACACAGGAGGGCACGGGTGCCTCCGGGGAGGCGAGCACCTCGGGAGGCGCCGCTCTCGCCGCCGTCGACTCACTGGCCGTCAAGGGGCGTGCGCCCCGCACCGGTTACGACCGCGACCGCTTCGGCAGCGCCTGGGCCGACACGGACTCCAACGACTGCGACACCCGCGACGACATCCTCCGCCGTGACCTGACCGATGTGGAACTGGGCGACGACGGCTGCCGGGTGACCTCCGGGACGCTCGGCCCCGACCCCTACACCGGCCAGGACATCGCCTTCGTGCGCGGCCGCAGCAAGGTGGACATCGACCACGTCGTCGCCCTGTCCGACGCCTGGCAGAAGGGCGCCGGGCAGTGGGCCCCCCGCAAGCGGATCGCCTTCGCCAACGACCCGCTCAACCTGCGCGCCGTCGACGCCGGCACCAACCGGGGCAAGGGGGACGGCGACGCCGCGACCTGGCTGCCGCCGAACAAGGCGTACCGGTGCGCCTACGTCGCCAACCAGGTCGCGGTGAAGCGCAAGTACGGGGTGTGGGTGACGGCCGCCGAGAAGGAGGCCATGAAGCAGGTGCTGGCCCGCTGCCCGCAGCAGCGGCTGCCCACCGGGGGCAGCCCCACGGAGGCGCCCGCGCGGTTCCACGCCGACTGAGCCGGCTGAACGGGCGGCAGCGGGTGAGCGGGGCCGGCGGCGGAGGGGCTCGCCGCCGGGGTGAGCGGGGCTGCCGGGAGATCCTGTTTCCCGGGTCCGGCCCGGCTGCCTACGGCGGCTGCTTCCCGGGCCGGTGGGTGTTCCGGGTGCTGCGGCTGCCCCGAGGGCATGGCGGGCGGGCGGCTGCGTCAGCCGAGGTCGTCGAGGTCCAGGATCTCGCCGGCCGGCTTCTTCGCCGCGACGGGCTTCTCGTAGTCGGCGAAGGTGAGGTCGACGGGCTCCTCGGCCGAGTCCGCGCTCAGACGCAGCACGTACGGCTCGCCCTCGGTGGCCACGTACAGCGTGGCGCGGTCCTGGCCGTCCTTCTCCCGGAGGGTCAGCGCCGGCGCGCCGTCGACGGTGGCGGCCTTGCCGCGGGTGGCCGCCGAGCTGCCCTCGTTCACGTCGCCGAGCAGGTTGTCGAGGTCGCAGAAGGCGGCGACGTCGGCGGCCTCCGAGCCCTTCACCACGGTCTTGGTCCATTTCCCCGCGAGCATGTCCACGGCCGCCTCGACGTCCTCCTTCGGCTCGCTCTCCATCTGGGCGCGCAGGAACGTCTCGTCGTAGCGCATGTACACGGTGTCGCCGGTCTTGATCAGGTCGGTCGTGCCGCCGTCCATGCCCAGCGTGCCGACGCAGTCGCCCTTCTTGTCCAGCGCCATGTCGATGTCGATGGCGCCGCCGCTCGCCGTGTCCTGCACCGCGCCCTTCACCCGCAGCGAGCCCGCGCCCGTGGTCGCCTCGAACGCCTTGTCGACGATCTCGCCGCCGGTCAGCCCGGGAAAGGGCTCCTTCGGCTTTGCCGGGGCGGTGGCGGAGGAGGCGGCGGAGGAGCCGGTCCCGCCGGCGTCCCCGCTGTCGGCGCAGCCGGTGAAGACGACGGCGGTCGTGGCGGCGAGACAGAGAGCGGCAACGGTGTTCAGACGCATGGAGGTTCCTCAGGGTGATGGCGGCGGGGACTGCGGGGACGGCGGGGACTGCGGGGACTGCGGGGACTGCGGTGTCCGTGGGGACGGCGGTGGCCGTGGGGCGCCGACGCCGGGGTGACGGCGCGGGGCGTGGCGGGCACGGCGGTGACACGGCGGCGTGACGGCGGGGACGGTGGTGCGGCGGGGTCGGGGGACGGGTGCCGGGGGGACGGGCCCCGTGGGCGGGGCGGCGCGTGGTCGCGGCGCCCCGCGCGAGGGCCGGTCAGGCCCTCTTCCAGTCCTGGCAGCCCGAGGTCTTGAAGTAGGCGTCCGAGGCGCTGATCGTCACGACCGCGGAGCCGGAGACGTTGTCGTTCGCGATGATCGAGTCGAGGGAGTGCTCGGCGTCCTTGGTCCGCTCCCAGTAGCACATGTCGTCCGTGTTGCCGGAGGACTTGTAGGTGCCCGGGGCGATGTCGACGCCGACCTTGAGCATGCCGCCGTCGCCGGCCATCTCCGCCTTCGGGGAACCGCCCTCGGCGTTCGGGGCGACGGTCTCCCAGTCGGAACAGCCGCTGGACGTGAACAGCTTGTCCGTGGGCTTGACCGTGACGTAGGCGGTGCCGGTGACGTTGTCGTTCGCCAGCAGGGAGTCGACCTCGCCGGAGGCGTCCTTGGCGCGCTCCCAGTAGCACATGCCGTCGGAGTTGCCGGTGCTGCGGTAGGTGCCGGGCTTGATGTCGCCGCCGACCTGGTAGTCGCCGTCGCCGCCGACAGTGGTGGACTTCTTCGTGGTGGCCTTGCCGGTGTCCTTCTCGCCGCCGGACTTGCGGTCGGCCGACGCCGAAGAGCCCTTGCCGCTGCCGGAGGAGTTGCTGCCGGGGTTGTCGCCGGCGTTCGCCGACACGGCGGCGATGACGACGACGCCCACGACGGCACCCAGCGCGACCTTGCCCTTCATGCCCATGACTGTTCCCTCCCCTGACGGTGACTGGCCTCCTGTCGGACAGTCACTCGTTCGCTGGGTCAATAAGAGCATGCACTGTGAACCGAGTCAACACGGTTCACAGTGTTGAGTCGATACACATCCGTGAACTTGTGACTCTTGCGCATGGTCCGTGAATCGAGGGATCTTGCCCTCCTCGGTATGCTCGATGCCACAAAGGGGACGAGGGGAGCGGATGTCGGTGCAGGACAACGCGACAGAGGTGACGGCCGCCGGAATCGCCCGGCTCGCCGGCGTGGGCCGCGCCGCGGTGAGCAACTGGCGGCGTCGGCACACCGACTTCCCCAAGCCCGTCGGCGGCACCGAGGCCAGTCCCGCCTTCGCCCTTGCCGAGGTCGAGGCATGGCTGCGCCGCCAGGGCAAACTCGCCGAAGTGCCCCTGCGGGAGCGCGTCTGGCAGCAGCTGGCCGGTCACCCCGAGGGGCCGGTCGCCGCCCTCGCCCACGCCGGGTGCGTCCTGCTGCTCATCCATGACCGGCCGACGGTGTGGCTGGAGGTGAGCGCCGGGTCCGACGCGCGACTTGCCGCGATGCTGCCGGAGGCGCTGCGGCAGGTGCTGACGATGCGGTTCACCGACGGCGGGCGGGTCGGCGGCGGGCGGGTCGGCGGCGGGCAGGTCGGCGGGAGGTCGACGAGTGGTGGGCCGGGCGCCGGAGCGCGGCCCGGCGGCGTTCACGACGGTACGTCCGCCGTCACTCCTTCGGGTGTGAATGAGCCGGGTGCTGTGAACACCGAGGCCGCTGTTCACGGCGGCACGGGCTCGAACGGCAGCCCATCTGTGAACAGCCCGCTCGGCCCACAGAACGCGACCGCCATGAACACGCCTTCCGCGACGAGGGACGCGGCCGAGCCTGTGAACACTCCGTCCACGCGAGCCGCCGAGGCGGAAGTGCACGCCGCCCGCGAGGGCCACCGGCCCCCCGCCGTGAACGCTCGCCGGACCGTGAACAGCATCGGCGCCGTACACATCCCCACCGGGCCGGAGATCCTTCCCTCCGCCCCCCTGCTGCGCGGCGCGGCCGAACTGGCGGCGGAGCTGGGGGCCCGGCAGACCTTCGAGTTCCTGCTCGGCCGGCACCTCGACGCCAACCCGCGCCAGTACACCCTCACCCCCGCCGAACTCGCCCGCCTCATGGCCGGGCTCGCCGGCCCCGCCCGTACCGTCCTCGACCCGGCCTGCGGCACGGGCGCCCTGCTGCGTGCCGTCGAGACCCACCCGGACCAGGAGCTGTACGCCCGGGACAGCGCCCCCGAGCTGGCCGCGCTCACCATGCTCCGGCTCGCCCTGCACACCCGCGCCGACGTGCACGGCGCCATCGGTGACACCCTGCGCGCCGACGCCCGTCCCGAGCTGCGCGCCGACGCCGTCCTGTGCCACCCGCCGTTCAACGAGCGCAACTGGGGGCACGACGAGCTCGCCTACGACCCGCGCTGGGAGTACGGCTTCCCCGCCCGCACCGAGTCCGAGCTGGCCTGGGTCCAGCACGCGCTCGCCCGGCTCCGGGACGGCGGCACGGCCGTGCTGCTGATGCCGCCCGCCGCGGCCTCCCGCCGTTCAGGCCGCCGCATCCGGGCCGATCTGCTGCGCCGCGGGGCGCTGCGCGCGGTCGTCGCCCTGCCCGTGGGGGCCGCGCCGCCGTACAACATCCCGCTGCATCTGTGGGTGCTGCGGCGGCCCGGGCAGGCGCCCGCGCAGCCGGAGGTGCTGCTCGTGGACGCCGGGCAGTTCGCCGGCGAGGGGCGCGGCGGGCCCGACTGGCTCGCGGTGCAGGAGGCGGTGCTGGACGCCTGGCGTGCCTTCGATCGTGACGGCGGCGTCGAGGAGCGGCCCGGTGTGGCGCGCTGCGTGCCCGTCATCGAACTCCTCGACGACGACGTCGACCTCGCCCCCGCCCGCCATCTCCCGCCGCCCACGGCGGCCGACGGCGCGGAACAGCTCACGGCCGTGCGCGAGCGCCTCGGCGAGACCCTGCGTCTGACCACCGGCCTCACCCCCGCGCCGACCGGTGCCGACCGGCCTGTGCGCTGGCCGCTCACCACCGTCGGCGAACTCGCGCGCGGGGGAGCCCTGGTGATGCGCACGGGCGGAAACGGCGGCCACGCGCGCGTGCCCGTGCTCACCGACCACGACGTCCTGGCCGGGACGGCTCCCTCCGGCACGCTGCCCGCCAGCGAGGAGGAGGCCGTGCTGACCGAGCCCGGCGACGTGGTCGTGCCGGTGCTCGGCGGCGGTGCGGTGGTCCGCGTCGTCGACGACGTGACCCGGGGAGCCGCCCTGGGGCGCAACCTCGTCCTTCTGCGCCCCGACCCCGCGGCGCTCGACGCCTGGTTCCTCGCCGGCTTCCTGCGCGGCACCGCCAACAACCGCCAGGCCAGCAGTTACGCCTCCACCGCCACCCGTCTCGACGTACGGCGCCTGCAACTGCCGCGGCTCCCGCTCGACGAGCAGCGCCGCTACGGCGCGCGTTTCCGCGCGCTCGACGAGTTCGAACGGGCCCTCAGGCTCGCGAGCCGGCTCGGCGACCAGCTCGTGCGCGGGATGTACGACGGACTGACGGACGGCACGGTGACACCGGACTGACGGACGGCCGACGGACGACTGACGACTGACGGCCGACGACTGACGGCCGACGCCCGACTGACGGCCGTCGGACGGCACGGTGACGCCGGACCCGCGGACGGCACGGTGACGCCGGACTGAACGGCCCCGCGCACCTCGGGCGCCACACGTCTCCGGACACGTCTCCGGACACGTCTTAGTGAACGTCTCCGGAACCCCGGAGACGTGCCTCGTGGCGCAGGGCCGGCCCTCCCGCGGACGTGTCCCGCGGCGGAGGGCGTGCCTCCGGCGCACCCGCGCGTACCGCCCTCCGGCACCGCGCCGCCGTACGACGTGATCAGGTCGACAACGGTTCGGTACAACCCGGGACCGGTTGTCCTTGTCGGCCTATACGCTCGAAGCGACAATCACCCGACCGGCGTTGCCCGACGCCGGCCGGCCTCCCGCACACCCGCCCGGGCAACAGGCAACAGGAGCTGTCATGCATGGCCACGGCTACACGCAGCCGGTGAAGCAGCCGCCACCCACCGGGTGGCTGGTCTTCCTGCGCGTGCTGTTCGTGGTGATCTCGATCTTCAGTCTCGGCTTCCTCGCCTGGACGATGCTGCTGCGGCTGGCGATCGTCACGCGCAAGTCGCTCGACTGGGGCCTGTTCGTGGCCGTGCTGGCGACGGACATCCTGGCGATGGTGCTGCTGGGCACCGAGCCCGGCGAGGAGATCCACACGGCCGGCGGCTGGACCGGCCTGGCCCTGCTGCTGGGCACGCTCGTGATCGTGATCGCGTACTACCTCTCCGCCGACGTGCGCCACTTCCAGGAGCTGCGCTACGGCTCGTACGCCCCTCAGCCGGCGTACGGCTACCCGCACACGCCGGGGGTGTACACCTCCGGCACCGCCACCACCACCGCGCAGCACCCGCCGCTGACCCCGAGGCCGGGCACCCCCGTCCCCGGCTCCACCCCCGTCCCCGGCTCCACCCCCGTGCCGGGCACCCCCGTCCCGCCGAGCACCCCGCCCGCCGTGCCCGGTCCCGCGGCGGCCGCGCCTCCCGCGCACACCCCGCCGCCCCAGCGGCCCGGCGCGGGCCCGGCCCGTATCGACCAGGTGCGCGCGGAGCTCGACGAACTCAGCAACTACCTGCGCAACCACGACGGCCACGACGGCCGGCCCGAGGGCGGAAGATGACCGTGACGGCGGGACGTGTCGTCGCCGGCCGCTACCAGCTGGCCACCCTCATCGGGCAGGGCGGCATGGGCCAGGTCTGGACGGCGTACGACCAGAGGCTCGACCGGCGCGTGGCGGTGAAGCTGCTGCGCCCGGACAAGGTGGCGGGCCAGGAGGCCGACGAGCTGCGCCGCCGCTTCGTGCGCGAGTGCCGGGTGACCGCGCAGGTCGACCACCCCGGGCTGGTCACCGTGCACGACGCGGGCAGCGAGGGCGAGGAGCTGTTCCTCGTCATGCAGTACGTCGACGGGGCGGACCTGTCGGACCACCTCGCCGAGCACGACCCGTACCCGTGGCGGTGGACGGTGGCGGTGGCCGCGCAGCTGTGTGCCGTGCTGAGCGCCGTGCACGCCGTGCCGATCGTCCACCGCGACCTCAAGCCGCGCAACGTGATGGTGAAGCAGGACGGCACGGTCACCGTGCTCGACCTCGGTGTGGCCTCCGTCATCGACAGCGACACCACGCGTCTGACCCACACCGGCTCGCCCATCGGCTCGCCCGCCTACATGGCGCCGGAGCAGGCGATGGGCGGCGCGGTGGGCCCCTACACCGACCTGTACGCGCTCGGTGTGCTGATGCACGAACTGCTCAGCGGCGACGTGCCGTTCGCGGGTTCCACCGCGCTCGGCGTGCTGCACCGGCACCTCTACGAACCGCCCCTTCCGGTGCGCCGGCTGCGTCCCGAGGTCCCGCAGGCGCTGGAGGACCTCGTCCTGCGGCTGCTCGCCAAGGACCCCCAGCACCGGCCGGCCTCGGCCCAGGAGGTCTACGAGGAGCTGGCACCGCTGCTGCCCGCGCGCGGCACCCCTACGGGGGCTCCCCTCGATCCCACGCGCCCCTTCCTCCGTCCGCACGCTCCCTGGCCGGACCGGGCGCGCACCCCGGCACCCCAGCCCGCGCCGGTCACGCCCGTCGACGAGAAGCCCGACGTCGCCCGGGCCGTCGACGAGGTCAAGCGGCTGCTCGGCGAGGGCCGCATCACCCAGGCCGTCGACATCCTCGGCGCGATCCTGCCGGCCGCCGCGGAGCAGCACGGGGAGCACTCCCCGGTCGTGCGCACCCTGCGCAAGCAGTACGCGGCCACGCTCATGGACGACGGCCAGTACCGGCGCGCGCTGCCCGAGCTGCGCCGCCTCGCCGACGAACGCGCCGCCGAGGCGGGCCACGCCGACCCGCAGTCCCTGCGCTACCGCTACGACGCCGCGCAGTGCCTGGAGCAGCTCGGCGAACCGGCGGCCGCGCTCGCCGCGTACCGGGAGCTGCTGCCGTACTACGAGAACCAGTACGTCGCCGGAGACCCCGAGCTGGCCCACGACGTCCGCCGCCGCATCGGCCACCTGCTGCTCGCGCTCGGCGACCGGGCGGCCGCCCACGACACCCTCGTACGGCTGCTGCACGACGTGGAGCGGCTCCAGGGCCCCGGCCACCCGCTCGCGGCGGACATCCGCCGGACCCTGCAATGGCTCGGCCAGGTGCGCGGCTGAGGGACCCGGGTGCCCCACGGGACCCTCCCGTCCCGTCCGCACGTGTGCGCGGCGGTGCCCGAAGTCCCGGTGAATCGTTGGTCGAATGGGTTGGCCGGAGCTGCGCCGCTGCCTACCATCGATCATCGCAAGACTTTGTGCACCGTCGCACAATCTCCTCGGGAGGTTCCCTTGCACCGCCGCCGTCGCACCGCGCTCGTCCTCACCGCCGCGATCGCCGCCGCGGCTCCTGTCCTGACCGCCTGCGGAAACGACGCGCACCCCGGTGCGGCCGCCGTCGTCGGCGGCCAGCGGATCACCGTCTCCCAGCTGGAGAACCGTGTCGCGGAGGTCCGTGACGCCCAGCGCGCGGCGGTGGCGGACGAGACGCAGTACGCCCAGGTCGTCGCCAAGACGGGCACCCTCGCCCGCGACACGCTGCACGGCATGGTCCTCGACCAGGTGCTGCACCGTGCCGCCGAGGACGCGGGTGTGACCGTCAGCCGCAAGGAGATCCAGCAGATGCGCGCCGGTCTCGAACAGCAGGCGGGCGGTGCCGAGGCCCTGCGGACGGCGTGGCTGCAGCAGTACTCCGTCGCGCCGGAGCGCCTCGACGAGAACCTGCGCCTCCAGCTGGAGGCGCAGAAGCTCGCCGCGAAGCTCGGCACCGACACCAGCCAGCCCGCCTTCTGGAAGACCCTGTCCGACGCGTCCAGAAAGCTGGACGTCGAGCTCAACCCCCGCTACGGCGCCTGGGACGCGGAGCGGGTCGGACGCGCCGACGCGAAGACGCCGTGGGTGCGGGACGTCACGACGCCGCCGGCCCAGGAGCAGCCGGCGTGACGGTCCGGCTGTCCGCCGCGGCCCGGGCGGCAGCCCCCGCCGCGTCCCGGCGGCAGCCCCCGCCGCGTCCCGGCGGCAGCCCCCGCCGCGTCCCGGCGGCAGCCCGTCGCGGTCCCGGCGGCAGCCCGGCCGGCGCGTCGGCCCCAGGTCAGGCCGATCATGTGATGATCGGCCCCAGCCTGTGGACAACTCTCGCCGTCGGCTCCGCGGCGTGCGTTACGTTCGGATCGTGAACGCATCCAGCATCGAACCCGACAGCCCCGGCCGTATCGTCCTGCTCACCACCAGCCACCGGGTCGCCCCCGGCCTGCTGTCCTGGCCCGCCTGGCAGGCACTGCGCTCCGCCGACCGGGTCCTGTGCGCGGACGGCGCCCATCCGCAGCTGCCCTATCTGCGCGAGGCGGGGACGAGCGTGGCCGAGGTCTCCCCGACCGCGCAGGAACTGGTGGACGCCTGCGCGGGCGGGCGCACCGTGGTCGTCGTGGCGACCGGCGAGGGCGAACCGGCCCTCACCGACGGCCTCGCCCGTCTCGCCGGCTCCGGCCGGGTGCGGATGCCGGAGCTGGAGCTGCTGCCCGCCTCGTACGACCTGCCCGGAGCCCGGCTCCTCGACCTCGTGCAGGTCATGGACCGCATCCGGGTGGAGTGCCCGTGGTCGTCGCGGCAGACCCATGAGGGGCTGGCGAAGTACGGCATCGAGGAGGCGTACGAACTCGTCGAGGCCATCGAGGAGGGCGACCGCGACGAACTGCGCGAGGAGCTGGGGGACGTCCTGCTCCAGGTCGTCTTCCACGCGCGGATCGCCGAGGAGCACCCCGACGCCCCGTTCTCGATCGACGACGTGGCCGGCGGCATCGTCGCGAAGCTCATCCACCGTCACCCCCATGTCTTCGGGGAGGAGACCGCCACGACACCCGAGGAGGTCAAGGAGCACTGGCTGCGCACCAAGGCCGAGGAGAAGCGCCGCTCCTCCGTGACCGAGGGCATCCCCCTGCACCAGCCGGGCCTCGCCCTCACCGCCAAGCTCGCCTCCCGCGCGCGCACGGCCGGCCTGGACGTGCCCCTGCCCCCCGCCGAGGGCATCGGCTACGAACTGCTGGCCCTGGCGGTCCGCGCCGAGTCCGAGGGCGTGGACCCGGAGGCGGCCCTCAGAGCGGCCGCGCGCACCTACCGCGACGCGATACGCGAGACGGAGAAGACGGGGGCGCAGGACCTCGACCCTCAGGAGCCCGGCTCCCAGGACCCCGGCTCCCAGGACCCCGACTCCCAGGACCTCGACCCTCAGGAGCCCGGCCCCCAGGACCCCGACCCCCAGGACCCCGACCCTCAGGAGCCCGGCTCCCGGGACTGACACGCCCGCCGCCGTGCGGCCGCCGCCGGGCGGGGGAGGACCTCGGCCGACCGGATACCGTCGCCCGGTGACCAACCACCCCCACCCGGCCCCCGGCCCCCGGCCGTCCGACTCCTCGGCGGCCTCCGGCGCCCCGGCCCCCGAACTCTTCACCTGGGAGTTCGCCACCGACCCCTACCCCGCCTACGCCTGGCTCCGGGAGCACGCCCCCGTGCACCGGACGCGGCTGCCGAGCGGTGTGGAGGCATGGCTGGTCACGCGGTACGCCGATGCCAGGCAGGCCCTCGCGGACGCACGGCTGTCCAAGAACCCGGAGCACCACGACGAACCGGCGCATGCCAAGGGCAAGACGGGCATTCCGGGCGAGCGCAAGGCCGAGCTGATGACGCATCTGCTCAACATCGACCCGCCGGACCACACGAGGCTCCGGCGGCTGGTGAGCAAGGCGTTCACACCGCGCAGGGTCGCCGAGTTCGCGCCGAGGGTGCAGGAGCTGACCGACCAGCTGATCGACCGGTTCGCGGAACGGGGCTCGGCCGACCTCATCCACGAGTTCGCCTTCCCGCTGCCCATCTACGCCATCTGCGACATGCTGGGCGTCCCGCGGGAGGACCAGGACGACTTCCGGGACTGGGCGGGCATGATGATCCGGCACGGCGGCGGGCCGCGGGGCGGGGTCGCGCGGTCGGTGAAGAAGATGCGCGGCTATCTGGCCGAACTCATCCACCGCAAGCGGGAGGCGCTGCCGGAGACCGCCGAGCCGGGGGAGGACCTCATCTCCGGACTCATCCGCGCCTCGGACCACGGTGAGCACCTCACCGAGAACGAGGCGGCGGCGATGGCGTTCATCCTTCTCTTCGCCGGGTTCGAGACCACGGTCAACCTGATCGGCAACGGCACCTTCGCCCTGCTCACCCACCCCGGCCAGCGCGAGCGCCTCCAGCGGTCCCTGGCCGCGGGGGAGAGCGGTCTGCTCGCGACCGGGGTGGAGGAACTGCTGCGCTACGACGGCCCGGTGGAGCTGGCGACCTGGCGCTTCGCGACCCGGCCGCTGACGATCGGCGGGCAGGACATCGCGGCCGGCGACCCCGTGCTGGTGGTGCTGGCGGCCGCGGACCGGGATCCGGCGCGGTTCGCCGACCCGGACACCCTCGACCTGTCCCGCCGCGACAACCAGCACCTGGGGTACGGACACGGCATCCACTACTGCCTGGGCGCGCCGCTCGCGCGACTGGAGGGACAGACCGCGCTGGCCACGCTGCTGACCCGGCTGCCGGATCTGCGGCTGGCGGCGGATCCGTCCGAGTTGCGCTGGCGCGGCGGTCTCATCATGCGAGGGCTGCGGACTCTGCCGGTCGAGTTCGCGCCGGCCGCGAAGAGCGGGGCATGAAACCACCCACAACCACACGATCCTGACGCGAGCGAAGGTGACGTCCCGTCAAGTCTGTGATCTTCACGTGATCTGTGCGGCATTAACTTGTGACAAGTGATCGTCTGCCTATACGTTCACCCATCAGCGCGGCGCCCCGCTTCATGTGCCGCGCGGTCCCCGTCGTCGCCCGAAAGGTCTCCGCATGCTCTCCGGGAACGGTCGCCACCGTCGCCCCCGCCAGGCTCCGGCTCTTCTCGTCGCGGCCGGAGTGACCGGCTCCGCCATCGCCATCCCGCTGCTGGGCGCCTCGGGCGCGAGCGCGGCGGACGGCACGACGTGGGACCGCGTCGCGGAATGCGAGACCGGCGGCGCATGGAGCGCCTACGACGGCTACGGCCACTTCGGCGGTCTGGCGCTCACCCAGCCCGACTGGGAGAACCACGGCGGGCTGGAGTACGCCCCGAGCCCCGAGCAGGCCAGCCGGCAGCAGCAGATAGCCGTCGCCGAGCGCATCCTCGCGGACCAGGGCGTCGCGGCGTGGCCGGCGTGCGGGCCGCTCTCGGGGCTGGGCCAGGACTCGGCCCCGGCGGAGGTCGACACCGGCGTGGCCGGCGACGAGTCGGGTGGGTCCGGCTTGACCGACACTTCCGATTCGTCCGCTTCTTCCGGTAGTTCCTCCCCGTCGACCGGCACCCCGTCGACCAAGTCGGACAAGTCGGCTGATGGGGCCAAGAAGGACACTTCGGCCGACTCGGACGCCGGGTCCGAGGGCGACGAGGAGAGCGGCTCCGACACCTCCCCCGCCCCGAGCGGCTCGCGCGAGCCCGACAGCGCCCGGACCGAGACCTTCGGGGACGAGGCGGACAAGTCCGGCGAGAACGCCACCTCTTCGGACACCACGGCCGGCGCCGGCACCGGCCGCCACCGCGGTGGCAGCGCCGACGAGGAGGCCGTGACGGACGGCCGTGAGGGCGGTTCCACGGGCCGTCACGCCTCGCGCAGCGGCGCGGCCGCACGGGACGCCGCCGACGGCGAGTACACGGTCCTTCCCGGCGACAGCCTCTGGAGCATCGCCGACTCCCTTGAGCTCCAGGGGGGATGGTCGGGCCTGTACGCCGAGAACCAGGACACCGTCGGCGCCGACCCGGACCTCATCGTCCCCGGTCAGACGCTCACGGTAGAGGGCGAAACGGACGAAAAGTAGCGGGAGTTCGGGTCATGGTTCGCCGCCAAATGTCCGGTTTGGTGAAACTGTGGGATGAGTCTCAGAGGCCCTGATCGTCTTTGAAATTCCGCCGATCGCGTGTCTACGGTCGGGACCGCTCGCCAACGTGAGCCCCGGCCGCCGCAACGCCGAATCCTGCCAGCGGCAGCACGGGAACAGTCGTCGCGTCATGCGCCGTGGGCAGGAGCGGGGGACCCAAGGTAAGTGCCGGTCCCGGTGGTTGAGGAGACTCGACGCCGGTATCGGCTCGGGGTGAAGCCGCAGCTCGTGAGGGCTGCGGCCGGGCAACTCAACCGGCCCGAACCCGACAGCTCACCTCGCAGGCGTCGGTGAGGGGATCCTCCATGCTGTTTTCCGGCAAGGGCAAGCACCGTCGTCCGTCCAAGGCCACCCGCGCCATCGCCGTCGCCGGTGTCACCGGCGCAGCCGTCGCCGCCCCGCTGATGGTGGCCGGCAACGCCTCCGCCGCCACCGTCTCCGAGTGGGACGCGGTCGCCCAGTGCGAGTCCGGCGGCAACTGGTCCATCAACACCGGCAACGGCTACTACGGCGGTCTGCAGTTCTCCGCGTCCACCTGGGCCGCGTACGGCGGCACCCAGTACGCCGGCAGCGCCGACCAGGCCAGCAAGTCCCAGCAGATCGAGATCGCCGAGAAGGTCCTCGCGGGCCAGGGCAAGGGCGCCTGGCCGGTCTGCGGCGTCGGCCTGTCGAGCACCCCCTACAGCGGCGGCGGCTCCGACAGCTCCTCCGGCTCCGGCTCCGGTGCCACGCAGCAGCAGAGCACCCCCGCCCCCCGCGAGACCGAGCAGCAGAGCGCCTCCCGCTCGCAGGAGCGCCCGGCCGTCAAGAAGACCGTCACCACCCCGACCGGCAAGAAGGTCGAGAAGGGTGACGGCGAGTACAAGGTCGTCAAGGGCGACACCCTCAGCTCGATCGCCGAGAAGCACGAGGTCAAGGGCGGCTGGGAGAAGCTGTTCCGGCTGAACGAGGACATCGTCGACGACGCCGACTTCATCTTCCCGGGCCAGCAGCTGCACCTGAAGTAAGCGGCTCCGTCCCTCCGGGCTCCCCGCCCCGGTGCGTGTTCCCCCGTACGCACCGGGGCGGGGTCATGTCCGGACCCGCTCACGGCCACCGATTTGTTCCGTTCGGAAACAATTTACTCTCGGTTTCCGTCCACGAGGTGGGCGACCGGCTGGCCGATCCCCCGGAGCCGGTTAGGCTCGTCTCGCAGAGCCGCGTGGTTCTGCGTAACAGCGTCACATCCACGAAGGAGATGCTCGTGCCGTCCATCGACGTCGTCGTAGCCCGGGAAATCCTGGACTCCCGAGGCAACCCCACGGTCGAGGTCGAGGTCGGCCTCGACGACGGCAGCACGGGTCGTGCCGCCGTGCCGTCCGGCGCCTCCACCGGTGCCTTCGAGGCCATCGAGCTCCGTGACGGCGACAAGAACCGCTACCTCGGCAAGGGCGTCGAGAAGGCCGTCCTCGCCGTGATCGAGCAGATCGGCCCGGAGCTCGTCGGCTACGACGCCACCGAGCAGCGGCTGATCGACCAGGCCATGTTCGACCTGGACGCCACCGACAACAAGGGCTCCCTCGGCGCCAACGCCATCCTCGGCGTCTCGCTCGCCGTGGCCCACGCCGCCTCCGAGGCCAGCGACCTGCCCCTGTTCCGTTACCTGGGCGGCCCGAACGCGCACCTGCTGCCGGTGCCGATGATGAACATCCTGAACGGCGGCTCGCACGCCGACTCCAACGTGGACATCCAGGAGTTCATGATCGCCCCGATCGGCGCGGAGTCCTTCTCCGAGGCCCTGCGCTGGGGTGCCGAGGTCTACCACACCCTGAAGTCCGTCCTGAAGACCAAGGGGCTGTCCACCGGTCTCGGCGACGAGGGCGGCTTCGCGCCGAACCTGGACTCCAACCGTGCCGCGCTCGACCTCATCATCGAGGCCATCAAGCAGGCCGGCTACGTCCCCGGCGAGCAGATCGCGCTCGCCCTCGACGTCGCCGCGTCCGAGTTCTACAAGGACGGCGCGTACGAGTTCGAGGGCAAGTCCCGCTCGGCCGCCGAGATGACCGAGTACTACGAGGAGCTCGTGGCGGCCTACCCGCTCGTCTCCATCGAGGACCCGCTGTTCGAGGACGACTGGGCCGGCTGGAAGATCATCACCGAGAAGCTGGGCGACAAGGTCCAGCTCGTCGGCGACGACCTGTTCGTCACCAACCCCGAGCGCCTGGCCCGCGGCATCGAGGAGGGCACCGCCAACGCGCTGCTCGTGAAGGTGAACCAGATCGGCTCGCTCACCGAGACCCTGGACGCCGTCGAGCTGGCCCAGCGCAACGGCTACAAGTGCATGATGTCCCACCGCTCCGGCGAGACCGAGGACGTCACCATCGCCGACCTGGCCGTCGCCACCAACTGCGGTCAGATCAAGACCGGCGCCCCGGCCCGCTCCGAGCGCGTCGCCAAGTACAACCAGCTGCTGCGCATCGAGGAGATCCTCGACGACGCCGCGGTGTACGCCGGCCGCAGCGCGTTCCCGCGCTTCAAGGGCTGAACCCGCCGGACACAGGACTGAGCCCCGGACAGGGGCCCCAGCCAGTCGTACGTACGTCCCCGTACTCGGTCCCGTACCGTGTGCGGGGACGTACGCGCGTGTGAACGGGAGGCTGGACATGGCCGTGAAGGACCGGGACCGGTTCTCCACCGCGACCAGGATCAGACTGCTCGGCGAGCAGACCGCCGCCCGCGTCTACCGTTCGCAGACCCGGCGGCAGGCCCGCCGCTCCCGGCTGACCGGCCGCGCGGCCCTGCTCGCCCTCGTCGTCTGCTCCCTGGTCGTCGCCCTGGCCTACCCGATACGGCAGTACGTCGCCCAGCGCGCCGAGATCGCCGACATGGAACAGCGGAAGGACCAGGCCGAGGAGCGCGTCGAACAGCTGCGCGACCTCAAGGCGCGCTGGCAGGACGACGCCTACGCCGAGCAGCGGATCCGTGAGCGGCTGCACCATGTGATGCCCGGCGAGACCGGCTTCATCGTGGTCGACCCGGACGCCGTGCGGCAGTCCCGCGCCGATCAGGGGGCGGCCGACCGCCCCTGGTACTCCAACGTCTGGGACGGCGTCGACAAGGCCGACGCCGCCGACCGCTGAGGTCACCCTCCCAGCGAACCGACCGCCACAGAAAGACAGGCATGGAAACGCCCCCGCCGACCACTCCGCGCACCGAGCCCACCGACGCGGACGTCGAGGCATTCAAGCAGCAGCTCGGGCGGCCGCCGCGCGGGCTGCGCGCCATCGCGCACCGGTGCCCGTGCGGTCAGCCGGACGTCGTCGAGACGGCCCCGCGGCTGCCCGACGGCACCCCCTTCCCGACGCTGTACTACCTGACGTGCCCCAAGGCCAACTCGGCCATCGGCACGCTGGAGGCGAGCGGTCTGATGAAGGAGATGACCGAGCGGCTCCGGACCGACCCCGAGCTGGCCTCGGCCTACCGGGCCGCGCACGAGGACTACGTCCGGCGCCGCGACGAGATCGAGGAACTGAAGAACTTCCCGAGCGCCGGCGGCATGCCGGACCGGGTCAAGTGCCTGCACGTCCTGGTCGCGCACTCGCTGGCCGCGGGGCCGGGCGTGAACCCGCTCGGCGACGAGGCGCTGGCGCTGCTGCCCGAGTGGTGGCAGAAGGGCACCTGCGTGACCCCGCCCGGCACGCCGTCCGCCGAGGACCGGCAGACCGGCGCCGGCCGTGACGGCGGCCCCGCGGCCGGGCCCTCCGGCGAGGAGGAGGGCCGGTGACCCGCGTCGCGGCCGTGGACTGCGGCACCAACTCCATCCGGCTGCTCGTCGCCGACTGCGACCCCGAGACCGGTGAACTGGTCGAACTGGACCGCCGTATGACGATCGTGCGGCTCGGCCAGGGCGTCGACCGCACCGGCCGGCTGGCCCCCGAGGCGCTGGAGCGGACGTTCGCCGCCTGCCGTGAGTACGCGGCCGTCGTCAAGGAGCACGGCGCCGAGCGGCTGCGGTTCGTGGCGACCTCCGCCTCCCGCGACGCGGAGAACCGCGACGAGTTCGTGCGCGGCGTCGTGGACATCCTGGGCGTCGAGCCCGAGGTCATCTCCGGCGACCAGGAGGCCGAGTTCTCCTTCACCGGCGCCACCAGGGAGCTGACCGGGCACGACCACCTCCCCAGGCCCTTCCTCGTGGTGGACATCGGCGGCGGCTCGACGGAGTTCGTCGTGGGCGACGACCACGTGCGCGCGGCACGCTCGGTGGACGTCGGCTGTGTGCGGATGACCGAGCGGCACCTGGTGCACGAGGGCCGGGTCACCGACCCGCCCGCCGAGGAGCAGATCGCCGCCCTGCGCGCGGACGTCGAGGCCGCCCTGGACCTCGCCGAGGAGACGGTCCCGCTGCGCGAGGCGCGCACGCTGGTGGGCCTGGCCGGCTCGGTGACCACCGTGTCGGCGATCGCCCAGGAACTGCCCGCGTACGACTCCGAGGCCATCCACCACTCGCGGATCTCCCGCGAGAAGGTCCGCGGGATCACCGAGTGGCTGCTGCGCTCCACCCACGCCGAGCGGGCGGCCGTCGGGGCCATGCACCCGGGCCGGGTCGACGTGATCGCGGCGGGCGCGCTGGTGCTGCTGTCGATCATGGAACGGACCGGCGCGGAGGAGGTCGTCGTGAGCGAGCACGACATCCTCGACGGCATCGCCTGGTCGATCGCCTGACCGGCTCCGACCGGCTGTTTCCTACCGCCCGGTAGCTCTCGGCTGAGCGATCCGGATACCGTGTGAGCGCCTCCGAGGGGTCCGGAAGGGCCCCTCGGGGACGTGTCGCGGGAAAAGTTCGTGAAGTTCTTCACAAGGAATTCGGCCACGAATGACGCCGGAGGGCCTCCGATAGGCCGTCCAGGGGCCCCTCGGGGCCTTCGAATGTCAGACGGGGCGTCTTCCCGGCGAGTGCCGCGGAGGGGGCGGCAGGGCCCCTCACGGCAGCCCCCGAAGCCCGGAGAGGCAGCTCACGCGGCATGGACAACGGCCGGGGACACCCCCCGGTTCCCGATCCGCAAGGTGGCCTGGGTCACGTGGGCCGCGGAGTGTAGCACGGGTGCTGCCGAAGCTTGTGAAGGGGCGCACGAGCGGCGCCCCAGGGGCGGGTGGATACTCGATGCCATGAGCACCACGGAGCGTCCCAGGATCCTCGTAGTAGGCGGTGGGTACGTAGGCCTGTACGCCGCTCGGCGCATCCTGAAGAAGATGCGCTACGGAGAGGCGACCGTCACGGTCGTCGACCCTCGGTCGTACATGACCTACCAGCCCTTCCTCCCCGAAACCGCCGCCGGCAGCATCTCCCCGCGCCACGTCGTCGTCCCGCTGCGACGCGTGCTGCCCAAGGCGGAGGTCCTCACCGGCCGGGTCACCACCATCGACCAGGACCGCAAGGTCGCCACGATCGCCCCGCTGGTCGGCGAGGCGTACGAGCTGCCCTTCGACTACCTGGTCATCGCGCTCGGCGCGGTCTCCCGCACCTTCCCGATCCCCGGCCTCGCCGAGCAGGGCATCGGCATGAAGGGCATCGAGGAGGCCATCGGCCTGCGCAACCACGTGCTGGAGCAGCTCGACAAGGCCGACTCCACCACCGACGAGGAGATCCGCCGCAAGGCGCTCACCTTCGTCTTCATCGGCGGCGGCTTCGCCGGTGCCGAGACGATCGGTGAGGTCGAGGACATGGCCCGCGACGCGGCCAAGTACTACACCAGCGTCTCCCGCGAGGACATGCGCTTCGTCCTCGTCGACGCCGCCGACAAGATCCTCCCCGAGGTCGGCCCCAAGCTCGGCCAGTACGGCAAGGAGCACCTGGAGAGCCGCGGTGTGGAGATCTACCTCTCCACCTCGATGGACTCCTGCGTCGACGGCCACGTGGTGCTGAAGAACGGTCTGGAGGTCGACTCCAACACCATCGTGTGGACCGCCGGCGTCAAGCCGAACCCGGCGCTCGCCCGCTTCGGTCTGCCGCTCGGCCCCCGCGGCCACGTCGACGCCGAGCCCACCCTCCAGGTCAAGGGCACCGACTACATCTGGACCGCCGGCGACAACGCCCAGGTCCCGGACCTCGTCGGCCGCAAGGCGGGCAACGAGAACGCCTGGTGCCCGCCGAACGCCCAGCACGCGCTGCGCCAGGCCAGGATCCTCGGCGACAACGTGATCTCCGGTATGCGGGGCTTCCCGCAGAAGGAGTACAGCCACGCCAACAAGGGCGCGGTCGCGGGTCTCGGCCTGCACAAGGGCGTCGCGATGATCGTCATGGGCAAGATGAAGATCAAGCTCAAGGGCCGTCTCGCCTGGTACATGCACCGCGGCTACCACGGTCTGGCCATGCCGACCTGGAACCGCAAGATCCGTGTCTTCGCGGACTGGACGCTCGGCATGTTCCTCAAGCGCGAGGTCGTCGCCCTCGGCGCCCTGGAGACTCCGCGCGAGGAGTTCTACGAGGCCGCCAAGCCCGCTCCGGCGCCGGCCGTGGCCGCCGCCAAGACCGAGGAGAAGGCCAAGGCCTCCTGACCTCACGGTCGTCCCGAAGGGCCTCCCGCCATCCGTGGTGCGGGAGGCCCTTCGGCATGCCGGGGCACATGGCGGCGAGCCGCGTACAACCTTCGCGCCCGCCCGGGTGTCTTCCTGGTGTCGCGCCGCAGTCGATCATCCTGCGGCCGCCCCGTCAGCAGGAGACACATGCCCATGCGCACCGCCCCCCGCCCGCTCCGCGCCGCCCTCGTGACGGCCGTCGCCGTCTCCCTCGCGGCCGGCGGGACACTGGCCCTCTCCACGGCCCCGGCGGCCGCGGCGCCCGCCAGGTACGCCGACGACTTCAACGGCGACGGCTACCGCGACTACGCGGCGCCCGGCTGGGGCGAGTTCACCGTCACCTATGGGACGGCCGGCGGCCCCGGCACCGTGAAGAAGCGTTTCACCCAGAACAGCGCCGGCGTGCCCGGAACCGCCGGGGACGCCGGCGGGTACGCGGACGGCTTCGGCGAGGACCTCGCGGCGGCCGACCTCAACCGGGACGGCTACGCCGACCTCGCCGTCGCCGACCGGTCCGAGAAGGTCGGCACCAAGGCCGGCGCGGGCGCGGTCACCATCATGTGGGGCGCGCGCTCCGGCCTGGGCACCAGGGCCACCCGCCTGAAGGTCACCGCCGTCGGTGACGCCGGCTTCGGCAACGAGCTGGAGACCGGCGACTTCAACGGCGACGGCAGGCCCGACCTGGCCGTCGCGGACGGCATCGACACGATCTCCGTCTACCGGGGCGGCTTCTCCACCACCGGCACCACCGGCCCCGTCACGAGGCACCGGCCGGACATCACCGTGACCTTCGAGGCCACCGGGCTCGTCGCCGGACGGGTCAACAAGGACAACGCCACCGACCTGTACGTCCTCGGCCAGGGCTACCGCAACAACAGGATGACCCAGGACGCCTGGTTCCTGGCCGGAGGCTCCACCGTCAAGCGCGGCAGGATCACCACGGTCAACAGCTCGCTCCCCGACTACGACCCGACCGGCGTCATCGCCGACTTCGACAAGAACGGCTACGGCGACCTCGCCGTCTCCGACACCCGCTACGGCAACGGCGCCGGCTCGGTGATGGTCGTCCGCGGCACCTCGGCCGGCCCCGGGACCACGTACCGCCTCGCCCAGTCCACCGCGGGCGTGGCCACGGTCGCCGTGGCGCACGAGGGCTTCGGCGAGGACCTCTCCGCGGGCGACACCAACCGCGACGGCTACCCGGACCTCGCCGTGTCGGTGCCCGAGGAGAAGGTCGGCTCGGCCGCGCAGGCCGGCGGACTGCACATCCTGCGCGGCGGTCGGCAGGGCCTGACCGGCACCGGCTCGCAGTGGATCACCCGGGCGACGGCCGGCGTCCCGGGCAACCCCACGGCCTACGAGCGGTTCGGGTTCCACGTCCGCCTGCGCGACCTCGACCGCGACGGCGACGCCGATCTGTTCGCGGGGCCGGCCGACGCCCCGGCGAGCCTGCTGCTGAAGGCGAGCGCCCAGGGCGTCTCGGGCGCCTCCGCGCAGGCGCTTCCCGTCGCGGCGACGTTCCCGCAGTAGCGGAACGGGCCTCCCTGCGGAGGATTTGCCCGGACGTGACGCGCGTGGGGGACTGCGGGCCGGGGACACAGGTGTTTACGTGGTGTCAGACATCCGGGATCCTCCCCGGCTCCGCCCCTGTCCGAGCCGGGGACACGCCTATCGGAGGTGTGCGCCATGGCCGACGCCGCACCGCGGCTGAAGAGCCTTCTCGAACAGGTGCTGGGAGTCGCGCTCCCGGTCCGTATCCGCGCCTGGGACGGCTCCCAGGCAGGCCCCCCGGACGCGCCGGTCCTGATCGTGCGCAACCGCCGGGGCCTGCGCCGGCTGCTGTTCAAGCCCGGCGAACTGGGCCTGGCCCGCGCCTGGGTGGCCGGCGATCTGGACATCGAGGGCGACCTGTACGCCGCCCTCGATCTGCTGGCCGGCCTCGTCTGGGAGCGCGACGAGGACGCCCGCACCCTGCGGCAGGCGCTGCGCGACCCCGGCGTACGCGCGGCCGTGCGGGGACTGCTGCGGCTCGCCGGGCCGCCGCTGCCGCCCGCGCCGCCGCCCGAGGAGGTGCGCCGCCCCGGCCATCTGCACACCCGCCGTACCGACCGGCGTGCCATCAGCCACCACTACGACGTCGGCAACGACTTCTACGAGCTCGTCCTCGGCCCCTCCATGGTGTACTCCTGCGCCTACTGGGAGGCCGCCGGCGAGGACGCGACGCTGGAGGACGCGCAGCGCGACAAGCTCGAACTCGTCTGCCGGAAGCTCGGTCTGAGGCCCGGTCGGCGGCTGCTGGACGTGGGCTGCGGCTGGGGCTCCCTGGCGATCCACGCCGCCCGCGAGCACGGGGTGGGCGTCGTCGGGGTCACCCTGTCCCAGGAGCAGGCCGCCTACGCCCGCAAGCGCGCCGCGGACGAGGGCCTCACCGACAAGGTCGAGATCAGGGTGCAGGACTACCGGGACGTCGCCGACGGCCCCTACGACGCGATCTCCTCCATCGGCATGGCCGAGCACGTCGGCGCCGAGCAGTACCTGGAGTACGCCCGGGAGCTGTACGCCCTGCTGACGCCCGGCGGACGCCTGCTGAACCATCAGATCGCCCGCCGGCCCCGGGCCGACGAGGGCGGGTACCACGTCGACGCCTTCATCGACGCCTACGTCTTCCCCGACGGCGAGCTCGCCCCGCTCGGCACCACCGTCACCCAGCTGGAGCGGGCCGGTTTCGAGGTCCGTGACGTGGAGCCGATCCGCGAGCACTACGCCCTCACCCTGCGCCGCTGGGTCGACAGGCTGGAGGCCCGCTGGGAGCGGGCCGTCGGACTGGCCGGACCGGGCCGGGCCCGGGTGTGGCGGCTGTACATGGCCGCCTGCGCGCTCGCCTTCGAGCACAACCAGATCGGCGTCAACCAGGTGCTCGCCGTGCGCACCCCCGGCTCGGGCGCCTCCGGGATGCCGCTGCGGGCCCGTACCTGGAACTGAGTCCCGTACGCCGCAGGGGCCCCGCCGCGCATCGCGACGGGGCCCCTGCGGCAGGTGCGCCCTACTCCGACTTGATCGCCGTCAGGACGTTCAGACGGGCCGCGCGGCGGGCCGGCCACAGGGCGGCCAGCATGCCGACCCCGGCCGCCAGCAGCAGGAAGACGCCCATCCGGCCCCAGGGCAGGACCAGTTCGTACGTCGCCATCCGCGTGCCCAGCAGCTCACCGGCGGCCCAGCCGAAGAACACCCCCAGCCCGATGCCGAGGACGCCGCCGAACAGGGAGATCACCAGCGACTCCAGGCGGACCATGCGCTTGACGCTGCGGCGGTCCAGGCCGATCGCGCGGAGCATGCCGATCTCCTGGGAGCGCTCGAACACCGACATCGCCAGGGTGTTGATGACACCGAGGACCGCCACGATCACCGCCATGGCGAGCAGGCCGTAGAGCATGTTCAGCATCAGCGTGAACATCCGGGCGATCTCATTGGAGATGTCCTTCTTGTCCTGGACGCTGATCGCCGGGTTGGAGCCGAGGGCCTTCTCCAGGCGGTCCTTGACCTCGTCCGAGGTGCCGCCGTCCGTCTTCACCAGGACGCTCATGTCGGCCGGCTCGGCCTGGTGCGGGGCCAGCGCGGCGGTGTCCAGCAGGATGCCGCTGATCATGTCGTTGCCCTGGTAGACACCGGCGACGGTCATCTGCTGCCTGCGGCCGTCCTCGTAGGCCACGGTGAAGGCCGAACCGGCCTTCCAGCCGTGCGACTCGGCCGTCCGGTCGTCGACCATCACCTTCGGACCGGCGACCGTGAAGGAGCCGTCGTCGACGGTGAGGTCGGTGAGCCGGCCGATGACGGGGCCGTCGACGCCGGTCAGGTACTCCGTCTCGCCGTCGATGCGGGAGGGGGCGTTGCGCAGGGGGCTGGTGGCGGTGACGCCCCCGACCTGCCGCAGCTTCCGCTCGACGTCCGGCGACAGCTCGTTGCCGTTGGCCATCGACACCACGTAGTCCGCCTTCAGGGCGGCCGAGGCCATCTCGTCGATCGCCTTCTGCAGACTGCCCGCCATCACCGTCATACCGGTGATCAGCGTCAGGCCGATCATCAGCGCCGAGGCGGTGGCGGCCGTACGGCGCGGATTGCGCACCGAGTTCTGGCGGGCCAGCTTGCCCGACACGCCGAACACGCGCAGCACCGGCGCGGCGGCCGCGATCAGCGGACGCGACAGCAGCGGGGTCAGGATGAACACACCGACGATCAGCAGCACCGCGCCGAGGCCCATCGGGGCCTGTCCGTCGGAGCCGTCCATGCCGGTCGCGGTCAGCACGACCGCCACACCGGCCGCGGAGAACAGCGCGCCGAGCGTGTTGCGCAGCACCAGCGACTTGGCGGTCGCCTTGGCGTGCACGCTGCTCATCGCCGCCACCGGCGGGATCTTCGCGGCCCGGCGGCCGGGCAGCCACGCCGCCAGCATGGTGATCACGACACCCACCACGAGGGCGGCGACGACCGTGCCGGGGGAGATCACCAGCGGGCCGTCGGGGACGGTCGCGCCGAGGGTGCCCATCAGGGCGCGCAGTCCGGCGCCGACGCCGACACCGGCGAGCAGACCGGTGACACCGGCGACGGTGCCGACCACGAACGCCTCGATCAGCACCGACCGGGTGACCTGCCGGCGCGAGGCGCCGACCGCCCGCAGCAGCGCCAGTTCCTTGGTGCGCTGTGCGACCAGCATGGTGAAGGTGTTGGCGATGATGAACGTGCCGACGAACAGGGCGATCCCGGCGAACACCAGCAGACCCTGCTTCAGACCGCTCATCGAGGAGGCGATCATCTCGGCCTGCTCGTCGGCGAGCTGCTGTCCGGTCGTGGTCTCGACGAGGTCCTTCGGCAGCGCCTTGTCGAGCGCGGCCTTCAGCGCCGCCTGCGAGGTGCCGGCGGCGGCCTCGACGTCGATCTGGTCGAAGGTGCCGGGCTTGCCGAACAGTTTCTGCGCGGTGGGGGTGTCGAACAGGGCGAGGCTGCCGCCCGCGGCGACATTGCCGTCGTCGGTGGTGAAGACACCGGTGACCTTCGGGGTCAGGACGGGCCCGTCGACGGAGAGCCGTACGGTGTCGCCGACCCGGTACCCGGCGCGCTCGGCGGTCCGGGAGTCGAGCAGCACCTCCCCGGGGCCGTGCGGGGCACGCCCCTCGGTCAGGGGGTAGCGCGGGTCCTTCGCGCCCCAGTAGTTGCCGCCCTGCGACTGGAAGCCGTCGCCGATCAGCTTGCCGTCCTTGCCGGCGAGGGCGGTGAAGCCGTTCACGACGCCGATCGCGGAGCCGGCTCCGGGGACCCGGGCGCTGGTGTCGAGCATCGCCCGGGTCAGTTCGGGGGTCTCGCCGATCCGGTCGCCGGTGTCCTGGCGGCCCTCGGCCTCGACGGCGACGTCGACCTGGCCGAAGCCCTTGGCGGAGCTCTTCTGGAAGGCGTCGGAGAGGGTGTTGGTGAAGACCAGGGTCCCGGAGACGAAGGCCACGCCGAGCATCACGGCGAGGACGGTCATCAGCAGCCGGGCCTTGTGCGCGAGCACGTTGCGCAGGGCGGTGCGGAACATCAGGAAGTACGGCCCTTCGCGTCGAACTGCTTCATACGGTCCAGCACGGCCTCCGCGGTGGGTTCGTACACCTCGTCCACGATCCGGCCGTCGGCGAGGAACACGACCCGGTCGGCGTAGGCGGCGGCGACCGGGTCGTGGGTGACCATCACGACGGTCTGCTTCAGCTCGCGCACCGAGTTGCGGAGGAAGCCGAGGACCTCGGCGCCGGAGCGGGAGTCCAGGTTTCCGGTCGGCTCGTCGCCGAAGACGATGTCCGGCCGGGAGGCCAGCGCGCGGGCGACCGCGACACGCTGCTGCTGGCCGCCGGAGAGCTGGGAGGGCCGGTGCCCGAGCCGCCCGGACAGGCCGACCATGTCGATCACGGTGTCCAGCCACTGCTTGTCCGGCCTGCGGCCGGCGATGTCCATCGGGAGCGTGATGTTCTCCAGAGCGGTCAGCGTGGGCAGCAGGTTGAACGCCTGGAAGATGAAGCCGATCTTGTCCCGGCGCAGCTTCGTGAGCTGCTTGTCCTTCAGGGAGCCCAGCTCGGTGTCGCCGATGCGCACCGAGCCCGACGAGAAGGTGTCGAGACCCGCCACGCAGTGCATCAGCGTGGACTTGCCGGACCCCGAGGGGCCCATGATCGCGGTGAACTCGGCCTGGTGGAACTCGACGGAGACCCGGTCGAGGGCGACCACCTGGGTCTCGCCCTGTCCGTAGATCTTCGACAGCTCCGTGGCGCGTGCGGCCACCGCGGTGGCGCGGCCGGCGAGGGGAGTCGTGGTCACGGGGAGGCGCTCCTGTCGGGACGGGATTTCGAAGGACGTGTTCCATCGTCCCGGCGGCCGGGCGCCGTGTAGTCAGCCGCTGTTCCGGTTCCGGGGGCCCTCTGCGGTCGGACCGGGAGCCCGGCCGTCATACCTGGGGATGACGGCCGACCCTGACTCCAGGAGGGCTGGAGGAGCGCTGGAGACCTCTTGAAGTCAGCCGGTCGAGACGGTGAAATTCCGTCATTCCGCATACGGCATGTGGCCCGGCACGCAAGGCTATTGGCAAGTGCGGATGTCCCGTACCACGGGCTGATGCACCCTCAGACGTCAATAAAATAAGACAACATGGGTCCACGCGTCGGCTGTTCGGGGGATCGCTCCCGATAGGCTCCAACTCCCAAGCGGAGCCCATGGCCTGCCCGGATGGTGGAATGCAGACACGGCGAGCTTAAACCTCGCTGCCCCTCGCGGGCGTACCGGTTCGAGTCCGGTTCCGGGCACCTCCGCCGTCGTCGCTCCCCGAGAACGAATCTTCGTTCGACGCCCTGCTGTCCGGGGCCGGGGGGCCGGCGGTCCCCCGGCCGGTCCCGGCTCCGTATCGGGTCCGTATCGGCTCTGTCATGAGTACGCCCCCGGCGTGGCGGGAATCACCCGGCCGCGTAGCGTGTTGCGCAGCACGGCAGGGGAAAGATCCTTCTCAGGCACTAGAGTCATTCCTTTGCCTTTCTATTACTCTTGAGCCAAGGCCGCGCAGCGCGGCCATGGAGGAGTGAAATGAGGAGCAGCAACCCGGTCTTCTCGCGACGGGGGTTCAGCCGCGACAACGGCTACGCGGGCTTCAACACCGCGCCGCAGGCCGGGGCTGTCGGTACGCAGGGCAACCCGTACGCGCAGAACCCGTACGCGCAGAACCCTTACGCCCAGCAGGACCTTCAGCACGGCACACCGCCGCAGGCCCCGGCCACCACCGGCCGTATGACGATGGACGACGTCGTCATGCGCACCGGCCTCACGCTCGGCACCGTCACCGTCGGCGCCGTCCTCGCGTGGGTCCTGCTGCCGGTGTCGTCCAGCAGCTACGGCCTGGCCATCGGCGCCGGACTCGTCGCCTTCGTGCTCGCGATGGTGCAGTCCTTCAAGCGCAAGGCATCGCCCGCGCTGATCCTGTCGTACGCCGCCTTCGAGGGCGTCTTCCTCGGCGTGATCAGCGAGATGTACAACAGCCGCTGGTCCGGCGCGCCCTTCCAGGCGGTGCTCGGCACCATGGCCGTCTCGGCCGCCACGCTGGTCGTCTACAAGGCCGGCTGGGTCCGCGTCACCGCGCGCTACGCCCGCATCGGCATGGCCATCGCCATGGCCTTCATCCTGGTCATGGCGGTCAACCTGCTGCTGGTCGCCTTCGGTGTCGCCGAGGACGGCGGACTGCGCAGCTTCGGTCCGCTCGGCGCGATCGTCGGCATCATCGCCATCGTGCTCGGCGCGTTCTTCCTGACGCTCGACTTCAAGCAGATCGAGGACGGCATCGCCTACGGCGCGCCGCGCGAGGAGTCCTGGCTGGCCGCGTTCGGCCTGACCATGACCCTGGTGTGGATCTACGTGGAGATGCTGCGCCTGGTCGCCATCTTCAGCGGCGACGACTGATCCACGCCGCTGACGGCTTCATGAGAAGGGCCCCGGGTTCGTCCCGGGGCCCTTCTGCCGTCTCGCGGCAGCTGTCCTGCCGGTCCGTCGTGCGCGCTCAGAGCAGCTTGCGCGCGGCCCTCCTCAGGTCGTACTCGTGGACGATCGCCTTGGCGTGGCCGTACGCGAGGTTGTACTCGTGGCGCAGCCAGCTGACCTTCTCCTCGAAGCGGAAGAGGGAAGGGCCTTCCTCGACGGTGCGCAGCCAGTCGGAGACTTCACGACCGGTGCAGTGGGGGATGCGGGCGAGCAGGTTGCGGTGGGTCTCCTCGGAGAGGACGTGGGACATCGGCGCCTCCGGACGCATGGGATGTAAGCCGGTCCTTCAGGTCACCGTGCCTGAGCGTTCGCGTCTTGGCAACAGTGCCTTCGGGTATCGGCGGCCGCGTATTGGCGGCCCTCCCGGGCGGGCGCGTAGTCTCGCGGGGTGGTTGATACGACGGGACTGATCCGGGCCGTGGATCACTTCGCCGACAGGCTGCGGGCGGCCCCCCAGAGCCGGCTCCAGCGGAGCGCCGCGGCCGAGGCGCTCCAGCTGGCCAGGTCCCTGGCCCGGTGGGCGCAGGAGATCGAGGAACCGGGGGTCCCGCCCCGGGAGATGCCGGATGCGGGGATGTTCGCCGCGGCGGACCAGGTGACGGTCGCCGGGCGGGATCTGGCGGTGGTGCTCACGCGTGAGGCGGAGGTCTCCGAGGCCGTGCGGCTCGTCGAGGAGGCGCAGAAGCGGGCGGGTGTCTGAGCGTTCGCGCGCGGCTCTCCGGGTGCCGGGGCCGCTTGTGCGGTTCCCCGCGTCCCCGGGGGCGTGCGGTCGCCCGTGTCTCAGAGGCTCGCGATGACCCGGTCCGCCAGGACGTAGACGTTCTCCTCGCCGCAGGCGAAGGTCAGGGTGTAGGCGCCGGAGATGCCCGAGCCGCCGAGGAGGTACGGGACCGTGCCGGCCCGGAGGGCGACGGCCAGGCGTTCCGCCGTCTCGCGGTGGCCCGGGGTCATGCAGAGGGTGGTGCCGTCGGCGAAGGCGTAGACGTCGAGGGTGCCCAGGGGGCCAGGACGGACGTCGGTGAGCTCGACGCGGCCGGCGGCCAGGTCCTCCAGGGTGGTGATGGTGCGCTCGTGGTCGCCCACCACGGGAGAGGCCACCGGGACGAAGTCGGGGTGGGAGGGGTGGCGGCGGCGGGCCGCGGCCAGCTCCGGGGACTCCCCGGCGAACTCGTCGGCCGTGTCGCCCGGCTCGGTCACCGGCTCCAGGCCCACGAAGTCGGCCTGCCGGGGCAGGAACAGATCGCTGTCGGTCAGGCCCAGCAGCGAGGGGGCGTCGGAGGAGTCACGGGCCTCCTGGGCGGCCCAGAAGGCGCGGGCCTCGGCCAGTTCCCGCTCGCGCTCCTCGGCGAGGGCCTCGGCGACGGCGGCGCGTATCTCCTCCGCGTCGGCCGTGGTGCGGGCGGCGGGCACGAGGGCACGCACGGAGGCCCGGCCCTCAGCCAGCTCGGTGCGCAGGGCGTCGACCTGGCGGCGCAGCTTGACGAGCGTGCGCAGGACGGCGACGCCCACGGCTCCGGTGGCGGCCGTGGTGACCAGCAACGCGATCGGCATGGCGCTCACTGACGTACTCCCGGTTCAAAGTCGACCCCCGACTTCCTACATCAGCTTGAAGGGCGGACTATCCAGCTGTCAGTGCGTAACGTCACGAAACGGGCAGGACATCGGGTCCGGCATCACCTGGCGAAACGCCGCTGAGCTGCGTGTTCCCTCCGAGGGGAGAGATAGGTCACATCCTGAGAGAGATTGGATCACAAATCGGCCCGGTGTCCGAGCGGTTCTCGGACTCCGGGCCGATGCGTGACCGTGGGTGCTCTCGCGGTCACCCCGGGTCGGTCAGCTCAGGCGCTCGATGACCATCGCCATGCCCTGGCCGCCGCCGACGCACATGGTCTCCAGACCGAACTGCTTGTCGTGGAACTGCAGGGAGTTGATGAGCGTGCCGGTGATGCGGGCACCGGTCATGCCGAAGGGGTGGCCGACGGCGATGGCGCCGCCGTTGACGTTCACCTTGTCGAGGTCGAAGCCGAGGTCGCGGTAGGAGGGGATCACCTGGGCGGCGAACGCCTCGTTGATCTCGACCAGGTCGATGTCGTCGGAGGTGAGGCCGGCGCGGGAGAGCGCCTGCTTCGACGCCTCGACCGGGCCGAGGCCCATGATCTCCGGGGACAGGCCGGACACGCCGGTGGACACGATGCGGGCGAGCGGGGTCAGGCCCAGCTCGCGGGCCTTGGTGTCGGACATGATCACCAGGGCGGCCGCGCCGTCGTTCAGCGGGCAGCAGTTGCCGGCCGTGACCAGGCCGTCGGGGCGGAAGACCGGCTTCAGGCCCTGGACGGCCTCCAGCGTGACGCCCGCGCGGGGGCCGTCGTCCTTGGAGACGACCGTGCCGTCGGGGAGGGTCACCGGGGTGATCTCGCGCTCCCAGAAGCCGTTCTTGATGGCTTCCTCGGCGAGGTTCTGCGAGCGGACGCCGAACTCGTCCATGTCCTGGCGGGTGACGCCCTTCCAGCGGGCGAGGTTCTCCGCGGTCTGGCCCATCGAGATGTAGGCGTCCGGCACGATGCCGTCCTCGCGCGGGTCGTGCCAGGTGGAACCGGTGGTCGCGGCGACGGCCTCGGTGCGGGCCTCGGCCTCGGCGAAGAACGGGTTGTGCGTGTCGGGCAGGCTGTCGGAGTTGCCCTTGGCGAACCGGGAGACCGTCTCGACGCCCGCCGAGATGAACACGTCGCCCTCGCCGGCCTTGATGGCGTGCAGGGCCATGCGGCTCGTCTGGAGCGAGGAGGAGCAGTAGCGGGTGACGGTGCAGCCCGGCAGGTGGTCCATGCCCATCTGCACGGCCACGATCCGGCCGAGGTTGTTGCCCTGCTCGCCGCCGGGCAGACCGCAGCCGAGCATCAGGTCGTCGATGTCGCGCGGGTCCAGCTCGGGGACCTTGGCGAGGGCGGCCTGGATGATCGTGGCGGTGAGGTCGTCCGGGCGCAGGTCCTTCAGGGAGCCCTTGAAGGCGCGGCCGATGGGGGAGCGGGCGGCAGAGACGATCACGGCTTCGGGCATCACGGCTCCAGACGACGTCGGTGGGCTACCTGGGCGAAATTACCGGTACGTAGGCTGCCGGTCACCGGAATCGCTGTGTGATGAGGGCCTCTTTTCCAAGCGCTTGCTTAGGGTTGGGGTGCCGTCGGACGGCGCCGGAGCGGGCGCGGGTGCCGGCGCGGGGCCGGGGCCGGATGCCGGGGCCGGCCCCGGCGCGAACAGCCGGCCGATCGGCGGCCGGGTCAGCGGGCGGGCCAGCGTGCGCACCCAGGGGCTGCCGAGCACCGCCGCGAGCAGGACTCCGCCCGCCATCAGACCGAGCAGCTCCGGCCGGGTGTCGGCCCGTGCGATCAGCCCCTTCTCCCGCAGGGGCAGCAGGACCAGCGGGTGCAGCAGGTAGATGGTGAAGCCGCCCGAGCCGAGCAGCGAGACGAAGGGCAGCCGCCGCCTGGGCATCAGCCGCAGCAGGCACAGCACCAGCCCGGCCGCGGAGGCCAGCACCGCCAGCCGGACCGCCCAGGCGCCCTCCAGGCCCAGCGGGGTGTCCGCGGCGGCGGTGTAGGGGTGGCGCATCGACAGCCAGGTGCCGGACACCTTCTCGTGCCACAGCAGGCCGACCGTGAACGAGGCGGCGACGCCCGCGACCGCCACCGGCAGGCTCCACCCGGCCTCGAACCACTCCTGGAGCATGCCCTGGCCCAGGCACCGGCCCAGACAGAACAGCGGCAGGTAGACCAGGGTCCGGCTGGCGGAGAACTCCATGCCGAAGGTGTCCACGTACCCGACCGCCAGCGACACCGCCGTGGTGACCAGCAGCGGACGGCGCAGCTGCATCACCAGTGGCAGCAGCAGCCGCCAGAAGAACAGGGACATCAGGAACCACAGCGTCCACGGCAGTTGCGTGATGTGCAGCGTGAACGCGCCGCCGAGCGCCCTCACCTCCAGCGAGTACAGCAGGCTGAAGAGCAGGGCGGGCACCACGATGCTCTGCAGCAGGGTCCGCAGATGGCGCGGGCCGAGCGGGCCGCCGCTGCTGAAGACGCCCGCCAGGACGACGAACAGCGGGACCCGGAAGGCCCAGGTGCCGACGTGGTAGACGCCGAGGCCGTCGTGGCGGCTGATGAGGCTGCCGACGGTGTGCAGGACCACGATGAGGGCGGCCGACACGAAGCGGGTGTTGTCCCACCAGGGGTCGCGGGTCTTCGTCGTGGTCACGGGGCTCCTGACGGCGGCGCGGTGGCGGAGGCGATCACCTTGGCCGCCGTCGGTTACGCCGTGGCCGTCGTGGGATGAACGCCGCGTGTACGCCTGGCGGCGGTGCCTGTGGGTTCCGGCCGTTCGTGGGTGCGGGTTCGTGGTGGCCGGTCGCGCAGTTCCCCGCGCCCCTGGGGGTTGTCGGTCGCCCTGTTCTTCGTGTGCCTGGGGGGTGTGGCGGTCGGGTGCTGTCTAGGAGGGGTGTACCGGGGTCGAGGCCGGTTCCGGTTCCTGGAGCCGGCGCCTGCGGCGGCGCTTGAGGAGGGCCCAGGGGCCGCGCGGGCCCGTCGGCATGGCCGCCGCGACCTCCGTGCCCGCCTCGGACGCGGCTTCGGCGGCCGCCTTGGCGACCGGGAGGAAGCCTTCGCGGCGGGCGACGTCCGGGCGCTCCTCGTCGGCCGGCCACAGACCGAGAGCCGCGCAGACCGTCGGCAGGACGGCCATCGCGGCGGTGGCGTAGCCCTCGGCGGAGGGGTGGTAGTGATCGGGGCCGAACAGCTCGCGCGGGTTCGCCGCGAACTCCGGGCCGAGCAGGTCGCCGAGGGACACGGTGCGGCCGCCCTGCTCGACGACACCGATCGTCTGGGCGGCCGCCAGCTGGCGCGAGGCCCTTCTCGCCAGCCAGCGCAGCGGCTGCTGCACCGGCTCGATGGTGCCCAGGTCGGGACAGGTCCCCACCACCACCTCCGCCCCGGCCGTCCGCAGCCGCCGTACCGCCGTGGCCAGACAGCGCACCGAACGCGTGGGCGGCATGCGGTGGGTCACGTCATTGGCGCCGATCATGATCACGCAGACGTCCGGCGCCTGCCCGGGATCCGCGAGCGCCAGCGCCACCTGGCGTTCCAGGTCGTCCGAGCGGGCACCGGGCAACGCGACATTGCGCAGATTCACCGGCCGCTCGGCGACCGCGGCGAGTCCCGACGCCAGCAGCGCCCCCGGCGTCTGGCCGGAACGGCGGACGCCCTGGCCCGCGGCCGTGGAGTCGCCCAGCAGCGTCAGCCGCAGCGGCGGCTCGCCCGGCACCGTGTACCCGGCGCCGTAGAGTCCCTGTGCCTTCGGCACGTGCGGCATCGCCCCGTGGTTCACGTGCCGTCTGGCCAGCCGCACCTCCGCCAGCAGCAGCCCGACGACAGCCACACCGGCCAGACCGGCACCACCGCCCCCGTACGCCGCGCCGGCCGCGATGCGCCGTGCCACCCTCGCCCTCGACATGCTCGTCATGCGTCGCCGCCACCTCCTCGTACCCGTACACCCACTCCTTGCCCCGTACGGACCGTCGGCCAATCTCAACCGTGAGTGAACGTCTCCTCGGGGCCGTAGGCTGGCGGAACCATCACGACCACAACTTTTTGCAGCATCCGGAGACAACGGTGCAATTCCACGACTCGATGATCAGCCTCGTCGGCAACACCCCGCTGGTGAGGCTCAACAGCGTGACCAAGGGCATCAAGGCGACCGTGCTCGCCAAGGTGGAGTACTTCAACCCCGGCGGATCGGTGAAGGACCGCATCGCCCTGCGCATGATCGAGGCCGCGGAGGAGAGCGGTGCGCTCAAGCCCGGCGGCACCATCGTCGAACCGACCAGCGGCAACACCGGGGTCGGGCTCGCCATCGTGGCCCAGCAGAAGGGCTACAAGTGCATCTTCGTGTGCCCCGACAAGGTGAGCACCGACAAGATCAACGTACTGCGGGCCTACGGGGCGGAGGTGGTCGTGTGCCCGACCGCCGTGGACCCGGAGCACCCGGACTCCTACTACAACGTCTCCGACCGTCTCGTGCGGGAGACGCCGGGAGCCTGGAAGCCGGACCAGTACTCCAACCCCAACAACCCGCTCTCGCACTACCACTCGACCGGTCCCGAGCTGTGGGAGCAGACCGAGGGCAGGATCACCCACTTCGTGGCGGGCGTCGGCACCGGCGGCACCATCTCCGGCACCGGCCGCTATCTGAAGGAGGCGTCCGAGGGCCGGGTGCAGGTCGTCGGCGCCGACCCGGAGGGCTCGGTCTACTCCGGCGGCTCCGGCCGCCCCTACCTCGTCGAGGGCGTCGGCGAGGACTTCTGGCCGACCGCGTACGACCGTGACGTGGCCGACGAGATCGTCGCCGTGTCCGACAAGGACTCCTTCCAGATGACCCGCCGCCTCGCCAAGGAGGAGGGCCTGCTGGTGGGCGGCTCCTGCGGCATGGCCGTGGTGGCCGCGCTGGAGGTCGCCGAGCGGCTCACCGAGGACGACGTCGTGGTCGTGCTGCTGCCCGACAGCGGCCGCGGCTACCTCAGCAAGATCTTCAACGACGAGTGGATGGCCGACTACGGCTTCCTGGAGGACACCGGCTCCAGCGCCCGCGTCGGCGACGTGCTCGACGACAAGGAGCACGGAGCGATCCCGTCCCTGGTCCACATGCACCCCGAGGAGACCGTCGGCCAGGCCATCGAGGTGCTGCGCGAGTACGGCGTCTCGCAGATGCCCGTCGTCAAGCCGGGCGCCGGCCACCCCGACGTGATGGCCGCCGAGGTCGTCGGCTCCGTCGTCGAACGGGAGCTGCTGGACGCCCTGTTCAGCAAGCGCGCCTCCCTGGAGGACCCGCTGGAGAAGCACATGTCGGCCCCGCTGCCGCAGGTCGGCTCCGGTGAGCCCGTCGGCGACCTGATGGCCGTGCTCGGCCGGGCCGACGCCGCCATCGTCCTCGTCGAGGGCAAGCCCACCGGTGTGGTCAGCCGTCAGGACCTGCTCGCCTTCCTGGCCGGGACGGGCAAGTGACGCCGAACCTGCGGTGAACCACAGGTGAAGCGGGCGAACGTGCGGTGTCCTGACGGGGCGACGGCTTCGCGGAAGTGGTACGAGCGTGTCACGTCCGCGCAGCACCCGCTTAACACGAGTTCGGCACAGTAGGGGGTGTCGGCAGGGAGGGAGCGGCTCCCCTCCCGGGCCGGCACCGAACGGCGCCAAGGACCTCCGGAGCGGCTCCCGGACCTCCAAGGACGCCATGGACGCGAGACCGGCCTGACCGGCCCGCGTCCCCGCGGGGACCGCCGTCGTCCCGCCCCCCGGCAACGGGGGTGCGGCGGTCCCCGCGCAACCCTCTTCTGCGGCGGGGTCAGTCCTTCCAGGCGTCGTCCGGGTCCGCCCCGCGGCGTCCGAACAGACCCGGGTTCACCCGCATCGCCTGCACCACGTTCACCCCGACGACGCCCGCCCAGGCGATCAGCAGACCCGGCAGATCGCCGACCCCGCCGCCGATGGCGGACAACGGGATCGCCAGCACCAGCGACACGATGCCGAAGCCGTAGCGCTCGCCCCAGGAGTCGGTGCCCCCGGCCGGCCGGCCGCCCCGGGCCGCGTCCGTCCGCCGCTCGGCGAACTGCCGCCGCACCCGGCGCTCCACCGCGCCGTCGATCCGCTGCTCGACCTTCTCCAGGAACGAGTCGACCAGCGCGGACTCGTACTCCTCACCCAGATCCCTGCGCGCGTGCAGGGTGGCGTCGAGTTCCTTCTTCAGGTCGGTGTCCCGCCCGTCCATTCCGGTCATGCCCTCCACCGTAGGCAGCGGTCGCGGGGGGCGCATTGGGGCTAACCCCCCGGTCCGTCCTCAGGCACGCCGGGGTGCGGGGCGTGAGACGCCACTTGCCCGGCTGCATAGGAGCATGCAGAGTTCTTGGCAGCTGAATAACGTCCCGGACCTCCGGAGGGGGAGCACCACATGAGCGTGACCGACAGCCCCGCAGCACGCCTCCAGGCGCTCTTCGAGGGGCACCGGCTCACGCCCACCCAGCGGCGCATCGCCCACAGCATGGTCCGGCGTGCCGCCGACGTGCCGTTCCTGTCCAGCGTGGAACTCGCCGAACTGGCCGGTGTCAGCCAGCCGTCCGTGACCCGCTTCGCCGTCGCCCTCGGTTTCGACGGCTATCCGGCGCTGCGCCGCCATCTGCGCGAGGTCGCCCCCGCGGAGCAGTCCGCGGCGGCCGCCGTCGCCAACGAGTACCAGCAGGCCGTCGAGGCCGAGATCGAGAACCTCCGCCATCTCGCCGAGGCGCTCGCCGACCCCGAGCCGCTGGCCCGGGCGGGCCGGGTGCTCGCGGCGTCCCGCCCGCTGCCCGTGCTGGGGCTGCGCGCCGCCGCCGCCCAGGCGTACGGGTTCGCCTACTTCGCCGCCAAGGTCCATCCCGACGTACGCCTCCTCGACGAGGGCGGCACGATGATCCACGACCGGATCGACGGCGCCGTGCGCGCGGGGGCGAGCGCCCTGCTGTGCTTCGCGCTGCCGCGCCATCCCCGCGAGGTCGTCGACACCCTCGCCTACGCCCGGGAGGCCGGACTGACCGTGGTGACCGTGGCCGACTCCGCCTTCGCGCCCGTCGCCAAGGTCTCCGACCTGCTGCTGCCGGCCGCCGTCGGCACCGGGCTGGCCTTCGACACGGCCTGTGCGCCGATGCTGCTGGGGCGGGTGCTGCTGGAGGCCATGTGCGACGACCTGCCCGAGGCGCAGGCCCGGCTGGAGGAGTTCGACGCCAGGGCCGCGAGCCGGGGGCTCTTCGTCGACTGACCTTCCCCGGGCGGGTGTTCGGCCTGTCCGGCGCGCGTTCTCAGACGCGTCTCACGTTCGTTCGCTAGCGTGCGGCGCCGACAGCCCCGAGGGGCTGCTCCCAGATGACGAGGAGGCGGGATCGTGGCGCGTACGGGTGGAGCTCAGGGACTGGCCCGGGTGGCCGTCGTCGTACGGGCGGGGGCGGGGCCCCTGTGGTGGCTCGGGGTGGGTGCGGCCGGCGCCGGGGTGCTGGTGCCCGGGTTCACCGGGCGGCGGATCGGCGTCCTCGCCGGGGCCGCGCTGTTCCTCGTCGCGGCAGGTGCGCTCGCGTGCGTCCGCGGGCGGCGGTACGACGCCCTGGCCCGGACGGCCACGCGGGCGGGGCGGCACGATGTGCTCCAGGACCGCGCGGTGAGCGTACGCAACTGGCGCCGCGGACACCGCTGGTGGCTGCTGCTCGCCTTCCTCGCCGCGCTGGGCTCCGCCTTCGCGGTGCCCGCGGCCGGGGGCATGCTGCTCGCCGGGTGCGGGGCCGGGCTGCGGCTGAAGGCCGCCCGGATCGGGCGGCGCGAGCGGGAGCTGGACACGCTGCTGTGGGTGTGCGTGGACCGGCTGGACCGGCGCGGCGGCCGCCCGGCGGGCAAGGCCGTCGAGGCGTACCGCGGCACCGGTGTCTCGGCAGGCGACGCCGCCCCGGGCGGGGCGCGCCGCCGTGCCGCGACGGTCGGCTGAGCGCCGCTCAGACCTCCAGGGTCTCCTCGATCCTGCGCAGCTGGTGGCGGGCCATCGCCAGGTTGGCCCGCTTGGCGTCCAGCACCAGGTAGAGGAAGAGCCCGTTGCCGCTGCGGCCGCTGAGCAGCCTGATCAGGTGGTACTGGTCGGTCAGGGTGATCAGGATGTCCTCGATCTCGGCCTTCAGGCCCAGGTGTTCCATCGTGCGCATCTTGGCGCGGATCACATCGGTGTTGCCGGCGGCGGCGACGTTCAGGTCGAAGCTCTTGCTGCTGCCCATCGTGCCCAGCGCCATTCCGCTGGTGTAGTCGACGAGCGCGGCTCCGGTGGCGCCCTCGATGGAGGCGAGTGCTTCCTTCAGCGCGGTCTCGGTGTTGGCCATGACGGCGTTCCTCTCAGCTTTCTGTGGTGGCGGTCTTGCCGGTGACGGTCTTGCCTGGGGCGGGTGTGTCGGTGGCGGCCGCGGCGCGGGGCGCCGGGGTCCGCGTCGGGAGCCGGGTGCCGGCCCTGGGGGGAGGGGTTCTGAGGACGGGCGGCGCGGCGAGGACGGCGGCGGCCATGAGTTCCCCGATGTGCGCGGCCGACCGGCGGCCCTCCAGATGGAGCCGGCCGACGTTGACGCGGTCCTGGGCGAGCAGCGTCAGCACGGCGGTGGGTCCGGCCGCGTAGGTGGCGATGTAGCCGTGGCGGCCCCGTACGAGCAGTTCGCGCAGCTCACCCCTGGCGGTGGCGTCGGTCGTGCGCAGGGCGACACCGAGCGCGGCGGCGGTCAGCGCGGCCAGGCCCTCCGGCTCCACGCCGGGTGTGTCGTGCGCGAGGACGAGACCGTCCACGCTCGCCGCGAGGGCGCCGGTGAGCTGGGTCACCCGGGCGCGCAGCCGACGCAGTTCGTCGAGGATCTCGGCCTCGGGCGCCATCAGGTCACTCCTCTCGGCGCTCGGTCGTTGCCGTTCAAAGGGCCTCCAGCGCATCCCTGAGCCTCTTCAGCAGGGTGATGTCGGGGTCGGTCACTCGGGGCAGGGCGGGGCCCGGCGGGGGTTCGGGCGGGGGAGGCGGAGCGCCGGCCGCGACCAGGCCCGCCGCGGTGAGCCGGCGCACGTCGACCAGGGTGTGGAAGGTGTGGCGCCCCAGCTCACGGGCGATGTCGGGCGCGGTGCGCACCCCGTCGACGAGGTCCAGCACCGCCCGCTGCCGGACGGGGCAGCCGGGTCCGGCGCCGGAGTCCGTGCGCACCAGGGGCGCGCTGTCGGGACGCGCGTCCGGCCACAGCCGGTGCAGCAGGGACCGGCGGCGCAGGGTCTCGCGCTCCAGTGCCGCCACGCCCACCGGCCGCAGCGGGCCGAGCCAGTGCGGGTCGTCGTGGCGGAAGCGGCCCGGGGTGCGGCTCGGCGCGAGCGCGAAGTAGGCGGCGTCGAACAGCGCGTCCGTGTGGCACAGCTCCAGCGCGCCCCGGGGGACCCGGCCTGAGTCGAGCAGGATGCGGGCGGCGCCGTGCCGGGCGTCGGCGAGGGCCACCGCCTCCCGCCAGGTCTCCGCGGCCAGGGTGCCGCGCGCCGGCAGCAGGACGTCGAGGCCCGCCGCGAACGGGCTCTCGGCGTGCACCACCTGCCCGTCCGCGAGATACAGGGAGCCGTGCTCGCGCTCCAGGACGCCCGTGGCCCGTTCCTCCGAGAGGCGGCCCAGCATCGGCGACAGGCCGCGCATCTCCCGCCGGGCCGCTGTCTCGCGCACCGGCAGCCGGGGCGGCGGTGTCGTCTCCGTCACGGTCATCCCAGCACCAGCCGCCCGGCCATCTCGCCGAGCCGGATACGGGCGAGGGCGAGGTTGCCGTCGGCGCGGCCCAGCCACAGGTGCAGGAACACACTGCTGTCGAAGGACGTCCGCACGAACTGGAGCAGGTGGTAGCTGTCCCGGTTGCTGATGATCAGGTCCTCGACCGGAGGGTCGGCCTCCTCGCCGTCCTCCGGGGCGAACGCCCGCTGTTCCGCGGTCAGCCGGGCCACCTCGGCGGCCTCGGCGGCGGCCGCTTCCAGGTCACCGCCGGGGAACTCCCCGACCGAGCCCAGGGCGAGTCCGCTCGTCCAGTCGACCAGCGCGGCCCCTCTCGCTCCGGGCAGCCGCATGGCCTCCAGCAGACACTCGTCGATTCCGGGCACGCCGGCTCCCCTCCTGCCCATGGTTCGGATGAGTGAGGGAGACGTTACGCATCGTGTGTGCGGGCAGTGAGCCTTCTGGCATTTTCCGGTGGAACATGCGTGAAACCACTAGGGTGGGTCGGCTGGGCACGTCCCCGTACCCGTTGAACACCCTGAGGTACGGCGTGGGTCACCGGCGTCCGGGTGCGCGTCGGGTGGTGAGCGCGTCCGCGTACGCCCCGCCGGACTCCGCGACGATCTCCTCCAGCGTCTGCGCCGGCCGCACCGTCGCGAACTCCACGCCCCCGTGCCCGTCCGGCGCGAAGCCGTGGACACCGGGCCTGGCCAGGGAGTTGTAGGCGTAGTGGTGGGCGAAATAGTACGCGCCGGTGTCCAGCGCGGCGGCGTAGTCGCCCTGTTCGAGCAGCGGCATCGGACGGGCCGTGGCCAGCAGGTCGCCCGCGAAGCAGGCGGGTCCCGCCACGTCCTGCACGACCTGCGGCCCCTCCTTCGGCCGCCCCTTGGCGTCGTACGCGGCGATGCGCAGGGGCCAGGACGCGGGGGCGTAGACGGTGCGGGCGGCGACCTGCACGCCCGCGTGCGTGACGGCGACCGGGCGCCCGCCGGCGGTCTTGGCGTACTCCACCCGGGCCACGATCGTGCCGTGCTTGGCGAGCAGGGAGCGGCCGAACTCGGTGACGAGGCCGTAGCGGCCGTCGAACAGGCCGGGGACCACCTCGCGCAGCAGCCGCGCGTACTGGGCGTAGGCCGGGGCCGTCTCGTCCGAGGCGAAGTTCACCGGCAGGCCGCCGCCGATGTCGATCGTGTCGATCTGCGGCCGGCCGATCCGCCGGTTGATCTCCTCCGCGAGCGCGTACGTCTCCGCCACGCCCTGGGCCATCAGGGACAGCGGGACCCCCTGCGAGCCGCTGTGCGTGTGCAGCCGGCTCAGCCAGGGCCGGTCCCGGTAGGCCCGGACGATCCAGTCGCGGGCGCCCTCGTCGCGCAGCGCCACGCCGAACTTCGAGGTGGCCGTGGCGGTGGACAGCGCCTCGATGGCACCCCCGCCGAGCTGCGGATTGACCCGGATGCCGAGCGGGGAGCGGCTGGGCGCGGACCTCATCAGGGCGTCGATGCGGCCGAGCTCCTGCGGGTTGTCGGCGTTGACGGCGATGCCCAGCGCCAGCGCCTCGCGCAGTTCGGCCGGGGTCTTGGCGGGGGAGTCCAGCACCGTGTTCCCGGGCGGCATCCCGGCCGCGCGGGCCAGCGCCAGCTCGCCCGGGCTCGCCACCTCCGCGCCGATGCCCTCGCCGTGCAGCAGCCGCAGCACCGGCACCAGCGGGCACGCCTTCACCGCGAAGGCGTGCAGCACGGGCGTGCCCGGCGCGACCACCGCGTCGAACGCGTCCCGCAGCCCGGCCGCCGACTCCCTGATGCCCTCGACGTCCAGCAGGGCCGCTATCGGCTCGGCGGGCCCGAGCAGACCCTGCTCGACGGCCGCCCGCACCGCGGCGTCCCGCCGGGCCGTCCGCACGGCGCCGCCGCCCGTGCCCCGTTCCCCGGTACCGCTCGTCCCCATGTCGTCCCCCGCGCCGTCGTGTCGTCCCCGGCATCCCCGACCGGCCGATGCCCGGGTTCCTGCGTCCAGCCAAACACCCGCCGGGCGGCCGCGCCGGGAGACAGATGTATTGACTAGTTCTATTCATGGGTTCAGGATGTGAATAAGAACAGCAACATTCCGCAGGGAGCAAGCCACCAGGAGGCAGACCATGTCCGGACCCCGCCCCGTCCGAGCGCCGCGCGGTACGGAACTGAGCGCCCTGGGATGGCAACAGGAGGCCGCCCTGCGGATGCTCCAGAACAACCTGGACCCCGAGGTCGCCGAGCACCCCGACAAGCTCGTCGTCTACGGCGGCACCGGCAAGGCCGCCCGCGACTGGCGCTCCTTCGACGCCATGGTGCGCACCCTGAGGACCCTCAAGCAGGACGAGACCATGCTGGTCCAGTCCGGCCGCCCGGTCGGCGTCATGCAGACCCACGAGTGGGCCCCGCGCGTCCTCATCGCCAACTCCAACCTCGTCGGCGACTGGGCCAACTGGGAGGAGTTCCGCCGCCTGGAGGCCCTCGGCCTGACCATGTACGGCCAGATGACCGCCGGCTCCTGGATCTACATCGGCACCCAGGGCATCCTCCAGGGCACCTACGAGACCTTCGCCGCCGTCGCCGCGAAGAAGTTCGGCGGCACCCTGGCCGGGACGATCACCCTCACCGCCGGCCTCGGCGGCATGGGCGGCGCCCAGCCCCTGGCCGTGACGATGAACGACGGCGTCGCGATCTGCATCGACGTCGACCCCCGCGCCATCGAGCGCCGCATCGAGCACCGCTACCTGGACGTGAGGGCCGACAGCCTCGCCCACGCCCTCCAGCTCGCCACCGAGGCCCGTGACCGGCGCAGGCCGCTGTCCATCGGTCTCCTCGGCAACGCCGCCGAGCTGCTCCCGCAGATGCTCGCCGAGGGCGCCCCGATCGACATCGTCACCGACCAGACCTCCGCCCACGACCCGCTGTCCTACCTCCCGGTCGGCGTGGCCTTCGAGGACATGGCCGACGCCGCCGCCAAGGACCCGGCCGGATTCACCGCCCGCGCCCGCGAGTCCATGGCCCGGCACGTCGAGGCCATGGTCGGCTTCATGGACGCGGGCGCCGAGGTCTTCGACTACGGCAACTCCATCCGCGGCGAGGCCCAGCTGGCCGGATACGACCGCGCCTTCGCCTTCCCCGGCTTCGTCCCCGCCTACATCCGCCCCCTCTTCTGCGAGGGCAAGGGCCCCTTCCGCTGGGCCGCCCTGTCCGGCGAGGCGTCCGACATCCACAAGACGGACAAGGCGATCCTCGACCTCTTCCCCGAGAACGAGTCGCTGCACCGCTGGATCAAGATGGCCGGCGAGCGCGTCCACTTCCAGGGCCTGCCCGCCCGCATCTGCTGGCTCGGCTACGGCGAGCGCGACAAGGCCGGCGAGCGCTTCAACGACATGGTCGCCTCCGGCGAGCTGGCCGCCCCGCTCGCCATCGGCCGCGACCACCTCGACTGCGGCTCCGTCGCCTCCCCCTACCGCGAGACCGAGGCCATGCTCGACGGCTCCGACGCCATCGCCGACTGGCCGCTGCTCAACGCCATGGTCAACGTGGCCTCCGGCGCCTCCTGGGTCTCCCTGCACCACGGCGGCGGCGTCGGCATGGGCCGCTCCATCCACGCCGGCCAGGTGTCCGTGGCGGACGGCACGAAGCTCGCCGGCGAGAAGATCCGCCGCGTCCTCACCAACGACCCCGGCGTGGGCGTCATCCGGCACGTCGACGCCGGGTACGACATCGCCGAGACGGTCGCCGACGACAAGGGCGTGCGCGTGCCCATGCGCGAGGGTGACCGGGCGTGAGCTTCCACAGCATGTGGGCGGAGCTGCTGCCGATCGGCCGCAGCTCCGCCTCCGGCGGCTACCGCCGCTTCGCCTGGACCGGGGCCGACGCCGACTGCCGGGCCTGGTTCCGGGAGCAGGCGCAGGCCCGGGGCCTGTCCTACGAGGTCGACCGCAACGGCAACCAGTGGGCCTGGCTCGGCGACCCGGCCGCCGGGGACGCCGTCGTCACCGGGTCCCACCTGGACTCCGTGCCCGAGGGCGGCGCCTTCGACGGCCCCCTCGGCGTGGTCTCCTCCTTCGCCGCGCTCGACGAACTCCGCGCCCGCGGCACGACCCTGGACAAGCCCCTCGCCGTCGTCAACTTCGGCGACGAGGAGGGCGCCCGCTTCGGGCTGGCCTGCGTCGGCTCCCGGCTCACCGCCGGCGCGCTGACCAGGGAAGCGGCGCACCGGCTCACCGACGCCGACGGCATCACCCTCCCGCGGGCCATGGAGGCCGCCGGACTCGACCCCGACGCGATCGGGGCCGACCCCGAACGGCTCGACCGCATCGGCGCGTTCGTCGAACTGCACGTCGAGCAGGGCCGCGCCCTGGACCTGAGCGGTGACGCCGTCGGCATCGCCAGCGCCATCTGGCCGCACGGCCGCTGGCGGTTCGACTTCCGCGGCGAGGCCAACCACGCCGGCACCACCCGGCTGGTGGACCGCCGCGACCCGATGCTGTCCTACGCCGACACCGTCCTCGCCGCCCGCCGCGAGGCCGAACTCGCCGGGGCCGTCGCCACCTTCGGCAAGATCGCCGTGGAACCCAACGGCGTCAACGCCATCCCCTCCCTGGTGCGCGGCTGGCTGGACAGCCGGGCCGCCGACCAGGCCACCCTCGACACGGTCGTCGGCGGCATCGAGAAGGCCGCGCGGGAGTACGCCGAACGGCACGGCGTCGACCTCGACGTGGTCCGCGAGTCCTTCACCCCCGTCGTGGAGTTCGACCACGCCCTGCGCGACGAACTCGCCCGCATCCTCGGCAAGGACACCGTCCGCGCGGACGCCGGTCCCGCCGTCCCCGTCCTCGGCACGGGCGCCGGACACGACGCGGGAATCCTGTCCGGGCGCGTCCCGACCGCCATGCTGTTCGTGCGCAACCCCACGGGCGTCTCGCACTCCCCGGCCGAGCACGCCGCCGAGGACGACTGCCTGGCCGGGGTGACCGCCCTCGCCGACGTACTGGAAGGACTGGCCCGCAGGTGACCAAGGGGACGTACTGGCTGGAGCACGCCTGGCTCGGCACCCATGTCGAGCCCGGCGTGGCGGTGGAGCACGCCGACGGCCGCATCACCGCCGTCCGCACCGGCGCGGACACCCCGCCACCGGGCGCGGAGATCCTGCGCGGGCTGACCCTGCCGGGCCTGGCGAACGCCCACAGCCACGCCTTCCACCGGGCCCTGCGCGGCACCGTCCAGGTCGGCTCCGGGACCTTCTGGACCTGGCGCGAGGTGATGTACTCCGTCGCCGACCGGCTCACCCCGGACACCTACCTCGGCCTCGCCCGCGCGGCCTACGCCGAGATGGCCCTCGCCGGCATCACCGCGGTCGGCGAGTTCCACTACGTTCACCACGCCCCCGGCGGCACCCCCTACGCCGACCCCAACGCCATGGGCGAGGCCCTGATCACGGCCGCCGCCGAGGCGGGCATCCGGATCACCCTGCTCGACACCTGCTACCTCTCCTCCGGCTTCGGCGAGGAGCCCGACCCCCACCAGCGGCGGTTCTCCGACGGCAGCGCGGAGCGGTGGGCCGAACGCTGTGCACTTCTCGGGGAACGGGACCACGCGAAGATCGGCGCGGCCGTCCACTCCGTACGGGCCGTGCCCGCCGGGCAGCTGGCGACCGTGGCCCGCTGGGCCGAGGAGCGGCGGGCCCCGCTGCATGTGCACCTGTCCGAGCAGACCGCCGAGAACGAGGCGTGCCAGGCCGCCCACGGCTGCACACCGACCCGGCTCCTCGCCGACCACGGAGTGCTCGGGCCGCGCACCACCGGCGTGCACAACACCCACCTCACCGACGAGGACATCACCCTGCTCGGCGGCAGCGGCACCGGAACCTGCATGTGCCCGACCACCGAGCGCGACCTCGCCGACGGCATCGGCCCGGCCGTCGCCCTCCAGCGGGCCGGCTCCCCGCTCTCCCTCGGCTCCGACAGCCACGCCGTCGTCGACCTGCTCGAAGAAGCCCGCGCGATGGAGCTGAACGAGCGGCTGCGCACCCGCACCCGGGGCCACTGGACGGCCGCCGCCCTGCTGCGGGCCGCCACCGCCGACGGACACGCCGCCCTCGGCTGGGACGAGGCCGGACGCATCGAGCGGGGCGCCCTCGCCGACCTCACCACCGTCGCCCTCGACTCCGTCAGGACGGCGGGCCCGCCGCCCGGACTCGGCGCCGAGACGGCCGTGTTCGCCGCGACGGCGGCCGACGTACGGCACACGGTCGTGGGCGGACGGCACGTCGTACGCGACGGGGCGCACACGCTCGTGCCCGATGTGCCGCACGCCCTGGCGCGGGCCGTAGCAGCCCTCCGAGCCTGATCACCCACGAGGACACCATGAGCAGCAGCACCGTCATCACCAACATCGCCACGCTGGTCACCAACGACCCCTCCCTCGGTGACGGCTCCCCGCTCGGCCTGGTCGAGGACGCGGCCCTCGTCATCGACGGCGACCGCGTCGTCTGGGCCGGTGAGTCGAGCAGAGCACCCGCCACCGACAACCGGATCGACGCCGGCGGCCGGGCCGCGATCCCCGGGTTCGTCGACTCCCACTCCCACCTGGTCTTCGCGGGCGACCGCACCGAGGAGTTCAACGCCCGGATGTCAGGGCGCCCCTACAGCGCGGGCGGCATCCGCACCACCGTCGCCGCCACCCGCGCCGCGAGCGACGCGGACCTGGAGGCCAACCTCACCCGCCACCTCGCGGAGGCCCTGCGCCAGGGCACCACCACCTTCGAGACCAAGTCCGGCTACGGCCTGACCGTCGAGGACGAGGCGCGCGCCCTGCGCATCGCCGCCGCCCACACCGACGAGGTCACCTACCTCGGCGCCCACATCGTCTCCCCCGACCTCGCCGACGACCCGGCCGCGTACGTCGCCCTGGTCACCGGCGAGATGCTCGACGCGTGCGCGCCGCACGCCCGCTGGATCGACGTGTTCTGCGAGAAGGGCGCCTTCGACGGCGACCAGGCCCGCGCGATCCTCACCGCGGGCAGGGCGAAGGGCCTGCACCCCCGCATCCACGCCAACCAGCTCTCCCACGGTCCCGGCGTGCAGCTCGCCGTCGAGCTCGACGCGGCCAGCGCCGACCACTGCACCCACCTCACCGACGCCGACGTGGACGCCCTCGCGAACAGCCGCACGGTCGCCACGCTGCTGCCCGGCGCGGAGTTCTCCACCCGCGCCGAGTGGCCGGACGCCCGGCGTCTGCTGGACGCCGGGGTCACCGTCGCCCTGTCCACCGACTGCAACCCCGGGTCGTCGTTCACCTCGTCCGTGCCGTTCTGCATCGCGCTCGCCGTACGGGACATGCGCATGACCCCCGACGAGGCGCTCTGGTCGGCCACCGCCGGCGGCGCGGCGGCCCTGCGCCGTGACGACGTCGGCCGTCTCGCCCCCGGCGCCCGCGCCGACCTGGCGCTGCTGGACGCGCCCAGCCATGTCCACCTCGCCTACCGGCCGGGCGTGCCCCTGGTCAGCGGCATGTGGCGCGGCGGCGTACGGCTGGTGTGACCGCGCGCGGCGGCGCGTCCGCGTGAGCCGTGCTCACGCGGACGCGCCGGTCAGCCACCGCTGCCGGTCGTCGCCGTCGATCCAGTCCAGCCACACGCCGTCGTCGCCCCCGGCGGTCACCGCCGTGTCCGGGTCGATGTACGGGCGGATCCGGCCGTCGCCGTCCACGGAGAACATCAGGTTCACACCCCTGTCCCCGTAGACCGAGTCGCACTCCCAGATGCCGACGCCCCGGTCGGTGTCGCCCCGGCTGTCCAGGCAGTAGTCCTGGTCGGCGTAGGACTGGAGCACCTGGCGCCCGCTGTCGTAGCGCCACAGCTGGGTCGCGGAGCCGGAGCAGGAGGCCGTGAGCACGTCGACGCCCTTGTCGAACCAGCCGCCGTCCACGTCCAGGCACCGGCCCGTGGCGACGTTGACCACCGGCGCGAACGTGCCGTTCGGCGGATGCGGCGCGGGCGGGGCCGGCGGCCTGGGCGTGACGGACGGCTTCGGGCGCGCGGAGGTGCGCGAGGGCGACGGGGTCGGGGTCGGGGTGGGGGTGGGCGAAGGCGACGTGCGCGTCCTCGACGGCGACGGCGACACGGAGGGCGACGGCGACGGCGTCACCGACACCGTCGTGGTCACGGTCACCCTCGGTGCGGGCGGCGGTGTGCGCAGTGCGTGGGACGCGGCGTTCTCCACGGGGGTCTCGCCGGGGGCGAGGAGGAACACCAGCAGCGGCACCAGCGCCACCCCCAGCGCGGCCGAGGCCAGCGCCAGCCGCCGTGACGCCGGCCAGGTCTCGTCCCCGGCGGCCCCGGAACGCCGTACGGCGAACCCGCTCCGGCCGGGCCCGGCCGCGTGCCCGGCTCCCCCCGCTCCGGCCGGGACTGCGTCCGTGCCGCCCGGCACGCCGTCCCGGCCCGCGCGGCCCCGGCCCGCCCTGTGGCCGTTCCCGGCGGCCTCCGGGCCGGGCCGCGCGCCGTCGTCCGGCACGCCCCGTCCGGTCCCGTCCGCGGCGGCCGCGAGGGCGCGGGCCTGTACCGCGTTCGCGTACGCGGTGCCCGCCCACGGCAGCAGTCCCTCGGCCAGCGCGGTGCGCGGGCTGTCGCGCAGGGCGCACTGGTCCTCGTAGGCCGCGGTGCAGTGGGGGCAGTGGGCCATGTGGGCGGCCAGGTCGGAACTGTGCCGGGGCGAGTCGGGCCGTACGGACTCCTCGATCAGCCGGCGGAAGTCCTGGCAGTCGGGGTCGTCGGAGTCGGCCAGCCGGGTCCGGAGGGCGGCCCGGGCCAGCGCGGCGAGGGCGGGCTCGGTGCCGTAGGTCACGTCCGTGCGGTTCAGGCCGAGCAGCAGCGCGGTCCGCTCCTCCGGCTCCCGCTCGACCGGCCCGTACCAGACCAGGCCCTGGACGCGCGGCGGCAGTGAGGCGAACGCCCTGAGCAGGGGCGGGACGGGCCCGCCGGAGCCGGCCGCGCGGAGGACCGGCAGCAGATGCGGGTCGAGCCCGGCGGCCCGTTCGTCGGCCGTCCACTCGGCGGCGACCTGGCCGGCCAGGAGCAGCAGCCGGTGCCGTACCGGCGTCTCCGGGTCGGTGCCGCTCGCGGCCTCACGGGCCGCCGCGGCGAAGGCGTGGGCGGCCAGCTGGCGGGCCGCGGTGTCGCTGGTCGTGCACAGCCGGGCGTAGGCGAGGACGGCAGGGCGGTGGCGGGCCCGCAACTCCTGCAGGGCCGGGTACGCGGTGGTGCTGCGGGTGCGCAGCAGCTCCGTCAGCCGGGTGTCCGGTGCATCCGCACATGCGTTGTCCACGGCCCCGGCGTCGTTGTCGGTTCCATCGGCCCGCGCCATCTCTTCCGCCTCCTTGCGTCCCCGTCGGTCCCCCTCCCCGGCCAAGTCGCTGACGTACCAGCCGGTTTGGGGTTGCCCATAGTGGTGGACGGATCATGGAAGGGAAAAGGTGTTTCCAGCGGTAACCAACGGGAGCGAGGACGCGGTCCGGTAACGGCGGCGGGGGCGGTCCGACCGATCGAACCACCCCCGGGAAATCGCACGTACCGGCGTCCTCGGCCGTCCTCGCGACCGGCCCCGCGGCGGAGCCGCCGTCACTCCTCGGCGGTCAGCCCCTTGCGCAGCCGTCCCAGCGTCCGTGACAGCAGCCGGGACACATGCATCTGCGAGATGCCCAGTTCCTCGCCGATCTCCGACTGGGTCATGCCCGCGACGAACCGCAGCGAGAGGATCTGCCGGTCCCGCGGGGGGAGTTCGGCGATCAGCGGCTTCAACGACTCGACGTACTCGATGCCTTCGAGCCCGTGGTCCTCGTAGCCGATGCGGTCCGCGAGGGCGCCCTCGGTGTCGTCCTCCTCGGGCTGGGCGTCGAGCGAACTGGCGGTGTAGGCGTTGGAGGCCGCCATGCCCTCGACGACCTCGTCGCGGCTCAGCCCCAGATGCTCGGCCAGTTCGGGCACGGTCGGGGCGCGGTCCAGCCGCTGGGCCAGCTCGTCGCCGGCCTTGGCCAGGTCGAGCCGCAGCTCCTGGAGCCGGCGCGGGACGCGCACGGACCAGGAGGTGTCGCGGAAGAAGCGCTTGATCTCGCCGATGATGGTCGGCATCGCGAAAGTGGGGAACTCGACGCCGCGGGCGAGCTGGAACCGGTCGATCGCCTTGATCAGGCCGATGGTGCCGACCTGGACGATGTCCTCCATCGGCTCGCTGCGGGTACGGAAGCGGGAGGCGGCGAACTTGACGAGTGCCAGGTTGAGTTCGACCAGCGTGTTGCGGACGTACGAGTACTCGTACGTGCCTTCCTCGAGGGACTCCAGCCGCTCGAAGAGGGTCTTGGAGAGGGCTCGCGCGTCGACCGGCCCCACCTCGTCGAACGGGGGGATCTCCGGAAGACCGGCGAGGGCGTCGTCGCCCGCCGGGTGCATGGACTCGATGGGATCCAGATGTTCCGGAGCGGGTGTCGACGCCGCTGTGGGGGTATGCGATGCGTCGAGCCGGGGTGACATGGTGTCCTCCATCGTTCTCGGCATATGTGGCTGCCGGGGCCGGTACGTGCACTGTCGGTGTGCGGCGCCTCCAAAGCCGGCCGTGTCGGTTGCGTGTCTCTACTAGCCCTACCCGCTTTTTGACGGCCGCCGCAAGTGCTTTCTATGGTGAAATGTCCGTTTGCGGGTGGTTGTTCGGGTGTCGGACTGCGTCACGAAGGCGTAGGGTTCGAGGGCGTCAGTCAGCAGCCAACGGCCTCGGGAGAGAGACGGCATGGACCACGGGACGGTCGGCAGCGCGAGGTCTGGCCGGCTTCTGGTGGAAGTGCGGCAGGAGGGCTCCAGCGCCGTCGTGACACCGGCGGGTGAGCTCGACCACCACACCGCCGACCTGTTGCGCGAGCCGTTGGAGGAGTGCCTCGGCAAGGGCGTCAGCCGCCTGGTCGTCGACTGCACCCGGCTGGAGTTCTGCGACTCCACCGGACTCAACGTCCTGCTCGGTGCCCGGCTGAAGGCGGAGGCCGCGGGCGGCGGGGTGCATCTCGCCGGGATGCTGCCCGTGGTGGCCAGGGTGTTCGAGATCACGGGCGCGGACGCTGTCTTCACTGTGCATGACACGCTTGAAGCGGCCCTGGCCGACGAATCCGGCTGAGCCGGAAAGAGCGGGTGTCGTGCCGTGCCGCTCGGGCAGGAGACCTCCTGAACATGTCGGCGGCCATCACGGCGATGCGGTCTTGGTGAAGTGACTCTTGAATCGTGATCTGGTGAATCGGTGAGGTGAAGCGCTGATGAGCACCACCCGGCCATACTCGCCGGGCTCCGAAGAGCCCAGCGGCGCTTCCGGGGGGCCCGAGGCGTCCGCCGCCCCGGGAGGCCGGCAGGTCCGCCGGCTGGACTTCGAGGGGCAGAGCGGTGTCGTTCCGCTGGCCCGCGACTTCGCCCGCCAGGCGCTGTACGCGTGGGGCTGGCTGCCGGCCGGGTCCGCGGACCGGCGGGCCGCCGCTGAGGACGTGCTGCTCGTCGTGTCCGAGCTGGTCACCAACGCGTGTCTGCACGCCGAGGGGCCGGAGGAGATGGAGATCACCTGCGACAACAAGGTGATCCGGATCGAGGTGTCCGACCGGGGGGCCGGGCAGCCGGCGCCGCGGACCCCGCACCGGGCGGGGCGCCCCGGCGGCCACGGCATGTTCATCGTCCAGCGGCTCTGCCTGGACTGGGGCGTCGTGCGGTCGCCCGGGGTGTCCGGCAAGACGGTCTGGGCCGAGCTGGGGGCTCCCGCGTAGCGGTGCGCTCCGCGGGTTTCGCGGCCGGGGGGTGAGTGGCTGCGGCCGATCTTTGTCGCGTTGTCGTGCCGTCGCGCTGTCCGTCGTGTGCCGGTCGCGGGTGGTCGGTCGCGCAGTTCCCCGCGCCCCTGGAGGGGGCTGGTGTCGTCTGTCGTGTGCCGGTCGTGGGTGGCTGGTCGCGCAGTTCCCCGCGCCCCTGGGGGCTCTCCGGGGTCCCGAGGGGGTGGCGGGGCTCTTTCTCTTCCCTCTTCATGGGTGCGGGCGTACCTTGACGGCCGATCTGATGTGCCGTCAGAAATGGGGTACGCCCATGCCGTACCGGAAACGAGTCGTCGCCGTCCTGGCCGGATCCGCTGTGCTGATGGGCGCCCCCGCGGCGCGGGCCGAGGCCGTCGACGTCAACTACCAGTGCAGGACGCCGATCGGGGACAAGAGCGCGGTGTCGCCCATCGACATCAGGAGTGTCAGGAGCGGCAACGGCTACCGGATCACCATGTCCTGGCAGAAGGGCGTCTCCTCCAGCCCCGTGGAGCTGGGCAAGGGAGCGATGAACCCCAGCGCGACCGTCGTGCTGGGCGGCGCCGACAGCGGCACCCTCACCGTCACCGGCCCCGCCAACCAGGCCGCGATCCCCGCCGACACCCCGATCAAGATCGACGACCTGAGCGGCACCTACACCCCGCGCAGGCCGGGCAAGGTCACCTTCACCGCGGGCGTCCTCACCATCAAGGCGCTCGGCACGACCACGACCTGCACCCCCGCCGACGACCCCGGCCCCTCCCTCACCCTCGCCGTGACCGCGCCGGGCGGTGGCACCGGTGGCACCACAGGCGGCGGCACCGGCGCCCCGGACGGCTCCGGCGGCGGACTGCCGCAGACCGGCCCCGCGGACTCCGTGATCGCCCTCGGCACCCTCGGCGGCACGGTCCTGCTCACCGGCGCGGCCGGTGCCCTGTGGCTGACCCGGCGGAACCAGGCGGCACGCGCACGCCGCTGACCCTCCGACGAGGCACGACCGCTGGAGCCGCCGATGCCGTCCGCCGTACGCCTCCCGCCCCCGCTGATCGCCCTGTCGCTGCCGGCCGTGGTGCCGGCGCTGGTGGCCGCCCTGCTGATGCCGGGCGGCGTGGCGGACGCGGCCGGGAAGCCCGAGGTCCGGCTGTCCGCGTCGCAGGCGGGCACGGGCGGTTCGGTCATGGTGTCCGGCAGCGGCTGGAGGCCGCACACCCTGCTGACGATGCTCGTCTGCGGGCAGTCCGCGCCGTCCCGCGGCGTGCCCGGCGGCACCGGCTCCTGCGCCGACGCCGACGGCCGGGCCGTCACCACGGACGCCCGGGGCCGCTTCGAGCGAGCCCTGCCGGTGGCCGAGCCGCCGGTGCCCTGTCCGTGCGTCGTCCATGTGGCGACGGCGACCGGGCCGAAGGCCCGGGCGGACGCGGCTCTCCAGGTCGCCGGGCACGCGGTCGAACCGCTGCCCGCGCAGCCCGGCGGCGGCCGGCTGGCGGTCCTCACGGCCCCCCGCCTCGACGGCTCCGGCGGCCTGCTGACCTGGTTCGGCGCCCCGCCCGAGCGCACCCTGGTGCTCACGGTCGGCAATGTGGGCACCTCGGCCGTGAAGGACCCCGTCTTCCAGGTCGGCACCTCCCACGGAGTGTTCGCCCCGCGGTGGGAGGAACGGCGGTGGCGCGGGACGATCCGGCCCGGGCAGCGGGCGAGGGTCGTGCTGCCGGTGAGTCTCGCCGCCGGGGCGCACGGCGACCACACCGTCTCGCTGAAGCACGGCGGCAGGGTGATGGCCGAACAGCCGTGGGCGGTGAGCCGCCCCTGGGGCGTGACCCTGTTCCGGGTGCTGGCCTGCCTCGTCGTGCCGGCCGCGCTGTTCCGTGCGGGGACGGTCCTGGTGGACCGCGTACGACCGCCCGGGGCGGCACGGCGCAGGGGCGGTCCCCGCCTGCCCCGCCTGCCTGTTCCGCACCTGTCCGCTCCGCGGTCGCACGCGGCGCGTCCGCGGGCGCCGTGTCCGTCGTCGGGGGCACCGGACCCGGCATCCCCGACGCTGCCCTGGTTCACCCCCGACGCCGGTCCCGGCGCGCTCTCCGCACCGCACGACGACACTCCGGCCGACAGCGAGACAGGCATCTGAAGGAGTGCAGGAGAACCGCGCCGGCCGCGGAGGTCTCGTACGCCACCGGGTGCGTGCCGCCGCCGGTCCACGGCACCACGAAGGCGGAGACCACCGCCCCGGCCGCGTCGGCCTGCCCGCCAGCCCGGCCCGGCCGAGCGGCGCCCCCGAAGGCCCCCGGCCCGGTGGCGGGCACGACGCTTCTGCCGGGCGCGGCGGCCTGCACCTTCGTGCCCGGGCGGCGGCGCCCCTGAGCGACGCGCCCCCGAGGGACGCGAAAGGGCCGCCGTGTCCCCCTCGGACACGGCGGCCCTCCCGCTGGAGCGGGTATGAGCTAGCGGACGCTGCCCATGAGCTCCTTGACCTTGTTGCGGTACATCCACACCGCGACACCGGCGGCCACGGCCAGGGTGGCCTCCAGGGCGACGATGCCCGTCTTGTTGAGGTCGACACCGGCGATGGAGAGCAGACCCGTCGTGGCGTCACCCGCGGTGACGGCCAGGAACCAGACACCCATCATCTGCGAGGCGTACTTCGCGGGGGCCATCTTCGTCGTCACCGACAGGCCGACCGGCGAGAGCAGCAGCTCACCCACGGTCTGGACGAAGTAGATCGCCACCAGCCACATCGCGGCCGCCTTGTGACCGCCCTCGGCGATCGACAGCGGGGCGAGGAAGAGGAAGAAGGACGCGCCGACCAGGACCAGACCCGAGGCGAACTTCACGATCGTGCTCGGCTCCTTGCCGCGCCGGTTCAGCGCGAGCCAGATCCAGGCGAAGACCGGGGCCAGGGCCATGATCAGGACCGGGTTGACCGACTGGTACCAGGAGACCGGGAACTCCCAGCCGAAGACGGTGTTCTCGGCGGAGGAGTCGGCGAAGATCGACAGGGTCGAGCCGCCCTGGTCGTAGATCATCCAGAAGACGGCGGCGGCGACGAAGAACCAGATGTAGGCCGACATCGACTTCTGCTCGGTGCGGTCGAGGTCCTTGTCGCGCTTGATGTTGACCAGCACCATCACCGGGATGATCACGCCGAGCAGGGTCAGCGGGACCAGGATCCAGTTCAGGGTGTAGGAGCCGGAGAAGCCGACGACGGCGTAGAAGACGACGGCGATGCCGGCCCAGATTGCGGCCTTGCGCAGCGTGGACGCCTTCTCCTGGGCGGACAGCGGCTTCGGCACGACGCTGGAGCGGGCGGCCAGGTTGCGGCTGCCGATCAGGTACTGGACGAGGCCCAGACCCATGCCGAGCGCGGCGAGGGCGAAGCCCAGGTGCCAGTTGACGTTCTCGCCGATGGTGCCGATGACCAGCGGCGCGGCGAACGCGCCGAGGTTGATGCCCATGTAGAAGACGGTGAAGCCGCCGTCGCGGCGGGGGTCGTCCGGGCCGTCGTAGAGGTGGCCGACCATCGTGGAGATGTTGGCCTTCAGCAGACCCGAGCCGATGGCGACCAGGCCGAGACCGGCGTAGAAGGTGCCGGAGGCCGGCAGGGCCAGGGTGAGGTGGCCGAGCATGATGACCGAGCCGGCGACGGCGACGGTCTTGCGCGGGCCCCAGACCCGGTCGCCGAACCAGCCGCCCGGCATCGCCAGCAGGTAGACCAGCGAGACGTACACGGAGTAGATCGCCGTGGCCGTGGCCGCGTCGAGGTGCAGGCCGCCGGGGGCGACCAGGTACAGCGGGAGCAGAGCCCTCATGCCGTAGTAGGAGAAACGCTCCCACATCTCGGTCATGAAGAGAGTGGCCAGGCCGCGGGGGTGGCCGAGGAAGGTCTTCTCGGAACCGGGGGTGCCCGGTCGGACCGAGTCCTTCGTCAGGCTGGACGCCATGGGTCGTTCCTTGCTGGTCGGGACGCGCGGTCAGGAGCGTCGCGCGCCCGGTGGGGCGGCCGGCACCGGCGTGATCGGCCCGTCCGCCCCCACGCCCGGGGGGAGTCCGCTCCGGATCGCGAAGCGGTGGACGGCGACCACCGGGATCCACGCCTCTGCGCGCGTCGTCGCGCTACGAGGCCCGGCCACAGGTCATTCCTTTCGAGGCCGGCGTGTGCCGGCCCGCACACAAAAGAGACCTTCGGCGTGTATGGCCGCCAAAGGTCCCCCGGGTGCTACAGGCGTTGAATCACCATACGGCAGCGCAGTGCCGGATATGGAAGGACTTGAGACATGGATCACAGGTGATCTTGGAACCGGACAGACTGAATCGAATGCGGCAGCCGGGGTGTTAACCCTCAATCATAGGTTCGCGCCAGGTGTGCCAAAGCTGGGAGTCCGTCATGTCCGACAAATCGGAGGGTAAGAATCGGGGATGCCGGTCTCACCTCGGCGCCGTCGGCGGGCGGACTACCATCAGGTCATGACCCGTGTACTGCTCGCCGAGGACGACGCGTCCATCTCGGAACCCCTCGCCCGCGCGCTGCGCCGGGAGGGCTACGAGGTCGAGGTCCGCGAGGACGGCCCCACAGCGCTCGACGCGGGCATCCAGGGCGGTGTCGATCTGGTCGTGCTGGACCTGGGCCTGCCCGGCATGGACGGCCTGGAGGTCGCCCGCCGGCTGCGTGCCGAGGGTCACGCGGTGCCGATACTGATCCTGACCGCGCGTGCCGACGAGGTGGACACGGTCGTCGGTCTGGACGCGGGCGCGGACGACTACGTCACCAAGCCCTTCCGGCTCGCCGAACTGCTCGCCCGGGTACGGGCCCTGCTGCGGCGCGGCTCCGCCGAACCCCAGCAGCCGCCCGCCACCCACGGCGTACGGATCGACGTCGAGTCGCACCGGGCCTGGATGGGCGACGAGGAACTCCAGCTCACCGCGAAGGAGTTCGACCTGCTGAGGGTGCTCGTGCGCGACGCGGGCCGGGTCGTCACCCGTGACCAGCTGATGCGGGAGGTCTGGGACACCACCTGGTGGTCGTCGACCAAGACCCTCGACATGCACATCTCCTGGCTGCGCAAGAAGCTCGGCGACGACGCGGCGAACCCCCGCTACATCGCCACCGTGCGGGGCGTGGGCTTCCGCTTCGAGAAGAGCTGAGCCCCACGGACTCCGGCACGGACAGCGCGGCCGGCACGGACAGCGCGGCCGGCACGGACAGCGCGGCCGGTACAGCGGGTGGCGGCGGCACGGGCCGCGCCGGCGACACGGCCGACACGGGTGATACGGGTAAGAGGACATGCGCCGCCGACTGATCCAGTCCACGCTCGCCGTGGTGCTCGTCGTGATCGCCGTCTTCGGTGTGTCGCTGGTGATCGTCGAGACACGGACGATCAGCGCGAGCGCGCAGGAGCGGGTGAACTCCGAGGCCGTCCGGCTGGCCGGCATCGTCGACGGCCGCATCCTGGGCGACGAGCAGATCACCGCGGAGATCCTGCGCGACCAGGTCGGGGACGACCGGTACGCAGTGGTCCGCCTCCCCGGGCAGGAACCCATCGAGATCGGGGACAGGCCCGAGGGCGACGTCGTCGAGCACACCGCCACGGGCGAGGAGCGCGAGACGGTCACCGTGCAGGAGCCGCGCTCGGCGATCACCCGCGAGGTCGGCCGTACGCTGCTGATCATCGGGGCGGTGGCCGCGCTCGCGGTGATCGCCGCCGTGGTCCTCGCGCTGCGCCAGGCCGGCCGGCTCGCCTCCCCGCTCACCGACCTCGCCGAGACCGCGGAACGCCTGGGCTCCGGCGACCCGCGCCCGCGCCACAAGCGCTACGGCGTCCCGGAGCTGGACCGGGTCGCCGATGTGCTGGACGCCTCCGCCGAGCGCATCGGCCGGATGCTGACCGCCGAGCGGCGGCTGGCCGCGGACGCCTCCCACCAGCTGCGGACCCCGCTGACGGCGCTGTCGATGCGGCTGGAGGAGATCACCCTCACCGACGACCTGGAGACGGTGAAGGAGGAGGCGACCATCGCGCTGACCCAGGTGGAGCGCCTCACGGACGTCGTCGAACGCCTGCTGACCAACTCCCGCGACCCGCGCACGGGGTCCGCCGTCACCTTCGACCTCGACGAGGTCATCCAGCAGCAGCTCGCCGAGTGGCGCCCCGCCTACCGCAGTGCCGGGCGGGCCGTCGTCAGCTCCGGCAAACGGCACCTGGAGGCGGTCGGCACCCCGGGCGCGGTCGCCCAGGTGCTGGCGGCGCTGATCGAGAACTCCCTCATGCACGGCGGCGGCACCGTCGCGCTGCGCACCCGCGTCACCGGCAACCAGGCCGTCATCGAGGTCACGGACGAGGGCCCGGGCGTCCCCGCCGACCTCGGCGCCCGCATCTTCGAGCGCGCCATCAGCGGCCGCAACTCCACCGGCATCGGTCTCGCGGTCGCCCGCGACCTCGCCGAGGCCGACGGCGGCCGTCTGGAGATGCTCCAGGCCCAGCCGCCGGTCTTCGGTCTGTTCCTGTCCCGCACGGCTCCGGCGAAGCCGGAGAGCAACGCGCCCACGGTCCGCTGAGACACCTCGGCGGCGCCGCGCGGGCCCGGCGGGGTGCCCGCCTCAGACCCGCTGCCTGACCCGCTGCCGCGAGGAGCGGCCGTGGGAGCGCTGCCCGGACCGGCCCGGGTGGGGCTGCCCGGTGCCGGGAAGCGGCCCGGCGGGCGCCGGTCCCTGCGGGGCGGGGGCCGCCTCCTGCGGGAGCGCCTTGAACACCCAGGTGCGGTAGGACCAGAAGCGGAACAGGGTCGCGACGCCGATGCCGAGGAACTTGAAGACGTTGCTCTGCAGCGGGCTGTCCCAGCCGAAGCCGTACGTCGCCGCGTACAGGACGCCGTTCTCGATGACCAGGCCGACCGCGCTGAAGGCGACGAACAGGCCCAGCTCACGGGTGCGGCCGCTCTTGTCGCGGTCCCGGTAGGTGAAGTAGCGGAAGCCGATGTAGTTGAAGATGATCGCGGCGACCGTGGCGATGACGCTGGCGCGCACCACCTGGAGGTCGGTGACGCTGCGCACCAGGTTGAACACGCCGAGGTTGACGAGCAGCCCGGCCCCGCCCACGGCCCCGAACTTGACGGCCTCCCGGACCAGGCGGTCGACACGCTGCCGCATCGCGCTGGGGGGCGCCGGAGGAAGCCCCGAGGAACCGTGTCCCATGCGATGAAGGCCCCGTCCGTCGGAAAATCGTCAACTCCGTCATGCTAACCACCCCCTCGTCGTGATCGCTCGCAGACGGCCGATCATGCGGGACGCAGAACGCCTGGATACGGGCGCAAAGGGGCATCGGGGGTGTCCCGGCGGGAGCGGAAACCGGCCATGTCGGCGTGGCCGATACCCTGGGAGCGTGACGTTCCCGGTAGTCGGCATGGTCGGCGGGGGTCAGCTCGCTCGTATGACACACGAGTCAGGCATCCCGCTCGGCATCAGGTTCAAGCTCCTCAGTGACACCCCTCAGGATTCCGCGGCGCAGGTCGTGAGCGATGTCGTCATCGGCGACTATCGCGATCTGGACACGCTGCGCGAGTTCGCGCGCGGGTGCGATGTGATCACCTTCGATCACGAACACGTTCCCACCGAGCACCTTCGGGCCCTGGAGGCGGACGGCATCCCCGTGCGCCCCGGCCCCGACGCGCTGGTGCACGCCCAGGACAAGGGCGTCATGCGCGCGAAGCTCGTCTCGATCGGGGTGCCGTGCCCGCGGCACCGGATCGTCTCCGACCCGGCCGACGTGGCCGCCTTCGCGGCGGAGGGCGACGGCTTCCCCGTCGTCCTCAAGACCGTCCGCGGCGGCTACGACGGCAAGGGCGTGTGGGTGGTGGACTCGGCCGAGGAGGCCGAGGACCCCTTCCGCGCCGGCGTGCCCGTGCTCGCCGAGGAGAAGGTCGACTTCGTGCGGGAGCTCGCCGCGAACGTGGTGCGCTCCCCGCACGGCCAGGCGGTCGCCTACCCGGTCGTGGAGTCCCGCCAGGTGGGCGGCGTCTGCGACACGGTGATCGCCCCGGCGCCCGACCTGGACGAGACGCTCGCGCTCCGGGCCGAGGAGACGGCCCTGCGGATCGCCAAGGAGCTGGGCGTCGTCGGCCATCTCGCGGTCGAGCTGTTCCAGACCCGCGACGGCCGCATCCTCGTCAACGAACTGGCCATGCGCCCGCACAACTCCGGTCACTGGACCCAGGACGGCGCGATCACCAGCCAGTTCGCCAACCACGTCCGCGCGGTCCTCGACCTTCCGCTGGGCGACCCGCGTCCGCGCGCGCGGTGGACGGTCATGGCCAACGTGCTCGGCGGTGACTACCCCGACATGTACTCCGCGTATCTGCACTGCATGGCCCGCGACCCCCAGCTCAAGATCCACATGTACGGCAAGGACGTGAAGCCCGGCCGCAAGGTCGGCCACGTCAACACCTACGGCGACGACCTGGCCGACGTGCTGGAGCGCGCCCGCCACGCGGCCGACTACCTGAGAGGCACGATCACCGAATGAGCCCCGTTGTTGGCATCGTCATGGGTTCGGACTCCGACTGGCCGGTCATGGAGGCCGCCGCCAAGGCCCTCGACGAGTTCGAGATCGCCTACGAGGTCGACGTCGTCTCCGCGCACCGTATGCCGCGCGAGATGGTCGCCTACGGCGAGCAGGCCGCCGACCGCGGTCTGAAGGTGATCGTCGCCGGTGCGGGCGGCGCCGCCCATCTGCCCGGCATGCTCGCCTCGGTGACCCCGCTGCCCGTCATCGGCGTCCCCGTGCCGCTGAAGTACCTCGACGGCATGGACAGCCTGCTGTCGATCGTGCAGATGCCGGCGGGCGTGCCGGTGGCGACGGTCTCCGTCGGCGGTGCCCGCAACGCCGGTCTGCTGGCCGCCAGGATCCTCGCCGCGCACGACGAGGACCTCCTGGCGAAGATGCGCGACTTCCAGCAGGACCTGAACGACCAGGCCACCGAGAAGGGCAAGCGCCTGCGCGCCAAGGCCGAGGGGTCCGTCGGCGGCTTCGGCTTCGGGAAGTGACCGCGATGACCTCCCTGGAGGCGGCCCGGCGGCTCCTCGCCGAGTTCCCGGTCGTCGACGGCCACAACGACCTGCCCTGGGCGCTGCGCGAACAGGTCTCCTACGACCTCGCCGCCCGCGACATCGCCGTACGGCAGGACGGGCATCTGCACACCGACCTGCCCCGGCTGCGCGAGGGCGGGGTCGGGGCGCAGTACTGGTCGGTGTACGTGCGCTCGGACCTGCCCGACCCGGTCCCGGCGACGCTGGAGCAGATCGACTGCGTACGGCAGCTGATCGAGCGTCATCCGCGCGAGCTGCGGGCCGCGCTGACGGCCGCCGACCTGGAAGCGGCCCGGCGGGAGGGCCGTATCGCCTCCCTGATGGGCGCCGAGGGCGGGCACTCCATCGCCAACTCGCTGGGCACCCTGCGCGGTCTGTACGCGCTCGGTGTGCGCTACATGACGCTGACCCACAACGACAACGTCGACTGGGCGGACTCCGCGACGGACGAACCGAACGTCGGCGGACTGTCGGCGTTCGGCCGCGAGGTCGTGCGGGAGATGAACCGCCTCGGCATGCTCGTCGACCTGTCCCATGTGGCGGCCACGACCATGCGGGACGCGCTGGACACCACCTCGGCGCCGGTGATCTTCTCGCACTCCTCCTCCCGGGCGGTGTGCGACCACCCGCGCAACATCCCCGACGACGTCCTGGAGCGGCTGCCCGCCAACGGCGGCATGGCGATGGTGACGTTCGTGCCGAAGTTCGTCCTCCAGGCCGCCGTCGACTGGACGGCCGCGGCCGACGACAACATGCGCGCCCACGGCTTCCACCACCTCGACACCACCGCCGAGGCGATGAAGGTGCACCGCGCCTTCGAGGAGGCCCGTCCGCGCCCGGTCGCCACCGCCGCGACCGTCGCCGACCATCTGGACCACATGCGCGAGGTGGCGGGCGTCGACCACCTCGGCATCGGCGGCGACTACGACGGCACGGCCTTCACCCCCGAGGGCCTCGACGACGTCTCCGGCTACCCCAACCTCCTCGCGGAGCTGCTGGACCGCGGCTGGTCCAGGTCCGACCTGGCCAAGCTGACCTGGCAGAACGCCGTACGGGTGCTGGGCGCGGCGGAGGACGTGGCCCGTCATCTGTCCGAGACCCGCGGCCCGTCCAACGCGACGATCGGCTCGCTCGACGGCTGACCGGCACCGTCCAGGGCGGGGTGGTCGGTGTAACCGGCCGCCCCGCCCGTGTACATGAAGTACCGCTCCCGCACGGCGTTGAGCGGCGCGCCCCGCCGCAGCCGCTCGACCAGGTCGGGGTTGGCGAGGAACGGCCGGCCGAGGGCGACGAGGTCCGCGCCCGCCTCCAGCATCCGCTCCGCGCCCGCGCGCACGGCGTCCGTCACCCGCCGCCAGACGGCCACGTGCCGCGGCGTGTGGATCGCGGCGATGTCCGGGTACGTCTGCCCGACCGCGTTCGGTGTCGCCGCCTCGGCGACGATCAGCCCGGCCGAGGCCCGCTGGACGTAGTACTCGGCCATCAGCCCGGTGGGTGTGCCGTCCGGCTCCGCGCGGTTGCGGGTGAGCGGGGCCATGACCAGGTGGTTGGGGAGGGCGAGGGAACCGGCCCGGGCCGGAGCGGACAGGGCCGCGGCGGGCGTCTTCTGCGTCATGCCCGGACGGTAGAACCTGACACGGATGTCAGGTTCAAGGTGCGCCGTGAGGACGCCGGGGTGCCGCGTGTCCCCCGGACACCGTGTACCCGGGTACACCGTGTACCCCCGGACGCCGTGTACCCCCGAACGCCGCGCCCACCAGGAAGGCCCCCGCCCGCCGTGCGACGGTGACCGTACTGCCGATCACGCCGCCGCTCACGACGTACGGAGACCGTCATGGCCGACCTCCAGGACGAACTGGACACCAGCGCCGGGATCGTCGAGCTGCCCGTCACGGAGCCCTTCGGGGCACCGCCGCTCCTGCGGGCCGGCACCGAGGCCGCCGGGGACCCGGCGGCGGACCCCCTGGAGCGGGCGCACGCCCTCCTGCGCGCCCACCCCGTCGCCGACGGCCACAGCGGGCTGCCCTGGGCGCTGCGGCACCTGCCCTGGTACGACCTCCAGCTCGGCGAGAGCGCCGTCGACACGGATGTGCCGCGGCTGCGGGAGGGACACGTCGGAGCGCTGTTCTGGTCGCTGCACCTGCCCGAGGGGCTGGCGGCCGACCGGGCCGTGGGCGCCACGCTGGAGCAGCTCGACCTGGTGCGCTCGGTGATCGGCGCCCATCCCGAGGGGCTGCGCCCGGCCCGCACCGCGGGGCAGGTCATCGACGCCCGCAACTGCGGCCGCGTCGCCGTCCTGATCGGCCCCGCCACGGCCGCCGCCCTCGACGACTCCCTCGCCCTCCTGCGCGTCCTGCACCGCCTCGGCCTGCGCGTGCTCACCCTCACCGGCACCTCCTGGGCCAGCGAGGCGGGGCTGACCCGGTTCGGGGAGGAGGTCGTGCGGGAGATGAGCCGGCTCGGCGTGCTCGCCGACCTCTCCGGCGCCTCCGAGGCCACCGCCGCCCGGACGATCGCCCTGTCCAGGACCCCCGTGCTGTGCACCCGCTCCGCCGCCCGCGCCCTGCGCCCCCACCCGGCCAACCTGCCCGACGACCTGCTCGCCGCGCTGGGCGCGGCCGGGGGCCTGTGCATGGTGCCGCTGACCGCCGAGCAGACCGGGCCGACCGTCCGTGACGTCGCCGACCACCTCGACCACGTCCGCGCCGTCGCGGGACCCGGCGGTGTCGGCCTGTCCGGCACCTACGACACCGGTGCCGCCCACCCCCAGGACCTCGCCGACCCCTCCGGCTACCCGCGTCTGATCGCCGAGCTGGTGCGCCGCGGCTGGCCCGACACCGATCTCGCCCTGCTGACCTGGGGCAACGTCCAGCGCGTCCTGCGCACCGCCGACTTCACCGCCCGCGCGGCCCAGCAGCGCCGCGAGCCGTCCCCCGCCCGTGCCGCGGAGCCGGACGGCTGACCGGCCGGTGCTCAAGGGTGCATGCGGGCACCCTTGAGCACCTTGTCGACCGCGTTGCGCGGCCCGTACACCGCGAGCCCGACCGGATCCAGCCGCTCGCGCGGCACGGCCCGCACCGCCGCCCGGTTGTCGCGGTCGTTGCCCGTGCCGAACAGCTCGGAGGTGAACACGGCCACGGGCAGCTCCCGCGCCAGGGCCCGGCCGTGCGCCGCGGACAGAGTCTCCTTCGAGCCCTCGAAGACCAGGACCGGCTGGCGGAACATCGGCAGGTACGCGGTGCCGTCGGCATCCGCGTAGGGCTCGCCGATCACCTCGGGCAGCTCCGTGCCCAGCCCGCTGACCAGGAACGCGGTCACGTTCAGCCGCTGCCAGGGCTCCAGGTCCTCGCGCAGCAGCACCGCGATCCTGGTGTCGAAGCGGACCGGGGAGCTGTCGTTCGTCGCATGCGTCATACGGTGAGACTGCCGCCTGCCGGTCCCCGCGTTCTTGTACGTTCTTTGCATGACGGTGGGAGCAGCAGCCCGCGAGGAGGTCTCCGCGTGGCGGCCGCGCGTCCCCGGCGTGGTCGAGGTCTTCCACGCCCGTTTCACCGAGCACGCCTACCCGATGCACGTCCACGACGTGTGGACCCTGCTGATCGTCGACGAGGGTGCCGTCCGCTACGAACTCGACCGCCGCGAGCACGGCACCGCCCGCGACACGGTGACCCTGCTCCCGCCGCAGGTCCCCCACAACGGCTCGCCCGCCACGGCGCACGGCTTCCGCAAACGCGTCCTCTACCTGGACCTCCCCCGGCTCGACGAGAGCCTCGTCGGCCCGGCGGTCGACGGCCCCGACCTGGTCGATCCGCTGCTGCGCCGCAGGGTCGCCCAGCTGCACACGGCCCTCGCCGACGGCGGCGACGCGCTGGAGGCGGAGAGCCGCCTGACCCTGATCGGGGAACGGCTGCGGACCCGTCTGCGCCCCCGGACCGCCGGCGACGCGCCCGCGGAGGATCCCGGCAGGACCGCCGAAGTGGCCCGGCGGCTGCGTGAGCTCCTCGACGCCCGGCTGCCCGGCGGTGTCGGCCTGGAGGAGGCGGCGCGGCTGGTGCACGCCCACCCGGCGCATCTGGTGCGGGCCTTCACGGCGGCCTTCGGGATCGCCCCGCACCAGTACGTGACGGCCCGCCGGGTCGACCGTGCCCGGCGGCTGCTGCTCGCCGGGCTGCCGCCCGCCGAGGTGGCGCCCGCGGCCGGTTTCTACGACCAGTCGCATCTGACGCGCCACTTCAGGCGCGTCACCGGCACGACCCCCGGCCGCTACGCCCGCAGCCGCCGGATCCGGCGCGCGTGACCGGCCGGGACGCCTGCGGACGGAACGTGACCGGTCAGGACGCGCACAGGCAGAAGGGGTGCCCCGCCGGGTCGGCGTAGACCCGCCAGGAGCGCGAGCGGTCCTCCGTGTCCAGCGGGCGGGCGCCGAGCGCGAGCACCTCCTTCTCGGCGGTGTCCAGGTCCTCGACGGTCAGGTCCAGATGGAACTGCTGCGAGCGGTCGGCGGCCGGCCAGCGCGGCGGGACGAACCCGGACGCGGCCTGGAACGCGAGCGACTGCCCGCCCGGCACCTTCAGGTCCACCCACGTCTCGTCGCCCTCGGGCGAGCCGCCCAGGACACCGGCGTAGAAACCGGCGAGCGCGACGGGGTCGGGGCAGTCCAGGACGACGGCACCCAGCTCGGCGACAGTCATGACTCCTCCTCGGGAACACGGGGTTACCTCTAGATGTTGGCAACCGGTAACCGTTACCCCATGCTCCCGCATCGGCGGTAACGTCGCAAGGGAGAAGCGGGGAGGTAGCGTGCAGCCATGAGCGAGAGATCACCCGCGCCCGGAGGTCTCGCCCTGATCGAGTCCCTGGTCAACACGCTGGACATCGAGTCGGGCGCCGACGCGCTCGACACCGCGGAAGGCCGGGCACGCCTCGGGCTCACCGAGGAGGAGGTGCCGGACGCCCGCGCACTGCGCGAGTCCCTCCGCGCCACTCTCCTCGCCCACGCCGGGCATCCCCCGCACCGCGAGGCGGCCCCGCTCGGCGCGCTGCTGAGCGCCGCCCCGCTGCTGGTCGCCGTCGACGCGGCCGACGGGTCCGCCCGGCTGGCCCCCGCCGACGACGGCCCCCTGCTCTCGCGGGTCGCCGCCGCCGTGGCCGAGGCGCTGGTGGCCGGGACCTGGGCCCGTCTCAAGGCGTGCGAGGCGGTCACCTGCCACTGGGCGTACTACGACCGCAGCCCGGCCGGGCGCGGCCGCTGGTGCTCGATGCAGGTGTGCGGGGCCCGGGCGAAGATGCGCCGTTATCGGGCGAAGGGGACATGAGGGCGCGTGAGGCGCGCTACGTTCACCGCTCCTGAGCGCGCCCCGTGGTGCAGAATGCGGGAAGACGCCGGTTCGGCCGACTGAGCCTCGGCCGAACCGGCGTCGCCAGTTCCACGGGTTCTGGGGGCCGCACGGGGCCCCGTGCGGGAGTCAGGCCGCCGGGCGTCCCATCGCCCGGTACGTCCAGCCGGCCCGCCGCCACACGTCCGGGTCCAGCGCGTTGCGCCCGTCCAGGATGACCCGCGCCTCGACCGCCTCGCCCAGCGCCGCCGGGTCCAGCTCGCGGAACTCGCGCCACTCCGTCAGATGCAGCACCACGTCCGCGCCGCGCACCGCCTCCAGCGCGGAGTCGGCGTACCCCAGCGTCGGGAACAGCCGGCGGGCGTTGGCCATGCCCTTCGGGTCGTACACCGTGACCTGGCCGCCCTGGAGGTGTATCTGCCCGGCGACGTTCAGCGCGGGGGAGTCGCGCACGTCGTCCGAGTCCGGCTTGAAGCTCGCGCCCAGCACCGCCACCCGGCGGCCCAGGAACGATCCGCCGCCGAGGGCCTCGCGTGCCATCTCCACCATCTGGCCGCGCCGCCGCATGTTGATCGAGTCGATCTCGCGCAGGAACGTCAGCGCCTGGTCCGCGCCCAGCTCGCCCGCCCGCGCCATGAACGCCCGGATGTCCTTCGGCAGACAGCCCCCGCCGAAGCCGATCCCGGCCCGCAGGAACTTGCTCCCGATCCGGTCGTCGTGGCCGATGGCCTCGGCGAGCCGGAGCACGTCGCCGCCGGCGGCCTCGCAGACCTCGGCCATGGCGTTGATGAAGGAGATCTTCGTGGCGAGGAAGGAGTTCGCGGAGGTCTTCACCAGTTCGGCCGTCGGGAAGTCGGTGACCACGAACGGCGTGCCCTCGGACAGCGGCGTCGCGTACACCTCGCGCAGCAGCTTCTCCGCGCGCTCGCCGCGCACACCGGCCACGATCCGGTCCGGGTGCAGGGTGTCCTGCACCGCGAAGCCCTCGCGCAGGAACTCCGGGTTCCAGGCCACCTCGGCGTCCGCGCCGGCCGGGGCGTGCTCGGCGACGTAGGCGGCCAGCCGCTCGGCGGAGCCCACCGGGACGGTCGACTTGCCGACCACCAGCGTCGGACCCGTCAGGTGCGGGGCCAGCGAGGCGAAGGCGGCGTCGACGTACGACATGTCGCAGGCGTACTCGCCGTGCCGCTGCGGGGTGTTCACACAGACGAAGTGCACATCGCCGAATGCGGCCACCTCGGCGTAGTCGGTGGTGAAGCGCAGCCGGCCGCTCGACCCCTCGATGCCCGCCACGTGCCGGCGCAGCAGCTCCTGGAGGCCGGGCTCGTACATCGGCACCTCGCCCCGCCGCAGCAGGTCGATCTTCTCCTCGACGACGTCGAGCCCGAGCACCTCGAAGCCCAGCTCCGCCATGGCGGCGGCGTGGGTGGCGCCGAGATAACCGGTGCCGATCACGGTGATCTTGAGGGCCATGGGTGCTCCAGAGGTGATGCCGACGGTGATGCCGGCCCGAGCATATCCGGGGCGTGCGGCACCCCTCTGACAGGCACTTTTCCGGCTGTCGCCTAGCTCACGTACCCCAGGTGCGGGCCGGGGCACTAAAATTTGGGTTACTTAACGGTAATTAGCGCCAGCACCGCAGCGTCTTTGGAGCGTGAGAGACCTTGGCCGGATCGGCTGACTTCGACCTGTACCGCCCGTCCGAGGAGCACGACATGCTCCGCGACGCCGTCCGCTCCCTGGCCGAGGCGAAGATCGCCCCGTTCGCCGCCGCGGTGGACGAGGAGGCCCGCTTCCCGCAGGAGGCCCACGACGCGCTGGTCGGAGCCGACCTGCACGCCGTGCACGTGCCCGAGTCCTACGGCGGCGCGGGCGCCGACGCCCTCGCCACGGTCATCGTGATCGAGGAGGTGGCCCGTGTGTGCTGCTCCTCCTCGCTGATCCCGGCCGTGAACAAGCTGGGCTCCCTGCCGGTGATCCTGTCCGGCTCCGAGGAGCTGAAGAAGAAGTACATGACCCCGCTCGCCAAGGGCGAGGGCATGTTCTCCTACTGCCTGTCCGAGCCCGAGGCGGGCTCCGACGCGGCCGGCATGAAGACCCGCGCGGTCCGCGACGGCGACCACTGGATCCTGAACGGCGTCAAGCGCTGGATCACCAACGCGGGCGTCTCCGAGTACTACACGGTGATGGCCGTCACCGACCCGGAGAAGCGCTCCAGGGGCATCTCGGCCTTCGTCGTGGAGAAGGGCGACGAGGGTGTCTCCTTCGGCGCGCCGGAGAAGAAGCTCGGCATCAAGGGTTCCCCGACCCGCGAGGTCTACTTCGACAACGTCCGCATCCCCGCCGACCGCATGATCGGCGAGGAGGGCACCGGCTTCGCCACCGCGATGAAGACCCTGGACCACACCCGCATCACCATCGCAGCCCAGGCCCTCGGCGTCGCCCAGGGCGCCCTGGACTACGCCAAGGGCTACGTCAAGGAGCGCAAGCAGTTCGGCAAGGCGATCGCCGACTTCCAGGGCATCCAGTTCATGCTCGCCGACATGGCCATGAAGATCTCCGCCGCCCGCGCGCTGACCTACCAGGCCGCGGCCGCCTCCGAGCGCGGCGACGCCGACCTGACCTACCTCGGCGCGGCCGCCAAGTGCTTCGCCTCCGACGTCGCCATGGAGGTCACCACCGACGCCGTCCAGCTCCTGGGCGGCTACGGCTACACCCGCGACTACCCCGTCGAGCGCATGATGCGCGACGCCAAGATCACCCAGATCTACGAAGGCACCAACCAGGTCCAGCGCATCGTCATGGCCCGCAACCTGCCGTAAGCGCCCTGCGCACGGGAAGCCCCGGCCGGACTTCACGTCGGGCCGGGGCTTCGTCGTCGGATTTCGAGACTGGTCCTGTACTCCTCGAAAGGCACTGCCGCGTCCAGCGCGATGCGCTTCCACTCCAGGTACGGGGTGATGTCGCCGGTGACCAGCTTGCGGTTGATCTGCGTTCCGTCCGGGCGGTAGTTGAGATGGACGACGGTCGTCTCGTCGAACATCCAGAAGTCCTGCTCCGGCAGCCCGGGATTCGGCCGGCCGGTCAGATCGACGATGCGGTAGTCCTCGCCCGCGGCGGTGTTCGTGGGCACCGCCCAGGAGAAGAGGTACCGGCTGTACGGCGTCAGCGGGCGCCGCACGATCTTGGCGCGGGTCATGGTCCGTCCTGCTTCCGCATGGCCTCGAATGATCCCGTGCCACCTCGCATTGAAGTCGTCGGGCATGGGCTCCCCGGCCCGGAAGGCACCGAAGGTCGTGTTCTCGTCAGGCATGCTGTACGTCTGGTGCACTTCGAGCCGGAACGCGGACCGCTTGAAGTCGCGGAAGTACGCCTTCCACGCGTCGCCTTCCAGATGCACAGGTTCAGATTCGCTACGGGACACAGGCAGCCTCCTTCTGGGTCTTCGCCCGCTCTTCGGTCAGCCGAGCGGACAGGGCAGGTCGGGCATCGAGCGGTTGGGACTACAGGTCACCACGGCCAGATGCAGAAAGGCAGGTCGTTCCAGATAGAAGCCGTACGACACGTCGACCCCCGCGGCAAGTTGCACGGCGGCCGAGCCGACGAGCCTGGACAGGCGGGTCATGTCCCGGTCGTGGGCGGAGGCGAACCGGTCCGTGTGCTCGGCCCACCGTTTCCCGAGCCACTCGGCCGCCTCTTGAGCCTCGCTCCATGTGCCACGCACGAGCGAGCGTGGCTTGATGAGCCAGTGAGCCGTTTCCAGAGGCGGAAGATCCGAGGTCGGAAACTCCGCCGCGACCTCCTGGTAGCGCTGGATCAGTTCGGGCTTGCCGCCGGGCGGTGGCGGTTCCGGATGCGGAGGCCGGCGCAGCGCTTCCTGGTCGAAGCGCTCTTTGGGACCGGTCCATTGGTAGCCGTGCTGGTGCACCTGTTGTCCCGCCGTACTCGGAGAGGGAGAGGAAAGCCGGGCCCATCCGTCGCGGGGGCGGGCCCGGCCCGTGGCGGAGTCTCAGGCACCCAGCCCGAACCGCGCCGGATCGATCCCGGCCGCCGCCAGCTCAGCCGACGTGAACCGCAGCGGCTCCAACTCCGGACGCTTGCTGTCCCCGAGCGCCCACACGCCGTCGGCGACCTGCGCGAGAACGACACACCCCTCGGTGCACGGCCCTCCGCAGGCTTGGACGAAGTCCACGGAGGTGATGTCGAGGGCGTACAGATCGGGTTCATTTCTCATTTCTGGCTCCTTCTGAGAGTGGGCGCAGCCTTCACGGGCCGTCGACTGCGACGCAGCGCGCCTGCTGGGCCGCTCCGGGGCCCAATGAACGTATGAGAGCGGTGAACCGCCGATCCACGGACTTGCGTGAGCTTGCTCGGGGATCACCCGATGGAGTCGATGGCCGCGGTGATGAGGGACCGGGCCCGGGTGCCGTACACGGCGAGGGCGGACAACTCGGCGAACGCCTTTGCGTACTCCGCGATCTCTCCGGGCTGCGTGACGGTCAGGTGTGCTGAGACAAGCTCGACGTTGACCTGAGAGTCGTCGTACATGGTGAACGACTCGACGGGCCATCCAGCACCTCGCTGTGCACCGAGGGGGATGATGCCCAGGCTGACAGAAGGCAGTGTGGCGACGCAGATCAGGTGGCCGAGCGCTCCCGCCATGGTGTCTTTGTCGCCGATGACCGTGCGCAGTACCCATTCCTCCACGAGCATGGCGAAGCGGTGATCGCCTGAGTACAGGATGCGCTGCCGGTCCATGCGGACCGCCACGGCCTCGTCGATGTCGGCAGGTGTGTTCCGGAGTTGAGCCACGGTGCCGAGCACGGCCCGGGTGTATGCCTCCGACTGGAGCAGGCCGGGGACCACCCAGGACTGGTACACGCGGAAGCGGCGCGTGCGCTCGAACAACGGCGCCACGGACTGCTGGACATGGCGCAGCCCGGCCCGCTCCATACGTTGCCACTGAACGTACGCACCCTCTATCCCCCGGGCCGTCGCGATCAGGTCGGCGGTCTGGTCCTGGGCGGCGCAGAGCGTCGTGTACGTCCGGATATCGGCGTCCGACGGGGGAGTGCGCCCGTTCTCGAGCCGCGAGCACTTCGACTCGTGCCAGTCGGCGAGCCTGGCCAGCTCCCGCGCCGTGAGGTCGGCGTCCTTGCGGATCTCGCGAAGACGCCGACCGAGGGCCTGCTTTGCCTGCTGGACACTGGATGAAGTCACATTGGGGATTGTGGGGTCAGGTGATCCTGTAGTCCGCGTGCGGTACCGCCACGGCCCAGACGGAGTCGAACGCGTCGGTGCACAGTCGCGCGACGGCCGGATCGTCGGTGAACTCCTCGTCATTCGGAGCGAGTTCGCCGTCCCCTGCGAAGTGGTGGAAGACGACCGACGTGTCGTCGAAGAGCCAGAAGTCGTTGCCGGGCAGGGCCAGCGCCGAGGCATGTCGGCGAGGCAGCCAGCGAACCTGCTCGCCTGCCTTCACGTTGGGGTCGGTCAGGTGGTGCTCGAACCGGATGTACTCCGACACGGGCTCCGAGACGATCCGGGCTCTGCGTACCTCGACCCCGTGGGCCACGAGGTCGGCGACCAGCCGCAGCCACGGCCGGCGCTCTGGATCGCCGTCGGCGGGATCGTCGAGGACACCGGCCTGCCAGGCGACGAATCGCGGATCGGAGGGCATGTACTCGTCGCGCATCTCCAGATGGACGGCGGAACGGGTACACCCGCGCAGCCGGTCCTCAAGAGTCGGTGGCGCCACGGTCCTTCACCTCCGGGAAGAACTGCATCATGCGCTTCGGGATCTCGACCACATCCTCGTGATCGGGCAGGTCCAGTTGTGAACGCCGAGCGGAGTCGGCCACCTTCCATCCCTGCACCAAGTACGTGTCGCTCTCGTCAAGTACGTGTCGCTCTCGTCGTCGAGGTACACGGTGGGCGACTTGTCGTTCGGGCTTTCGGGGTCCTTGCCAAGCATGATCAGCGCCATCGCTGTGCCTCCCTGGTCGTCGGGATTCCGTGCTCGATCTTGTACTCACCGTCGAGCCGTCGCCAGGAACTTGCGAGAACTTGCGCGCGGACACCCCTGCGGGCGCGCCCTCAGCCGCTCACCTTGGCCGCCTGCGAGAGGAAGGCCGCCCAGGCAGCGGGGCGGACGGCGAGGCGGGGCCCCGCGGGGGTCTTGGAGTCGCGGATACGGATGGCCGTGGGAGAGGTGGCTATCTCCACGCAAGCGGAGCCCTCTTCGCTATAGGTCGACTTCTGCCAGGTCGGTTCGGTCACGGATTGCCTCTCAGATGTCTTGGGCGATGCAGTGGACGAGGTCACGCGAGGGGGCGGGCTTCAGGGCGACAGCCGCCATACGGTCCAGGACGAGCCGGTACTTATCCAATTGTCCTGCTGCATCGACGAGTTCACTCCCGTGTGCGGTATCGATCTCGACGGTGTCGAGGGCGGCTACCGGGCCGTGGAAGTAGTCGACGGCGTGGCCGGTCGTGGGGAACGAGGTGCCGTCGAACGGGATCACGCAGAGGCTGATGGCAGGGTGCTCGCTGATCTCGGCGAGGTGCCGCAACTGGGCCCTGGCCACATCGCGACCGCCGAACTGCATACGCAGGGCGGCCTCGTGGACGATCGCCGTGTAGGGCGGCGGCTGGTCGCGGTGGAGGATGGCCTGGCGCTTGATGCGGTGGGAGATGCGGTACTCGATCTCGTGTGGCCGCAGGGCTGGAACCGCCTCGCGGAACAGCGCACGGGAGTGTTCCGGTGTCTGGAGCAGACCGGGGACGTTGATGACCTGGGTCACGCGCAGTGCCATGGCGTGGTGTTCCAACTCGGCCAGGTCGAGGAGACGGGACGGCAGGGTCTCGCGGTACTCCTCCCACCAGCCGCGCGTACGGTCAGCGGCCATGGCAGCCAGGGCGTCGACCAGGGGAAAGTCCGTGCAGCCGTAGATCTGGGCGAGGGTGAAGACGCGGTCTGCGCTGACGCCGAAGCGGTTCGCTTCAATGTTGCTGATCTGGGCCTGAGTTGTCCCCAGGGATCTGGCTGCCTCGACGGCGGTCATGCCGGCGCGTTCCCGTAGCCGCCGCAGCTCCACGCCGATGCGGAGGCGGCGGGCCGTCGGGATAGGTCTCGATGCCATGCCCTCACTCCGTTCATACACCTGACGTAGTGGTCACCCACACGAAGGAGATTGCTGAAGGTTTTGCTGGATTGAGCAAAACCTTCAGCATCTGAAGTCTACGGTGATACCCAAGCCGCCCAACTCCCCGCCCCCATAAGCCGGAAGCGCACCACCCCAGGCATGCCACCGCCCGGCGCGGCCGTTGGGCCCAGCCCGAACTTCCTCCCTGTAGATGCCGGAGGCTCCATGCGCACCGTATCCCCGCCCGACACCTGGGCGTACGCCCTTCGCCTGCCGCGCGACCCCAGAGCCGCACGTGTCGCACGCATGACCGTGCGGGCCGCGCTCGACGGGCACGGCAGATCGGAACTGCGGGACGGTGTGGAGCTGTTGACGTCCGAGCTGGTCGGCAACGCCTACCGGCACACCCGGGGCCCCTGCTCCCTGCGGCTCGCCGCGCTGGGCGACGGGCGGCTGCGGGTCGGGGTGTGGGACAGCGATCCGCGCGTCCCCGGCCTTTTCGCCGAGCCGTCCGGGGGCCGCGTCGCGCCTGCCCTGCCCGACGCGGTCGGCGGGCGCGGGCTGTGCCTCGTCCAGGAGTACGCCGACTCCTGGGGCGGCCTGACGCCCGGCGACGATCCCGCCGGGCGCGGGGCGGGGAAGCTGCTGTGGTTCGAAGTGGGCGGGCGATCGGTCAAGTGGCCGACAGGAGAACAGGATTGTGTCTAAGTTGAGCGCGCGAACCGATCGGTACCGGCCAAGGAGAGAGCCCGCATCATGTCCGACTCCACCACTCCCCAGGACGAAGGCGTAGCCCGCGTGAACCGCCTGCGTACGGATGTGTCCCACTCCGCGCGCATCTGGAACTACTGGCTGGGCGGCAAGGACAACTACGCCGTCGACCAGGAGGTCGGCGACCAGATCCTGTCCTTCGTGCCCGCGCTGCCCCGCTCGGCCGTCGCCGACCGGGCGTTCCTGGCGCGAGCGGTGCGCCACCTCGCCGGTGAGGCGGGGGTACGGCAGTTCCTCGACATCGGCACCGGGCTGCCGACCGCCGAGAACACGCACGAGGTCGCCCAGCGTGTCGAGCCCTCGTCCCGGATCGTCTACGTCGACCACGACCCGCTCGTGCTGACCCACGCGCACGCGCTGCTCACCAGCACCCGTGAGGGCGCGACCGACTACATCGAGGCGGACGTCCACGACCCCGAGACGATCCTGCGCCGGGCCGGCGAGACGCTGGACCTGGAGCGCCCGGTCGCCGTCACCATGCTGGGCATCCTCAACTTCGTCATGGACACCGACGAGGCCGTCTCCGTCGTCGACCGGCTCCTCGACGCCCTGCCCTCGGGCAGCTACCTCGCCCTGTCGCACCCCACCACCGAGGTGGACGGCGAGGCGATGACCCAGGCCGTCGAGTACTGGAACAGCCAGGGCTCCGCCCCCATGACCCTGCGCACCCGCGACGAACTCACCCGCTTCTTCGACCGCGTCGAACTGCTGGAGCCCGGCATCGTCAGCTGCTCCCGCTGGCGGCCGGAGGGGCCGGGCGAGCCCGTGGAGGTCACCCACTTCGCGGGCGTGGGCCGCAAGCCGTGACGACCACGGCGGCCACCGCCTTCGACCGCGCCGAGCGGCGGATGTGGGCCGGGCGTGCCGACGCCTACGGTTCGACCTTCGCCCGGCTGTGCGCGCACCCGGTGCCCGCCCTGCTGGATGCGGCGGCCGTCGGTGCCGGGACGTACGTCCTGGACGCCGGCACCGTCGCCGGGATCCGCACGGCGTACGACCGTCTCGCCGCGGCCGAGTACACCGACGGGGACGAACTGGTGCTGGAGCACGGCGCGCTGCTCGCCCACGCGACGGCGTGAGGCCGCCGGGCCCGTCAGAGCAGCGGGGCCAGCGCCGACTCCAGGTCGGCGGGCGTGCGGAAGTGCACGCCCCGCATGCCCAGGGCGGCCGCGGCCTCGACGTTCTCCAGGGTGTCGTCGACGAAGAGGCAGTGCTCGGCGGCCGCCCCGGCCCGCCCGGCCGCGAGGTGCAGGATGCGGGGGTCGGGCTTGGCCAGGCCCACCCGGGCGCTGCTGACCACATGGTCGGCGAGGTCGTCCAGGCCGAGCGCGGCGAGGTCCGCCTCCAGCCGTACCGAGGCGTTGCTGACCAGCACCAGCGGCACCCGGGCGCGGGCCCGCCGCAGCAGGCCCACCACCGTGTCGTCGGCGTGGAAGGGCGCTCCGGCGAGCGCGTCGCCCAGCTTGTACGCGACCGGCTCGGGGACGGCTCCGCGCAGGCTTCCGACGATGCAGTGGACCCATTCGTCCATGTCGATGCGGCCGAGCATCAGCGGAAGGTCGTTCTCCGGCGCGAAGGCCACCTTCAGGGTGGTGCCCTCGGCGAGCCCGGCGGCCCGTTCGAGGGCGGTCACCTCGGAGACGTCGTAGAAGCGGATGACGTTGTCGACGTCGCAGAGCACCGCCTCGACGCGGCCGGGCCGCGGGTCAGTCACCCGTCACCGTGACGGTCTCGTCGTTCTTCAGCTGGCTCACCAGCGTCTTGACCTTGTCCTTGTCCCACAGCAGGTTGCCGCCCGTGGAGCCCGCCAGCGGCATGTTCATGGACGTGCCGTCGCCGCCGCTGACGCCCTTCATCGCCCAGAACATGTCGGCCAGGTCGAACAGGCCCATGTCCTTGTCGACGATCAGGGAGTCCAGACCCGCACCCATGGTCGGGTAGAGCTTGAAGGGGTTGAGGATCGTGCCCGGGGTGGCGACCTGGCTGGCCAGCGCGGAGAGGAACTTCTGCTGGTTCTTGGTGCGGTCCAGGTCGGAGCGGGCGAACGCGTAGCGGGTGCGGACGAAGGCGAGGGACTCCTGGCCGTCGAGGGTCTGCTTGCCCGCCTCGAAGTTCGCGCCGGAGTTCTTGTCCTTGAACGCCTTCGGGATGTCGATCTCGACGCCGCCGACCGCGTCCACGATGTTCGCGAAGCCGGCGAAGCCGATCTCGACGTAGTGGTCGATGTGCAGGCCGGTGTTGGACTCGACCGTGCGCACCAGCAGCTCCGGCCCGTCCTCGGCGTACGCGGCGTTCAGCTTCACGTGCCGCCCGGTGCCCGGGTAGGTCTTGCCGGACTCGGAGCCCTTGAAGCTGGGGATCTCCACGTCCGAGTCACGGGGCAGGGAGATCAGCGTAGGGGCGCCGTCGCCGGTGTGCAGGATCATCATCGAGTCCGTGCGCTTGCCCTCGGAGGACCCGGTGTGCAGCTTCTTCTTCTGCTCGGCGGTCATGCCCGCGCGGCTGTCGGAGCCGACGATGAGGTAGTTCGTGCCCTCGCCCGCCTCCGGCCGCTCGATGACCTTGGACAGGTCGACCTCGCGGTTGAGCTTGGAGTCGGCCCAGAAGTAGGTGCCGACCGCCGTGACGACCAGCACACCGGTGACGGTGATCGCGGTCCACTTGATCCGGCGCCGCCAGTCCGGCCGGGGCCGGGGCCCGCCGGTGTGGCCGGGGTCGTGCGGACCGCCGCCGCCGGGGGCGCCGTAGACCTGCCCGGTGTTGTAGCCGCTGTCGTACCCGCCGAAGTCGTCGCCGCCGCCGTTGACGTACGACGGCTGCTGCGGGACGCCGGGGTGCTGGGGCGGCGCCTGGCGGCCGCCCGCGGACGGACCGCGCCCGACCTGCCGCATCACGCGCGCGCCCTCGGGGGCGGCGCCGCTGCCGCGTCCGTAGGCGGGGCCGCGGTTGCCGCGGTTGTCGTCGGACCATCCCTCGGGCCAATCGTTCATGGGCCCCAGTGTGCCGGTCCCGACCGTGTGCTTTACAAGAGAGCGTGGGGAACAGGGGCGGTGCTGTTGCCAATCTGACACAAATTCCCCGCCTGCCGGTTCGGCATAAGGTGGAGGGCATGACAGACCAGGCCGTTACCGCTGACATGGACAACGCGGACATACCGGGCAAGCCGACCTCGGCGTCCCGGACCACGCTCAGCCACATCATGACCCACAACGACACCAACCTCCTGGGCACGGTGCACGGTGGCGTGATCATGAAGCTGGTCGACGACGCGGCGGGCGCGGTGGCCGGACGGCACAGCGGCGGCCCCGCCGTCACCGCCTCCATGGACGAGATGGTCTTCCTGGAGCCGGTCCGCGTGGGCGACCTCGTCCATGTGAAGGCCCAGGTCAACTGGACCGGCCGGACGTCCATGGAGGTCGGCGTGCGGGTCCTGGCCGAGCGCTGGAACGAGTCCACGCCCGCGACCCAGGTCGGCTCCGCGTACCTCGTCTTCGCCGCGGTCGACGCCGACGGCAAGCCGCGCTCGGTGCCGCCGGTCGTCCCCGAGACCGAGCGGGACAACCGCCGCTACCAGGAGGCCCAGATCCGCCGTACGCACCGGCTCGCCCGCCGGCGCGCGATCAGGGAACTGCGCGAGAAGCGCGCGGCCGAGGGCTACGAGGACTGACCCCGGGCGGGTTCCCGCGCCGGGCCGCTACGGGCAGCCCACCTCGTCGCCCCGGACCACCCCGAACTCTCCCTGCCGCGCGTTCTCCGCGCGGACCTTGCGGACCTTCTCGAAGTCCGCGCCGACGATCACCTTCAGCGTCGCCCCCTGTCCCTTGACCGCGCGCAGTCCGCTGCCGGGCAGGGCCGCGGCGAGGGAGCGTGCGGAACGGTCCCAGCGGGGGTCGTACGCGACGACCGTGCGCTCGGCCGCGGGCCGGGCGGCGTTGACCGGCTGGCGGGTGGTGCGGAAGCCGGTCGCGGCGAGGGCCCTGTCGACACGGCGGCCCAGGCCCGCGGTGGTGGTGCCGTTCTCGACCTGGACACGGATCTGCTGGGGCGCCACGGGGACGCGTACGGCGGTGACCCGGGGCCGGTGGGCGGCGAGCGGCCGGTCGTCGCGCAGGGCCCGGAAGAGCCGTGCCGACTTGGCCGGGTCCCACTTCAGCGTGGAGCCGATGCCCTTCACGGCGTATCCCATCCGGCCGATGGGGACGGTGGCGAACTCCGACGAGGAGGGGGAGAAGTTGCGCATGGCACGCCCCAGGTCCAGCAGCTCGTCGGTGCCGAAGCCCTTGTCGGCGCGGACCGAGCCGAGCACGGCCCGGGTCACGTCGCGGAACTTCAGCGGGTTCAGCAGCACGCCCGAGGAGGTGGCCCGGTCCACCAGCGCGGCCAGGAAGCGCTGCTGGCGCTGCATCCGGCCGAGATCGGCGGCGCCGTCGATGTGACGGGCGCGGACGTACTGGAGGGCCTCGCCGCCACCGAGCCGGTGCGGGCCCGCGGGCAGGTCCAGGCCGGTGTAGGAGTCCTTCAGGGCCTCGGTGGCGCAGATGCGCACACCGCCGAGCACGTCGACGGTCCTCATGAAGCTGGTGAAGTCGACCTCCAGATAGTGGTCGATCTTCACCCGGGTCATCTGCTCGACCGTGCGCACGGTGAGCTGCGGGCCGCCCTCGGCGTAGGCCGCGTTCAGCTTGACGGGGTGGGCCCGGTGCCGGTCGCCGGTGGTGCGGTCGGTGTGCGGGGGCAGCTCGGCGTAGGAGTCGCGGGGCAGGCTGATCACGCTGGCCCGCTCCCGGTCCTCCGAGATGTGCACGATCATGATCGTGTCGGTGCAGCGGCAGGGGGCGCCGCCGAGCCGGTACCTGCGCCGCTCCGCCTTGGTGATCCTGTCGCGGCCGTCCGTGCCGACGAGCAGCATGTTCATGCCGTGCCCGGCGCGCGGCCGGTTCTTCATGTCCTTGAACGGGTCGACGCGGGCGATGTCGGCGTCGAGGCCGGTGACGACGGCGTGCCCGATGCCGGCGGCGGCGAGCACCACCACCGACAGACCGGTCACCGCCCGTACGGCCCAGCGGGGGCGTCGGGGCCGGGGAGCGGGCCGGGCGGGGCGGCGGGACGGCCGCCGACGGGGCTGCGGCCGGCCGGGGGACCTGGGCGGAGCGGGCATGGGACACCTCCGGGCGAGGCCGAACGCGGGATGCGTGAGCACCGTAGGCCCATACGATCTGCTGTCCGGCGCATCGCCACGGCCGGTCACCTCGCTGTCCCCCGTTCGCGGTAACGTGAGCACCGATGAACGCCAAGCCCGACGTGCAGCTTCCCGCCGTGTCCGTGATCATGCCCGTCCTCAACGAGGAACGGCATCTGCGCGGCGCCGTCCGAGCGATCCTCGCCCAGGAGTACGAGGGCGAGATGGAGGTCGTGATCGCCCTCGGTCCGTCCACGGACCGCACGGACGAGATCGCGGCCGACCTGGTGCGCGAGGACTCCCGCGTGCACACGGTGCCCAACCCGAGCGGCCGCACGCCCGCCGCGCTGAACGCGGCGATCAGGGCCTCGCGGCACCCGGTCGTGGTCCGCGTCGACGGGCACGGCATGCTCTCGCCGAACTACATCGCGACCGCCGTACGGCTCCTGGAGGAGACCGGCGCGCAGAACGTCGGCGGGATCATGCACGCCGAGGGCGAGAACGCCTGGGAGCACGCGGTCGCGGCCGCGATGACCTCGAAGATCGGCGTGGGCAACGCGGCCTTCCACACGGGCGGCGAGGCCGGCCCCGCCGAGACCGTCTACCTCGGTGTGTTCCGGCGCGAGGCGCTGGAACGGCAGAGCGGGTACAACGAGGAGTTCGTCCGTGCCCAGGACTGGGAGCTGAACTTCCGCATCCGTGAGGCGGGCGGCCTGATCTGGTTCTCGCCCGAGCTGCGGGTGTCCTACCGTCCGCGCCCGAGCGTGAAGGCGCTGGCCAAGCAGTACAAGGACTACGGCCGCTGGCGGCATGTGGTGGCCCGCTACCACGCCGGCTCCATCAATCTGCGCTACCTCGCCCCGCCGGCGGCGGTGTGCGCGATAGCGGCCGGCCTCGTGGCCGGCGCGGCCCTCACCCCGTGGGGCCTCGTGATCCCCGGCGGTTATCTCGCGGCGATCACCGCGGGCTCGGTCCCGGCCGGCAGGGGGCTGCCGCTGAAGGCGCGGCTCCAGATCCCGGTGGCGCTGGCGACCATGCACATGTCGTGGGGCTGGGGCTTCCTGACCAGCCCGAAGTCGCTGGCCAGAAAGGTGATCGCGAGCCGGCGCCCGGCCGTGCGGGCGAACGCCGGCTCGCACTGATCACACGGACTCAGCAGCCGGGGCCGCTGCAGCCGCCCGAGTAGTACTTCTTGCTGGAGGCGTTGTTGTTCTTCAGCCACGTCGGCAGGTTGACGCGCTTGGTGCCCAGCGTCTTGAACGAGTCGCCGCCGTAGCCGGAGTTGAACCACGTCTCGCAGGTGAACAGCGGGCCCATGTTGCAGAACAGCGACGCCGCGTTGTTGCCGACGACCTGGCCCTGGCCGTTGCCGCCCGAGATGAAGTAGTCGTCGTGGTGGGTCCACTGGTCGCCCTCGTAGTCGATCATCGACCCCGAGGTGTTGGAGTTGAAGTAGTAACAGGCTTCCTGGATCTCACAGGTGCCGTCGGCGGCCTGCGCGGTGCCCGAGTAGGCGAGCACCGAGGTCAGGGCGGCGGCGCCGGCGGCGGCGAGCGTGGCCCAGCGGTTCATGTGTGTCCCCTCGTTTCACGACCGGGCCGTCGAGCGACAGCCCGTGGATCGGTGCCGCGGGTCAGTTCCCGTCGGCGCCGACGATTCGGTCGGCCCGGGTGATGAGCCGGGCCGCTTCCGCGCGCGCCGAGTCCAGCTCGGCGCGGTGCCGGCCGATGAGGCTCCGCTGCAGCGCGGCCTCCGCGTCCCGCCAGGTGTCCACCAGGCCGGTCCGCTGCTTGCACGCGATGTCCGCGACGGCCACCGTGCGCTCGTGGGCCGTCACCTTCTCGCCCAGGACCCTGCGGTCGGCGAGCGGGTCGAGCGGGGTGCGGTAGCGGTGCCCGGACTCGGCCATGCAGCCGGACCAGGCGGCGAACGCCCGTGTCACCCGCGGGTCCTTCAGGGACCGCTGGAAGGAGTCCCGCTTGTACCACTGGGGGAGGTCCACGGCGTCCATGTCGATGCCCGCCTCCAGGTCCTGGTGGGCCCGGCCCGCGCAGCCGTCGTCGAACCGCCCCGTGTCGCCGACGGGCTTGCCGGTGCCCATCAGGGCACGCTGGTAGCCCTTCGGACGCGGTGGCTCCGTCACCTGCCGGACCGGTGCGCCGTCCAGGTGGTAGCCGTACGCGCGGGCCTTCTCCGGCACCGTGATGCCGTAGCGGCGCTCGTGTCCGAGGTCCGTGGTGGCGACCCCCTCGGGTGCCTGTTCGTCGTACCGGAAGCCCTGCTTGCGCATGCAGCGGTCGGTCAGGACGCCCAGGGCGCGCGACACGGTGGAGAAGTCCTCGTCGGAGACCTGGTACGGATCGAGCGGCAAGGTGATGCGGGGTGCCGGGGCACCGGCCGTCCCGGGTGACGTCCGGGGCTTCCCGGCGGGCTCCGGGCCGCCGGACGAACAGGCCGTCAAGGCGGCTGCGACCAGCAGGGACGAAACCGCGCGCGGCAGCCTCACGGAGTGGCTCCGGCCCGGGCGGCGGCCTTCAGGATGGCTTCCTTGCGCTGCTTGAGCGTGTCCAGCTGCTGCTGGTTCTGCTCGACGGCGCGCTCCTGATAGGCGACCTCGACCGCGTACCAGACGCCGATGAGGTTGTGCTCGCGCTTGCACGCGACGTCGGCCTCGGCCACCTGGATCTCGCGCCGGGAGACCGTGTCGGAGTTCTGGAAGGAGGTGTCGTCCCCGGCCTCCATGGGGCCGCGGTAGTCGTAGCCCTTCTCCTTCATACAGGCCGACCAGGCGGCGAACACCTTCTTCACCCGCGGGTCCTTCTGCGACGCCTGGTACGTGAAGACCGCCAGCTGGTCGGCGAACTCCTCGTCGCTCGGGTCGACTTCGGGACCGTCCGAGGCCAGGTCGCGCAGTGCCTGACCCCAGCAGCCGCCCTTGGGGATCGCCTTGCCGTCGGCGCTCTTGCGGCTGCCCTGCCCCTCCTGGGGGCCGAACAGGACCAGGGACTCCGCGGGGGAGTAGTTCTCCTCAGGCGGCTTCGGGCCGCGGGCGGCGGGGTCGAGGCGGTAGCCGAACCGAGAGGCGGAGTCGGGGTCGCTGACGCCGTAACGGCGGGCGTCCCGCAGCGCCTTGTCGCCCCGGTAGGCGGGGCGGGGCGCCAGGTCGAAGCCGTGGCCGCGCATGCAGTCCGCGGCCAGCAGGTCCTCGCCCTGGCGCCGGGTGCGTTCCTCGGAGTCCGTCCAGGCGTACGCCTCCAGCGGCAGCTCCAAGGAGGCCGAGCTGCGCATGGTCGGGGTGGCCGAGACCGCCGGGGGTGTCTTGAAGTCGACCGGCGGGGCATCCTCGGACCGGGTCCGGCCGGGACCCTGGTCCGAGGAGGAGCAGCCGCTCAGCACGAGAACGGCACAGCTCAGCGCCAGGACGATCCTGGTGGTACGCACGATGTATCTGCTCCGCGGGGCCTAGAAAGGCTCGTAGCTGGAGGCGTTGTTGTTCTGCAGCCAGCCCGGGGTGTCACGGCGCACACCGTCGCAGGTGTGGTTGTGGCGCTGGCCGTTGAAGTTGGAGTTGAAGAAGATCGCGTAGTTGTACCGGGTGCCCCAGCACTTCGCCGACGAGGCGTTGTTGCCGACGACCTGGCCCTGGCCGGGGCCGGACGACAGGAAGCGGTCGTCGTGGTGGCTCGGCTCCTCGTCGTAGTAGTCGATGAGGGACGAGGACGAGTAGCCGGCGGAGTGGTAGTACATGCACAGCTCTTCGGCCACACACTTGCCGTCATTGTAGTTGTCGAACGAGTACGCCTGGGCGGGCGTGGTCGTGACCGCGACGGCGCCGGCGGCGAGCACGAGACCGGCGATCTTTGCACCGATACGCATAGTTTTTCCCCCTGGAAGGTCTGTTCGGCTTTTGGGCCGACGAGGATCCTGACATGCAGTGATGCCTTTGAGGCAAGTGTGCATTTCTTGTATGGCTGGAAATGATCTTACTGGCTTGAAGGTGACTCCTTATCAACTTGACAGCCAGTCAAGAAGGATGATCGCCTGGGGGATCGAACACGGCTTCGGATGGCTGGGATTGACCATCTGCACCGGCCAGCGCCGTTCGCCGTACGCAGACTTCAATGGGGGAAGCATGTCCCAGCCGGGGGCGGGCTCGGGGCTGTCGCGGCGCAAGCGTGCCGTGGCCGCCCTGGCGACAGGTGCTGTGGTTCTCGCGGGTGCCGCGCTGTGGACCTCGACGCTGGTGAAGTCGCCGGCCCAGGCCGCCGCCGACGCCGGGCCGCCCGCCCCGGACGTGCTCACCGCGCCCGTCGAGCGGCGTGTTCTCGCCGACACCGTCGTCACCCGCGGGGTCGTCGCCGCGTCCCAGACCGTCGACCTGGCACCGGTCGCCACCGCGGCCGACGGCTCCGCCGCGCCCGTCGTGACCAAGGTCATGGTGCGCTCCGGGCAGACCTTCAAGGCCGGCCGGGTGCTGGCCGAGGTCTCCGGGCGCCCCGTCTTCGCGCTGCCCGGCACCCTCCCGGTCTACCGGGACCTCAAGCCGGGCACCCACGGCGACGACGTACGCCAGCTCCAGAAGGCCCTCGGCTCCCTGGGCCACGGCACCGGATCCGACCCGGCCGGCACCTACGGGGCCGGCACCAAGCAGGCGGTCACCGACCTGTACGCCGCCATCGGCTACGAGCCCGTCGTCGTGGGCGGGGGCGACGGCGGCGAGGACCCGGTGGGCGGCGCCCGTGACCAGGTCAAGGAGGCCGAGCGACGGCTGGACGGGCTGCTGCGAGCGGGCTCCGGGAGCTCCGCGGACTCCGGCGCCGGCAAGACGGCGGACGGCAAGACGGCGGACGGCAAGACGGCGGACGCCAAGGGCTCCGGCCAGGACGCCGACGACATCCGGTACGCCCGTGAGGACCTCGCCGAGGCCAGGTCCGATCTGGCCGAGGCCGAGGCGGTCTCCGGTGCCATGGTGCCCGCCTCCGAGGTGGTCTTCCTCAGCGGCTTCCCGGCCCGGGTCGACACCATGAACGCCAAGGTCGGCGGCGAGGTCGGCGAACGGCTCGCCACCGTCTCCGCGGGCCGGCTGGTGGTCCGGGGCACGCTCGGGGCCCACGAGAAGGACCTGGTGCGGCCCGGCCAGAAGGTCGAGGTGCTCTCCGAGGTCTACGGCGACCAGGTCACCGGCACGGTCGCCTCCGTGGCCGACGTCCCCACCGCCCCCGAGGGCGAGGAGGCGGGCGCCGCGGGCCAGGGCTACACCGTCGTCGTCAGGCCCGACTCCACGCTCGCCGCCCGGCTCGCCGGGCAGGACGTGCGGCTGACCATCGAGGCCGCCACGACCGGCAGGAAGGTGCTCGTCGTACCGGTGTCCGCCCTGTCCGCGGGCGCCGACTCGCGCACCACCGTCACCGTCCTGGAGCGCTCCGGCGAACGCCGCCGCGTCGAGGTCCGCCCCGGCACCTCCGGCGACGGCTGCACCGAGGTCACCCCGCTGCGCGGCGCCCGCCTCGGCGAGGGCGACAAGGTCGTCGTCGGAGTCGCCCGATGAGCCGACTCGGGCTCACCGCGCTGCGCCGCGGGCGCGCGCCGCGCCCCGCCTCCGCGCCCGCGGCGGGAACGGCGGCCCCCGGGTCCGCCCCGGTGCCCCCCGTCGTCGAGTTCCGCGGTGTCGCGCTCACCTATCCCGGGCCGCCGCCCGTCGAGGCGCTCAAGCCGTGCGACCTGACCATCGAGCGGGGCGACTACGTCACCGTCGTGGGCCCCTCCGGCTCCGGCAAGTCGACCTTCCTGAACCTCGCGGGCCTGCTGGACGCGCCCACGCAAGGCAGCTACCTCCTCGACGGCGTCGACACGGCACGGCTCTCCGACGCGGGCCGCACCGGCATGCGCGGACGGCGGATCGGCTTCGTCTTCCAGAGCTTCCATCTGCTGCCGCACCGCTCGGCCGTGGAGAACGTCACCCTCGCCATGCTCTACGACCCCGCCACCCGCCGCGAGCGCGCCGAACGGGCCCGTGAGGCCCTGCACCGGGTCGGCCTCGGCCACCGCACCGACGCGCTGCCCACCCGGCTGTCGGGTGGCGAACGCCAGCGCGTCGCCATCGCCCGCGCCCTGGTCGCCCGTCCCTCGCTGCTGCTGTGCGACGAACCGACCGGCAACCTCGACACCGCCACCGCCGAGTCGATCCTGAGCCTCCTGGACGAGCTGCACGCCGACGGCATGACCCTCGTCGTCATCACGCACGACCCCGGTGTCGCCGCGCGCGGCCGGCGCACCGTCGCCATCCGCGACGGCGTGCTCGCCGAGCAGGCGGTGACGGCCGCGTGAAGGGACGCATCCCCGCGGCGCTCCTCGGCCGCCGCAGCCGGACGTCGCCCCCCGGCGGCCGCGGCCCCGCGCCGCTCCGCCGCCGCGGCGGCACCGCCCGGGGCGACCGCTCCCGGCTCGGCGCACGGGATCTGCTGTCTGAGTCGGCCGCCGGGATCCTCCAGCGTCCGGCGCGCTCGGCCCTCACCGCGCTCGGCACCGTGCTCGGCGTCGGCACCTTCGTCGCGGTGCTCGGCCTGACCGCCACCACGTCCTCGCAGATCGACTCCCGCTTCAACGCGCTCACCGCCACCGAGGTGACCGTCGAGGACACCGGCGGTGAGCAGCCCGACCTGCTGGCCAACGCCTTCCCGGCGGACGCGGACCGCAGGATCGGCGCGCTCAACGGCGTCCGGGACGCGGGCGTGTACTGGCCCGTCAGGCTCGGCCCCGAGGAACTGGTCTCCGCGGCGCCGCCCGGGGCCGGGGCGCAGGGCGAGCGCACCCAGGTGGTCGCGGCGTCCCCCGGCGTCCTCGGCGCGGCGGGACCGCGGCTGGAGCAGGGACGTACCTTCGACACGTATCACGACCGGCGCGGCGAGAACGTGGCCGTGATCGGCTCGGGACTGGCCGGCCGGCTCGGGATCACCACGCTGGAGACCGCGCCCGCGGTGTTCGTGGGCGACCACGCCTTCACGGTCATCGGCATCGTCGACGACGTCGAGCGCAAGGCGGACCTGCTGCTGTCGGTGGTGGTGCCGCGCACCGCCGCCGAGCGGATCTGGGGCGGCCCGGAGAGCGGTGACCGGGCCAAGATGCTCATCTCCACCGACCTGGGCGCGGCCCGGCAGATCGCCTCCGAGGCGGCGCTGGCGCTCGACCCCGCCCACCCCGAGTACTTCCGGGCGGTGCCGCCGCCGGACCCCAGGAGCCTGCGCGGCAACGTCACCTCCGACCTCGACGAGCTGTTCATGCTGCTGGCCGGGATCTGCCTGGTGATCGGCGCGGTCGGCATCGCCAACACGACGCTGGTCGCCGTGCTGGAACGCACCGGCGAGATCGGACTGCGCCGGGCGCTGGGTGCGCGCGGCCGGCACATCACCGCCCAGTTCCTCGCCGAGTCCGGTGCGCTGGGTGCGCTCGGCGGGCTGATCGGCACCAGCCTCGGCGCCGTCACCGTGGTCGCGCTGGCGGTCGTCCGCGACTGGACCCCGGTGATCCACCCGGCGACCGTCGTCGCCGCCCCGGCGGTCGGCCTGGCCACCGGACTGGTCGCGGGCCTGTACCCCGCGTGGCGGGCCAGCCGCATCCAGCCCGCCGAGGCGCTGCGGCGCTGATCCCCACCTCATGGTTCTCGACGGTTTCCGAGGGAAGAGACGTGCGAAAGACGACAGCGCTCCTGATGCTCGCCGCCACCCTGCTGCTCGCGGGCTGCTCCGACGACGGTGACGGCACGGCCGCGCCCGAGCAGCCCGACAGCTCGGTCGCGCCCCGGTCCTCCAGCCTCACCGCAGACCTGGCCCTGCCGGTCGAGGGCTACATCTTCTCCGAGACCGAGATGACCCAGCTGACCCGGGCGATGAGCAGCCTGACCCAGCGCTGCATGGACCGCGCGGGCTTCGACTACCGCCCGGAGCAGGAGAGCGGTTCGCCGGACATCGGGGTGATGGACCGCCGCTACGGCATCGCCAACTCGCACACCGCGGAGGTCTACGGCTACCACTTCCCGACGCCCGAGACCGAGCAGGAGAGCGCGGCGAAGTCGCTGAGCCCGGCCGGGCGCGTGGCCCTCGCCGGCAGGCCCATGGCGGACGGCACGCTCGACCCCGACGGAGGGTGCATCGGCGAGGCCAAGCGCAGACTGGCGGGCGCCGAGGCCGAGTTCGGGCCGGACCAGAAGGCCCGGGACCTGAACATGGAGAGCTACGCACGCAGCCAGAAGGACCCGAAGGTGCTCGCCGCCTTCCGTGACTGGTCGGCGTGCATGGCGAAGCAGGGCTACCGCTACAGCTCGCCGATGGACGCCATCGACGACCCCGCCTTCGCCGTACCGAAGGCGAGCGGCACCGAGATTTCGACGGCCCGAGCGGACGTCGGATGCAAGAAGAAGACCGGACTCGTGCGGACCTGGTTCGACGTCGAGTCCGCGTGGCAGCAGGAGCGCATCGAGCAGGACGCCGAGGGCCTCGCCGAGGTCAAGCAGCACAAGACCGACCAGCTCAAGCGGGCCGCCGCCGAGCTGGGCGAGTCCTCGTGAGGCAGGCTCCCGCCCGCCGCGCCCCCGCGGTTGTTCTCTCCTCCACATCCCGGACTGAAAGGCATGGACCTCTCATGCGTATGCGCAGCTCGGCCCTCGCGGCCGCCCTGGCCGCCGTCGGCACCCTCGGCGTGCTGGCCACCGCCGCCCCCGCCCAGGCCGACTCCATCCCGGACAGCCTGTGCGGCGGCGTCGTCGACTCCGACTACTGCCTCTGGTACAACTCCGGCCAGAAGGGCGGCTGGACGGCCACCTACCACGACGTCGCCAACTGGGGCGGCGACCTGCCCTGGCGCTTCACCGACGGCGGCGAGGGCACGGCCGGTGTCGGCCAGGTCGTGAAGAACAACGCCGCGTCCTACGCCAACAGCCACGACAGCAAGACCGGCGTGTCCTACTTCAACTCCAACTACGCCGGCGCCTACGACGTGGCCCCGCCCCGTGACAAGGGCAACCTCGTGAACACGTACAACAACAACGCGTCCTTCCGCTGGCGCTAGCACGCGCACGGCCCCGACCGGGCCGTCCCGCGGAGAAGTCCCTCTCGATCACTGACCACTGGAGAGAATCATGCGTATGCGTGCAGCGCTGGCGGCCGGCGGTGTCCTTGTCGCGGGTGTCGTCGGGTCCCTGGCCACGGCAGCTCCCGCCCAGGCCGACATGTCGGACATCTGTGGCGGCAGGTTCGGCAACGAGTTCTGCGTGTACTACAACTCGTACCAGAAGGGCGGCGCCGCCGGTGCGACGTCCGCCGTCGCCAACTGGGACAACTTCGGCGGCACCGGGTACCCGCTGAACTTCGCCGACTGGGGTCTGGGGACCGCCGGAGTCGGTCAGCACGTCAAGAACAACGCCGCCTCCTACGCCAACAGCGCCTGGAGCAAGACCGGCGCGTCGTACTTCAACTCCAACTACTCCGGCGCGTACGACCTCGCCGCTCCCCAGACCAAGGGGCAGCTGGTGAACACGTACAACGAGAACGCGTCCTTCCGCTGGCGCTGAGCCGGAGCACCGCAGAAAGCCCGGCCGGGATCTCCCGGCCGGGCTTTCTGCGGTGGGCGGCCGCCGGGACCGGCGGCCGGGGCGTCCTGGCCCGCGCGGGTCAGCCGCAGTTGTGCGGCGGCGCGGCCTGGCCGAAGAACATCTGCGTGCCACCGGGAGTGTCCATGATGAGCATCTCGCTCACGCAGGAGCCGGGGGCCTTGATCTTCACCGGGCCCGCGTAGGAGCTGAACGCGCCGGTGTCGTCGTCGAACGTGCCGTCGTTCTCCTTGTAGATGGAGAAGTTCATCTGGGTGGGCGTGCCGACGTAGGCGGACTTCACGAACACCGAACAGTTGTAGGTGCCGTCGTAGTAGGAGTAGACGGTGCCTATCTTGCCGGTGTAGCCGTTTCTGTTGGCGTACACGGACTTCGTGTAGACCTGGTTGCCGGCGCATCCGTAGGCGCCCGCCGCGGCGGGCGTCGCCGTGACGACCGGTGCGACGACCGCGACGCCGGCCAGCGTCGCGGCGGTGGTCACCCAGCGGGTGATCTTGGAGTTCATGCGCATCGGGTGTTCCCCCGTGATCGATGGATGTTCGTGGTCGAGGTGTCCGGCGGCGGCGGTCAGCCGCAGTGCACGCCGTAGTCGATGCGCGTGTAGTTGGAGGCGGCGGCACCGCCCCAGTCGATGCAGGAGTTCCTGGCGGACAGGTAGACCGGGCCCGCGTAGTACTTGTAGCTGCCCTCGTCCTGCTCGTTGTACTTCCACACCGTGTCGGTGCGGTGCAGCCGCAGGTTGGTGCGCAGGTAACTGGCCACGCCCGGGGTGTCCGTGACGGTCACGACGCAGTTGTAGCCGTTGGAGCTGTTGTAGGTGAGGAAGGCGTTGCCCTCACCGACGTCCTTGGAGTCGATCACGGCGTAGCCGGAGCCACAGGCGCCGTTGTAGCTCGCCGCCGCCGCGGTGCCGGTGGCGGCGAGCGTCCCGGCCGCGGTCAGGCCGAGGACGGCCGCCGCCGAGCCAATTCGCTTGCGGTTGAGCACGATTGAACCTCCGTCATTTCTCGGGTCAAGAAAGATGATCATGCCGAGAGGGGAGCGGGCAGGCAACCGGCGGTGCTGTGATCTGCGCCGCTCCCACGGAGGACGGAGGCATGGCGGCGCTAGAAGCGGTACGGCTTGTACACGTCCATGCACTTGCTGCTGTCCGCGCCGTTGAGGGCGTCGGAGTTCTCCGGCAGATCGCCCGCCTTCGGCGGCGTCTGCTTCGGATACGCCGTACCGGTGCGCCAGTCGCCGCCCACCACGAGGGTGACGCCGGAGACCTCGGCCGACTTCTTCACCGAACTCAGCGGGATCCCGAGGGACTTGGCGACCCGCTGGGCGTCGCCCTCCAGTTCGGCACTGGGGTAGCGCACGACGGTCCGCTCCTCGGCGTACGAACCCGAGGTGTCGGACGCGGCGCGGGCGAAGCCCTTCGCGACGAGCGCCTGGGTGAGCTCGTTCGCCCGCCCGTTGACCACGCCGAGCGACTCGGAGCGTGTGGCGTTCTGCACCAGCACGCCGATCTCGCCGTCCGGGGCGGCCGGGTCGGAGGAGAGCACCTCCTTGGGCTTCCTGGCGGACGGCTTGCCCGAGCCGTTCTTGTCGAACGGCACGTCGTCGCGGAGCATCTCCCAGACCTTGTCGGCGTTGGCGCCGTCCGGGACCACGTGGTTGCGGTTCTCCGGGTCCTCCGCCCAGGGCATGGTCATCATGGTGATGCGGTTGGGCGGCACGGACTTCAGCTCCATGCCCAGGTCGTAGAGCTTCTTGACCGTGCCGATCTCCTCGGAGACCGCCAGGGAGTCCGTGGCCGCCTCGGCCAGGTCCATCAGCCGGCCGGTGTCCTTGAAGACGTTCTGGTCGCGCAGCTCGCGGATCATGGAGCTCATGTACATGTGCTGGGCCTTGGCCCGCTGGATGTCGCTGCCGAACGCGTGCCGCGTCCGCAGCCACCGCAGCGCGTCCTCGCCCTTGATCTTGTGCGGGCCCTGCGTCAGCTTCAGGCCGGAGCCGCCGGGGACCCCGGGCAGCGGGCGGTCGTGGACGTTCTGGTTCACGCAGACCTCGACACCGCCGACGGCGTCGGCCATCTGCACCACGCCCGCGAAGTCGATCGTCATCCAGTGGTCGATGTAGACGCCGGTGAGGTTCTGCCAGGTGGCCAGGGTGCAGCCGGCACCGCCGTGCGCCAGCGACTCGTTGATGATGTCGTTGTCCGCCGCGTACTTGGCACCGGTCTCCGGGTCCCGGCACTTGGGGATGTCGACACGGGTGTCCCGCGGAATGCTCACCACGGCGGCGCTCTCGCGGTCCGCGGAGAGGTGGATCAGCATCTGCACGTCGCCCAGCGGAGGATTGCCGCGGTTCTCCCTGCTGCCGCCCAGCGCCACGTTCTCGTCCGAGGCGCGGCTGTCGGACCCGATGAGCAGGATGTTCAGGGGCGTCTGGCCGGCGGAGTTCGCCGCGGTCTTCGTCGCCTTGGAGTCGCCGCTGCTGCGCTCGCCCTTCTCGATGTTGCCGTTCAGGTGGCGGTAGTACAGGTAGCCGGCGCCCGCCGTGGTCACTATCAGCACCGCGAGCGTGGTCGCCGACCACCGCAGCACCCGGTGCCTGCGCGGCGCGCGCCGTCTGCCGCGCCGCAGCTCACCCTGGGCGTCCGCGGTGTCCGCGGTGTCCGCGGCCGGTGAGCCGTCGTCCCCGCCCCCGGGGGGCTGCTGAGCGCGCCTGGTCTCCTGGGCTGCTTCCTCCTGCACGCTGTTCTGTGTCACTTCCGAGTCCTCCCCACCCCTGCGCCGCCGAACGGGCCTGCCGCTCGTCCTGTAGGACGCGCGACAGGCCCGTTCGGTCGCTTCACACGCTCAGCCGGCGCACTGAACCTTGTCTGCCGTGGACTTGTCCACGTCGATCTTCGCGGGTCCCGTCAGCGGGATGCCCGCCCCCTTGAAGTCCTTGCCCAGGGTCAGTGTCATCGTCGGCAGGCCCTGGGAGTTGGTCACGCTCTCGCCCGGCTTCATCGCCGCACCGGACAGTCCCATGGCCGCAGCGAGCGTACGGGCCTGGGCCGCCTGGTCAGGTGCGTACTCGAGCGTGGTCCTGGCGAGTTCGGCGGGCGCGTTGCCGCCGTTCTCCGACTTGGTGATGCTCTCGTTCAACTGGAGCCAGTTGAGCGTCTTCTGCGCGCTGCCGTCGGCCGCCCCGCCGTTGAGGACCTGCACCCGCACCTCGGAGGCGGGGGCCTTGGTGCCCTTCAGCCGGGCCGCGACGGCCGCCTTCTCCTTCTGCTGCTTCTGCTTGACCTCCGTGAAGGAGACGTCGTTCTTGATGGCGTCGAAGATCGGCGGCGCCTTGGTCTCGTCGACGACGACGGTCACCTTCACCGTCTCGGCGGGGTTGTCCCTCACCGGCACCGTGGCGAAGGCGATGTTCTTCGGTGGGACCTTCTTCAGCTCCAGCGCGATGTCCTTGAGCGTCCCCACCTTGCCGATCGCCTTGTCGACGGTGAGGGCGTCGGTGGCCGCCTCCGCGAGCTTGATCAGCTTCGTGGGGCTGGTCAGGGTGTCGCTGGAGGACATCTTGCGCATCAGCGAGGCCAGGAACTGCTGCTGCACCTTGATCCGGTCCAGGTCGCCCTGGTTGCCCCAGCTGTGCCGGGTGCGGACGAACGCCAGCGCCTGCTCGCCCTCGACCTTGGAGGGGCCGGCGGGCAGCTTGAGGTGGGAGTCGGGGTCGTTGACGGCCTTCTCGACGCACACGTCCACGCCGTCCACGGCCGCGGTCAGGGTCTTGATGGCGTTGAAGTCGGCCATCACGAAGTGGTCCGGCTTGATGCCGGTCAGCTCCTGGACGGTGCGCATGGTGCAGCCGGCGTCGCGGCCGCTGACGCCCAGGCTGTAGCCGAAACGGTCGTGGATGCCCGGGATCGTCTCGAAGGAGCCGTCCTCCTGCTTGGTCTCGCAGTCCGGGATGTCCACGATCATGTCGCGCGGGATGCTCATCACGGTCGCGTTCGACCGGTCCTTGGCCACGTGCAGCAGGAGCGTGGTGTCGGCGTGCCCGGAGCTGCCCTTGTCGCCGTATCCCTCGTTGCCCTCGCCGGTGCGCTTGTCGGTGCCGATCAGCAGCATGTTGAACGCCTCGTCCTTGCGGAAGTGGCTGGCGCCCGCGGTACCGACGTCCGTCGTGTCGACGTTGCCCTCTAGGTGCTTGAGATAGAGGTAGCCGGCCGCGCCGACCACGACCAGGACCAGCGCCATGCCGCCGCCGGTCCACTTGAGGACCTTCTTGCCCTTGCCCGTCTTCTTCGCCGGCCGCCGCCCGCGCCGCCCGGGAGCGGGCTCCTCGGGCACCGCGCGGCGCCGGCGCGGCGCCGGCACGTCACGGCCGGGCGCCTCGGGCGCGTCACGGCCCGGCGCGTCGGTGCGGGAACGGGCCGCGCCCTCGGCGCGGCGGGCCGCTCTGCGCGGTCCCGGTACGGTCGACTGCGGTGCGGAATTGTTCAGTCGCAGTTCGTATTCGCCGGTGTCCGGATTGAGCACCCACTGGTCTGCGGGATCGATGTTGTCCGCCCGCCTACGGCCTTGCGCGTCCACGGTTGTCCGAATCCTCCGTCGGGGCCACGCGGCGCCTTCCCCCTCAAAGACGCTCGGCTCTCGTACAAACAGTGCGCGACCCCGGGAGGAGGACCGGTAGGACCTCTCGACCCGGGGGCACCGGAAGCGCTCACACTATCCGCCCAGTTCAGGGTGGAGCGACGACGGTGACAAATTCCACGTCCCTACAACCGGGCAATACCGCCCATTTCTTTGAACGTGCGTTCGTGAGGGGTCACCGGCTTGGGGATGGCTTTACCCGCAGTCGTCCTCGGCGGCGGTGTTTCCCCGGAACGTGGGTGCCGGAACGGGGGTGCTTTTCCCGTACCGAGTGTGACCGTTCGACTCCGAATCCGTGCCGTTCTTCGCGGCGGAATCCGGCGGAGCCTCCTCGGCGACGGTGATCGGTGTGTCCGAGCGCAGACGGGCGAACAGCCTCTCCGCGTCCGGCTCCACGAGCTGGTCGCGGTTGACGTTGTAGACGTACGACTCCCGCGGCACCGTCAGGAACTGCACCTGCTCGGCGGGGATGTGGCGTACCCCGCGCACAAGTTCGTACAAACCTCGCAAACTGGCCAGGGAGGGGTCGGTGGTGAGGGAGGAGGTGGCCGCGTCCAGCACCGGGTAGAGCTTCACCGGGTTCAGCAGGACGTCATTGCTGCGCACCTTGTTGACGAGTGCGCCGAGAAAGCGCTGCTGGCGGTCCATGCGGTCGGTGTCGCTGCCGTTGCCGAGGGACTTGCGGGCGCGGACGTAGCCGAGGGCCTGTTCCCCGTTCAGCAGGACGCGCCCGGCCGGCAGCCGCAGTTTCGCCGCCTTGTCGCGGATGGGCTCGTCGATACAGATCCGGACGCCGTCCACCGCGTCGACCATCTTCTTGAAGCCGCTGAAGTCCACCACGATGTGGTGGTCGATCCGGATTCCCGTCAGTTTCTCGACCGTCCGGATCGTGCACGCCGAGCCACCGGTCTCGAAGGCGTAGTTGAACATCGCGAACATCGGCTCGGTGCGGGTGCCGTCCGGCCGCCGGCAGGAGGGCACGTCCACCATCAGGTCCCTCGGCAGGGACACGGCGGTGGCGCTGTGCCGGCCCGACGACAGATGCAGCAGGATCGTGGTGTCCGACCGCTCGGTGCCCGAGTCGCGCCCGTACTTGCGGTTCCCCTGCCCCGCCCGTGAGTCCGACCCGATCAGCAGCAGGTTCTGCGCGCCCTTCACCAGCGCGGTCGGGCGCTCCTTCTCGTAACGGGCGAGCTCCGCCGCGGCGGCCTCGTCGGGCGTGATGTTCCCGTCCAGCTTGGCGTACACGGCCCACCCGGCCCCCACGGCGGCCAGCACCACCAGGGACGCGCCGAGGGCCGTACCGCGCAGCCACCGTCTCCGGCGCCTGCGTATGAGCCCCCTGCCCGACGCCGACGCCCCGGCCCCCACCACGCCCTGCCCGACCGCCGGTCCGTCACCCGGACGTCGGGAGCGTGTGCCTGCGGTGTCGCTCACGTCTGAGTCCACCTCTCACGGCGTACGGGCGTGTCGTCCTGCGGTTACGACGATGCCGTGGAAGCCCGGGCGGTGGAGGGTGGGACTGCTCCGAACGGGCGACCCGCCCCGCGTGCCGGGGGCGCCGGTCCCGCTTCACGGGCCGGTCCCGCTTCACGGGCCGGTCCCGCTTCACGGGCCGGTCCCGCTTCACGGGCCGGTCCCGCTTCACGGGCCGGGGCCGCGCGGCGGCGCCCCGCCCCGGTCCTTCCCGGGATCCCGGTCCTTCCCGGGATCCCGGCCCGCCTCGGTGCGCGGTGTCCCCGGCCGGAGGGTGTCTCAGCGGGAGGTGGCCGTCACCCGCTCGCTCTCGATCCGCCGGGCGACGGTCTCCTGCGACGCCTCCTCCAGGTGCCGGCACAGCACCACGGAGCCCCCCGAGGCCAGCGGCGCGTACAGCCCCGCGCTGAGCCCCTCCCATGTGTCGTACGCCAGCCCGGACAGCAGCCGCGACCCCGGACCGGTCAGCCCCAGCGCCCCGGCCTCGGCCCGGGCCCGCTCCACCACCTCGGCCCCGGTCAGCTCCGCCCCGGCCACCACCAGCGCGGGCTCCTCGGGGTCCACCGGCGCGTACGCCACGAACCGGTCGCCGTGGCTCGGCACCTCCACGGCGTAGTCGGCGTACCCCTGGGGCGGCCCGGGCACGAAGCGGCGCCCCAGCGGCGCCAGCGACAGCGCGTACCGCTCCCCGCCGCACGCGAGCCCCTCCTCGAACCGGCCCGGCCCGGCCACGACATGGTCGGCCCGCGCCGGATCGCCCCCGAGATCGGCGACCACGCCCACCGAGGAGCAGGCCAGCAGCCACACGGCCGTCTGCCAGTGCGCGGGCAGCAGCAGCGCCACGCGGTCGCCCGGCTCGGCGGACATCCCGTCCTGGAGGAGGTTGGCGGTCTTGGCCACCCAATTGGCGAAGGTCGCCACGGACAGTTCGACGCGTTCACCGGTCGCGTCGTCGTAGAAGGTCACCAGCGGTCGCGCGGGATCCGTGGCGAGCGCGGAACGCAGCAGGTCGGCAGGGGTGCGGTCGGTCGCATTCACCCGCGCAAGCGTACGCGGGCCGACGCGCCCGCGCCGGACGGCACCACCACCGGTTCGGCCGAGCGCAGACCACCGGTTCGGCGCAATGCGGACCGACGGCCCGTCAAGTCCCCGATGGACAGATATATATGGCTATGTCCAGGATCAGGGGCATGCGTGGATTCCTTGCCTCTTCGATCGGCGTCACCTGCGCGGCCGCACTGGCCCTGCCGCTGACCCTGACCGCAGCCACGGCGACGGCCCGACCGGCTCCGGCCGCGGAGCGTTCCACCGGCGCCGCCCCCGACCTCCCGGGCGGGACCCAGTCCCTCCCCCTGGTCCCGCTCGCCGACCGACGCGCCCTCGGCTCCACCGCCGTACAGGGCCTGACCCGCCGTGACGTACGGCACTTCTCCCTCCTCGGCGTCATCTGGGACGACCCCGCCAGCGAACTGCGCGGCAGCGTCCAGGTCCGCACCCGCGGGGCCGTCACCGGCCAGTGGTCCGGCTGGCAGGACGTCGAGACCCACAACGCCGAGCACTCCGCCGACCCCGGCACCGCCGAGCGCACCTCACGCCGGGTCCACGGCGCGACCGCCCCGCTGTGGGTCGGGGACTCGGACGGCGTCGAGGTCCGGGTCTGGGCCACCGCACAGAGCAGGGTGGAGGAGACCGGCCGCGGCGGACGCACCGTCACCACCGGGACCCCGCTGCCCGCGGGGCTGCGGCTGGAACTCGTCGACCCGGGCCGGGCCGACGACGTGTCCCGGGGCTCCCCGGCCTACTCGCCGCGCACCGGGGCGCTCAGCCCCGGGGCCGCGACCGCGTCCGCCGCCAACTCCGGCCTCGCCCCGCTCGGCGCCACCGTGATCCCCGCGCTGAGCCGCGCGCGGACGACGGCGGAAGCGGTGGCGTCGGGACTCGGCGACACGGTCACGACGCCGAAGATCGGCCCGCGCCCGGTCATCGTCACCCGGCGCGGCTGGGGCGCGGACGAGACTCTGCGCGAGAAGACGTTCGTGTACACCAGCCAGGCCAAGGCGGCCTTCGTGCATCACACGGCGTCCGGCAACCAGTACCTCTGCTCGCAGGCCCCGTCCGTCATCCGCGGTATCTACCGCTACCACGTCAAGAGCATGGGCTGGCGGGACATCGGCTACAACTTCCTCGTCGACCGGTGCGGAAACATCTACGAGGGCCGGGCCGGCGGGGTGGCCAAGCCCGTCATGGGCGCCCACACGCTCGGTTTCAACAGCAACAGCACGGGGATCGCCGTGCTCGGCACGTTCAGCTCCACCAAGCCGAGCGCCTCGGCGGTGAAGGCCATCGCCCGGCTGACGGCCTGGAAGCTCGGCCTCCACGGAATGAACCCGGCCGGGACGACGTACCTCACGTCCGGCGGTGGAAACCTCTACCAGAAGGGCAAGAACGTACGACTGAACGTGATCTCCGGTCACCGGGACGGCTTCGCCACGGAGTGTCCGGGAGGGCTTCTGTACGGCAAGCTCGGCACGGTCCGTTCGGACGCCGCCCTGCTCCAGGGCCGCTGACCGGGCGGCCCGCCGCCGGGGCCTGTCGCCCGGGAGCCTGCCGGGAGCGCGTCCGAGGGGGGCATGCCCACAGCCGCCGGGGAGGGGGACGCGACACCGCGCGGCCGTCGAGAGCGCCTTGCAAGGGTCTGCACACACTGGCCGGCCGAAAGACAGTTCGGCCGGTCCCGGCAGGAAGCAGAGACGACAGGTGACAGAAGCGATCCTCCTGGTCGGCGGCAAGGGCACCCGGCTGCGCCCGCTCACGGTGCACACCCCGAAGCCGATGGTCAGGGCGGCGGGGGTGCCGTTCCTCACGCACCAGCTGGCGCGGGCGCGGGCGGCAGGGGTCGAGCACATCGTGCTCGCGACGTCCTATCTGGCGGAGGTCTTCGAACCCCGCTTCGGCGACGGCTCGTCGCTGGGTCTGCACATCGAGTACGTCACGGAGGAGGAGCCCCTCGGCACCGGCGGAGCGATCCGCAACGTGGCCTCCCGCCTTCGCTCGGGCCCCGACGACCCGGTCCTCGTCTTCAACGGCGACATCCTCACCGGCCTGGACATCCGGGCCCTGGTCGACACCCATGAACGGGCCGGCGCGGACGTCTCCCTCCACCTGACGAGGGTGACCGACCCGCGCGCCTACGGCCTGGTCCCCACGGACGGCACGGGCCGGGTCCTGGCGTTCCTGGAGAAACCCCGGACGCCGCAGGAGATCGTCACCGACCAGATCAACGCGGGTGCGTACGTCTTCCGCCGCTCGGTCATCGACACGATCCCGCAGGGCCGCCCGGTCTCCGTGGAACGGGAGACCTTCCCGGACCTGCTGGCTGCGGGCGCCTTTCTCCGGGGCATGGTCGACAGCACCTACTGGCTGGACCTCGGCACCCCGGCGGCCTTCGTCCGCGGCTCCGCCGACCTGGTCCTCGGCCGTGTCCCCTCCCCGGCGGTGCCGGGCCGCTGCGGGGACCGGCTGATCCTGCCGACGGCCCGGGTCGCCCCCGACGCCGAGCTGGCGGGCGGCACCGTCGTCGGCGAGGGCGCCTTCGTCGCCGAGGGCGCGCGGGTGTTCGGCTCCACGATCCTGCCGGGCGCCGTCATCGAGCCCGGCGCCGTCGTCACCGACTCCCTCATCGGCATCCGTGCCCGGGTGGGCACGCGTTCCGTCCTGAGCGGCACGGTCATCGGCGACGGCGCCGTGATCGGCGCCGACAACGAGCTGCGGGACGGCGCGAGAGTGTGGTGCGACGCGACGATCCCGGCGGGATCGCTGCGCTTCTCGCCGGACCGGTAGACGCCCCCGGACCGGTAGACACCCCCGGACCGGTAGACGCCCCCGGAGCGGTGGGCGGCCCTGGAGCAGTGGCGGTTCCGGAGCGGTGGACGGCTCCGGACCAGCAGGCGGATCCGAAGAAGCGGCCGGTGGGCCGGTGGGCCGGTGGGCCAAGGGGCCAGGGGGCTTTCCGCCCTCCGGCCACTGGCCCTGTTCACAGCCGGCCGATGTCGGCCCTCGGCATCTTCGGCGTCCGCCGGGCGGGGGTCTTCCCGCTCAGCAGGATCAGCCGGGCGGCGCGATGCCGCTGCCCGGCGTACGGCTCCAGCAGCTCCAGCATCACCGCGTCGTCGGCGTGCCGGTCCCCGGCCAGCGCCCATCCCACGATCCCCGGCAGATGCAGGTCCCCGACGGTCACCGCGTCCGGCGCCCCGTGACTGCGCTGCACGGTCTCCGCCGACGTCCACGGTCCGATCCCCGGGACGACCTCCAGCCGTGCCCGCGCCTCCTCGGGCGTCATCCGCACCGCCTGCTCCAGCCGCGCCGCGACCCGTACGGCCCGCAGGACCGTGGACGCCCGCTTGTCGTCGACCCCGGCGCGGTGCCACTCCCACGAGGGGATCAGTGCCCACGTCCGCGGCGCGGGCATCACGAACAGCCGCCCGTCCGCCGCGGGTCCCGGCGCCGGCTCCCCGAACTTCCGCACCAGCAGCCGCCACGCCCGGTACGCCTCGTCGGTGGTGACCTTCTGCTCCAGGACCGACGGGATCAGCGACTCCAGCACCAGCCCGGTCCGCGTCAGCCGCAGTCCCGGCCGCCGGTGCCGCGTCAGCGCCACCAGCCGGTGCCTCGGGACGAACGCGTCGGGGTCGTCGTGGGCTCCGAGCATCTGCGGCAGCTGCTCCAGCAGCCACTCGGCCCCCGGCCCCCATGCCTCGCCGCGCACCTCGCCGCCGCGGGCCGAGACCCGCAGCGTGCCCGGCCCGGCGGGGGTGAGGCTGGCCCGCCACACCGACCCGTCGGGCAGCGCCCGGAACGTCGGATCGGCCGGCCCGCGCCGCAACGGCCCCAGCACCAGGCCCAGATCGAGCGGGCCCTCGGGCACGTACGTCCGCACCCGCGCGGGCTGCGCGGCCGGCCGCGGCACCGCGCCGGGCACGGCGACATGGCCCCCGCGCACCGTCGTACGCGTGGGGCGCTGAGCGAAACGTCCTGCCACGAGTGGGACCCCCGGGAAACCGGCCGGTCCTACGAGCGTAGGCGCCAGGGCGCGTCACCGGAGGCCGTTCGGGCCTTGACGTACGCCACACGCACCCCGGCCGGTCCCGGCCCCGCCCGGCGGGGCCGCGGTCAGCGCACCTCGATGAACGCCCCGGCGTCCCGCTCGGCGCGCGGCCGCGGCTCCCCGGCCGGGTGGCCGACCGCGACCGCGCCCATCGGGTCCCAGCCGTCCGGCAGCGCGAGCACCTCGCGCACCACGTCCCGGCAGAACATGGTCGAGGACACCCAGGCCGAGCCCAGGCGTTCCCCGGCCAGCGCGACCAGGAAGTTCTGCACCCCGGCGCCGGTGGCCACGACGAACATCTCCCGCTCGGCCCCGTCGCGCCGGGCGTCGCCGTAGGTGTGCGAGCCGTCCATGACCAGGCAGGGCACCACCAGGAAGGGCGCGTCGCGCAGCACGTCACCGCGCCGTACGCGCTTGGCGACCGACTCCTCGGACTTGCCGTCCCGGCGCAGGTCCGCGATCCACGCCTCCCGCATCGCGTCCAGCAGCCGGGTGCGCGACGCGGCCGACTCCAGCAGCACGAACCGCCACGGGGTCGTGTGGTGCGGGGCGGGCGCGGTGACGGCCGCGGCGACCGCGCGCCGTACGGCACCGGGGTCGACGGGTTCGTCCGTGAAGGCGCGGACCGTGCGGCGCTGGGTGACGGCGAGCCGGACCGCCTCGGAGGTGCCGAGCCGGAACATGTCGTCGTGCCCCTGGCGCACCAGGGCCCGGGCGCCCTCCGCGCCGCTCCCGGTGGTCACGTGCGCCAGCCCGCGGACGACGGCGACGGGCAGTCCGGCGGCCTTGCCCTTGACGAGATCGCCGGCGGCGGCGAGTTCGTCGGCGGTGGCGACGACGGTCGCGCCGAGCGGATTGCCGTGGGCGTCGGTGCCCCCGCGCAGATCGTCCAGCACGCGTATCCCGGCGGCGCCGATCGCGACGTCCGTGAGCCCCGCGCGCCAGGGCCGTCCGAAGGTGTCGGTCACCACGACACCGACCTCGACGCCGAGGATCGCGCGCAGCCCCTCGCGGATCGCCCGCGCGGACATGTCGGGGTCCTCGGGCAGCAGCAGCACGGTGCCGGCGGGGGTGTTGGAGGCGTCCACCCCGGCGGCGGCCATGATCAGGCCCTGCCGGTTCTCGACGATCCGCAGCGTGCCGCGCCGGGCGACCACCCGGACGGTCTCGGCGTCGATCGCGGCCTCCCGGTCGGCGGCCTCGACGATCCGGCCCTCGGCCTTGGAGACGATCTTCGAGGTGACCAGGAGGACGTCCCCGTCGGCGAGGCCGGGCTCGGCGGCGGCGATCAGCTTGGCGAGATCGTCGCCGGGCGCGATCTCGGGCAGCCCGGGCACCGCCCAGACCCGGTAGCCCGGCACGGACGTCCCGCTCACGCCGCCCGCACCTCCTCGGCCAGCGCCAGCGCCTCGCGGGCCATCTGCGCGGCCGCGTCGACGTCGGTCATCATCAGCGGTACGGCCCGGCAGCGGATCCCGGCCGCCTCCACCCGCTCCACCGCGCCCGCGTCGACGCTGTCGACCAGCCAGCCGTCCAGCAGTCCGGAGCCGTAGTGCTCGGCGACGGCCGCGGCCGTGGACTCCACGCCCACCGCGGCGAGCACCTTGTCGGCCATCCCGCGCACGGGCGCGTCGCCGACGATGGGGGAGAGGCCGACCACCGGCACGCCCGCCTCGGCGATGGCCTCGCGGATGCCGGGCACGGCGAGGATCGTGCCGACGGAGACGACGGGGTTGGACGGCGGGAAGAGCACCACGTCCGCCTCGGCGATCGCCTCCAGCACACCGGGCGCGGGCTTGGACTGCTCGGCGCCCACCGGCACGACCGCCTCGGCCGGCACCGACGCCCGCAGCCGCACCCAGTACTCCTGGAAGTGGACCGCCTTGCGCTCGCCGTCCAGCTCGACGGCCACATGGGTCTCCACCCGGTCGTCGGTCATCGGGATCAGCCGTACGCCCGGCTGCCAGCGGTCGCACAGCGCCTCGGTGACCGCGCTGAGCGGGAACCCGGCGCTCAGCATCTGGGTCCGCACGATGTGCGTGGCGAAGTCCCGGTCGCCGAGCCCGAACCAGTCGGGGCCCACGCCGTAGGCCGCGAGCTCCTCCTTCAGATGGAAGGTCTCCTCGGCCCGTCCCCAGCCCTGCCCCTCGTCGATGCCGCCGCCGAGGGTGTACATCACCGTGTCGAGGTCCGGGCAGACCTTGAGCCCGAAGAGGTGGATGTCGTCCCCGGTGTTGCCGATGACCGTGATGTCCGCGTCCGGCACGGCCTTCTTCAGACCGCGCAGGAACCGGGCACCGCCGATGCCGCCTGCCAGAACCACAATGCGCATGCGCCAAGTCTCGCAGGCGGGAACGGCATTGCGTCAGGCGGTCAGCCGGGCGGTCTCGTGACGTGCCTCGCAGCGGGGGGCGTGCATCGGCATCTCGGTGAGACCGGGGAAGTAGACGTGCAGGCTGACCGCCGGCTCCAGGGCGTCGTTGACGACCTCGTGGACGTAGCCCGGCGCGAACACCCGCTGCGCACCCGCCCCCAGCACGCGCGTGCCGCGCCCGGTGTGCTCGGTGAGGGTGCCGTCCAGGACGGTCAGCACGCCGGAGGAGCGGCCGTGGTCGTGCAGTCCGCTGCCCTGTCCGGGCACCCAGGACAGCAGCCACACCTCGTAGCCGGGGCCGGTGCGCAGCCGGTGGTACCAGCGGGTGGTGGCGTCGTAGCGCACGAGGTGCCGCCACTGGGCGCTGTCGGCGGCGATGGAGCGGGCCAGCCCGGCGAACTCGGCGACGGTGGCCGGGTGCTCGCGCGGGATCTGGAGCAGGTGCGGGACTTCGAGGATGTCGCCGGCGATCTGGAGGTCGCTGTCGCTGTTCATGGATGCGGTGGTTCCTCGGCGGGGTGTGGGGGATGGCTGGGTGTCGCGTGGCCGTCCGCCCGGATCACGGGGGACAGGGGTGCCCGGGTACGGGCGGCGGGAACAAGCAGCCGAGTCGCGGTGGACTCAGAGGCGGCCGGAGCGCGTTGGGCTCAACAGCCGGGACAACAGCAACAGCTACGGCGAACGGTGGCAGCACCGAGGGACCCGGCGGTGCGGGTCGAGGTGAGCGCCAAGTTCGCGAGCATGCCCACAAGGACACCGGCTCACACCTCGGCTGTCAACTCGACGCCCGGTATGTGGGACATGTTTCACCTCATCCGGTTCATGTCGCAGGCGAAAGGTTTGTGCAGCCGGGGTCGGGGACACATGGCGCACCACCGGGAGCGTGAGCGTCGTTGTGGATACGTGATCCGACTGTGATCCGGTTCGCTTCGGCACACGTGTCGGAACGAGATCGAACGTCCGGGCGTCCCTCTCCGTACAGACCTGTGCGGGCCGGGGGGCTCCGAGGGCTCTGTCTGCATGTCAAGGTTTATGGCGATTTGAACACTTTCCGCATGGCCTTGGTTCCGCAGAGTGAATAAGGGGCTCAATAGCAGATCTCGGCTTGACTCGCCCGGAGCAGCACACTTGTAATTTCACTCGTGTCGTTCAGCCGGTATCGGTAACGGCTGGATCACGGGGACGCGAAAGACGGACGAGGGGCGCACATGACCGAGCTGGTGCAGCAACTGCTGGTCGACGACGCGGACGAGGAGCTCGGCTGGCAGGAGCGCGCACTGTGCGCCCAGACCGACCCCGAGTCCTTCTTCCCCGAGAAGGGCGGCTCCACCCGCGAGGCCAAGAAGGTCTGCCTCGCCTGCGAGGTCCGCTCCGAGTGCCTCGAGTACGCCCTGGCCAACGACGAGCGCTTCGGCATCTGGGGCGGACTCTCCGAACGCGAACGCCGCCGCCTGAAGAAGGCGGCCGTCTGAGCGCGCGGCACCGGAGCAATCGCACAAACGTCACGAACGGCCCGTCGCATGTGGGTTATCCACAGGCGGCGGGCCGCTGTCATGCCCAGCCGATAGTGTGGTCGCTCGTCCAGAGACGCCTCGCCGCCCCCAGGGAGCACAGGCGTCCACCGCAGTCCACCGAACCGGGGCCCGTACCTCGATGTCCGTGCACAGCCACACGGCAGCCCATGAACACGCTGCCACTCCTGAGTTCCCGCGTCATGTCGTCACCGCGGTGATCGTCTCCCACGACGGTGCCCGCTGGCTGCCCGACGCGCTCGCCGGGCTGCTCGGCCAGGAGCGCCCCGTCCAGTACGCGGTGGCCGCCGACACCGGCAGCGCCGACGACTCCGCGACGCAGGTCACCGACGCCCTCGGCCCCGACCGGGTGCTCCACCTCGCCCGCCGCACCGGCTTCGGCCAGGCCGTCGAGGAGGCCCACCGCACCGCCCCCTGGCTCACGCCGGAGGAGCTGCCGTACCTGAAGCGGCCGAGCGGCTGGGACCCCGTCACCCGCCAGTGGCGCGACGACAACTACGACCTGCCCGAACTCCCCCACGGCGAACCGGTCCAGTGGCTCTGGCTGCTGCACGACGACTGCGCCCCCGAACCCGACGCCCTCGCGCAGCTGCTGCGCGTCGTCGACAACGAACTCGAACTGGGCCGCGACGACGTCGCCGTGGTCGGCCCCAAGCTGCGCGGGTGGTACGACCGCAGGCAGCTGCTGGAGGTCGGCGTCTCCATCGCCCACTCCGGCCGCCGCTGGACCGGCCTGGACCGCCGTGAGCAGGACCAGGGCCAGCACGACCACGTCCGGCCCGTGCTGTCGGTCTCCACCGCCGGCATGCTGGTCCGCCGCGACGTCTTCGAGGAGCTCGGCGGCTTCGACCGGCGCCTGCCCCTGATGCGCGACGACGTGGACCTGTGCTGGCGCGCGACCGCCGCCGGCCACCGCGTCCTCGTCGCCCCCGACGCCGTCGTCCGTCACGCCGAGGCGTCCTCCCGCGAACGCCGCGCCGTCGACTGCGCCGGCCGCACCACCGCCTCCCCGCACCGGGTCGACAAGGCCGGTGCCGTCTACACCCTCCTGGTCAACACCCGCACCGCCGCGCTGCCCTGGGTGCTGCTCCGGCTCGTCCTCGGCACCCTGCTGCGCACCCTCGCCTACCTGGTCGGCAAGGTCCCCGGACAGGCCGTCGACGAGATCCGCGGCCTGCTCGGCGTGCTGCTGCGGCCCGAGCGGATCGCCGCCGGCCGCCGCGGCAGAGGCCGCCCCCAGATCGACAAGGGCGAACTCAGGCAGCTGTTCCCGCCGCCGGGCGCCACCCTCCGCGCCACCGTCGAACAGGTCGCCGGCAATTTCTTCGGCGCCTCCGACTCCGAGTCCGCCTCCGGCGCCGGACGGCACGGCGGCGCGGTGGAGTCCGGACCCGGCGGGGACGACGCCGACTTCCTGGAGATCGAGCAGTTCGCCCGCCTCAAGCGCATCGCCCGCAAGCCGGGCCCCGTGCTGTTCCTGGTGCTGCTGCTCGCCTCGCTGGCCGCCTGCCGCGCCCTGATCGGCGGCGGAGCACTCTTCGGCGGCGCCCTGCTGCCCGCCCCCGCGGGCGCCGGCGACCTGTGGGCGCGCTACCTGGACACCTGGCACCCGGTCGGCGCCGGAGGCACCCCCACCGCCCCGCCGTACCTCGCGATCGTCGCCCTGCTGGCCTCGCTGCTGCTGGGCTCCACCGGCCTCGCCGTCACCGTGCTGCTGGTCGCCTCCGTGCCGCTGGCGGGGATCAGCGCGTACTTCGCCTCCCGCCCCCTGGTGACCTCCCGGCTGCTGCGCGCCTGGGCCGCCGTCGCCTACGCCTTCCTGCCCGCCGTCACCGGCGCCCTCGCCGGCGGCCGGCTCGGCACCGCCGTCCTCGCCGTGCTGCTGCCGCTCCTCGCCCGCGCGGGCATCGCGGCGAGCGGCCTGGCGAACTCCTCCGGCGCCCGCGGCAGCTGGCGTGCCACCTGGGCGTACGCCCTGCTGCTGACCGTCACCACCGCCTTCACCCCGATCGTGTGGCCCGCCGCGCTGGCCCTCGGCATCGGCCTGCTCGTCGTGCGCCGCGGCGAGATCACCGCCTACGGACTGCGCTTCCTCGCCCAGCTCGGCACCCCCCTGCTGGTCCTCGCGCCCTGGTCGCTGACGCTGCTGCCGACCGGCTTCTTCACCGAGGCCGGCCTGGAGTACGGAGCCTCCGCCGCCTCCGCGCTCGACCTGCTCGGCGCGAGCCCCGGCGGGCCCGGCACCGTGGACGGGCTGATGCTCATCGGCGTCGTCCTCGCGGCGCTGGCCGCCCTGCTGCGCACCGAGCGCCGCCCCGCCGTCCTCACCGCCTGGGCGGTCGCGCTGGTCGGCCTGCTCCTCGCGGTGCTGTCCAACCGCTCCGCATGGGCGGGCCCCGCCACCCTGGTCTACGGCCTCGCGCTGCTCGCGGCCGCCGTCCTCGGCGCCGACGGGGCGCGCGCACGCGTGGCCGAGCAGAGCTTCGGCTGGCGCCAGCCGGTCGCCGCGCTGATCGCCTTCGCCTCCGCCGCGGGGCCGCTGCTCGTCGCCGCCGGCTGGATGATCGGCGGCGCCGACGGTCCGCTGGAGCGCCGCGAACCGGTGCAGGTGCCCGAGTTCGTCGCCTACGAGGGCAGCTCCCGCGACCAGCGACGCACCCTCGTCCTGGACAGCGAATCCGCCGCCCACGTCCGCTACACCCTGGTCCGCGGCTCCGGCGCCCGCCTCGGCGACGCCGAACTCACCGCCGCCGCCGGTGCGAACGCCCGCCTGGACCGGACCGTGGCCAACCTGGTCGCCGGCTCCGGCGCCGACCAGGCCAGCCAGCTCGGCGAGTTCGCCGTGCGCTTCGTCCTCGTCCACAAGGGCGCACCCCGCGAGATCACCCGCGTCCTGGACGCCACCCCGGGCCTGACCCGGCTCAGCGAGCAGGACGGCGGCGCCCTGTGGCGGGTGGACCGTGAGGTCGCGCGCGCCACGATCGCCGGGTCCGCCGACGCCGAGCCCCAGCCCGTCGCCGCGGGCCCCGTCGAGATCCACACCGAGATCCCCGCCGGGCCCGGCGGGCGCGTGCTGCGCCTGGCGGACACCGCCTCCACCGGCTGGACCGCCACCCTCGACGGCCGGCCGCTCACCGCGAAGACCCTCGACGGCTGGGCCCAGGGCTTCGAGCTGCCCGCCACGGGCGGCCGTCTGGACGTCACCTACGACGCGCCGTTCGCCCGTACCGCCTGGCTGTGGGCACAGGGGTTCCTCGCCCTCGTCCTCGTCGTCCTGGCCCTGCCCGGCCGCCGCCGCGACGTCGACGACGACCTGCCCGAGGAGACGCCGATCCCGGCCCAGGCCGTCTCCGGCGAGGGTCGCCGGGCCCGCCGTCTGCGCGCCCAGGCCGAGGCCGAGTCCGAGTTCGGGACGGAGTCCGAGTTCGGGACGGAGTCCGAGTTCGGGACGGAGGCCGAGGAGGCCGCCCGTGCCGACGAGTTCGCCGTCCCGCCCCCGCCGCAGGTCCCGGCTGCCGTTCCGCAGCAGGAGTCCTACGACGCCTGGGAGGGCGCGGACCCGTACGCCCGGCAGGCCGAGCAGTACCCGGCCGGTGCCTACGGCGGCGCCTACCAGGCCGATCCCTACCAGGCCCGCCCGTACGACCCGTACGCCTACGGAGGCACCGCGCAGACGCCGCCGTACGACCCGAACCACCCCCAGGGCTACGACCCGGCGCACCAGGACTACCCGGACCACCCGGACCACCCGCACGCCACCGGCAGCGAGCGCCCCGACGGGAGCCAGCAGTGAACCGCACGACCCTGTCCCTGATCGCCGCCGTGGCCGCGGTCGCCGCCGTCACCGGTCTGGGCGCGCTCACCGCCCCCGACGCCTCCGGCACGGACACCGCCAGGGCCGCCGCGTACCTGCCGGTGGAGCGCACCAGCCTGGTGTGCCCCGCGCCCAGCACCTCCGACCTCGCCGAGACGACGTACACGTCGTTCACGCCCGTGACGAAGGGCGCCGACGGCAAGGGCACGGCGGAACTGCTCCCGGCGGACGGCGCCGGGACCGGCAGGAGCACGAAGAAGAAGGCGCCCGAGCCCGTCCTGGAGCCCGGCGAGGCCGGCACCCCGGTCAGCGGCGACAGCTCAGGCGACGGGTCCCCGGCCCTGCTCGGCACCGCCGAGGGCAAGGCCGCGCCGGGCTGGACGGTCCTGCAGACCACCGAGGTCGCCGCGGGCACCGGACGCGGCCTCGCGGGCGTCAACTGCGCCGCCCCGGACACCGAGTTCTGGTTCCCGGGCGCCAGCACCGAGGAGTCCCGCACCGACTACGTCCACCTCACCAACCCCGACGACTCCGCGGCCGAGGTGGACATCGAGCTCTACGGCGAGGACGGCGCGGTCCAGACCGACGCCGCCGAGAGCATCACGGTCAAGCCGCGGTCCACCAAGCCGCTCCGGCTGGACACCCTCACCGACGGCAGGCACGGCGACCTCACCGTGCACGTCAATGTGCGCAGCGGCCGCGTCGGCGCCGACGTGCTGGCCCTGGACGACAAGCTCGGCGGCGACTGGCTGCCCGCCGCGGCCGACCCGGCCGGCTCCCTCGTCGTACCCGGTGTCCCCGAGGACGCCACGTCCGTGCGGCTGGTCGTCTTCACCCCGGGCGGCGCCGACGCCGACCTGAAGGTCCGCCTCGCCTCCCCGTCCGGCCTGATCACCCCCGCCGGCCAGGAGACGCTGCATGTGAAGTCGGGGATGACCGGTGCGGTCGACCTCGGCGAGCTGACCCGTGGCGAGGCCGGTTCGCTGGTCCTGAGCCCGACGAGCCGCGCGGTGCCGGTCGTCGCCGCCGTACGGGTCGTGCGCGGCAAGGGGGACGACCAGGAGACGGCGTTCATCCCCGCCGCCCGCCCGGTCGGCACCCGCGCGAGCGTCCTCGGCAACACCGCCAAGGGCACCACCCTGTCGCTCACCGCGCCCGAGGACGGCGCGAAGGTCGAGATCACCGCCTCGGCCGGCACCGAGGGCGGCACCGCCGCGACGAAGACCGTCACCCTCAAGGCCGGTACCACCCAGAACGTGGAGATCCCGGTGCCGGACGGGCTGAAGGGCACCTACGCGCTCACCGTGGAGCCCGTGTCGGGCGGCCCGGTGTACGCCGCCAGGACCCTCGCCGCGCCGCAGGACGGCGTGCCGGCGTTCACCGTGCAGACCCTGCCGGACGACCGCGGCACGGTCGCCGTACCGCAGGCCGAGCAGGATCTGTCGGTGCTCCAGCGATAGCGGGCGCACGAGCGGGCAGGCGGACGGACGAGCAGGCGGGGCCGGACCGGGCAGAGGTGAGCCCGGGCCGCGGCCCCGGGGATCAGTCCTCGCCGTAGCGCGGGTCCACCGTCTCCGGGGTGAGTCCCAGCAGCTCGGCGACCTGCTCGACGACGATCTCGTGCACCAGGGCGGCGCGCTCGTCGCGCCCCTTGGTGCGGATCTCCACCGGCCGCCGGTAGACCACCACCTGCGCGCGACGTCCGTCGCGTGCCGGAACCGTGTCCCCCAGCGGGACCGGCTCGTCGTGCCACGCCTCCCCGGCCGCGGCCGGCCGCGGCACCTCGAGCACCAGGAAGTCGATGTCGGCGAGCTGCGGCCAGCGCCGTTCCAGGCGCTCCACGGAGTCCTGGACCAGATCCGCGAACAGCTCGGCCCGGCTCGCGGCGAGCGGCACCTGCGGCGGCGCGATCGGGCCGCGCATGCCGCGGCCGTGACGGTCGCGACGGCGGGGCCCGGGGCCGGTGGCACGGGGCGGTACGGGGGTGTCCATCACCGGTGAAGCCTAGTCGCCGCCCGGCCCGGCTGCCCGGTGCCCACACGCCGCCCGGCACGGCATCAGGCCACCTCGCGGACATGCCGCAGGACGACCGTTCCGGCCGAGGTCGGGCTCGATTCCGTATCTCTCCGTATCTCTCCGCGACCGGTGAACCCGGGGCCGAATGGCCGAGTTTGTACCGACTGGTCACAGGGCCGGACGGCGTCCGGCCCACCGGGACGCATACCTGCGCGGCTCGGCAGGGTAGGACAGAAAGGGTTTGTGGGACGTTTTGCAACACGACACGGTGGGGTGACCTGGTGGAGAGTCGTCGCGGCCCGCTCAAGAGTGCGGTACCGTCCAACGTCGTGAGCCCTGTACGTCGCTGTTCGCGCACCGCCTGCGGCCGACCCGCCGTCGCGACGCTGACGTACGTCTACGCCGACTCGACCGCGGTCCTCGGCCCGCTCGCCACCTACGCCGAGCCCCACTGCTACGACCTGTGCGCCGAGCATTCCGAGCGCCTCACCGCCCCGCGCGGCTGGGAGGTCGTCCGGCTCCTCGACGGCTCCGCCCCGGCCCGCCCCAGCGGCGACGACCTGGAGGCGCTCGCCAACGCGGTGCGCGAGGCGGCCCGCCCGCAGGAACGCGCCGCCCGGGCCGGCGGGGCCCGCGCGGCGGACCCCATGGAGGTCGCCCGCCGCGGCCACCTGCGCGTTCTCCGCTCGCCGGACAACTGACCCGGCCCGGCGCCCGCTCGGGCGTCCCGTCGGCCTCCCCGGCCTGAATCCGATCCCTGCCCTGGGTGACGGGCGGGAGTCCGCGCCCCTGGAGCGCACGACGGGGCGCGAGGTGCTGCGGGTAGTTTGAGGTGACCGACAGGACTTTCAGGAGGGTTGGCCGTGGTTGCTGATCTGTCGCAGATCGTGAAGGCGTACGACGTGCGCGGAGTCGTCCCCGACCAGTGGGACGAGTCGCTCGCCGAGCTCTTCGGCGCCGCCTTCGCCCGGGTGACCGGCGCGGACGCGATCGTCGTCGGACACGACATGCGGCCCTCGTCCCCGGGTCTCTCCGGCGCGTTCGCGCGGGGCGCGGCCGCGCTCGGCGTGGACGTGACCGAGATCGGTCTGTGCTCCACGGACCAGCTCTACTACGCCTCCGGGGCGTTCGGCCTGCCCGGAGCGATGTTCACCGCCTCGCACAACCCCGCGCAGTACAACGGCATCAAGATGTGCCGTGCGGGCGCCGCTCCGATCGGCCAGGACACCGGCCTCACCGAGATCCGCGAACTCGTCGAGCTGTGGCGCGAGTCGGGCGCTCCGGCCCCCGCCTCCACCGCGGGAACCGTCACCCGGCGCGAGACGTTGGAGGACTACGCGGCCTTTCTGCGCTCGCTCGTCGACCTGACCTCCGTCCGCCCCCTGAAGGTCGTCGTCGACGCGGGCAACGGCATGGGCGGCCACACCGTGCCCACCGTCCTCGCGGGCCTGCCGCTGGAACTGGTGCCGATGTACTTCGAGCTGGACGGCACCTTCCCCCACCACGAGGCCAACCCGCTGGACCCGGCCAACATCGTCGACCTCCAGCGGCGCGTCCGCGAGGAGGGCGCCGACCTCGGCCTCGCCTTCGACGGCGACGCCGACCGCTGCTTCGTCGTGGACGAGAGCGGCGACCCGGTCTCCCCGTCCGCCGTCACCGCCCTGGTCGCCTCCCGCGAACTGGCGAAGAACGGCGGCACGGGCACGATCATCCACAACCTCATCACCTCCTGGTCCGTCCCCGAGGTCGTGAAGGAGAACGGCGGAACCCCCGTACGCACCCGCGTCGGCCACTCCTTCATCAAGGCGGAGATGGCCCGCTCCGGCGCGATCTTCGGCGGCGAGCACTCCGCGCACTACTACTTCAAGGACTTCTGGAACGCCGACACGGGCATGCTCGCGGCGCTCCACGTCCTCGCCGCCCTCGGCGGCCAGGACGGGCCGCTGTCCGGCCTCGTCGCTCAGTACGACCGCTACGCCGCCTCCGGCGAGATCAACTCCACCGTCGACGACCAGGCCGCGCGCCTCGCCGCGATCCGCTCCGCCTACGAGGGCCGGGAGGGCGTGTCCTTCGACGACCTCGACGGCCTCACCGTCTCCACCGCGGACTGGTGGTTCAACGTCCGCGCCTCCAACACCGAGCCGCTGCTCCGCCTGAACGCCGAGGCCCGGGACGGGGCGACGATGGCCAGGATCCGCGACGAGGCGCTGTCGATCATCCGCGGCTGAGGCCCGGGCACGCACGACCGGGGCCGGCCGGGCGAGACCGTGCATCCGGACGGGCACGCCGGGGGGTGCGGGTACGGCTCTCCCTCGCGCCTCCGGGCACGCCGGGGGGTGCGGGTACGGCTCTCCCTCGCGCCTCCGGGCACGCCGGGGGGTGCGGGTACGGCTCTCCCTCGCGCCTCCGGGCACGCCGGGGGGTGCGGGTACGGCCTTCCCTCGCGCCTCCGGGCACGCCGGGGGTGCGAGTACGCCGGGGGTGCGGGTACAGCACCTCGCACCCGCGGCATCGCCCCGCCGGCACCCGTCCGACCCGCCGTACTCCCGCGCCACCCCCGTCCCGGCGGTACGCTGACCAGGCACCTACGCATACAGCCCCCGCCCCGAAGGGACGCCCCATGCCGCTCGAAGCCGGCCTCCTGGAGATCCTCGCCTGCCCGGCCTGCCACGCCCCCCTGGAGGAGCGGGACGCCGAGCTGATCTGCACCGGCCAGGACTGCGGCCTGGCGTACCCGGTCCGCGACGGCATCCCCGTGCTCCTCGTCGACGAGGCCCGCCGCCCCGCGTAACCCCGTACGCACATCCCGGCCCCCCGCAACAGGCCGCGCAAGCGCTCGCACCGACCCGGCGACCGGAGGCTCTCCGCCCATGCTCGACGAATCGTTGCTCGACACCCCGGACGCCCTCGCGGAGGCCGATCGACGCGCTCTGCTGCGGGGCGCCGCCGAGGCCGGTGCGCGCGTCCGCACCGCGGCCCGGCACGCGGCCGAGGCCGGCGTGGGTGACCTCAAGCCCGACGGCCGCCCCCGCAGCGTCCTCATCGCGGGCCCCGGCGCCGCCGCCATCTGCGTCGCCGACCTCCTCGGCACCCTCGCCGGCGCCGGCAGCCCCGTCACCCGGCTGGCCCCCACCGGTGTCGCCCCCGCGGCCGGCGCCCTGCGCTGGGAACTGCCCGGCTGGGCGGGCTCCGTCGACCTGCTGCTGATCGCCACACCCGACGGCACCGAACCCGGACTGTCGCTCCTCGCCGAACAGGCGTACCGGCGCGGCTGCACCGTCGCCGCCGTCGGCCCGGCCCGCACCCCGCTCAGCGAGGCCCTCACCACCGTGCACGGCCTGTTCGTCCCCATGGCGACCGCCCCGTACGAGCAGGACGAACCCCTCACCGCCTCCGCACCCGGCGTCCTGTGGGCCCTGCTGACCCCGCTGCTCGCCCTGCTGGACCGCATCGGCCTGGTCGCCGCCCCCGGCGACGCCCTGGAGAAGGTCGCCGACCGCCTCGACCACATCGCCGAACGCTGCGGCCCGGCCATCGCGACGTACAGCAACCCCGCCAAGACCCTCGCCGCCGAACTCGCCGACACGCTGCCGGTGGTCTGGACGGAAGGCGTCTCCGCGGGCCCGGCCGGCCGGCGCTTCGCCGCCGCGCTCGCCGAACTCGCCGGCCGCCCGGCCCTCGTCGCCGAACTGCCCGAGGCGCTCGTCGCGCACGGCACCCTGCTGGCCGGGCCCCTCGCCGCCAGCGCCGACCCCGACGACTTCTTCCGCGACCGCGTCGAGGAGCCGCCCGCCCTGCACGCGCGCGTGGTGCTCCTGCGCGACCGCCCCCTCGGCGGCCTGACCGCCGCCCCCGCCGCCCGCGACCTCGCCCTCAGCCACGACACGCCCATCAGCGAGCTGGAACCCGAGTCCGGCGACGAACTGGAGACCCTCGCGGAACTGATCGCCATCACGGATTTCGCCGCCGTTTACCTGGCGCTCGCCTCGGGAGCCTGATGTGACCCGGGAACCCTGACCGTCGTACGCGGCAACGGACCCGCGTCGCACGCGTCGTACGAAGAGAGAACAGGCAGACGCGCATGGACCGCCTCGACAACACCGTCCGCCCCTACGCCTGGGGCTCCACCACCGCGATCCCCGGACTGCTCGGCGTCGAACCGACCGGCGAGCCCCAGGCGGAGATGTGGATGGGCGCCCACCCCGGCGCGCCCTCCCGCACCGCACGCGGCACGCTCACCGAGGTCGTCGACGCGGACCCGGTGCGGGAACTGGGCGAGGCGGCGGTCGCCAGGTTCGGCCCGCGTCTGCCGTTCCTGCTCAAGATCCTCGCCGCCGGAGCGCCGCTCTCCCTCCAGGTCCACCCCGACCTGGAGCAGGCCCGCCGGGGCCACGCCGACGAGGAGCGCCGGGGCGTTCCCGCGGACGCCCCGCACCGCACCTACAAGGACGCCAACCACAAGCCCGAACTGGTCTGCGCGCTCACCGAGTTCGACGGCCTGTGCGGCTTCCGCGACCCGGTGCGCTCCGCCGACCTGCTCGCCGGCCTCGGCGTCGACTCCCTCAAGCCCTACGCCGACCTGCTGCTCGCCCACCCCGAGGACGCCGCCCTGCGCGAGGTCCTCACCGCGATCCTCACCGCCGACCCCGACGAGATGCACCACACGGTCGCCGAGGCCACCGCCGCCTGCGTCCGCCTCGGCGGCGCGTACGCCCCGTACGCCGACCTCGCCCACCACTATCCGGGCGACCCCGGCGTCATCGCCGCCATGCTGCTCAACCACGTCCGTCTCCAGCCCGGAGAGGCCCTCTACCTCGGCGCCGGCATCCCGCACGCCTACCTCAGCGGCCTCGCCGTCGAGATCATGGCCAACTCCGACAACGTCCTGCGCTGCGGTCTGACCCCCAAGCACGTCGACGTCCCCGAACTCCTGCGCATCGTCCGCTTCGAGGCCGCCGACCCCGGCGTGCTGCGCCCGGAGGCGTCCCCGGACGGCGAGGAGCTCTACGAGACGCCGATCGACGAGTTCCGGCTGTCCCGCTACGTCCTCCCGCCCGCCGGCGCCGTCCACGACCTCACCCGCGCCACCGCCCAGATCCTGCTCTGCACCGCCGGCACGGTCCGGGTGGGCGAGCAGCAACTCACCCCCGGCACCTCCGTCTTCGTCCCGGCGGGCGAAAAGACCGATGTGTCCGGTACGGGCACCCTCTTCCGCGCGACCGTCATCGCCTGACCGTGGGTCGGGGAAGACCAGGGGTACCCGTCCCGGAGCGGGCTGCAACAATGGCCCACCGGCAAAGGACGGGCAAAGCCGAGGGCGGCGCCCAGGGTTGCGTACGAAGGGACAACGCGAACACATGAGCGCGTCAGGCGGTACCAAGGCGATCGTGGCGGCACTCGGCGCCAACCTCGCGATCGCGGCATCGAAGTTCGTGGCGTTCGCCTTCAGCGGCTCGTCCTCGATGCTCGCCGAGGGCGTCCACTCGCTCGCCGACTCCGGCAACCAGGCCCTGCTCCTGGTCGGCGGCAAGCGGGCCCAGCGCGAGGCCACTCCGCAGCATCCCTTCGGCTACGGGCGCGAGCGCTACATCTACGCCTTCCTCGTCTCGATCATCCTGTTCTCCGTCGGCGGCATGTTCGCCCTCTACGAGGGCTACGAGAAGATCAAGAACCCGCACGAGATCGAGCACTGGTACTGGCCGGTCGGAGTCCTCGTCTTCGCGATCATCGCCGAGTCCTTCTCCTTCCGCACCGCCATCAAGGAGTCCAACGGACTGCGCGGCGAGCTCTCCTGGAAGCAGTTCGTCCGCCGGGCCAAGGCCCCCGAGCTGCCCGTCGTCCTCCTGGAGGACCTGGGCGCACTGGTCGGCCTGGTCCTCGCCCTGGGCGGCGTCGGCCTCGCCCTGCTCACCGGTGACGGCGTCTGGGACGGCATCGGCACCGTCTGCATCGGCGTCCTGCTCGTCCTGATCGCCGTCGTCCTGGCCATCGAGACCAAGTCCCTGCTGCTCGGCGAGTCCGCCGGCATCGAGGAGGTCCAGCGGATCGAGGCCGCCGTCGTCGACGGCGACACCGTCACCGGCCTCATCCACATGCGCACCCTGCACCTCGGCCCCGAGGAGCTCCTGGTCGCCGCCAAGGTCGCGGTACGGCACGACGGCACCGCCACCGAGATCGCCCGGGCCATCGACGCCGCCGAGGCCCGCATCCGCGAGGCCGTCCCGATCGCCCGTGTCATCTACCTCGAACCCGACATCTTCAGCGCGTCCGAGGCCGCCAAGGGCCCCGACCGGGAGGCCACCCCGGGCGGCCCGGCCGTCGGCCACTGACCACCGGATCCCCGCACCGCACCCCACGGGCCCGCCGATCTCCCGGCGGGCCCGCCGTGTCTCTCCAGGTCTCTCCGGCCCCGTGCTCCGCCGCAGCGCGGCGGCTGACCGCCCCGGGCGGTCCGGTCCCCACCGGCCACGGACCACACGCCGCCGAGCACCGCCCGCAAGGCCACCGACCGGCTCGGCGGGCCGGACGAGCTCCCTCCGGTTCCCTCGATCCGCAGCGGGGCCGATCCGGCACGGGGCAGCCGCCCCCCGGCAGGCGGCCACCCCTCCTCGGACCCGACGCCTGCGGTGCGGCCGAGCCGCCGAGGAGCCGCGCGGACACCAGGACCCGGTCCCGGCCGCACCGCGCCTCGCCTCCACGAGCCTGCCGCGCCCTCTCAGGCCCCCGGCGGCCACGACGGCGTCGGCACCCCGCCCCGCCGCCGCGCCGCCCTGCCGGCGACGCCCAGCCCCAGACCGGCGAGGGCGAGGACGCACCCGACCGACCCGAGCACCGCCGGCCCCGCCGGAACCGTCCACCCGTCCGGCACACGCCCCTGCACGGCCCCGGCCGGCACCGGCCCGTACGACCGCGAGTCCCTGGAGTTCGCCCGGTGGTCGCCGAGCACGAACAGCCGGCCCTCCGGCACCTTCACGTCGTACGGCTGGTTCAGGACACCGCCCGCGGCACCGTCCACGACCCCGTCCGCCACGTACGGCTCCTCCAGCGGCCGCCCGTTGACCAGCAGCCGCGCCCCGGCCCCGCTGCCCTCACAGCACACGACCCGGTCGCCGCCCACCCCGACGACCCGCTTGATCACCGGCAGGCCCCGCGTCTGCGGCACGGAGACCAGCACGACGTCACCCCGGCCGACCTCGGACCCGTCGACCACCTCCATGATCACTGTGTCCCCCTGCCGGTACGTCGGCCTCATCGAGTCACCGCCGACCGTGCTCGTCCGGTGACCGGTCCACGCCGCCCAGAAGCAGCCGGCCGCCACCCCGAGTCCCAGCACCCCGATCAGCCACCCCGCCGCCGACAGCCTGCGCGCCGATGTCATGAACTCGCCCCTTCGTGCCGCCCGTTCGGCCGCAGACAGTAGCGCCCGCCCGGTGACACCTCCGCCCGCGGCCCCCGCATGATCGGCTCGATGTGTTCGAAGGCGGACTGGGGACGGCCGGGCCCAGCGGTGTAGCTTGGGATGGAGCCAGACGTCGCTGCTGATGGCGGTCGGGCGGTCCCCTGGCGGACCGACCGAGGGAGAGAGGGCCTCCGACGGACTGCGCTGCGCGCACGCGGGCATGCCTGTGTCCTCTTTCGGGCACCCCTGTGTCCGCCGCCGCGCAGACCAGCCGTACCCACACCTCGCCCCAACCCCGAGGAGCAGCTCGCAATGACGACTGTCGACAACCGACAGGACTTCAAGGTCGCCGACCTCTCCCTGGCCGAGTTCGGCCGTAAGGAGATCACCCTCGCCGAGCACGAGATGCCCGGCCTGATGGCGATCCGCAAGGAGTACGCCGCCGCACAGCCCCTCGCGGGCGCCCGTGTCACCGGCTCCCTGCACATGACCGTGCAGACCGCCGTCCTGATCGAGACCCTGGTCGCCCTGGGCGCCGAGGTCCGCTGGGCCTCCTGCAACATCTTCTCCACCCAGGACCACGCGGCCGCCGCCGTCGCCGTCGGCCCGAACGGCACTCCGGACAACCCCCAGGGCGTCCCGGTCTTCGCCTGGAAGGGCGAGACCCTGGAGGAGTACTGGTGGTGCACGGAGCAGGCGCTGACCTGGCCGAACACCCCCACCGGCGGCCCGAACATGATCCTGGACGACGGTGGCGACGCCACCCTCCTCGTCCACAAGGGCGTCGAGTACGAGAAGGACGGCCAGGTCCCCTCGCCCGACACCGCCGAGTCCGACGAGCACCGCGTCATCCTGGAGCTCCTCAACCGCACGGTGGCCGAGACCCCGCAGAAGTGGACCCAGCTGGCGTCCGAGATCCGCGGTGTCACCGAGGAGACCACGACCGGTGTGCACCGTCTGTACGAGATGCACCGTGACGGTTCGCTGCTGTTCCCGGCGATCAACGTCAACGACGCCGTCACCAAGTCGAAGTTCGACAACAAGTACGGCTGCCGTCACTCCCTGATCGACGGGATCAACCGTGCCACCGACACCCTGATCGGCGGCAAGACCGCGGTCGTCCTCGGTTACGGCGATGTCGGCAAGGGCTGTGCGGAGTCGCTGCGGGGCCAGGGCGCCCGGGTGATCGTCACCGAGATCGACCCGATCTGCGCGCTCCAGGCGGCGATGGACGGCTACCAGGTCACGACCCTGGACGAGGTCGTGGAGACGGCCGACATCTTCATCACCACGACCGGCAACAAGGACATCGTCATGGCCGCCGACATGGCCAGGATGAAGCACCAGGCCATCGTCGGGAACATCGGCCACTTCGACAACGAGATCGACATGGCCGGCCTCGCCCGGGTCCCGGGCATCGTCAAGGACGAGGTCAAGCCGCAGGTCCACACCTGGACCTTCGCGGACGGCAAGGTGATCATCGTGCTGTCCGAGGGCCGTCTGCTGAACCTGGGCAACGCCACCGGCCACCCGTCGTTCGTGATGTCCAACTCCTTCGCGGACCAGACGCTGGCCCAGATCGAGCTGTTCACCAAGCAGGCCGAGTACCCGACCGGTGTGTACACGCTGCCCAAGCACCTGGACGAGAAGGTCGCCCGGCTCCACCTGGACGCGCTGGGCGTCAAGCTCACCACCCTGCGTCCGGAGCAGGCCGCCTACATCGGTGTCGAGGTCGACGGCCCGTACAAGCCGGACCACTACCGCTACTGAGCCGAGGCTGCCGGTACCGGCACCCGGCCAGGGTCGCCGGTACCGCCGTACCGGATCCTCAGAGGCAGGCCCCCGCACCCCCGTGCCGGGGGCCTGCCCCTTCGGCCGGCCCGAGCGGCCTGCCGCAGACACCGCCGGCTCGGCCGGCGGCCTCGAGACAGGGCCCCGGCCGGAGCCCGTCAGAATTGCGGAGACCGAGCCCAAGCCGTCAGAACCCAGGACCCCCATGCCCCGCGGCCGCTATTCGCTCCACGATCCGCACGATCACACCCCCCTCGCGCTCGAACACTTCCACTGCGCCCCCGGCCCCTCCGGCTGGCGCTACGTCTCCCAGCTGACCACTCCGGCGGGAGACCCCCACGGCTCCGTCGACCTCGCCCTGGACGAGCTGGGCCGCCCCCTCCGCCTGGAACTCCACGCGGGCGGCTGGCAGGTGCGTGGCGCCGCCCTCGACGGCGTCACCTGGGTCCGCACGGACCCCACCGGCACCCATGCCGCGGAAGGCAATGTGCGCGCCCACGCCTTCACCGGCACGTCCCCCGCGTTCCTCGTCGCCACAGCCCGTCTCCTGCGCCTCACCCCCTCCGGACAGGCGACCCGCGTACGCCTGGTCGCGTTCACGGACCCGGTCCTCGCCCCCCGCACCCTGGATCAGTCCTGGGCCTTGGTGAAGAGCGAAGCACACGCCACTGACAACGGCCCCCTGACCGTGGACGAATACCAGGTCACAGCCCTGGACACGGGAGAACAGCACGCCGTCCACATCGCCGGGGACGTGGTCCTGGCGGCCCCCGGCATCGAGCTGGAGGACCTCGACACGCCGCCGTCGCAGTTCGCGGACCGGGACTGAGCGGGCCGGGACTGGGACTGAGCGGGCCGGGACCGACCCGACCGGGACCGACCCGACCGGGACCGACCCGACCGACCTCCGGCGGGCGGCCGTCCGGACACGGCCCGGATCACGCGGGAGGCGCAAAACCCCCGGTGGGCCGCTCGCCCGACGGCCGCTCGGCCTCCGGAACCGCGGGAGCGGCCTGCGCAGCCGGCACGGACGGGACGTAGGCCCCGCCCCCGTCACCCTGCGCCGACGCCGCGGCCCCGTACGGACCGGGCGCTCCGGACACCCCGGGAGACACGCCGGGCACTCCGGGACCCCAGGGGGCTTCCGCTGTCCCGGTCCCCTGCCCGCCGGCGGCCGTGCCCCGGCCGAAGGCCCGCTGGGCCTCCCGGGTCTGCCGCTCCTGCAGCACCGCGGCCAGAAAGGCGCCCGGCGGAACGCCCGGCGGAACCGGCGCCCCCGTCCGTGCCGCGAGGTCCGCGGCGAGCCGCCCCGCCATAGCCGCCCCGATCTGCGGGTCGAGCTGCCGCATCCGCGTCAGGTACTGCCGGATCGCCAGCCACAGCCCGTCGGGCACCGCGGACAGGTCGAGCGACGAGAAGCGCCCCGACAGCCAGGGCGGGGGCGGCGGCACATACCCGCTCGGCGCGACAGGCACCCGTTCCCGGACCACGAGCGTCCCGGCGAAGACATCACCGAGACGCCTGCCGCGCGCCGACATCAGCGAGGCGACACAGGCCACCACCCCGAGCGTCAGCAGAATCTCGACGACACCCACCGCACCGCGCACCAGCGCGTGCCGGAACCGGATCGGCCCGCCGTCGTCCCGCACCACCCGCAGACCGCACGCCGTCTTCCCGAGCGAACGGCCGTGGCTGAGCGTCTCGACCGCGATCGGCGCGCCCACCAGCACGAGGACGAAGGACGCGATCGACACCGCCATCTGTGCCGCGTCGTCCAGCGACGCCGTGGCTATCGCCAGGCCGATCGACACGGTCGTATAGACGACCCCGGCCACGACCAGGTCGAGCAACACGGCCAGCGCCCTGCTCGGCAGCTTCGCCGGGCGCAGCTCCAACGCCACAGCCTCACCCGTCACCAGCTCACTCACGCCCGCCGCCCTTCCCCGACCTGCCCCGAGATCCGCCAGTCTGCCAAGCTGAGGACGCATCGCGTCGCAGTACGACAAGCTGACATCCATGACGAGCCCGCCGAAGGCGAGCACAGTCGAGCGACGAGAAGCGCCGACAGGCGACGACCAGCCGAGGAGCAGGCACACCGATGGACCTCGACGTCTTCGTCTCCGCCCATCGGGCGGAGTGGGACCGCCTCGACGCCCTGCTCCGGCGCCGCCGCAGCCTCTCCGGCGCCGAGGTCGACGAACTCGTCGCCCTCTACCAGCGCACCGCCACCCATCTGTCCCTGATCCGGTCCAGCGCACCCGACCCGCAGCTCACCGGCAGACTCAGCCAACTCGTCGCACGCGCGCGCAGTGCCGTCACAGGGACCCGCCGCGCCTCATGGCGCGACGTCACGGACTTCCTCGTGCACGGCTTCCCGGCCGCCGTCTACCGCTCGCGGCACTGGTGGGTACCCACCGCGCTGCTGTCCACCCTCGTCGCGGCCCTCCTGGGCTGGTGGATCGGCACCCACCCCGAGGTACAGGCGTCCATCGGAGCCCCCGGCGAGCTCCGCCAGATGACCCGCCCCGGCGGCGAGTACGAGACCTACTACTCCAGCCACCCGGCGACGTCCTTCGCCGCGCAGGTCTGGACGAACAACGCCCAGGCCGCCGCCATGTGTCTGGTCCTGGGCATCTTCCTGGGTCTGCCGGTCCTGTGGATCCTCTTCCTCAACATGCTCAACCTCGGCGTCGGTATCGGCCTGATGTCGTCCGCCGGGCGCCTCGACACCTTCCTCGGCCTCGTTCTCCCGCACGGCCTGCTCGAACTGACCGCGGTCTTCGTCGCCGCCGGCACCGGGCTCCGTCTCGGCTGGACTCTCGTCGACCCCGGCCCCCGCACCCGCCGCACCGCCCTCGCGGAGGAAGGACGCGCGGCCGTGGGCATGGCGATCGGCCTGGCTCTGGTCCTCTTCGTCTCCGGCGCCATCGAAGGCTTCGTCACCCCCTCCGGCCTGCCCACCTGGGCACGCATCGCGATCGGCATCGCCGCCGAGCTGGCTTTCCTCCTGTACGTCTACGTCCTCGGCGGCCGGGCCGCCCGCGAGGGCGCCACCGGCGATGTCGCCGACACCGAACGAAGCGCCACCGTGCCGACCGCCGCCTGATGTGCGGAACGGCCCCGTGAGCTGCTAGTGTCCTCTTCGTCCCGCCAGAACCGTTGACACGGAGCAGGCGGGGAGGTAGATTCGAACAGTTGCCTGGAACTGGACATGGTCCGGTCGGCGGCAGGTTAGTATCTACCTGCTTCTTGAAACATCGATCTCATCGATATCAATGAAGCCACCCCGATGAATTCGGAAAAGGATGGCCGGTCAGACCGGCTCGAAACTTCTGATAAAGTCGGGACCGCCGGAAAGGGAAACGCGGGAGCGGGACCCTGGAAAGCACCGAGGAAATCGGGCCGGGAAACGGTCTGATAGAGTCGGAGACGCAAGACCGAAG
>NZ_JBIVOX010000012.1:0-284429 GCF_044754345.1 Streptomyces sp. NPDC093094 | reverse complement strand
GGCAACGCAATGTTCACGATCGTCGCATCCAGCACGACCATCAACTGCGCCAACGCGATGAACACAAGAGCCTTCCACCGACCCGGATCAGGGACGGGGGAGGCCGGTGAGGCCGGTGATGCCTTGGAGGCTGTTTCAGACATGGGGGTACCCACTTCAGTACTGCGTAACGGAAAAATCGGGACTGGGTCAGACAGGAGGACGCGGTCGGCCACGGCCCGGCGGCGGCCGCCGCGGGCCCGGCAGAGGTGATGACCGCCGTGGAGCGCCGAACTGATCGGTCAGGTCTTGCGCAGGTCCTCCATGGTCAGGGCCGTCCCCGGCAGGGCGGAGCGGGCCGGAGCCCGCAGCCCGTCGAGGAACAGCTGCAGATGACGGTGGACGAACCTGTCGGCGTTCAGGCAGAGGGTGCCGGCCGGGGGCCGGCTGAGCTGGGCCACCGCGACCATCAGGTCACCGATGCCCACGTCGGCGCGGAGCTGGCCGGCCGCCTTGGCGCGGTCCATGATCTCCCCGATGAGCTGCTCGCACCTCAGGCGCGACGCCTCCAGGTCCGGGTGGTTCTTGTCGAAGGTGCTCTCGACCATGGGGCACAGCGCGCTGACCCGCTCGGCGGCGGCGGCGTGCACGAAGCGCTCCAGGGCCTCGAAGGCGTCCCCCGTCTCCGCGAGCGCGTCCTCGGCGGCGGCGACCGTCCGCTCCATGACGGAGCAGACGACCTCACGCACCAGCGCGTCGCGGTCGGGGAAGTTGCGGTACACCGTGGCGTTGCCGACGCCGGCCCGGCGGGCGATCTCGTCGAGCGGTACGTCGGGACCGAACTCGGTGAACATCTCGCGGGCGGCCGTGACGATCCGCTCCCGGTTGCGCAGAGCGTCGGCACGCAGCCGGATCGCCGGCCGCGGCGCGGGGAGGGTCGTCGTCTGCACGGCGTACTCCTTCGGGTCTCGAACCTCTGACGGTCGGGCGGCGATCCGGGGAAAGGATCCCCGTTTCACCGTACGCACGATTAAACGGGGAACGGCTCCCCGGTTATTTCCCGACCTCTGGAAGAATTCATGTGACCTGGATCACGGTTCATCCAGCGCCGATCGCACGATCGGTCTCTTCCAGCGCGCGCTCCCGCGACCCCCGGCACAGGGTGATCGAAAGGGTGCAGCCAGTGACGGGCGGCTGCCTGGAGCGAAGGATCCCTCGCATGCAGCCGCAGCCGACCAGCCGCCGCATACGCCCGCGCCGGGTCGCCACCCTCGCCTCCGTGACAGCACTCACGCTGGCGGTCGGGACCTCGGCGGGCAGCGGCCGGCTGACACAGTCCGGCACGACGTCCGGCCCCGGCCCGGCCCCCCTGGCCCCCACCTCGGCGCTGGCACCCTGCATGATCAACGGCGGGACCGAGGTGCAGATGTCGGAGGGCGTCCCCACCTCCTCGGGCTACACCCGCTCCACCGGCACCGTCCGCGCGCTCACCCTGATGGTCGACTTCTCCGACGCCCCCGGCGAGGGCCGCGCCCTCGACCGCTACCGCGAGTTCCTCCCGCAGACCCGGGAGTGGTTCCGCACCGCCAGCTACGGCCGTCTCGACTACCGCCCCGAGGCGCCGGTCACCCACTGGCTGCGCATGCCGAAACCGTTCCTGGAGTACGGCATAGAGCGCGGCGCGCCCTTCGACCCCGGCTACCGCCGGCTGGTGCAGGACATCGTGGCCGCGGCCGACCCGGAGGTGGACTTCCGGACGTACGACCTGCTGAACGTCCTGGTCACCCCCAACGCGGGGCCCTCCGCCCTGGACACGGTCCTGTCGGTGACGTTCGCCGGCAACCCCGAGGCGCCCGTGGCCGACGGGGCGCCCGTCGCCAACGCCTCCTTCGTCTACTCCCGCCAGGACGACGGCTCCGGCTCCTACGACCGCACCGGCTACCGGGTGCTGCCGCACGAGAACGGCCATGTCTTCGGGCTGCCCGACCTCTACACCCAGGAGGGCGGGGGCGCGGTCGGCCACTGGGACATCATGAGCGAGGACTGGGGGGCCAACAACGACTTCCTCGGCTGGCACAAGTGGAAGCTGGGCTGGCTGGACTCGGCGCAGATCAGCTGCGCGGCCGCCTCCGGGACGGCGGAGTACGAGCTGACGCCGCTGTGGACGGCGGGCGGCCCGAAGCTCCTCTTCGTCCCCCTCGACCGGCGCACCGGCTACGCCGTCGAGCTGCGCACCCGCGGCGGCAACGACGAGGCCGTCTGCCGCCCCGGAGTGCTCGTCTACAAGGTCGACGCCGAGGTCGACACCGGCCAGGGGCCCGTCCGCGTCCACGACTCCCGCCGCGACAGCGGGGGCTGCACCCGCAGCCCCAACGTCCACGCCGAACTCTCCGACGCGCCCTTCGCCCCCGGCGAGACCTTCGAGGACCCCCGCCGGGGCGTCAGGATCACTGTCGCGGCGGCGGACCTGGAGGGCACGTACCGGATCCGGGTGACTCGCAAGTAATAAGCCCCCGAACTCCCCCGTCCCTCGAACGACCACCCGCTACACTGTCGGCGGCAGCGCTTCTCCGCGCCTGCCGCTGCCTTCGTAGCTCAGGGGATAGAGCACCGCTCTCCTAAAGCGGGTGTCGCAGGTTCGAATCCTGCCGGGGGCACTGTGGCCAGGGCCGGTTCTCTCCAGGACCGGCCCTTCGCCGTCTCAGGTACCGTGCGGGACGCCGTCACCCGGAGTCCGCAGGTACCCACCCGAGCCGTCGGGAGGGAAGTGGAGGGGCGGTCGCAACCGATCGCCCGGAGGGCCGGAAACCTCTGACGGCTCAGCTGCGGCCAGGAGAGGACGGCGGGGCTTTCGGGTCGAGCCTCGGAGAAAGCCGGGATGCCCGACGCGGAATCCGGCATACTTCAAGTATGGCCACTCGGAAAATCACCATCACCGTGCCGGAAGAACTTGTCGAGTCGATCAAGGAGCGTGTCGACTCGCGGGGGGTGTCCGGCTACATCGCGGCCGCCGCCGCCCACCAGGACGCCATGGACCGGCTGCGCGAGCTGGCCGAACGCCTTGAGGAAGAGCACGGGCCGGTGACGGACGACGAGCAGCAGGCGGCGCTCGACCGCATCGCCGCCATCGACGGCTGGCATGACGAGGAGCGATCGCGTCCCGGTGCGGCCGCGTGAGCCGTACTGCCCGAGCGAAGCTGCGCCAGCCACAACAACGCGTCTTCGTGTTCGACTCCGAGGCCCTTTCCAAGACGATTCAGGGCGATCGGGAGATGGTCGCGCTGATCAAGGCGGCTCCACGGCTCGACATCCCCGTCGTCACCTCGGCACTCACCACGTTGGAGGCATGGGATCCTCGCGAAACGTCGAGGCAGGCACTGTGGAACTGGGCACTGTCCCGGATCCGCATCGTGCACACGGACGACCAGGTGACCGCCACGGCACGAGACATGCTGAAGACCGCCGGCCTGCACGGACACAAGTACGCCATCGACGCCGTTCTGGCAGCCGTGGCCGTACGGGAAGCCGCGCGGGGAGCCCAGGCAACCGTCTTCGCCTCGGACACCGACGATCTGCGTCAGCTTCTCGCCGGCCGCTCCGTGCGAGTCGAGAAGGTCTGACGAGACACCTGCACCTCACCCGGGCCGCTCGCCGACTTCTGCCGGGTGACCCTCGCCTTCGTCGGGCGACACCCGCCGGCAGGCATTCAGCACCCGTGCATCCCTCCCGATCTCCGCGGTCGGGTACGGCCTCGATGTACCAGAAGCCGCCTGCTTCGTCAGCGTGGCGGAAGTGGTGCCGTAGGTCGGCGCCCTCATCGAGTGCTCGGTGGTACGCCGTGGTCTCGGCCGCGGTGCCCTCCGGGTCAGCCACGAGACCATCGTGTCGGCGAGCACATACGGATGGACCGTTTGACATCCATGAGTGACATCAACGGCGCCGAACGCCAGCGCAACGGGTGGCTCCTGATCAGTGCCCAGGATCGATCGAAACCGACCGGGGAGAACGGCATCGCACAGCAACACCGTTGACCTCGGCAAGAATTCGGTGCCCCCTCGGGCGGGTGCCGCGGGGCCGGGCCCTGGCTCGGCCGGGCTCGGTCACGAGTCGAGGGGGACCCACTGGCGCAGGCCGTCGTCGTCGGTGCCGTACCAGTAGTGGGGCAGGCCCTTGATGCCGCTGGTGCGGAACGGGCGGCCGTGGTCGTCGATGCGGACCGTGCCGGTGCGGCCCTGGGAGGACCAGTCGAGTTCCAGGTACCACATGCAGTCGTAGGTCTCGGTGGTCGCGGTGACCAGCAGCACCTCCGGGTCCTCGGCGGAGACGCGGTAGGGGAACCGCACCACGGGGAGGGGCACTTCGGTGTCGCCGCCGGAGCGTGCGCGGACGATCGGACGGTCGGCGTCCAGGTTCACGGAGAACTCACGGGGCGCCAGGTCGCCGCCGCAGCCCTGGCCCATGGCGTACACGTTGCCGGTGACCGGGGTCCCGCGGCTGACGACGCGGACCCGGAGGGCCTGGAGGACCACGGCCGTGGACGACTTCCCCTGCACCGAGACCTGCACCCTCGTCTGCCGGCCGGGCACCGCCTCCTGCGTCGCCGCCCACGCCTCGGCGTCCTGCTGCACCGGCGGCGGGGGCACCTGGGGCGGCTCCTTGCCGATGACGTAGTCGTGTCCGCAACCGCCCTCCCAGATCTGCGAGTCGGCGGTCCAGGCCAGCGGCACCCCGGCCGGCACGGAGGCGCCGGCCGAGGTGCCGTTCTTCTTGTCCGCCGACGGTCCGCCCTTCGGTCCGGGGCTGTCCGGTGCACCGGTTCCCGTCGTACGGGACCGGCCGGGGGCCTTCGCCACGTTGTCGTGGGACCGGTCGGCCGACAGCGCCGGCAGGCTGCCCAGCGCCGCCAGCAGCGCGGCCGCCGCGGCGGCGCCGACCGCGGTGCGGCGCCGGCGGTACCAGGGCCGTCCGGCCGGGCGGGCCGCGGCCCGCCCGGCCGTCGGCCCGCTCCCGCCCGGTCCGGGTGCACCGGGCGGGAGCGGGCCGGTGCCGGGTACGCCCGCGTCGGGGTGCGGGGACGCGCCGGTCGTGGTGCCGCCGTCGGTGCCGTCCTTGTCGCCGTCCGCGCCCTGCGCCGTCCGGTCGTCCGGACGCGCGGTCCGCACGCCCTCGGCTGCTGCCGGCTCCGCCTCCTCCTCACCCGCTCTCGGCCGCTGTCGTGCCGCGATCGCGAGCAGCCACAGACGGTGCAGTTCGAGGCGTTCCTCCGCCGTCGCCCCGCAGAAGGCGGCCAGGCGCTCCACCGGTGCGTAGTCCTGCGGGACCGCCTCGCCCGCGCAGTAGCGGTGCAGCGTGGAGGTGTTCATGCTGAGGCGCCGGGCCAGGGAGCCGTAGCTGCGGTCCGTGCGGTCCTTCAGGCGGCGCAGCAGCGCCGCGAACTGTTCGACATCGTCCCCGGTCGGCACCGTTACCCCGCTCTCCCCTGCGTTCCCGTATCCCAGGCGGTCCATATATCTGCACGTCAGATGTGCTGGGATGGTTCCACCCCCGCCGCGAGGGCGTCCGGCGTTGCGCCGGGCCGCCGTGACGGCCGATGCTCTTGGTGTCGCACCGACCAGGGCCGGACCGACCGGTCGACGGCAGGCGGTGTGCGACAACACCCCTTTGTTCGTCTATTCGTCCATGGGGACAGCCGTGCCCGGGCCCGCCCGGGCAGGCACCGGCCGCACGACCGGGGCCGCCCTCCGCCACGGGGGTGGGGAGGAAGCCCGTCGCGCACCGACAGCGCCGACCGGCGCGCTTCCGCACCACTCGGACAACGGAGAACACGCATGATCAGCAGGACCCGCGCCGTTCTGACCGCTGGCGCCCTCGCCGTGGCCCTCGGCCTCGGCATCACCGCCCAGGCATCGGCCGGCGCCCCGCGCAGTGTCAGCGGCAAGCCGTCCGACGACATCAGCCGCATCGCCGACTTCTACGGCGCCTACGTCGACTCGAAGGCCGACGAGGACGGCCGCGGCCTCGAGAAGGCGCTGCGCGGCCACTACCTCACCCCTGCCCTCCAGAAGCGGCTGACGGCCTGGGAGAGCCGGGAGCACGCCGACGGCGTCCTGCGCGCCCAGAACGTCCCGCTCGCCTGGAAGGTCACCGACAACGGCACCGTCGGCACCTCCAGGGAGGCCGTCATCACCCTCACCTGGGGCAGCGGCACCACCGAGCTGGTCGTCGGCATGAACCGCACCAGCCACAAGATCGTCCGCATCGGCGACAAGGGCGCGGCAGGCAGGTAGCCGCCGGCCCCGTGCGGTTCCGGGCCGGTCCGGCCGGTCAGTCCTCCGGTTCCCAGGCCGCCAGCAGGGCGAAGACGTGGGGGTCGCCGTCGAGTTCCAGGGAGTGCAGGGCGGCGCGGCCGTAGAGGACCATGACCAGGTCGGCGGCCGTGCCCCGGGCGGAGGCGTCGGAGGGGGTCGCGTCGGTGACGCGGGTGGTCCGGGCGCCTTCGGCGGACAGGCTCAGGCGCCAGGAGCGGCCCTCGGCGGCGTGGAAGTCGACGGTGGCGGGCTTGTGCGGCCAGGGGCTGGTCGTGGCGACGCAGGTGAGGAGGAAGTCCTCGGCGCCGTCCAGCGCCACCTCGGCCGGCAGCGGCTGCGGGACGCCCGCGGCGAGCTGGGCGTCGTAGGTGTGGACCGCGACCTCCTGGAGCTGGTGCCGGGCGACGGCCGCGCAGGTCTGCGGCGACTGCGAGGCACCCCACCACGTCCAGCAGCCGCGGTCCGGGCCGGCCTCCCGCAGCGCGTCGAGCAGGTGCTGCGCCGACGCGGCCAGCCAGTCCAGCAGGGCCTCGCGCTCCCGGGGCGCTGCCGGGCCCTCCGGGGCCGACCTGGCCGAGGCGCCGGGCCCCTCCGCGACGGTCGCGGCCCAGGCTCTGCGCCCCTCGCCCAGGTGCTGCGCCAGATCGAACAGCGTCCACTCGGGGCAGGTCGGCACCTGTGCGTCGAGGTCGGGCGCGGCGGCTATCGCGGCACGGAACGCGGTCGACCGTTCGTCGATCAGCCGCAGCAGGGCAGGGAACTCGAGAGTCTCTTCCACTGCGGCTGTCTATCACCGTGCGTCGCCGTCTGCATGTGAATTTCACGGGCGCCGCAGGGCTGCGCCGCCGTCTCCGCCTCCGCCGCCCGCGTCACCGCTTCCCTCATGTCCCGCCGTCCTCGGGGCCGTCGGGGTACCGGCCGGGCGACCGTGCGGCCCGGCCGGCCGGGGGCGCCGAGGAGGCCGGCCCGGCCGGCTTCGGCGACCTGCCTCGTCAGGGTCGGCCCCGAGGACGCGCTCGTCTCCGTCGCCGTGCGTCCATGGGATCACGCGTTCCGCGGCGCGGGAGGGCTTTCCTTCCGCTCAGAGCAGGTCCGTCCACACGCTCCAGCCCGTCGTGGCCTTCGTGGCACGGGGCTTGAAGGTGCCGGTGCCGGTCGCCGCGAAGAGGTACAGGGCGCCGGAGGAGGACGTGGCCATCAGGTCGGCGTGGCCGTCGCCGTTCGCGTCGCCCGGCGAGAACAGCCTGCGGTACTGCTGCCAGCCGGTGCCGATCCTCACCCGGGCCGAGAACGGCGCGGACGCCGAGCCGGTGCCCGTCAGCCGCCACAGGGTGCCGGAGGTGTCACGGGCCAGCACGTCCGGGCGGCCGTCACCGGTGAAGTCCCCGCCGGAGACGAGGGCGTCGTACGCCTGCCAGCCGGTGGCGACCTGGACGCGCGCGGCGACCGAGGTGCCGGAGCCGTTGCCCGCGTTGAGGTACACCGTGCCGGAGGTCGTCACGGACAGCAGGTCGCCCTTGCCGTCGCCGGTCAGGTCGCCGGGGCCGAGGATCCGGCCGTACGACGTGGAGCCGCCGGCGATCTCGGGGTCGGACAGGGCGTAGTACGCCGGATTCGACAGCCGGCCGGTGGAGACGGAGTGGACGACCAGGTCGGCCAGGCCCACGTCCCGCAGGGAGGACGCGTACGCGAGCCGCGTCGTCGACGGGGGCCAGGCCGCCGGGCCGACGAGCTCCTTGCCGGTCAGCGTGCCGGTGCCGGTCACCCGGTAGCCGTAGACCGACCCGGCGGACGTGCGGGCCATGATCCCGTACTTGCCGAAGTGCGGGTTGTTCCCGGCGCCCGCGAACTGCGTGACCTGGCCCCAGCCCCTGCTGCGGGCCGAGCGGGTGCCGAAGGTGCCCTTGCCGTCGCCGGGGTGGAACCACAGCGCGCCGGAGAAGTCCCTGGCCAGCAGGTCGGTCGTGCCGTTTCCGTCCCAGTCGCCGCCGCCGATGATCTGGCTGTACGACGCCCAGTCGGTCCTCGGGTCCTTGGCGCGGGCGTCGAAGGTGCCGCCGCCGCGGCCCGTGCAGCGGTAGAGGACGCCGGCCGGGGTGCGGGCGAGCAGGTCGCCGTCACCGTCGCCGTCCAGGTCGCCGGCGCCGATCAGCTCGTCGTACTGCTGCCAGCCGGTGCCGATCTGCACCCGGCCGCCGAACGCGCCCGTGCCCTTGCCCGGATAGAAGTAGAGGGTGCCGGCCGGGGTGCGGGCCACCAGGTCGGCACGGCCGTCGCGGTTCAGGTCCCCGGGAGCGGCGATCTTGTTGTAGATCTGCCAGCCGGTCGCGACCGTGCGGTACGAGCCGAGGCCGCCGGGCGTACGGGCGTAGAGGCCCGGGTGGACGCGCAGCGCTCCGCCGGCGCTGAGGGTCAGCACGTCCTGGACACCGTCGGAGTCGAGGTCGCCGGGCGTCAGCACGTCCTTGACCCGGGCCACGTCCGCGTCCAGGGCCATCGTCTCGGCCGTGCCGGTGTTGACGTACAGCCGGCCCTCCAGGTTGCGGTAGACGAGGTCCGACGTGCCGTCGCCGTCGAAGTCGGCCCGCGCGGGGGTGACCGCGTCGGCGTCGCCGGGCAGCGCCACGAAGACGCCGGCCGCGAGCACCGCGGCCGCGGCGGCCAGCACCGAGGTCTTCACGGCCAGGGGGCGGCGGTGTCCGCGGGGTCCGCCGCGCCGCCGGGATCGGGTGGTGAACACGTTCTCTCCCGGGGGTCAGGGGGCGGTGGCGGGCTGTGCGGAGCCGGCCCCGGCGGCCGGGGACCCGCTCCCGGGCTCTCCCGGGGAGCCGGCCGGGACGTCGGTCCGGCGCACGCCCGGCACGCCGTCGTCCACCCGGAAGGCCGCGGCCGTGGTGGTGGTGCCGTTCCGGGTCACCACGGTGGAGACCGCCCTCAGCCGGGCCTCGGCGCCGTCCGCGGTGAAGTCGAGGAGCAGATAGCCGCGCCGGGCGTCGACGGTCTTCCAGTGGGGGTTGTCCGCCAGTTTGGGCGCCCACTCGGCGGCGAACGCCTGGAGGTCCTCGTCGCCGCTGCTGGAGATGGAGGTGCCGACGAACTCCGCGCCGACCACGGCCGATCCGGGGTCGGCGAAGTCCAGCTTGAGGTCGCTGACGATGGTGCGGTGGCGGTCGCCGGACAGCACCACGGGGTTGCGCACGGACCGGAACTCCCGCAGCAGCGCGGCGCGTTCCTTCTGGTAGCCGTCCCAGGCGTCGTAGGACCACTCCTTGCCGGTGCCGGCGAGGAAGTCGGTCTCGGCCATCATCACCTGGGAGGCGACGAGGTTCCAGCGCGCCCCGGAGCCGCGCATGCTGTTCACCAGCCAGTTCCGCTGGGTGTCGCCCATGATGACGCGGCCGGTCTGCTGCGCGCCCGCGGCGGTGGCCGCCTGGTCGTCGCGGTACTGCCGGGTGTCCAGGACGTGCAGCCGTGCCAGCGTGCCGAAGTCGAGCGAGCGGTACATCAGCGCGCCGGAGCCGCCGGGCTTCTGCGCGGTGCGGATCGGCATGTGCTCGTAGAACGCCTGGAAGGCGGCCGCGCGGCGGGCCAGGAACTTCTCCCGGGGCCAGGCCGCGGGGTCGTTCGCCTGGTCACCGGCCCAGTCCTGCTCCACCTCGTGGTCGTCGAACACGGCCACGAACGGTGCGGCGGCGCGCATCGCCCGCAGGTCCGGGTCGGTGCCGTACTGCTCGTGGCGGGCCCGGTACTGCGCGAGGGTGACGGGCGCTCCCCCGCCCTCGTGGCGGCGTACGCGGTAGGAGTAGGCGGAGGACTCGTAGATGTAGTCGCCGACGAACAGCACCAGGTCGGGGTCCTGTTCCCGCATGTCGCGGTAGGCGGTGAAGTATCCGTGCTGCCAGTTCTGGCAGGAGGCGAGCGCGATGCGCAGCCGGTCGGGGGTGCTGCCGGCGGCGGGGGCGGTGCGGGTGCGGCCGGTGGGGGAGGTACGGCCGAGTGCCTTGAACCGGTACCAGTAGGCGGTGGCCGGGGTCAGGCCCCCCGCGTCGACGTGGACGCTGTGGCCGAGGCTGCCGCTCGCGGTCGCCGTACCGCTTTTGACGATCTTCGTGAAGCCGCTGTCGGAGGCCAGTTCCCAGGTCACGGGGACCGAGGGCGGGAGGATGCCGGAGCTGCCCGCGGTGGAGGGGGTGAGCCTGGTCCACAGCACGATCGCGGTGGGCAGCGGGTCGCCGGAGGCGACGCCCAGCTTGAACACCGTGCCGCTCACCGCCGCGCCGGGACCGGCCGGGGCGTCCGGGCCGCCCACCGAGGCCGAGGCGTCGCCCGGCAGGAACTGCCCGGCCGCCAGTGCGCCCGCGGCGCCCAGGGTGACGGCTCCCGCGCCGAGGAACCGCCTGCGGCGTATGCGGTCGTCACCCGGGCCGGCGGTGCCGGTGCCGTAGGTACCTGCGTCGGCGGTACCGGTCTCGGCGGTACCGGTCTCGGCGGTACCGGTCTCGGCGGTGCCGGTCTCGGCGGTACCGGTCTCGGCGCTCGGGTTCACGGACGCGTGCCCTTCCCTGGGCGGTGCGCTGGGCAGCACCGGTGAACTGATCGGCGGGATTCTAATACCCTCGGTTCCATGGGACGGGGCAGTCCGTCAGGTCCGACGAGGCAGTGGGAGCCATGCGCCGACCGTTGATCTCCGCAGCCGTGGTGCTGCTGCTCTCCGGGGCCGCGGGCTGCTCCTCGTCCGGCTCCGACGACACGCCGGGGAAGGCCCCGGGCCCGGCGTCGGCCGGCACCACGGCCGGGGAGGGACCGGAGACCGGCGGCACACCGGGCGGCGACGGCCCGGCCACCACGGGCGACAGCGACAGCAGCGACGACGGCGACGGCACGGCCGACGGCGAGGCCACGGCCCCCTCCTCGCCGCCCCCCGGCGTGCTGTTCGGTGCCGACCGGCTGCCCACGCCCGCCGCCGACCGCTGCCGCACCGGGGATCTGACGGCCGCGGCCCGCAGCACCGGCCGGGGGCGCGTCTCGGTCGTCCTCACCAACCGGGGCGACGGTTCCTGCACGGTCCGCGGCTTCCCCTCCCTGCTGTTCGTCGGCGAGGCCGGCCGCACCGAACTTCCCGTCGACTGGGCGGGATCCGCCGAGGACGCGCCGGAGGTCGATCTCTCCCCCGGCGCCTCCGCCTCGGCCGAACTCACCTTCACCAGCCTCGACGAGTGCGAGCCCCTCGCCCGTCTCGACGTGGTGCCGCCCGGCGAGTCCCGGCCGCTGGACCCCGCCTTCACCACGCCCGGCGGCGACAGGACCGAGGTCCGTATCTGCGACACCGGTGTCCGCGTGCAGGCGTTCACGCCGGAACACTGAAGCGCCGGGGCGACGACGCATAGACACGCCGAAGCAGCGACGCGCCGGCGCCCTACCGGCCGGGCGGCCTGGCCGGGCCCGTGCCCTCCCGGTGCAGGGCCCGTAAGATCCGGCCGGCCTGGAGCGGGTCGGCGGGCAGGACGTGGGAGGCGAACCAGCGGGCCGGCCCGGGGGCGGGGGACGGGTCGGCGAACTCCTCCCCCGCGTAGTCGTCGAGCGGCGGATCGTAGAGGTAGCCCGCGACCACGCCATGGGTGACCAGACGGTCCACCAGCGTGTCGCGGTCCTGGACGAGCAGGGGCACGCGGAAGAGGGGCAGCACGCCGTCGTGGGCCCTCTCACGCAGGAGGGGCGTGGCCCACACGCTGTCCGACAGCCGGGTGACACCGGCCCGGCAGCGGGTGAGGGTGCGGTCCAGCGCCGCGAGCCGGACGCCCAGCTGCCCCCGGACCAGCGGGCCCTGCCGGGCGCGGTAGGTGTGCAGATCGACGCGGACCCAGGGCTCGTACGCGGTGAGGCTCGGCGCCTTGTGCGCGCCGGCCGCCAGCCGGGCGGCATGCAGGTCCATGCGGTAGCCGTCGCGCTCCAGCAGGCCCAGGCGCTGGAGGGTCCGCCACACCGGGCGGACGAGGCCCAGGCGCCGTACCGCGGAACGGGCCAGCGGGCGCAGGGCCGTCTCCAGGTCCGCGCGCAGTCTGCCCGGGACCAGGAGGTCGTCGCGCAGGGCCTCCAGCTCACGGCGGTCGCGGGGGTCGTCCACCGCGAGGAAGCCGCCCGCCATGCCGGCCGTGTGCTTGGACAGGCTGAACGCGGCCGCCTCGCCGAAGGTGCCGACCGGCCGCCCGTCGACATGGGTGCCGATGGCGTGCGCGGCGTCCTCGATGAGGGGGATGCCCAGCTGGTCGCAGCGGCGGCGGATCTCCACGACCCGGTCCGGCATGCCGTACAGGTTGGTGGTCAGCACCGCGTCCAGGCCGCGCCAGGTGGACTCGGGGACGGCGTCGGGGTCGATGTTGCCGTCCCACACGGAGACGGGTGCCTGGACGGGGCGCAGTCCGGCGGCCAGGACGACGAACAGGATGACGTCGTCGTTGACCGGCGACATCAGCACCCGTCCGCCGGGCCGGCACCAGCGCCGCAGGGCCAGGTACAGGGCCAGTCTGGCCGAGGGCGTGTAGACGCACGCGCGGCCGAGCCGTCGCGTCATCCGGGCGGCGAGCCGGGTTCCGTACGGCACGGTCACCCCTCTTCCGTGCGCCGGGCGCGGGCGGCGGGACCGGGCGGGCGGGTGCGGACCGAGGTGCGCAGCGCCCCCGCCGCCCGCAGCAGCCGGTCCGCCGGGGCGCGCAGGCCGGGGTGGGCGAGGACGGTGTTGCGCAGTCCGCGGACCGGCCGGCGCCACATGCGGTGGGCGGCGGCGACGGGGTGCGGCCGGGTCGCGAACCCCTCGCCGACGCGCAGTTCGCGGGTCTTGAGCCAGTCCTTGTACTCCTTGTCGCCGCGCCCCATGTCCATGAGGGTGACGCCGTCCCGGCCGGCCGCCTCGGCCATGCGCAGGTGCATCATCAGGCCGGGCGAGTAGTAGGCGAACTCGGGGTCGTAGGCGGTGAACCAGGCCGCGAGCACCGTGCGGGAGCGGGGGCCGAAGTGGGCGGCGACGGGCCGGTCCCCGGCGTACACGACCGACAGCAGGCCGGTGAAGTGCTCCTCTCGGACGTCGAAGAGGTGCTCGGCGAGCGCGACGATCCACGGCCGGGAGAACCGGTCCGTCCGGCCGGTCCTGCGGTACTGGGCGGACTTCCAGCGCATGAGGGTGCGCAGCATGCGCGGGTCGCGCTCGTCGAGGACGAACCGGAACGCGCCGACCTGCCGGTCCAGCCGGCGCTCCTTCTTCAGGGTCGTCCTGGCGAGGCCGGGGTAGGTGGCGCGCAGCCACTGCGGGTACTCGCCGCCGCCGGGCTCCAGGTCGAGGACCGGGGAGGCGAACCGTCCGGTGACGGCGGCGTCGAACGGCTTCTGCTCCCCGACGAGATGGTCGAACTCGAAGACGGACAGTCCGCAGGCGCGCAGGAGTTCACCGGTGTCCCAGGTGACTCCGGGCCGGTGCACGAGGGCCTGGCAGTCGGACAGACCGAGTCCGATGGCCCGGCCGACGCCGAGTGCGCCCTTCTCGTACGGGAGGAAGCCGACGGGTTCGCCGTCCTCGTGGAGCACGGCCACATGGGCTCCGCCGCGGGTGAGGCCCACGGCGGCGGCGAACTCGGGGGACAGGAAGGGGTTGGCGAAGCCCGGCGACTCGTCCATCGCGCGGTGCCAGGCCCTGCGGAGCGGGGTGCTCAGCTCCTGGGGGCGGTGGATCGTGATGTCCCTGTTCACGGAACTGCTCGGGGCGCTGTTCCTGGAACTGTTCGTGGAACTGTTCGTGGAACTGTTCGTGGATCTGTTCGTGGACCGTACGGATCGCATGGCCGACCGCTCCCCCCGGTTCCCCCATGACGCGTCGAGGGTCAAACGTCGCGAAACTGCACGCATCCTGTCAAGAGGGCCGACAACAGGCGGCGGTGTCACACCGGGCGGCCGGCCTCCCGCATCCGCCCGTACGCGTACACGCACCCGGCGAGCGCCAGGTCGGACAGCAGCATGAAGCCGATGGAGTAGGACCCCTTGGCGCTGTAGACGGCGCCCATGACCAGGGGCGGGACGAAGCCGCCGAGGCCGCCCACGGCGCCGACGATGCCGGTGACGCTGCCGACCTGGGGCTGCGGCGTGACGCGGGCGACGAGCGCGAAGACGGAGCCGCTGGCGGTGCCGAGGCCGGCGGCCGTCAGCAGCAGGGCGACGGTGGCGCCGGGGTTCAGCTCCGGGTCGAAGGACTGGACCATCGCCAGCAGGGCGACCGTGCCCAGCGCCCAGGAGGTGACGACCGCCGGGTGCACCCGGTCGGCGATCCAGCCCCCGATCGGCCGGAAGACGACGGCGACCAGGGCGAAGCCCGCGGCCTTGGTGCCGGCCTCGGTGGCGCTCAGGCCGTACCAGGTCCTGAGGTACGTGGGCAGGTAGACGCCGAAGGCCACGATGCCGCCGAAGCCGATGGCGTACAGGGCGGACAGCTCCCAGGTGACACGCAGGCGGCCGGCCCGGGCCAGCCGGGTGGTCAGCGGAGCGCTGGGAACGGGTCGGCCGGGGTGATCCTCGATCAGGAAGTACGCGGCGACCGCGAACACCGCGAGGGCGAGCGCCAGGACGGTGAACGGCAGGTTCTCGCTCTGCCGGTACATCCGCGGGGTGAAGTAGCCGGACAGGGCCACGCCGCCCATGCCCATCCCGAAGACGCCGATGGCCGCGCCGCGCCGGGCGGGCGGGAACCAGGAGTTGACCAGCGGGACCCCGATCGCGAAGGTCGTGCCGCCGAGGCCGAGGACGAACCCGACGGCGATGAGCGCGCCGTAGGAGTTCTTGGCCGGGATCAGCAGCAGCACCGGCACGATCGTCAAGGCGCTGACCAGCGGGAACATCAGCCGGGCGCCGTAGCGGTCGGTGAGGGCGCCGACCGGGACGCGGCCCAGGGAGCCGATCAGGACGGGGACGGCGACCAGCAGGGACTGGGCGAAGGAGCTCATGTGGAGCCGCTCGTCGAGGTCGGCGGCGAGCGGGGCGATGAGGTTCCAGGCCCAGAAGGTGAGGGTGAAGCCGACGGTGGCCGTCACCAGGTTCCGCCACGCGGCGGCGGGCGGCGCGTCACCGCTCTTCTCGGCGGCGGGCCTCTCGGGCTTCTCGCTGGGGCGTCGGCCGGTCGTGGACACGCCTCCGATGATCGGGCGGCCCGCGGGGGTCCGCATCCCGGAGCGGGCCGCACGGTGTCACGCGCGCGGCCTGGTCGCGGGCCGCATCCGGAAGGAGACGGCCTCCGCCGGACGCCGGTGCGCGGTCTTCTGCACGGCGGCGATCCGCCGGCGGCCGTCCCCGGAGTCCCGTACGACCGTGTGGGTGGCGCGCTTGTCGAGCCGCACGGGGCGCCGGCCCCTGCGGACGCCGCCGCGCGTGAGGACCACGGTCGTGTCCCGGCCCGGCAGCCGCAGGTCGACGATCTCCAGGGTCAGGGTGGTGCCCTTGAGGAAGCTGTCGAACAGGTCCTGGTGGGCGCGGCCGACCTGTACGCACTGAACATCCTCGGCCTGTCCGGCCCGATGCCCCCGGGCGAGCCGGGCACCCGCACCGGACTCACCACCGGCCCGACGACCCGGCTGATCGACCGCCTCGAACAGGCCGGCTACGTCCGCCGCACACCGACCCGGGCGACCGGCGCAGGATCATCGTCGAGCCGGTCGCCGAACCGGCCGGCCTCGACCACGCCATGGCCCCGGCGCGCAGACGCGTCGGCGACATCGTCCGTGGCTGCTCGCCCGACGAACTGCGGGTTCTCTTCGACTGCTTCGGCCGCGCGGCGGAGGCGTTCACGGAGTCGGCCGAGGAACTGCGCAAGGGGGGACGGACGGCTGACGGCCGTTACGCTTCCTCCATGGCAAAGGCCGGTGGCGAACAGATGAGCGTGGTGACCGCGCTGGTGCGGTCCTCGTACCTGGTGAATGCCGTGTACGCCGATGCGAGCCACGCGTACGGGCTGACCCCGCAGCAGGGGAAGCTGCTGTGCGTGCTGATGCCCCAGCCCTACGGGATGCGGGAGCTGGGCGAGATGCTGGGGCTGGCGAAGTCGAGCCTGACGGGACTGGTGGACCGCACGGCGCAGCGCGGACTGGTACGCCGTGAGGCGGATCCCCGCGACGGGCGGGCGGTGCGGGTGGCGCTGACGGAGGACGGCGCCCGGCTGGCCGAGGAGTTCTACGACGAGACGTGCCGCCGGATCGACGAGCTGCCCTCGGGCCTGAACCCGCAGGAGCGCGACCGGCTGGCCGCGCTCCTGGCCCGGGTGGTGGAGGACAACAAGGTGCCCGAGGTGTTCATCGACCCGCAGGGCTGAGCCGTCCGGGGCCGGGGCGGTGCCGCCCGGCACCGCGGGCGGCGCCGGGCGGGGTCACGGCCGCGCCTCGGGCGCCTGCGTGCCGAACAGCTCGTGGAACATGCCCACGAACAGGTCCGCCCCCTCTTCAACGGGGTTTCCCGGAGGGGCGGTCGAGGAGGGCCAGCGTCACGGTCGCCACGAGGGACGCTCCCGCCGTCACCGTCATCGCCGTTGCCGCGGAGGTCAGTTGGGCCACCGTTCCGGCGAGCACGGCGCTCACGCCCTGGCCGGTGAGCATCCCCGCGGAGTGCAGCCCGAGCGCGTGGCCCGTCAGGCCCTCGGGCGTCAGCGAGACCAGGCGCTCCTGCTGGACCAGCGACGCGCCGAACCCGATCGAGGCGAGGGCCGCCAGAGCGGCGGCCACCGGGAGCGACGGCCGCAGGAGGAACAGCAGATAGGGGCCGGCCAGCAGAAGCAGCAGCGGCGTCGCCGCCCGGCGCCCGAGCCGGGCGGGCAGCAGCCTGCCCACGGCCACGTCCCCCGCCAGCATCCCCAGCGCCGCGCAGGCGAACAGCGTGCCCGCCCCCTCCGGGTCGTACGGCACGAACAGCGCCTCGCAGCCCACCACCAGGCCGTTGGGCACCCACAGCCCCAGGAACACCAGGCGGCGTGCACGCGAGGACCACAGCAGGGCGTTGCCGCGCCAGGTCGCCGCGACCGACGGACGGCCCTGCGCACGGGGCGGGCGGCGGGTCAGCCCGAGCCGGGCGGTCAGCGCGGCCGCCGCGTACAGCAGGGCGGCGAGCAGCAGCACGGCGTGCGGCGACAGGAGCGTGACGAGCACGCCGCCCGTGGCGAACCCGGCGATCTGGAGGAGCCCGTTGGTCATGTTGAACACGGCGCGTCCGGGCAGGTAGGCGCCCGCGGGCAGGATCTCGGACAGCAGCCCCCAGCGCACTCCCCCGCCCAGCGCCGCGACCAGGCCCTGGAGAAGGACGACCGCGAACACGGCCGCCAGGGGCAGACCGGGCAGCGCCAGGACGGCCGTACCGGCCGCGAAGGCCAGACAGACGCCGCTCAGCGCGGCCCGCGGGGGCAGCCGGTCGGCGCCCGACAGCAGCAGCGTCGCCCCCAGCACCTGGGCCAGCGACGGGCCGAACATGCTCAGCGCCGACAGCAGCGGCGAGCCGGTCGCCCGGTGCACCAGCGTGCCCAGGGCGAGCCCGGCGACGGTCTGGGCGGCCACCTGCGCGGCGGAGGACAGGAAGAGAGGCGTGAACTGCGGAGTGCGGAAGAGGTCCCGGTAGCGCATGGCCGGGAGTCTGTGCGGGCCGTGCGGCCGCCGTTACTGTTTCGCGGTGCCGCGAAACGTCCGTGCCGGAGGGGGGTCCGATGGGCTGGTGGCAGGTCGACGCCGACACGCTCGCGGGCAGCCGCTTCGTGCTCTCGCCGCTCGCCGAGACCTTCGCGGGCCTGAAGCTGCTCCACGCGGGCACGGCCTCGCATCCGGGTGAGCGGGAGTGGCTGCGCCGCCGTCTCCCGGGCTACCGCGCCCGGCTCGCGGCCGACCCCGTCTCCGCGCTGCTGGTGCGCTCCGGGCTCGGCCGGGAGTGGATCGCCGACTTCCTCACGCCGACGCCGAGGGGCGGCGAGCCCTTCGAGGCGGAGGTGGCGCGCGTACGGGCGGCCCGCCCCGGGGACGCCCGTGCCCATCTGCGCACGGCCCTCGCCGGGCCGCTGCCCGCCGCGCTGGAGCGCGACGACCTGCCGCAGCGGGCCGCCGAACTCCTGGAGTACGTGTGGCACGAGACCGTACGCCCCGACTGGGAGCGGCGCAGACGGGTGCTGGAGGCCGACGTGGTGGCCCGGACCGCCCAGGTGAGCCGGGGCGGCTGGGCGGCCGTGCTGGACGCCCTGCGGCCCGGCACGCGCTGGCTCGGCGACAGCCGGCTCCAGGTCAACGGGCACGAGTATCCGCCGCGCGCGATCGCCGGGGCCGAGCTGGTGTTCGTACCGGTGACCCCGCGCGCGGGCTGGGTCTCCTGGGAGGAGCGGTCACGGTACGCCGTCGTCTACCCGGCCTCGGGTGTCCTCGCCGGGGACGGCGGCCGGGTGCCCGTGCCCGCGGGACTGGGCGCGCTGCTGGGGTCCTCCCGGGCGGCCGTGCTCGTGCTGCTGGCGTCTCCGCTGTCGACGACGCAACTGGTCGCCGTGACGGGGCAGGGGCTGGGGTCGGTGGGGCGGCATCTTCGGGTGCTGCTCGGCTCCGGTCTGGTGGAGCGGCGCCGGGCGGGGAGGTCGGTGCTGTACTCGCGTACGGCGGTGGGGGACGTGCTGGTGCGCGGGGCCGGCGGGGCGTAGTCACCGTACGTCGCCGTCCGTCGCCACCCGTCACCTTCCGTCGCCGTCCGTCGCCACCCGTCACCTTCCGTCGCCGTCCGTCGCCGTCCGCGGGCCGCCGTCGCTCCTCGCGCCCGCGCGGCGGGGCCGCATGCCGCGATACGGCCCCGCACCCCCTGAAAGGGGCGATTCATCTCGCGGCGTTAGCATCCGCACCATGACTACTGACCTCAACGGCACCTCCCCCCTCGGCGTCGAGATAGGGGCCCTCGCCGGCGGCTCCGCGGATCTGGCCTCCTACACCGGCCGGGCCGTCCTCGTCGTGAACGTGGCGTCCAAGTGCGGGCTGACCCCGCAGTACAGCGGGCTGGAGCGGCTTCAGGAGCGGTACGCGGCACAGGGCTTCACCGTGCTCGGCGTGCCCTGCAACCAGTTCCTCGGCCAGGAGCCGGGTTCGGCGGAGGAGATCGCCGAGTTCTGCTCGGCGACGTACGGGGTGACGTTCCCGATGACCGAGAAGGTCGAGGTCAACGGGGAGGGACGGCACCCGCTGTACGAGCGGCTGGTCGGGTTCGCCGACGCCGAGGGCCACACCGGCGACATCCGCTGGAACTTCGAGAAGTTCCTGATCGGGCGGGACGGCCAGGTCGTCGCCCGGTTCTCCCCGCAGACCGAGCCGGAGTCGGCCGACGTCGTCGCCGCCGTGGAGAAGGCGCTCGGCTGAGGCCCCTTGACCTTGCCCCTGGGGCAGGGCGGAGCGTCCTGGTCGCCGGGCGGAACAGGCCGTCCGGTGACGGAGGACGAGGCTGCGTGAGATGGACGACGACGCGACTCTGACCATCGGCGCGTTCGCCGCCCGCGCCCGGCTGTCGGCCAAGGCGCTGCGGCTGTACGACCGGCTGGGGCTGCTGTCCCCCGCGCACGTGGACCCCGCGACCGGCTACCGCCACTACCGGGCGGACCAGGTGGAGCGGGCCCGGCTGGTGGTGCTGCTGCGCCGGCTGGACATGCCGCTCGCGCGGATCGCCGGGATCGCCGACGCGCACGGCGACGAGGCCGCCGGGCTGCTCGACGCGTACTGGGCGGACGTGGAGGCGCGGCTGGCCGCGCAGCGGACGCTGGTCGGCTTCCTCCGTGGACGGCTTTCGGGGAGGAGCTCCGAGATGTACGGAAAGTTCACGGTCGAGACGGTCGAGGTGCCGGCCCAGCTGGTGATCACCGAGTCCCGGCATGTGCTGAGCGAGGAACTGCCCGCCTGGATCGCGGCGTCGCTGGCCCGGCTGGAGGAGGCCGCCGGGACCTGCGGAGGCGTGCCTGGCGCGCCCTTCGTCGTCTACCACTCCGAGGTGTCCACGGAGAGCGACGGCCCGGTGGAGGCGTGCGTGCCGGTCGCCGACGAGGCCGCCGCCCGGGCGTGGGCTGCGGCCCACGGCCGGGAGCGGCAGATGCAGGTGCGGGTGGAGCCCGCCCGGCGTCTGGCCTTCACCCGCGTCGCCAAGGCGCAGGTGGCGTTCCCGCAGATCCTGGCGGCCTTCGAGGCCGTGGAGGAGTGGCTGGAGCGGGAGGGCCTGACGTACGACGGTCCGTGCCGCGAGATCTACTTCGCCGACTGGGACGCGGCCGGACCCGAGGACCCCGTGTGCGACGTGGCGTTCCCGGTGCGGGCGCAGACGGGCTGAGACAGACGCCCGGCGCCGGACGGAGCGGATCCGTGCGGCGCCGGGCACAAGCCGAGCCCCCTCGGCAAGGACGGCGAGCTGGTCGAGAGGGCTCTTCACTGGTGCTTGTCGAGTTGTGTGGGCGGCATCGGCCGAGGATCAGGAAGGTCCTCCCCTCACGCCTTGACCGACGTCACGAACGCCTGCCACGCGGCGGCGGGGAAGTCGAGGGTCGGCCCGTCGGTGACCTTGGAGTCACGCACGGCCAGCGCGGACGGGACGGGGGACTTGACCTCGACGCACGCGCCGTTGCCCTGGGAGTAGGACGACTTGACCCACATGTCCGTCGCACCCTGCTTGATTGCCATTTTCGCTCCGGTAGCCAGTTGCTGAGTTGCTGAATTCGCGCCAACCTTCGTGCTTGATTGGCGTGATCGACGCTACTCGCCAACTCCATCGTCCGGAGCAAGCATTCACCCGACCGGATGACATATTCCAGAGGGACTTCCCTATCGGTCGTGCGCCGGTGTACTGTCCGGCCCTTCACGTCCAGAGGGGGCTCGGCAGGGCCTCAGCTCGCGTAGTCCTTGGCGGCCTTCGCGATGAACTCCCGCGTCTGCTCGACGTTCAGCGCCTGCGCCCTCAAGTGCTCGTACATCACGCTGTACTTGGACACGTCCTGCGCCTTCTCCAGGTACAGGTCGCTGGTGACGCCCTCGATGTAGACCACCGTCGAGTCGGCCGCGTCGGGGAACTCCAGGACGGCGTACTGGCCGCTCACGCCCGGATGGGCACCCATGGAGAAAGGGATCACCTGCACGGTGACGTGCGGCAGTTGCACCATCTCCAGCAGATGCTCCAGCTGCTCGATCATCACCTGCCGGTTGCCGACCTCGCGGCGCAGCACCGCCTCGTCGATCACGGCCCACAGCCTGAGCGGGTTCTCGACCGCGGAAATACGTTCCTGCCTGCGCATGCGCACCTGGACGCGCCGCTCGATGTCGGCCGGTGCGGCCTCCGGCAGCGCACCCGCGATCAGGGCCTCGGCGTAACTGCGGGTCTGCAGCAGGCCGGGCACGACCTGCGGGTCGTACACGCGCAGGCTCGCCGCGTCGGTCTCCAGGCCGATGTAGACGCTGTAGGGGACGTCACCGAAGGCGTGCCACCAGCCCTGCTGGCGCGAGTCCTTGGCCATCTGCATCAGCGAGTCGACGACGCGCTGGTCCTCGACCTCGTAGACCCCGCACAGATCGCGGACGTCGCGCTGGCTGATACTGCGCCGGCCGTTCTCCAGACGGCTGATCTTCGACTGCGACACCAGCAGCCGCTCGGCCACCTCTTCGGCCGTCATGCCCTTGAGCTCACGGAGGCGGCGCAGCTCCTGGCCCAGTCGGCGCCGTCTGACGGTGGGATTGACATTGGACGCCACGGGACGTGCACCTCCGGCTGATGCCTGTATCCGACACTTTGCGTATCTGCTGTTCAGCAGACTGCCACCAAGGTGCTTACTACCGCTGGGAAACGGGGGATATGCGCCAGGTGCACGCCGGTGAACGCCGGACAGCGCGATCCGGACACGGTCGAGCGGGGTGGCACGACCGTGCGGTCGTGCCACCCCGCTCGAACAGCGGCTCCCGTGACCGGGCTTCGGGGTCGTGCGGCGGTGCGGACGCGGCGCACGGCGACACCGGGTCGCCGTACTGCCGTGGAACTGCGGCTCAGTGGGCCACGGCACGCGCCATGGGGCTGTGGCGCGGCTGCACCGGAACACCGTGGGCGGGTTCCGCCGCCCTGGGTCCGGCGGGCTGGCGGCCGGCCTGGGCCGGATTGCGGCGCGGTTGTGCGCCTACGCCGTTCTGGACGTCCATGACGGCGTGCGCCACGAGTCCGCCCATGGGGTCGTGCCGGATCAGATCCCGCAGCCGGGAGCGCGAGGAACGGCCCTCGTTGCCCGGATACAGGTGCTTGCCGAGCCCGACCGCGTGGGCCAGGGCGGCGAGCGCCGCGGTCCGCGGGTCCGGCGGAACGCCGGTGCGGATCGCGGAGTCCAGCCGGGCCCTGATCTCCCGGCTGATCGCCGTGTCCGTCGCCTGGTAGCGAGTCGTCGGCAGCACTCCGCACATCTGGCCCGCCACGGCATGCACCATGCCGCACCGCTCCAGATGCGAGAGGTAGGTCTGGCGGAGCCCGAGACGCGGCCCGCCGATCCAGTGGACGGCCCGAACCGGAGCGCCGCGCCTTCGCAGCAGCTCCAGCGCGCAGTCCAGTGTCGGATCTCCAGTCGGCCGTGGGGACACCACGGCGATACGATCCCCGTCTGGGGCTATCCGTCCGGCCAGCGCCAGCTCCACTAGCTGCGCTCCGGCCAGACCGAGGTCGAGCGACTGCGGCTGTGCAGTGGTACCCGTGGCCGGGTCCAGTGCCAGCAGCAGAAGCTCCTCCGGAATTGTTCTGCGGCTCCTGCCCATCCATGCCTCCCCGCGTGGATGAATGACAGGGTGACCCCTCTCACATTGGTCTGTCGAGGGTGCGTGACCTGTTTGTGAGGGAACCGGCAGGTATGTCGTTCTCGTCTACCACGTCGGTCAGGCCCGCACACAGGACACTGGTACATGGTTCGGACAGCGGTGTGGACAAGGGTCCGGGCGGCGGTTCACGGTTCAGCAGGACGCACGGAGTGCGTGCGGCACGGAGGAGGCATCGGTGGCGGGCGAGTCCCCCGACAGGTCGAAGCAGCGCGAGTCGTCGGCAGAACCGACGTCGGGGAGCGCGGGTCCGGTTCCCGAAGCCCGGAGCGAGTCCCGGGATCCCCGTCTGGCGGTCGCCCGCGGAGGCGGCTCCGGCTCCGGACCCGGCTCCGACACGGCGACGAAGGTCTTCTCCGTCCCGAAGAAGTCCGCCGAGGCGGCCCCGGAGGAGGAGACCGGCTCCGACGCCGGCGGCAAGCGGGACGACGACGCCCGTCTGCGGGCCGCGGTCGCCGCCTGGGTGACCAAGGGCGAGAAGCCGGCCGAGGAGCCGGCGGAAGAGGCCGCCGAGCCCTCTGAGGCCCCTGAGGCCCCTGAGGAGCCCGAGGCGGCCACCGGGGCCCCGGACGGGCCCGAGGCCGCCGAGGAGCCCGAGGAGCACCCTGAGGCGACCACGGAGCCCGAGGAGGCCCCCGAGGCCGACACCCCGGACGCCGAAGGCGAGACGGAAGCCGAAGCCGACACGGAGTCGGAGTCGGAGTCGGAGGCGGAGGCCGAGACGGAGTCGGAGTCGGAGTCGGAGGCGGAGGCGGAGGCCGAGACGGAGTCGGAGGCCGAGGACACCGACGGCGAAGCCGAGGCGGAGTCGGACGCCGCGGACGCCGCGGACGCCGCGGACGCCGCGGACGCCGCGGACGCCGCGGACGCCGCGGACGCCGCGGACGCCGACGGCGAGGACGACCCGCAGGGGCCACCCGCAGCCGACGACGAGAGCAGCACGGGTGGTGCGGACGGGAAGACGAAGGCCGGAGGCGAAGCCGAGGCCGACGACGACGAGCCGCAGCCCGCCGGAGGCACGGGCGTCGACCAGCCCACCGCCGTCTTCAAGGCTCCCCGGCCCAAGCCGGCCGTCGACCAGCCCACCACCATGCTCAAGCTGGGTGGGGCCGGGGCGACCAAGGCCCCCGAGCCCAAGCCCGAGCCCGAGCCCGCACCCTCCACCCCCGCACCCGCACCCGCACCCGCACCCGCAGCGGAGCGCCCCAGCAAGTTCGTCCCCCTGGAGCGCACCACCCAGCAGCCCCTTCCGCCCAAGCCCCCGCTCGACCTCCTCGCCGAGCTGACGAACACGCCGCCGCCCCCGCAGACCCCTCTGCGCACGGCGGCCCGGCGCGTGAAGATCTGGACCCCCCTGGTCCTCCTCCTCATCGTCGCCTTCGCGGTCGCACAGTCGCTGCGTCCGCTCCCGGCCCCCGAGCTGACGCTGACCGCGAAGGACAGCTTCACCTTCGACGGCGACCTCGCCGACATGCCCTGGCCCGAGGACGGCCAGGCCGCGCTGGACGTCCAGGGCATCGGCTCCTTCGGCTCCTCCGGTGAGCAGAAGCCCGTGCCGATCGCCAGCGTCGCCAAGGTCATGACGGCGTACCTGGTCCTGCGCGACCACCCGCTGAAGAGCGGCGCCGAGGGCCCGATGATCGAGATCGACCAGGCCGCCGAGGACCAGTCGGTGGCGGGTCAGGAGTCGACCGTGAAGGTGACGGCCGGCGACTCGATCTCCCAGCGCGAGGCCCTGGAGGGCATCCTGATCGCCTCGGCGAACAACGTGGCCCGGCTGCTCGCCCGCTGGGACGCCGGCTCGGAGAAGGCGTTCGTGGCGAAGATGAACGCCGCCGCCGAGGACCTCGGCATGACGAACACGACGTACACCGACCCCTCGGGGCTGAACGACACCACCGTCTCCACGGCCGTGGACCAGGTGAAGCTCGCCAAGGCCGCGATGAAGGAGCCCGCCTTCCGCGAGGTCGCGGCGATGATGGAGTACATCGACTACAAGGGCGACAAGCACCCCAACTGGAACCAGCTGGTCGGCAGGAACGACGTCGTCGGCATCAAGACCGGCACCACCACCTCGGCGCTCGGCAACCTGGTCTTCGCCGCGAAGAAGGAGATCGACGGCGAGACGCGGACCATCGTCGGCGCCGTCGTGCGGCAGCCCCCGGGCGGCTTCGACAACACCATCCTGCAGGGCGCGCTGTCCGCGGGCGACAAGCTGATCCGGGCCGCGCAGGAGCGTCTGAGGTCGGCGGCGATCCTGAAGAAGGGCGACGTCGTCGGCTACGTGGACGACGGCCTCGGCGGCCGCACCCCGGTCGTCGTGACGAAGGACGTCACCGCGGTCGGCTGGGCCGGCCTGAAGGTGGAGCTGGACTTCGCCGCCGACGAGGTGCCGCACACCGCGAAGGCCGGCACCAGGGTCGGCACGCTCACGGTCGGCGACGGCGGCACGGCCGGGGCCGTCAAGGTGCCGGTCGCCCTGCAGGGCGACCTGGCCGAACCGGCCTGGACGGACAAGCTGACGCGTATCTCCTGATCCGCGCCCGCTCACCGCGGCCCGCCTCGGCACCCGCCCCGGGTGACGTCGGCGGGCCGCGTGCTAGCGTCCCGAAACGGGACAAGGTCGCCGGTCATGAGGACATGGCCGTGAAGCCCGCGGGAACTCGCGGCCGACAGCAGAAGACAGGACACGGGGAGTGCCTTCAGGTGGTCACTGCGGAGCCGACACGCGCCGACGACACGGGTACGGACCCGGACACCGGCCCGCGAATACCGCTGTCCGCGTCTGAGGGGTCCGAGGGCTCCGGCCTCCGGCGGGCCGTGTTCGCCGCCCGTGAGGTCTTCCTGCGTCACCCTGTCCTCGCCTTCACGGCCCTCGCGGGCGTCCTGCACATCGTGTGGTTCTTCACCTTCGCGAACAGCGGCGGCGACCTCGCGGCGCAGGACGCCTGGACGGAGTTCGTCGGCCGCCACCCCGCCTCGGCGTACAACCTCGCCTGGTACGGCGGTATGCACCCGGTGTCGTACAGCGTGGTGTCGCCGTATCTGATGTCGGTGCTCGGCGTCCGGACGACGATGATGATCGCCGGGACGGTGTCGGCGGGTCTGCTGACGCTGCTGCTGATGCGCAGCCGCGCGGTCCGCAATCCCCTGTGGGCCTCCCTCGCGGGCGTGTTCGCCCTCCTGTGCAACGCGATCTCGGGCCGGGTCACCTTCGGCCTGGGCACGATGTTCGCGCTCGGCGCGGTCGCGGTGGTGTTCTGCTGGCCGTACAAGTGGCGCTACAAGCGATGGGCGAAGGCGCTGTGCGCGGCCCCGCTGGCGGCGCTCGCCACGATGTCCTCGCCGGTCGCGGGACTGTTCGTGGGGCTGATCGCGGCGGCGCTGTTCCTCCAGAAGCGGCTGCCGGGCGCCTGGGCGCTGGGGCTCGGGCCGACCGCGGTGGTGGCGGTGTCCGCGTGGGCGTTCCCGTTCTCCGGCACCCAGCCGATGTCGTTCGCCTCGGCCGTCCTGCCGCTGCTGTTCGCGGTCGTCGTCCTCGTGGTCGTCCCCCGCGACTGGAAGACCGTACGGATCACGGCGGCGGTGTACGGGACCGCGGTGCTGCTGGTGTGGCTGATCAGCTCGCAGATCGGCTCCAACGTCACGCGTCTGGCGATGCTGTTCGCGGGGGTGGCCCTGGTCGCGGCCCTGCCGTTCGCGGTGCCGCGCTCGCGCAAGTGGTACGTGATCGTCGTCGCGTTCGCCGGGTTCACCGGGTGGATCGGCTTCAAGACGGTCGACGACATCATCCACACCACCCCGGCCGCGTCCTGGGCGCGCGAGCTGGCGCCGCTGGTCAACGAGCTCCAGGAGGTCGGTGCCGACCAGGGCCGGGTGGAGGTCGTCCCGGCCCGCTCGCACCGCGAGGCGTCCGCGCTCGCGCCGTACGTGAACCTGGCCCGCGGCTGGAACCGCCAGGCCGACATGGAGCGCAACCCGCTCTTCTACGACGACACCCTGAACTCGGCGAACTACCACGAGTGGCTGGGCCGCTGGGCGGTGCACTACGTGGTGCTGCCCAAGGACGATCCGGACGGACCGGGCGCCGAGCGGGAGCGGGAGCTGGTGCAGCGGGGGCTGCCGTATCTGCGGCAGGTGTGGGGCGACGCCAACTGGCAGCTGTTCGTGGTGACCGACCCGACTCCGCTCGCGGACCCGCCGGCCACGGTGGAGCGGGCCGACCAGGGCGAGATGACGCTGAAGGTGTCGGAGCCGGGCCGGATCCTCATCCGGGTCCCCTACTCGCCCTGGCTGAAGCTGGTCGACGCCGACGGCAAGGGGGTGGAGCCGCCCCGGGAGACGGGGGCCTCCGAGGACCGGGCCGAGGGCACGCCGAAGACGTACGAGAACGTCGCCGGCTGTCTGATGGACACCGAGGAGGACGAGCTCGGCGTCAAGTGGACCGAGCTGCTGGCGCCGCGGGCGGGCACCTACCGCCTGGCCTCGCCCTACGAGCTGCCACGCGGCACGCCCTGCCCGGAGGAGCTGCGCTGATCAGCGGAGCCGGTCGACATGGGTGTCGGTGCCGGGCACGGTCGGCACGAACGGGGCGACCAGTTCCACCCGCCCGAGCCCGGTCGCGGCGATCTCCTCGTCCAGGCCGGTGAAGTGCTCCTTCCAGCAGGCCCGCGGATCGGCCTGGAGGAACCACAGCAGGGTCAGCCGGGTGTCCGTGCCCTCGACCTGCTTCACGTAGGTCATGCGGTCGCCGGGCAGCGGGGTGGGCCGGAAGACGGTGACCATGGCGGCGGGTGAGCCCGCGAGACGCCGGGGCAGACCACGGGCGGTCAGCAGCCGCAGCAGTTCGGGGCGGGCCTCGGCCGTCACGGCGTCGGTCACCTGGAGGACCAGTCCCTCGTAGGGGTGGTCCAGTGCGTGGAGGTCCCGGGGGCCCGCGGCGCCGTCGCGGTAGACGGTCGCCTCGTGGTCCTGGAACGCGGTGAAGACGTGGGTGCGGTCGCGGTAGACGCGGGCGTCGCGGTTGAGGCGCTTGTTGATCGCGACGGTCCAGCGCATGTGGTCGTCGTAGCGGCCCGCGGTGATCCAGTACGTGGAGAGGTAGCAGCCGGCGGTGACCGGGCGGGCCACCGCCGACCGCTCCGGGTAGCGCAGGAGCTGGAGGTCCCGGGTGGCGACCCAGCGGCGCCCCGCGTACATCCAGGGCATGGCCATGGCTCCGGCGTAGTAGTGGTCGTCCTCGTACCAGCGGTTGTAGGCGTACTCGTGGCCCGGGTGCGGCTCGACCATGGTGATCAGGGCGTGGCCGGGGCGGACGCCGTAGGGGCCGGCGGAGGCCAGTTCGGCGTAGAGATCGCTGCGGGTGTCGTCGCTCATGCCCGTTCCCCTTTCCTTCGGTCGCCCATACTCTGACGGACCGTCAGGTGATGCGCCAGAGCGAGGGAGGGCTCTCATGCCGCTGCTCACGGGCAGGACCGTCGTCGTCTCGGGGGTCGGGGCCGGGCTCGGGCACCAGGTCGCGGCGGCGGTGGTGCGGGACGGCGGGAACGCCGTGCTGGGGGCGCGGACGGAGGCGAACCTCGCGGCCTGCGCCGCCGAGGTCGACCCGGACGGGGCGCGCACGGCGTACCGGGCGACGGACATCACCGACGAGGGGCAGTGCGAGGCGCTGGCCGAGCTGGCGCGGGCACGGTTCGGGCGGATCGACGCGGTGGTCCACGTGGCCGCCTGGGACGGCCACTTCGGCGGGCTCGCGGACGCGGACTTCACGACCTGGCAGAAGGTGATCGACGTCAATCTGCTGGGGACGCTGCGGATGACCCGGGCCTGTCTGCCGCTGCTGCGGGCGCGCGGCGGCTCGGTGGTGATCATCGGGACGCAGTCGGCCGTGGCCGCGCCCTCACAGGTGCGGCAGGCGGCGTACGCGGCGTCGAAGGGGGCGCTGACCAGTGCGATGTACTCGCTGGCCAGGGAGCTGGGGCCGGACCGGGTCCGGGTCAACACCGTGCTGCCGGGGTGGATGTGGGGGCCGCCGGTGCAGGCGTACGTGCGGTTCACGGCGCACACGGAGGGCGTGCCGGAGGAGGAGGTGCTGGGGCGGCTGGCCTCACGGATGGCACTGCCGGAACTGGCGACGGACGGGGACGTGGCCGACGCGGCGGTGTTCCTGGCGTCGGACAGGGCCCGTGCGATCACCGGACAGTCATTGCTGGTCAACGCCGGGGAGCTGATGCGATGAGTTCACATCCATGAACTGAAGCCATCATCACGAATGATTTTACCTCCCTTTGACCTCACGCTCACTTGTCGTGCTCACGCGGCAGCGCCCACGATGAGCGCCGGTCGACCCCTGGGAGGACACGCATGAACGGGCTGGACTGGGCCGTGCTCATCGGCTATTTCGGCGTGATGGTGGCCATCGGCGTCTGGTCGCACAAGCGGGTGGACAACGTCAGCGACTTCTTCACCGCCGGCGGGAAGATGCCGTGGTGGCTCTCGGGCATCTCGCACCACATGTCGGGCTACAGCGCGGTGATGTTCACCGGCTACGCGGGCATCGCCTACACCTACGGCGTCACGTCCTTCGTGACCTGGTCCTTCCCGATCGCCCTCGGCATCGCCGTCGGGTCGAAGCTGTTCGCGCCGCGCATCAACCGGCTGCGCTCCCGGCTCCATGTGGCCTCCCCGCTGGAGTACCTGAAGAACCGCTACGACCTCAGGACCCAGCAGGCGCTGGCCTGGTCGGGCATGCTGCTGAAGATCGTGGACGTCGGGGCGAAGTGGGCGGCGATCGCCACGCTGCTGTCGGTCTTCACGGGCGTCAGCCTGAACCAGGGCATCCTGATCACCGGCGTGATCACCGGCGTCTACTGCACGATCGGCGGCCTGTGGGCCGACGCGCTCACCGAGCTGGGCCAGTTCGTCATCCAGCTGCTGGCCGGTGTCGCGATGTTCGTCGCGGTGGTCATGGAGCTGAACGACAAGGGCATCGGGTTCTTCGGCGCCTGGGACGAGCCCGCCCTGAAGGGACACGGCGAGCCGCTGGTCGGACCGTACGGGACCGTGTTCCTGCTCGCCTTCCTCTTCATCAAGCTGTTCGAGTACAACGGCGGCATGCTCAACCAGGCCCAGCGCTACATGGCGACCCCGTCGCCGCGCGAGGCCGAGCGGTCGGCGCGGCTGTCGGCGGTGCTGTGGCTGGTGTGGCCGCTGGTGCTGTTCTTCCCCATGTGGATGTCACCGCTGCTGGTCGAGGCGCAGAAGCCGGACGGTTCGGACTCCTACGGCCTGATGACCGAACAGCTCCTGCCGCACGGGCTGCTGGGCCTGGTGATCGTCGGGTTCTTCTCGCACACCATGGCGATGTGCTCCTCCGACGCCAACGCCATCGCCGCGGTGTTCACCCGGGACGTGGCTCCGGTGGTGTCCGCGAAGGCGCGTGCCTGGAACGAGCGCAGCGGGCTGATCGCGGCCCGGCTGACGACGGTGGTGTTCCTGGCGCTGTCGATGGCGGTGGCCACCCAGGTCAACTCGCCCGCGTTCAAGGACATCATCACCGTCGTCATCAAGTGGGTGGCCGGCCTGATGGGACCGATCGCGATCCCGATGATGCTCGGCCTGCTGCGGCCCTTCCGCCGCTCCGGACCGACGGCGGCGCTCACCAGCTGGGCGGCGGGGCTGCTGGCCTTCTGGCTGGTCAACTACCCGATCAGCTGGAACATCGACGGCGGGGTCCCGCTCCAGTACCAGGTCTCGATCCCGCTGGCGGTGTCGCTGGTCCTCTACATCGTCATCGGCTTCGTCAAGCCGGAGGACAGCCCCGAGCGGCTCGCCGTCATCGAGCGCGTCAACACCGACGGCGACAGCGCGGCGGCCGTCCCGGCCCAGGCGGGCGGCCCGGTCACCGACCCGGCGAAGGGCCCGTCACAGGGCGTGTGAGACAGGGCGCCTAGGCGTGGCCGCCTCTGGGGTATCTCGCCAGCCAGCCCGGCGAGGAGCCGGAGGGGCCGTGCAGGGCGGGGCCCTGGGTCATCTCCATCGCGAAGTCGTCCGCGAGTTCCAGGACGGTGGGACGGCCCTCCAGTTCGGCCAGCCAGGCCGGCGGGAGGGCCGTCTCGCCGTGGAGGGCGCCGAGCAGCCCCCCGGTGAGGCAGGAGGTGGCGGCCGAGGGGCCGCCGTGGTTGACCGCGAGGCGCAGTCCGTGACGGACGTCCTCGGCGACCAGGGCGCAGTAGACGGCGGCCGACAGCACCCGCTCGGCCGTGCCCGCGCCGGCGAGTTCCTCCACCCGGGCCGGGCCCGGGAGGCCCTGGCGCACCGTGCCGAGCGCCCGCTGGAGCGCCTCGTCGACCTGCTCGTGGCCCGGGCGGGCGGCGAGCAGCCCCATGGCGCGCTGCACGGCTCCGTCGAGGCTGTCGCCGCGGGCGAGGGCGTGCACGATCACGGCGTACGCGCCCGCGGCGAGTCCGGCGGCGGGGTGTCCGTGGGTCTGGGCCGCGCACTCCAGGGCGAGCTGGAGGACGAGCTGCGGCTCCCAGCCGACCAGCAGTCCGAATCCGGCCGAACGCGCGGCCGCCTCGGGCCCGGCCTCGGCCGGATTCTTCGGCGCCTCCAGGGTCCCCATGACCTCGTCGCCGAGCCCGAGCAGCAGCGCGCGGGCCGGACCGCGGCGTGTGTACAGCCACTCCTCGCGGGCGAGCCAGCCGTCGTCCTTGCGGCGCTCGTCGGGTCCCCAGTCGCGCTGGGTGGCCGCCCAGCGCAGATACGCCCGGTGCACATCGGTCGGCGGATGCCAGGCCCCGGTGTCCCGCCGCACCTGGGCCCGTATCAGCCCGTCGACGGTGAACAGCCCGAGCTGGGTGAGGTGCGTGACCGCCCCGCGCCGCCCGTGGGCGGGCACCAGGTCCACCACCCCGTCGGGTCCGTGCTCCCCGCGTATCCCGTCCAGGTCCGCCCCGTCCACGGGCGCGCCCAGCGCGTCACCCACGGCGGCACCCAGCAGCGTCCCCCGCACCCTGCTGCGGAAGTCCTGCTGCTCGGCCCGACCCCACACGCCCCCGGCTGCCGCACCCACCCAGACCTCCCCGGGGCACCGTCCGTATGCACGACAGCTCAGCACTGTAATCGACCGGGAACGGTCGGTTCAGGGGACAAATCGGTCAGCTGCGTGAACACTTCGCCGACGGGGCCGTGCAGGTGCTCGTCCCACCCGCCGTCCGGCCGTCGGTCCTCTCCCCTGCGGGCCCCTCCACGAGCCCGTTGATCACTCGAGCGGCCGGAGGCCGACGAGGGACGCCGGCATCACCGGGCTGATCTCCCGCTTCTTCGGCGGGACAAGGGGCCTGTTCGGTCAACTCTTCGGCTGTCTATGACCGGTAGGGACAACTCCGCATCGGGGAAGATGCTGTCATGTCCATAAACACAACCCCTCACCCCCGCGCAATGCCCCTGGCGGCAGGGGTGTTGACCGCTACGGTCGCGCTCTACATCGCCCTCGTGGCGCTGGGGAACATCACCGACTTCGACTCCAACCAGCAGTTCGTGCGTCATGTGCTGGCCATGGACACGACGTTCAAGGACGAGGATCTGATGGGGAGAGCCGTGACCGGCACGGCGCTCCAGGATGCCGCGTACGTCGGGATCATCGCCTGGGAGACGGTCTCCGCGCTGGTGCTGATCGCGGCGACCTGGCTGTGGGTCCGCCGGCGGCACGGGCTCGCCCGGCGGCTGTCGACCTACGGGCTGCTGATGCTCATGCTGCTGTTCGGCGCCGGGTTCATCGGGATCGGCGGCGAGTGGTTCGCGATGTGGCAGTCGGAGGACTGGAACGGGCTGGACGCGGCGACCCGGGTGTTCCTGATGAGCGGTGTCGTCCTGCTCCTGGTCCAGCTGGTCGCCGTCGAGGACGAGGGCGGGGCGTCTAGCTGACCACGCGCACGGCCGTCCCCGCCGTCGCGAACGCCCACAGCGCGTCCCCCGCCTCCTTGGCCACACGGATGCCGCCCGTCCGCCGGCCCTGCGCGGGCGGCGGGGAGGACCCGTCGAGCGCGTTGGAGAAGCCGATGCTGATGCCCCCCTGGTCGGCGAAGTAGACCACGTGCTCGACGGGCACCCCGTCGGAGCCGGTGGTGGTCTCGGTGCGGGTGCCGACGGTGTAGCGGCCGGGATCGGGGGCGACCGTGCCCGGCCAGACCGTGAAGGACGTGCGCACCGCGTCGCTCGCGTCCACCAGCCAGACCCGGCGCTGGTCGAGCGAGTACACGATCCGGCGCCCGGTGCCGGAGTCGGCCGGCGCGGCGGGCGGGGCCGGCACCGAGGCGCTCGGCCGGGGCGAGGCACTCGCGGACACCGAGGCGCTCGGCCGGGCCGCCGTCGGCTCGGGGCGCGGGCCCTCGTCGGCCCGCACCCCGAGGACGACGACGGCGGCGACCGCGCCCGCGGTCAGTCCGGTGACCCAGACCCATGAAGGCAGTCGGGCAGACACGGGCGCTCTCCTCAGTCGCTCGGGCAGCCACGGCGGCTCACCAGGGCCGCCGGGTCGGATCATCGTACTGACAGGTTAAGGCTGCTCAGTCCAGCACCGGCAGCAGCTCCGGCAGATGCCCGTCCGAGGCGGCCGCGGCCGCCTGCCGCTCCTGCGGGACCTCGCCGTACAGCGTGGTGCGGGGGCGGGCCGGACGGCCTGCGGCCCCGGCGACCGCGACCAGGTCCTTGACCGACTTGTAGGAGCCGTAGGAGGAGCCCGCCATGCGGGAGATCGTCTCCTCCATCAGGGTGCCGCCCAGGTCGTTCGCCCCGGAGCGCAGCATCTCGGCCGCGCCCTCGGCGCCGAGTTTGACCCAGCTCGTCTGGATGTTGGGGATCCACGGGTGCAGCAGGAGGCGGGCCATCGCCGTGACCGCCCGGTTGTCCCGCATCGTCGGCCCCGGCCGCGCGATGCCCGCCAGGTACACCGGCGCGTTGGTGTGGATGAACGGCAGCGTCACGAACTCCGTGAAGCCGCCCGTCTCCCGCTGGATCCCCGCGAGGGTGCGCAGATGCCCCAGCCAGTGGCGGGGCTGGTCGACGTGGCCGTACATCATCGTCGACGAGGAGCGGATGCCCAGCTCGTGCGCGGTGGTGATCACCTCGATCCAGGTGGCGGCCGGCAGCTTGCCCTTGGTCAGCACCCAGCGGACCTCGTCGTCGAGGATCTCCGCCGCCGTGCCCGGGATCGAGTCCAGGCCCGCCTCCCTGGCGGCGGTCAGCCACTCGCGGATCGACAGACCGGTGCGCGAGGCGCCGTTGACGACCTCCATCGGGGAGAAGGCGTGCACATGCATGCCCGGCACCCGCTCCTTCACCGCCCGCGCGATGTCGAAGTACGCCGTGCCCGGCAGGTCCGGATGGATGCCGCCCTGCATGCACACCTCGACCGCGCCCACGTCCCACGCCTGCTGCGCGCGGTCGGCGACCTGCTCCAGGGACAGGGTGTAGGCGTCGGCGTCGGTGCGCCGCTGCGCGAAGGCGCAGAACCGGCAGCCGGTGTAGCAGACATTGGTGAAGTTGATGTTCCGCGTGACGATGTACGTCACCTCGTCCCCGGCCACCGACCTGCGCACGTCGTCCGCGATGCGGCACAGCGCGTCCAGCGCGGGCCCGTCCGCGTGCAGCAGGGCGAGGGCCTCGGCGTCGGTCAGCCGGGTGGGGTCGTCGGCCGCCGTGCGCAGCGCCTGCCGCACGTCGGTGTCGATGCGCTCGGGGACCATGCCGGGCGCGGCCGCCTCGCGCAGGGCGTCCCAGTCGCCGTAGACCTCGTCGAAGTCTTCACGGCGGTCGAAGGTGCGGCCCTCGGTGTCGATCGTGGCGTGCAGGTCGGTGCGGCCGGAGGGCACGAACGCCTCCTCCGGCTCCTGCCACGGCAGCCCCACGGGCAGCGCGCCGGGCCGTGCGAGCCCGGTCTCAGGGTCGGCCAGCGCGGCCACGTGCGGGCGCAGCCGCGGATCCAGCCAGGGCTCGCCGCGCCGCACGAACTCCGGGTACACGCACAGGCGTTCTTGCAGCTCGAACCCGGCGGCCCGGGAGCGCTCGGCGAGCTCCTCGATCTGCGGCCAGGGGCGCTCGGGGTTGACGTGGTCGATGGTCAGGGGCGACACCCCGCCCCAGTCGTCGATGCCGGCGCCGATCAGCCGCTCGTACTCGGCGTCGACGAGGTTCGGCGGGGCCTGGAGGCACGCGGAGGGGCCCATGACGTGCCGGGCGACGGCCACCGTGGCGACCAGTTCGTCGAGTTCGGCGTCCGGCATCCCGCGCATCGCCGTGTCCGGCTTGGCGCGGAAGTTCTGGATGATCAGCTCCTGGACGCCGTGATGGGCGCGGGCGATCCTGCGCAGCGCGAAGAGGGACTCCGCGCGCTCCTCGAAGGTCTCGCCGATGCCGATCAGAATCCCTGAGGTGAAGGGCACCGAGGAGCGGCCCGCGTCCTCCAGCACCCGCAGCCGCACGGCCGGTTCCTTGTCCGGGGAGCCGTGGTGCGGGCCGCCCGGCTCGGACCACAGCCGGGTCGCGGTGGTCTCCAGCATCATGCCCATGGAGGGCGCGACGGGCTTGAGCCGCTGGAAGTCGGTCCAGCTCATGACGCCCGGGTTGAGGTGGGGCAGCAGCCCCGTCTCCTCCAGGATGCGGACGGATATGGCGCGGACGTAGGCGATGGTGTCGTCGTAGCCGTGCGCGTCGAGCCACTCGCGCGCCTCGGGCCAGCGGTCCTCCGGCTTGTCGCCGAGGGTGATCAGGGCTTCCTTGCAGCCGAGGGCCGCGCCCTTGCGGGCGATGTCGAGGACCTCGTCCGGCGACATGAACATCCCGTGCCCGGCACGCCGCAGCTTGCCGGGGACGGTGACGAACGTGCAGTAGTGGCACTTGTCCCGGCACAGCCGGGTCAGGGGTATGAAGACGCTCTTCGAGTAGGTGATGACGCTGGGGCGGCCGGCCGCCGCCAGGCCCGCGTCGCGCACCCGCGCGGCGGACGCGGTGAGGTCGTCGAGGGCCTCGCCGCGGGCCTGGAGCAGGACGGCCGCCTCGGAGACGTCCAGGGCGACGCCGTCACGGGCGCGTCTGAGGGCGCGACGCAGGGAGTTCTCGGTCGGTCCGGTTCCGGAGGTCGCGGAAGTCGTCATCCTTCGAGAATACGGTCGCGTTGATCAGCGCAGACTGCTCGGCCCGGGTCAGTTCAGGAAGTCCGAGAACCCGTCCAGGACACGCAGCGTCTCGGCCTCCCCGGCGGGCGGAAGCTGCACCACGACCTCCTCGATGCCGAGTTCGGCGTAGTGCGCGAGCTTGCCCGCCGAGGGGTGGACGGCGTACGGCACCACCTGCAGGGCGTCCGGGTCACGGCCCGCGTCGGCCCAGAGGGAGCGCAGCACCGGCATCGACTCCGTCAGGCCGCGCCCGCCGATGGGCAGCCAGCCGTCGGCGTACTCGCAGATGTGGCCGAACAGTTTCGGTCCGGCCGCCCCGCCGACCAGGGTGCGCGGGCCGGTGATCCGGCCGCGCGGCTTCTGCGCCGGCTTGGGGTGCGCGTGGCTCGGCCGCACCCCGCCGAACTCGCCGTCGTAGCCGGTCGGTTCGTCCGCCCACAGGGCCTGCATCAGCCGCATCCGGTCGCGGACCAGGTCACGCCGGGTGCGCCAGGCGACTCCGTGGTCGGCGGCCTCCTCCACGTTCCAGCCGAATCCCAGCCCCAGGGTGAAGCGGCCGCCGGACAGATGGTCCAGCGTGGCGACCTGCTTGGCGAGGACGATCGGGTCGTGCTGGGCGACCAGGGTGATGCCGGTGCCCAGCCCGAGCCGCTCGGTCACCGCCGCCGCCTGGCCGAGCGCGACGAACGGGTCGAGGGTGCGGCCGTACTCGCGCGGCAGCTCCCCGCCCGCGGGATAGGGGGTGGTCCGCTCGACGGGGATGTGGGTGTGCTCGGGCAGATACAGCCCGGCGAAGCCCCGCTGCTCCAGCTCACGGGCGAGCCGGGCCGGGGTGATCGTCTCGTCGGTGAGGAAGATGGTGACGGCGATACGCATGTCCCATCTCTACCGGGCCGCGCCCCATCTGTCCATACCGACCAGTCGGCATCTTGTGCGATCCCGGCACGGACCCCGGGACGCGCCCCGGCACGGATCCCGGCCCCGGCGCGGACCCCGGCACGGACCCCGGCACGGACCCCGGCACGCGTCCCGGCCCCCGGCACGGACCCCGGCACGCGTCCCGGCCCCGGCACGGACCCCGGCACGCGTCCCGGCCCCGGCACGGACCCCGGCACGGACCCCGACGCCTGCGCCCGTCCCCGCGCCGGCGCCCGTCCCCGCGCCGGCCCCCGGCCCGGCTCCGCTCCCCGCCCCGGCCCCCGCGTCATCCCGGCCACACCACCGACTGCACCTCGCTGTAGGCGTGCAGGGCGTACGAGCCGCAGTCACGGCCGACGCCGCTCAGCCGGAACCCGCCGAACGGGGCCTCCATGTTGCGGCCGACGGTGTTCACCCCGACCCCGCCCGCGCGCAGCCGGCGGGCCACCCGGAAGGCCCGCGCCACGTCCGCGGACCAGACGTAGTCGATCAGTCCGTAGTCCGAGTCGTTCGCGAGGGCGACACCCTCGTCCTCGTCGTCGAAGGGGACGACCACGACCACCGGCCCGAAGATCTCCTCGCGGACCACCCGCATGTCGTGGGCGCAGTCGGCGAGCAGGGTCGGGGCGACGTAGAACCCCCGCTCGGACGCCGGGCGTCCGCCGCCGGCGACGACCACGGCCCCCTCCTTGCGCCCCAGCGCGACGTACGCCTCGACCCGGTCCCGGTGCGCGGCGGAGATCACCGGCCCGACGACGGTGCCCGGATCCCCGGGGTCCCCGACCGTCAGCCTGCCCGCGTAGGACGCCAGTTGCTCGACCAGCCGCTCGTACACCCCGCGCTGCGCCAGCACCCGCGTGGGCGCGGTGCAGATCTGCCCGCTGTAGAAGGAGAACGTCGTGCCGATGCCGGTCACCGCCGCGCCGAGATCGGCGTCGTCGAACACGAGAGCCGCGCCCTTGCCGCCCAGCTCCATCAGCTGCCGTTTCATGCCGCGGCCGCACACCTCGGCGATCCGCCGCCCCACGGCCGTGGAGCCGGTGAAGCTGACCATGTCGACGTCCGGCGAGTCCACGGCCGCCTCGCCGACGGCCACGGCCCGCCCGGAGACCACGTTCACCACGCCCGGCGGGACACCCGCCGCCTGGAGCGCCTCGGCCATCCGGTACACCGACAGCGGGTCCTGCGGGGCGGGCTTCACCACCACCGTGTTGCCCATGGCGAGCGCGGGCGCGACCTTCCCCGCCGCGTTCGCCCAGGGGTTGTTGTACGAGGTGACGCAGGTGACGACCCCCACGGGCTGCCGTATCGCCAGGGCCCCCAAGACGGCCGCCCTCCCCATCGGCCCGGCCTCGTTGACCTGGGGCGGGATCGCCCACTCGGCGGGCTCCACCCGGGCGTACCGGCGCAGCCGGGCCACGGCCACCCCGACCTGCATGGCCCGGGCCGTCGCGGTGGTCGCCCCGGTCTCGGCCCGGGCCAGACGCGTGTGGTCCGCGGCCCGGTCCCGCACGAGGTCCGCGGCCCGGGCCAGCACCGCCGCCCGCTCCTGCGCCGGCGTGCGCGACCACGGCCCGAGGGCCTCGCGGGCCGCGGCGCAGGCCGCGTGCACCTGCGCCCGGGACGCCTCCGGCGCCCGTCCGACGGTCTCCTCGGTCGCCGGGTCGACGACCTCGTAGTGCCCGCCGTCCGGTTCCACCCACGCACCGCCGACGAACAGCCGCTGCTCCTCGCTCACCTGGTCGCCACCGTCCTGGTGTCCCGGCCCGACCGCAGCACCTTCCCCGGCACCGCCCCGGTCACCCGGTCCTCCCGGACCGCCTCGACCCCGTTGACCCACACGGCCCGCACCCCGAGCGCCCGGGAGTCCAGCCGCGGGCTGTCACCCGGCAGGTCGTGCACCAGGGTGGCCGGGCCCGCGTCGATCCGCTCCGGGTCGAAGAGCACGAGGTCGGCATGGAAGCCCTCCCGGATCCGGCCCCGCTCCCGCAGCCCGAACAGCCGGGCCGGCTCGTCGGTCAGCATCCGCACCGCCTCCTCCAGCCCGGTCAGCCGCCGGCCGCGCAGACAGTCGCCGAGGAACCGGGTGGTGTACGGCGCCCCGCACATCCGGTCCAGGTGCGCGCCCGCGTCGGACCCGCCGAGCAGCACGTCCTCGTGCCGCCAGGTCTCGGCGCGCAGCGCCCAGGAGGCGGGGTCGTTGTCGGTGGGCATCGGCCACAGCACCGTGCGCAGTCCGTCGGCGGCGCAGATCTCCACCAGGCAGGAGAAGGGGTCCTGTCCGCGCTCCTCGGCGATGTCGCCCACGACCCGGCCCGTCAGTCCGGCGTTGCGGTCGCTGTAGGTGTCGCCGACGACGTACCGCCCGAAGTCGGTGAGCCGCCGGAAGACGCCGGCCTCCTCGGAGCGGGCGTGCCGCAGCAGTTCCCGTCGTACGGCGGGGTCGCCCAGCCGCCGGATGCGCTCGGGCACCGGCAGCCCGAGGACCGGTCCCCACCCGGGGATCAGGTTCAGCGCGCAGAAGGTGCCCAGCGACATGTTCATCGGCGTGAGGATCGGCATGGTCAGGGCGACGACCCGGCCGCCCGCCTTGCGCGCCCGCTCGCTCGCGAGGAGCTGGCGGGGCACGCGATCGGGGACGGCCGCGTCCACGGTCAGCACGTTCCAGTTGAGCGGCCGGCCGGCGGCCGCGCTCATCTCCGCGAGCAGGTCGATCTCCGCGTCGCTGAACCTGTCCAGACAGCCGGCCACGATCGCCTCGATCTGTGTGCCCTCGTGCTCGCCGACCGCCCGTGCCAGGGCGAGCAGTTCCCCGGGCCGGGCGTGGCGGGAGGCGACCGGCCGGCCGTCGCCGTCGGAGTGCGTGGCGGACTGGGTGGTGGACAGGCCCCAGGCGCCGGCCTCCATGGCCTCGTGGAGCAGCCGGACCATGGCCTCCAGCTGTCCGGCGGAGGGCTGCCCGCCGGTCGCGTCCGGGCCCATGGCGTGCCGCCGCAGCGCGCAGTGCCCGGCCATGAAACCGGCGTTGACGGCGATCCGGCCTTCGAGGGCGTCCAGGTACTCCCCGAAGGTGTGCCAGGTCCAGGGTGCCCCCTCCTCCAGGGCGACCAGGGACATCCCCTCCACCTTGGCCATCATCCGCCGGGTGTAGGCGGCGTCCTCGGGGCGGGCGGGGTCCAGCGGGGCCAGGGTGAACCCGCAGTTCCCGGCAACGACGGTGGTCACGCCGTGGTGGAGGGAGGGGGTGGCGTACGGGTCCCAGAACAGCTGGGCGTCGTAGTGCGTGTGCGGATCGACGAACCCGGGCGCGAGGACCAGCCCGGAGGCGTCCTCCCGGCCGCGGGCCTCCTCGGTGATCCTCCCGACCCTGGCGACACGCCCGTCGAGAAGGCCGACGTCGGCGGTGAAGGCGGGTGCCCCGGTCCCGTCGACGACGGTGACGCCGGAGATGACGTGATCGAGCATGGATCTTCACTCCCTCGGATGTGCCTGCCCAGGGGCGCGGGGCTCTGCCCGGCATGCGGCTGCCGCCACGCGGGCGCGGGCGGCCACGGATCACCCGCACCCTCCGACGACCGCTCAGGCCCCGCGGCGGAACCGTGTGGTGCGGTGCACGGGATCCGTGTCGATCTTCGGGATCACGTGCTCACCGATCAGCCGGATGGTCTGGAGCGTCGCTTCCTTCGGCACCCCCACCGGCAGCCCGAAGCTCAGCTGGTCCGCCCCCGCCCGCTCCCACCGCTCGCACTGGCGCCGCACCTCGTCCGGGTCGCCGCAGATCAGCAGCTCCTCCTCGATGAGCACCTCGACGAACTCCGGGGTGTAGGGGGGCAGCGTCTCGGGCCAGACGGGGAAGCCCTCGGGCCGCGGGAAGGTGTCGTGGTAGCGGAAGACCAGGGAGGGCAGGTAGTGCAGCCCCCCGGCGACCGCGATGTCGATCGCCTCGGCGTGCGTGGGCGCGCAGATCGCCGTGGTCGTCACCATCACGTTGTCGTTGACGAAGTCCCCGACCGGTTCCGCGTCCACGATCGCCGTCTTGTACCGGTCCAGCACCCACTCCATGTCGGACACCTTCTGGATGCTGAACCCGAGCACCCCGAGGCCCTTGCGCGCGGCCATGGCGTACGAGGGCGGGGACCCGGCGGCGTACCACATCGCCGGGTGCGAGGCCCCGTACGGCTTGGGCAGGATCTTGCGCGGCGGCAGCGACCAGTGCTTGCCCCGGAAGCCGGGGTACTCGTCCTGGAGCCACATCCTGGGGAACTCGGCGATCGTCTCCTCCCAGATCTCCTTGGTGTGGTTCATGTCGGTGATGCCGGGCAGGAAGCCGAGGATCTCGTGCGAGCCGGCCCCCCGCCCGCTGCCGAACTCGAAGCGCCCCTCGGAGAGGTGGTCGAGCATGGCGACCTTCTCGGCGACCTTCACGGGGTGGTTGACCTGGGCGAGGGGGTTGAAGATCCCGGAGCCGAGGTGGATGCGCTCGGTGGCGTGTGCGAGGTAGCCGAGGAACACGTCGTTGGCGGACAGGTGCGAGTACTCCTCCAGGAAGTGGTGCTCGGAGGCCCAGGCGTACTTGAACCCGGAGCGGTCCGCCTGGATGACGTACTCGGTCTCCTCCATCAGCGCCTTGTGCTCGGCGAGCGGGTCGGTCTCGGCGCGCTTGCCGACGTATCCCTGTACAAAGAGCCCGAATTCCACGGAGGTTCACCGTCCCGGTTCGAGGTTCCGCTCTCTCTTTCTGACGGTCCGTCAGATTCGTGACTCTGGCACCGCCGCCCTGGATGGTCAAGGGGCGGCGGCCGCTCAGACGACGGTGACGCCCGCCAGCCAGCCGCCGTCGATCACGAACGGCTGACCGGTGATGTACGAGGAGTCCTGCGAGGTCAGGAAGAGTGCCAGCCGGGCCACCTCCTCCGGCCGCCCGACCCGGCCCAGCGGCACGAGCCTGCGGTACAGCCCGTCCAGCGCCCGGCTCGTCCCCTGCGGGCCGGCCTGCGGGTCCGGCCGGGACATCGGGGTGTCGACGGCGCCGGGGCAGATGGCGTTCACCCGGATCCGCCGGGCCGCCAGCTCCAGCGCGGCCACCCGGGTCAGCCCGAGCACGGCGTGCTTGGTGGCGGCGTAGGTGCCCACGGCGGCCATGCCGGTGAGCGCGGTGCACGAGGCGGTGTTGACGATGGTGCCGCCGTCGGCCATCTCGGGCGCCACGGTCCTCATCCCCAGGAAGCAGCCCACCTGGTTGACCTGCACGACCTGCATGAACTCCTCCAGCGGGGTGTCGACGAGGGCGTTGAAGCGCAGGATGCCCGCGTTGTTGACCAGCCCGTCGATCCGCCCGTACGCCCGCGTCGCCGCCGCCACGGCGTCCCGCCAGCCGCTCTCCGTGCCCACGTCGAGATGGACGTACAGCGCCCCGATCTCCTTGGCCAGCGCCTCCCCCTGCTCGTCCAGCACATCGGCGACGACGACCTCGGCGCCCTCCTCCCGGAAGAGCCGCGCCTCCTGCTCCCCCTGCCCGCGGGCCGCGCCCGTGACGATCACGACCCGGCCGTCCAGCTTGCCCATCGGTCCTCCTCTACAGCCGTGGCGCCACCTCTGCGGCGAACGCGGCGATCTGGTCCATGAGTTCGGCGCGGCCACGGCTGCGGAAGCGCACCTGGAGGCGGTCCACGCCCATCGCCCGGTAGGCGCGCAGGGACTCCGCGAGCACCTCCGGGTCCCCGGCGAGGGTGCGCCGCCCGACGTCCCAGGCGGGCCTGCCGATGTGCAGCGGCTCGGCGATGGCGCCGAACGTGAAGGGCTCCCCGATGCCGGCCTCCTCGCGCAGCCGCCGTATCCGGGTGATCCGCTCGGCCAGCCGCTCCCGCGGATCGCCCTGCGGCAGCCACCCGTCGCCCCGCAGCGCGGCCCGGCGCACGGCGGCGTCCGAGGAGCCGCCGACCCAGAGGGGGACGCGGGGCTGGACCGGCCGGGGCCGCTGGCCGAGGCCGCCGAAGTCGTACAGCTTGCCGTGGTGCTCGGGGAACTCCTCGGGACCGAGGGCGGCGCGCAGGGCGTCGATCGTCTCGTCCAGCACGGCCCCGCGCCGCGCGAAGTCGACCCCGAGCGCCTCGAACTCCTCCCTGACGTGCCCGGCCCCGACCCCGAGGACCAGCCGGCCGCCCGCCAGACGGTCGAGGGTGGCGTACTGCTTGGCGGTGAGCAGGGGGTGGCGGAGCCCGACGACGGCCACGTGCGACAGCAGCCGTACGGTCCGCGTGTGCGCGGCCAGGAAGGCCAGCGTGGCCACGGGGTCGTACCAGACCGTGCTCATCGCGGCCGCGAGCCGGCGCGGGACGGCGACATGGTCGCAGACGGCGACGTACGCGAACCCGGCGGCGTCGGCGGCGCGTGCGACGGCGACGAGGTCCCCGGGGCCGGCCGTGGTCTCCCAGGGCTCGGTGTAGAGGGTGCTCTGCGACTGGACGGGGAGCTGGATGCCGTACCTCACGGCCGCCAGAGCCCTTCCGGGGTGAGCCCGAGCAGGTCGATGGCGTTGCCGCGGACGATCCGGGTGACCGTCTCCGGGTCCAGATGGGCCATCTGGGCCTCGCCGACCTCCCTGGACCTGGGCCAGGTGGAGTCGGAGTGCGGGTAGTCGGTCTCGTACAGGACGTTGCCGACACCGATCGCGTCCAGGTTGCGCAGCCCGAAGGCGTCGTCGAAGAAGCAGCCGTACACGTGCCCGGCGAAGGTCTCCGACGGCGGCCGGCGCACCTTGTCGGCCACGCCCGCCCAGCCCCGGTTCTCCCGCCACACCACGTCGGCGCGCTCCAGGATGTAGGGGATCCACCCGATCTGGCCCTCCGCGTACATCACCCGCAGGCCGGGGAAGCGTTCGAACTTGCCGCTCATCAGCCAGTCGACCATCGAGAAGCAGCAGTTGGCGAAGGTGATGGCGGATCCGACGGCGGGCGGCGCGTCGGCGGACGTGGAGGGCATCCGGCTGCTGGAGCCGATGTGCATGGCGACGACGGTGCCGGTCTCGTCGCAGGCGGCGAGGAAGGGGTCCCAGTCGTCGGTGTGCACGGACGGCAGGCCCAGATGCGGCGGGATCTCGGAGAAGGCGACGGCCCGGACCCCGCGGGCGGCGTTGCGCCGGACCTCCTCGGCGGCGAGCCGCGCGTCCCACAGGGGGATCAGGGTGAGGGGTATCAGCCGCCCCCGGGCGTCCGGCCCGCACCACTCCTCCACCATCCAGTCGTTGTAGGCGCGCACGCAGAGCAGGGCGAGCTCACGGTCCGCGGCCTCGGTGAAGGTCTGGCCGCAGAACCGCGGGAAGGTGGGGAAGCACAGGGCGGACTGGACGTGGTTGACGTCCATGTCGGCGAGCCGTGCCGGCACGTCGTACGAACCCGGCCGCATCTGCTCGTAGGTGATGACCTCCAGCCGGATCTCGTCGCGGTCGTGGCCGACGGCGGTGTCGAGCCGGGTCAGGGGCCGGCACAGGTCCTCGTAGACCCACCAGTCGCCGAGCGGCCCGTCCGTCGCTCCGGGCTCACCCATCACGGGCTTGAAGCGCCCGCCGAGGAAGGTCATCTCCTTCAGCGGCGCCCGGACGATCCTCGGTCCGCTGTCCAGGCACTTCTTCGGGAGCCGGTCCTGCCAGACGCCCGGCGGCTCGACGGTGTGGTCGTCGACGGAAATGATGCGCGGAAAGTCGGGGTTGGTCTCCATGTCGGCCACCGTAGCGCTGATCTGACGGACCGTCAGCTACGCGGCCGGGCCACGTTCGGACGGGCCGGATGTGAGGGCTTTGTGTACTGGCGCGAGTCGCCCTGTGATCGGCGTCTCGCACGGCTGACGCATCCGCCGCGAACAAGGCAAACTGACGGAGTTGTTCGGGATGTCTAGGGGGACGTCGATGGACGGGGTACCGCGAGTGCCGGAGCAGCGCCGTCGGGGCTCGGACGAGCCCGCGCCGCTGCGCTTCGCCGTGCTCGGACCCGTGCGCGCCTGGCACGACGAGGAGCCGGTCGCCACCGGCTCCCCCCAGCAGCGCGCCCTGCTCGCCGCACTGCTGCTGCGCGAGGGCCGTACGGCCACCGCCGCCGAGCTGATCGACGCCCTGTGGGCCGGGGAACCGCCCTCCCAGGCCCTCGCGGCCGTACGGACCTACGCCTCCCGGCTGCGCAAGGCGCTGGGCGCGGGCGTCCTGGTCAGCGAGTCCGGCGGCTACGCGGTCCGCGGCCTGGACGACGGCGCCCTCGACGCCGCCGTCGCCCAGGACCTGGCCGGCGAGGCGGAGAAGGCCCGGCAGGCCGGCGACCTCGGCGAGGCGCGGTCGCTCCTCGGGCGCGCGCTCGCCCTGTGGGACGGGGAGCCCCTGGCGGGGGTCCCCGGGCCGTACGCGGAGGCCCAGCGGGTCCGCCTGGAGGAGTGGCGGCTGGGCCTGCTCGAAGCGCGCCTGGACCTGGACCTGGAGCAGGGCTGCCACGCGGAGGCCGTCTCGGAGCTGACCGCGCTCACCGCCGCGCACCCCCTGCGGGAGCGGCTGCGCGAGCTGCTGATGCTCGCCCTCTACCGCAGCGGACGGCAGGCCGAGGCCCTGGCCGTGCACGCCGACACACGCCGGCTGCTCGCCGACGAGCTGGGCGTGGACCCGGGGCCGGGACTGCGGGAACTCCAGGAGCGGATCCTGCGGGCCGATCCCGGGCTCGCGGAACCGCCGGCACCGGCCGCGGAACCGGCCGCGGCCGCCGTGCGCCCCGCGCAGCTTCCGGCGACGGTCCCCGACTTCACGGGCCGGACCTCCTTCGTCTCCGAGCTCGGCGCGGTCCTCACGGCGGCGGAGGGCCGCGTGATGGCGGTCTCGGCGCTGGCCGGCATCGGAGGCGTCGGCAAGACGACGCTCGCGGTGCACGTCGCCCATCAGGCGCGGCCGGCGTTCCCCGACGGCCAGCTGTACGTGGACCTCCAGGGCGCGGGGCCCCGGGCGGCGGAGCCGGAGACCGTGCTGGGCGCGTTCCTGCGCGCGCTCGGCACCGCCGACTCGGCGATCCCCGACACCCTGGAGGAGCGGGCGGCCCTGTACCGCTCGGTGCTGGACGGCCGGCGGGTGCTGGTGCTGCTGGACAACGCCCGTGACGCGGCCCAGGTGCGGCCGCTGCTGCCGGGGACCGACGGGTGCGCGGCCCTGGTGACGTCCCGGGTGCGGATGGTGGACCTGGCCGGGGCCCACCTGGTCGACCTGGACGTGATGTCGCCGGACGAGGCGCTGGCCCTGTTCACGAGGGTCGTGGGCGAGGAGCGGGTGCGCTCCGAGCGCGAGGCCGCTCTGGACGTGGTGGCGGCGTGCGGGTTCCTGCCGCTGGCCATCCGCATCGCCGCGTCCCGGCTGTCCGCGCGCCGCACCTGGACGGTGTCGGTCCTCGCGGCGAAGCTGGCCGACGAACGCCGCCGGCTGGACGAGCTCCAGGCGGGCGACCTGGCGGTGAAGGCGACCTTCGAGCTGGGCTACGGCGCGCTGGAGCCCGCGCAGGCCCGCGCGTTCCGGCTGCTGGGCCTGGCCGACGGGCCGGACGTCTCGCTGGCCGCGGCGGCGGCGGTCCTGGACCTCGGCGTGGACGACACCGAGGACCTGCTGGAGTCCCTGGTCGACACGTCCCTCCTGGAGTCCGCGGCTCCCGGCCGCTACCGCTTCCACGACCTGGTCCGCCTGTACGCCCGCGCCTGCGCCGAGCGCGACGAACAGCCCCCCGAGGAGCGGGACGCGGCGCTGTCGCGGCTGCTGGACTTCTATCTGGCGACGGCGGCGAGGGTCTACGCGATCGAACGGCCGGGGGACCGGCTGGTGGAGCATCTGGAGCCGACCGAGTATCCGGGGCTGTCTTTCGACGACCGGCAAGTGGCCCTGGACTGGCTCTACTCGGAGGCCAACTGTCTTCTGGCCTGCGCGCGGCAGGCGTTCGGCGACGGCCGTCTGCGCCGGGGCGTCGACCTTCTCTGGGCCGCGAAGGACCTGGGCGAGTCGGGGGCCAACTCCAAGCAGTACGAGTCCGCCGCGCTGGCGGCCCGGGACGCGGCAGCCGAAGCGGGTGACAAGCGGGCCGAAGGGCGTGCCCGCACGGCGCTGACCAATGTCCATCTGGTGGCGGGGCGTTACGACGAGGCGGAGGGTGAGGCGTTCCGGGCCGTACTGCTCGCCGAGTCCACCGGCGATCTGATCCCGCTGTACTGGGCGAGCAACGACCGGGGCATCGTCGCCCTCATCCAGGGCCGCAACAAGGACGCCGAGCAGCATCTGCTGTCCGCCATCGAAGGGTCCCGGGCCGATGGCAACCAGCCTCTTGAGGCCAGCGCACTGTGCAACCTCTCCCGGGTGCACCTGGCCATGGGGCACACGGTCCACGCGATCACGCTCGCGCAGGAAGGCATCGACCTCTACGACCGGCTGGGCCTGACCATGCGTCTGGCGAACGCCCGCTACGCCCTCGGTCTCGCTCTCACGGAAGCCGGTCGTCCTTCGGACGCCCTGGAGGAACTGATCGAGGCTTTGCGCGTGTTCGGGACGAACCGGCAGCGCCTGTGGGAGGGAACGACCCACTTCCGGATCGCACAGGCATATTTCGTCGCGCAACAGCCCGCGAGGGCCGCGCAGCATGCGGAACAGGCTCTTGCCATCGGTTGCATCGGCGGCGACCGCATCCGTGCCAACGTCCTCACCACCCTCGGGCGGTCGCTCGACGCGCTGGGGCAGGTGGACCGCGCTCGCGCGTGCTGGCGCGAGTCCCTGGCCTTCTTCGAGCAGGTCGACTCTCCGGAAGCGGCCGGTGTGCGCGCACTCCTCGGACTGGCCTCGGCAGCCTGAGGACCTGCGCTCCGGGCCGTTCATCGATTGTTTATGCCCCACTGCGATGCTCGACGCAGTGGCCGTCGCGTCGGGGGGCAGGCGGCCACGAGGCAGTCGCCTCTTAGGGTGAAGCCTCGCGAAGCCCTTGTCCGGCAGCCCTCGGGGGAGTTGCCGGGCAAGGGCGGCCAAGTACACCTTCGAAACGGGGAGAGTTCGCACCCATGAGCGACGCCAAGAAGAACCAGGGCGAAGAGATCGTCACCCTGGACAACCACGCACCCGCTCCGCCCGCCGACGGCCCCGTCGTCGCCAAGGACAACCACGCGCCCGTCCCGCCCGCGGACGAGGCCGTCGTCACCCTGGACAACCACGCTCCCGCCCCGCCCGCCCTGGACCTCGGCGGCAAGAAGTAGGGCGCAGGACTTCCGTCCCGACGGGGATCGGCCGCGGCGGCGCGGAGGGGGTGCCGTCGCGGCCGAGGCGTTTCAGGAGCCGCGCAGGTCGGTCTTGCGCACCTTGCCGCTCGCGTTGCGCGGCAGTCCCGGCACGAACTCCACCCACCGCGGCACCTTGTAGTTCGCCATCTCGCGGCGGGACCAGGAGATCAGGGCGTCGGACGTGAGGGCGGAGTCCGGGCGGCGGACCACGTACGCCTTGCCGACCTCGCCCAGACGGTCGTCGGGGACGCCGATCACCGCCACGTCCGCCACCTCGGGGTGCAGGGCCAGGACCCGCTCGATCTCCGCCGGGTACGCGTTGAAGCCGCCGACGACGTACATGTCCTTCAGCCGGTCCGTGATCCGCAGGTTGCCCGCCTCGTCCAGGACGCCCACGTCGCCGGTGTGCAGCCAGCCGGCCGCATCGACGGCCTCGGACGTGGCCCGCGGGTCCTCGTGGTAGCCCCGCATCACCACATAGCCGCGGACGAGGACCTCGCCCGGGGAGCCGGCCGGGAGGCCGGACCCGTCGCCGGAGACCACCCGCACCTCCACGCCCGGGATCGCCCGGCCGGACGTCGCCGCGACCACCTCGGGCGGGTCGCCCCGGCGGCACATCGTGACCACGCCGCTCGCCTCCGACAGGCCGTACGCCGTCAGGACCGTCGAGACACCCAGGTCGGAGCGCAGCCGCTCGACCAGGCGCAGCGGGACGACCGCCGCGCCCGTCACCACCAGGCGCAGGGAGGAGAGGTCGTAGGTGCGCCGTGCGGGATGGTCCAGCAGGGACCGGAAGAGGGCCGGCGGGCCGGGCAGGACCGTCACCCGTTCCGCCGCCACGTTCGCCAGGGCCGTCTCCGCCCCGAAGACCGGCTGGGGGATCATCGTCGCGCCGCGCATCAGACAGGCCAGGACGCCCGCCTTGTAGCCGAAGGTGTGGAAGAAGGGGTTCACGATCAGATAGCGGTCGCCGTGGCGCAGGCCCGCCAGGCCGGACCAGGCCGCGTAGGCCCGAAGCGACTGCTCGTGGGTGATCGCGGCGCCCTTGGGCCGGCCGGTCGTGCCCGAGGTGAAGACGATGTCGGACAGGCACCGGCCGTCCAGCGGGACCGAGCGGACGTCCTCGCCCGCTGTCCCCTCCCCCGCCGCGAGGAAGTCCTTCCAGGTCAGGAAGCCCGGCGGCGCGTCCTCCGACAGCACCACCGCCGTGTCCAGGGCGGGCAGCCCCGGCAGCGGGCCGCCGCCCGGTCCCTGCCCGGCCGCGCGTCTCAGCGAGGTCGCGTAGGACGTGCCCAGGAAGGTGCCGGTGACGAACAGCAGCCGGGCTCCGCTGCGGCGCAGCACGTCCGCCGCCTCGACGCCCTTGAAACGGGTGTTCAGCGGGACCAGGACCGCGCCGGCCGAGACCGCGCCGAGCGCGGCCACGATCCAGTCCAGGGAGTTCGGGGCCCAGACGGCCACCCGGTCGCCCGCGTCGACCCCTCTCGCCAGGCAGGCCGCGGCCGCGCGCTCCACGCGGGCGCCCAGTTCGGCGTAGGTCACCCGGACGCGGCCGCCGCAGTCGGCCACCGCCTCGGTGTCCCCGTACCGCTCGGCCGCCGACCGCACCAGCTCGGGTATGGTCCGCCACTCGTCCTTCACGGCAACCCGCCTCCCGTCCACCGTGGCTGACAGTTCGTCAGGTTACAGCTAACCTGACGGTCCGTCAGCTCAGCTGTCAGCGGGGAGGGCCCATGGCCGGGATTAAGGACGCCACCGCCATCGTCGGCATCGGCCAGACACCCTTCGCGCGCCGTCTGCCCGACGACGAACGCACCCTCGCCTGCCGGGCCGTGCTCGCCGCTCTCGACGACGCCGGGATCGCGCCCGGCGAGGTCGACGCGGTCGCCTCGTACACCATGGAGGAGACGGACGAGGTGGAGCTGGCGAAGGCCGTCGGGTTCGGGGATCTGGCCTTCTTCGGACGGATCCCCTACGGCGGCGGGGGGTCGTGCGCCACCGTCGCCCATCTCGCCGCCGCGATCGCCGCGGGCCAGGCCACCGTGGGGGTCGCCTGGCGGTCCAGGAAGCGGGGCAGCGGGCCGCGGCCCTGGACGGACACGGCCGGCCGGCTGCCCACCCCGGCCCAGTGGACCCGGCCCTTCGGGCTGCTGCGGCCCGTCGACGAGATCGCCCTGCTGGCCCGCCGCTACATGCACGAGTACGGCGCCACCCGCGACCACCTCTTCAATGTCGCCCTGGCCTGCCGCAACCGGGCCAACCAGAACCCGGCCGCCATGATGTACGAGCGGCCGCTCACCCGCGAGATGTACATGTCCTCACGGTGGATCAGCGAGCCGCTGTGCCTCTTCGACAACTGCCTGGAGACGGACGGGGCGCTGGCCTGCGTGGTCACCGGCGCCGGGCGTGCCCGGGACTGCCGCCGGCGGCCCGTCTACGTCCACTCCGCCGCCCAGGGCCTGCCCGCCCAGCACCACGGCATGGTCAACTACTGGAACGACGACCCGCTCACCGGCCCGTCCTGGGCCGCCGCCCGGCATCTGTGGAAGCACGCGGACCTCACGCCCGAGGACGTGGACGTGGCGCAGATCTACGACGCGTTCACGCCCCTGATCCCCCTCTCTCTGGAGGGCTACGGCTTCTGCGCCCGGGGCGAGGGGGGCGCCTTCACCGAGCAGGGCGCCCTGGAGATCGGCGGGCGGCTGCCCCTCAACACCGGCGGGGGCGGGCTGAGCGAGGCGTACGTGCACGGCTTCAACCTCCTCAACGAAGGGGTGAAGCAGTTGCGCGGCACCAGCACCGCGCAGGTCCCCGGCGCCGCCACCTGCCTGGTCACGGCGGGTGAGGGCGTCCCGACCTCCGCCCTTCTCCTGAGGAGCTGATCCCGGCATGCTGACCCCTCTCACCGACACCGACGGCGCCCCTTTCTGGGAGCACGCGGCCCGGGGCGAACTGCGCGTCCAGGTCTGCGGCGCCTGCGCAGAGCCCCGCTTCCCGCCCCGGCCCTGCTGCCCGCGCTGTCAGTCCTTCGCGCAGGAGTGGCGGCCGGTGTCGGGACGCGGGCGTGTGTGGTCGTACGTCGTCGCGCACCCGCCCCTGCTGCCCGACTACGCGGCGCAGGCGCCGTACAACGTGGTCGTCGTCGAGCTGGAGGAGCATCCCCGGATCCGGCTCGTCGGGAATCTGGTCACCGGGCCGGGCGCGCCTCTCGGTTCCCTGGACCCGCACGGCATCCGGATCGGCGCCCGGGTGCGGGCCGTCTTCGCGGACGGGCTTCCGCAGTGGGTGCTCGCGTGAGCGCCGTGCGTCTCGACGCCTACGCGGAGAGCGGGGTCGCCGTCGTCACACTGGACCGGCCCGAGCGGCTCAACGCGCTGGATCTGACCGCCGTGGAGGAACTCACCGGTGTCTGGAGGGCGTTGCGGTTCGACGACTCGGTGCGGGCGGTCGTGCTCACCGGCGCCGGGCGGCGGGCGTTCTGCACCGGGATCGACCGGGACGTCGTCGTGCCGCAGCCCGCGTCGCCGTACATGCAGGACGATCCGCTGCTGCGGGCCGGACCGAAGGCGAACGACCTGTGGAAGCCGGTCGTCGCCGCCGTGGAGGGCATGGCGTGCGGCGGGGCCTTCTATCTGCTCGGGGAGTGCGAGTTCCTCGTCGCGGGCGCGGGCGCCTCCTTCTTCGACCCGCACACCTCGTACGGGATGGTCAGCGCGTACGAGTCGCTGCTGATGGCCCAGCGGATGCCGTACGGGGAGGTCGCGCGGATGGCCCTGATGGGGGTGAAGGAACGGATCGGGGCGCAGCGGGCGCACGCCGTCGGGCTGGTGTCCCAGCTCGTGCCCGAGGGCGGGGCGCTGGAGGCCGCCGTGGCGTGTGCGCGGGTCGTCGCCGGGTCTCCCGCCGAGGCCGTCCAGGGGACCGTGCGGGCACTGTGGGCGGCCCGGGAGGGGGCGCTGGCGCGGGGGTTCGCGCAGGCACCCCACCTGATCGCGCTCGGGAACCTGGACGCCGGGGCGCAGGCGGAGCTGTTCCGGGGGCGGCCCGGGGAGTACCGCACCCGGTAGGGCCTGCCGGAGGGCCCTCCGAGCTGTGTGGCGGGCGGGTCCCGCCGGGCGTAGCGTCTGCCGTGTGAGCGGCGGGGGCCGGAGGGCTCCTCCGCTCCCCGGACGACGGCCGCCGTCCGGATCCCCTTCCGTGCCCCGGTACGACGGCCGTCCCACGGCCCGGCCGACCGCCCCGCGGCCCGGCCGCCCGTCCTCGGCGCGACAGCCGGTCCCGTGGCGGGGCCTCCCCGGCCGCCGGGGTGACGGCCCTTCCCGGTAGTCCGGCGCGTCCCCGCCCCGGGCATCCGGTCAGGCCGTGCGGGCCGGTCAGGCCGTGCGGGCCGGTCAGGCCGTGCGGGCCGGTCAGGCCGTGCGGGCCGTTCCCGTGCCCTTCTCCGCGTCCAGCGCGTACACGCAGCGGTCCTTGCTGCACGCGTACACGATGCCGTCCCGGACGACGGGCGAGCCGGTGATCTCCCCGCCCGTGGCGAGCTTCCAGCGCAGGCGCCCGTCGTCGGCCTTGAGGGTGTAGAGGAGGTGGTCGGTGGAGCCGAAGTGGATGCGGCCCTCGGCGACGGAGGGGGCGCCGACGATGTCGCCGCCGGCCTGGAAGCGCCACTTGGGCGTGCCGGTGACGGCGTCGAGCGTGTAGAGGCCGTTGCCGCTGCCGACGTGGACGTGGCCGCCGGCCACCAGCACCGGCTCGATCGAGGCGCGGCTCTCGGTCGCGATGCGCCAGCGGTCGCGGCCGTCGGTGGCGTCGAGGGCGTAGACGGTGCCGAGGTAGTCGGCGAGGTAGACGCCGCCGCCGGTGACGGCGGGGCCGGGGGCGTAGGTGGGCGGACAGAGGAACACGGCCGGGGCCTCGAAGTGCCACTTGACGTGCCCGGCGGCGATGTCGATGGCGAGGACGCGGGTGCCGGCGCTGACGTAGACGTAGCCGTCGGGGGCGGGGGTGAGCCGGACGGGGACGCCGCCGCAGGAGGCCGCGTCGCCGATGGGGTAGGACCAGCGCTCCTCGCCGGTGCGGGCGTCGAGGGCGCGCAGCCGGGCGTCCTGCCAGACGTAGACGGTGCCGTCGTGGACGGCGGGGCCGGCCTCGGGGGACTCGAAGTCGGTCTGGGCGCCGGTGATCTCCCACAGCTTCTGGCCGCCGGCGGCCTCCCATGCCTGGACGCCGCCGCCGCGGGTGCCGGTGACGACGGTGCCGCGGTCGGCCTTGAGGGAGTACACCCAGGCGTCGGTCTGCAGACGCCACAGGTCGGCGCCCTCGCGGGCGTCGAGGGCGAACAGCGTGGGTCCGTCGGAGGCGTGGATCCGGCCGTCGGCGACCGCCATGGACCAGGCGACGTCACGGGTCTTGAAGCGGCGCCGGCCGGTGGCGACGTCGAGGGCGTGCACCTCGAAGGAGGTGACGTACACGAGGTCGCCGGCGACGGCCGGGGTGCCCCAGACGTCGTTGGACATGCGGAAGCGCCACGGGCGCCAGGCGCCGGGGGCGTCCGGGGCGGGCGGCTGGACCGGCACGGGGTCGGTGCCGTTGAGGCCGGGGCGGGGCTTGGACCATGCGGCGACGAGGCCCGCCTCGGGCGGCGGCGCCTTGACCGCGGCGGCGCGGGCGTCGGCGACGCGCGGGCCCGGGCCGATGGGCACGGCGGCCCCGGCCAGGTGGACCGGACCGGTGTCGGGGGCGTGGGCGGGGGCCTGCGGCACGGCGGGCGCGTGCGACGGCGGCGGCGGAAGATGGCCCGGGTGGCGTCCGCCCGTGCTGCGGCCGCCGCCCGCGGGGGCGGGCTTGGGGGCGAGGCGGCCGCCGCGGCGGGTCTCGATGAGGGCGACGGCCTTCTCGGGCAGCCAGGCGGAGGCGGTGCCGCTGTCGTCGGAGCCGGAGCCGAACAGATGCGGGGCGAGCTGCGACTGGAGGTCGGCCGGGGTGGGTCTGGCCGTGGCCTCCATCTGCATGCAGGACTCGATCAGGGGCCGCAGCTCGTCGGGCAGGCCCTCCAGGTCGGGGCCCTCGCGCAGCAGCATGAAGACGGTCTCGACCGGGTTGGCGCCGTGGAAGGGCGGGTGACCGGTGGCCGCGAAGACGAGGGTGGAGCCGAGCGAGAAGACGTCGCTGGCGCCGGTGACGCTGCGGGAGTCCTTGGCCTGCTCGGGGGACATGTAGGCGGGGGTGCCGACGGCCACGTTGGTCATCGTCAGACGCGTGTTCGACACGCCGGAGGCGATACCGAAGTCGATCACCCGGGGGCCGTCCTCCACGACGAGGACGTTGGAGGGCTTCAGGTCGCGGTGGACCAGCCCGGCGCCGTGGATGGACTGCAGTGCCTCGGCGACACCCGCCGCGAGCCAGCGCACGGCCTGGGCCGGGAGCGGCCCGCACTCGTTCACTATCTCCTCGAGGGAGGGCGCGGGCACGTACGCGGTGGCCAGCCACGGCACGGCGGCACGGGGATCGGCGTCGACGACGGCGGCCGTGTAGAAGCCGGAGACCGCGCGGGCCGCCTCCACCTCGCGCGTGAAGCGGACCCGGAAGAGCTGGTCCTCGGCGAGCTCCGTGCGGACCGTCTTGATCGCCACCCGCCGGCCGGACGCCGAGCGCGCCAGATAGACCAGCCCCATGCCGCCGGCCCCCAGCCGTCCCAGCACCTCGAACGGCCCGATCCGCCGCGGATCGTGCTGTGTCAGCTGATCCACCACTTGCCTGCCACCTCCCCGTACGGGCCGCGTCACCCACGTATGTACGCGACCCCGTGCAGCGTCTCACCACCGCACCGCCATGGCGGCACGCACCCCGATTCTTCCTGTCCGGACCACAGGTTGCGAACCCGGTGAGAATTGGGATGTCAGTGGATATACCAGATCAAAGAAGCCGGTCAGGGCTGTGCCGAAGCTCTCGTCAGCGTTCCAGCACCGCGAACGACGCCCCCTGATCGTCGCTGACCACCCCGACCGTGCCGTACGACGCCGGGAAGGGCCCCGCCTGGACCCGGCCCCCGAGCCGGTTCACCTCGGCCAGGGCCGCCCCGCAGTCCTCGACCAGGAAATGGACCAGGAAGTGCGGCGGCATCTCGGCCGGGAACACGTCGGTGACGGGCGCCCGCCCGAAGTCGGGCGCGGCCTCCGGGCCGAACAGGGCGTCGTGGAAGAGGCCGCCGTAGAAGGCGTTGGCGGCGGCGGTGTCCCGGGCGTAGAGCTGGGCCCAGGCGAAGGTGCCGGGCTCGTCGCGCACCCCGAAGCCGGGATGCCCGCCGGGCTCCCACAGGCCGAAGACGGCCCCGTCGGGGTCGGCGACCAGGGCGACCGTGCCCAGCCCGCCGAACGGCATCGGCACCGCGACGACCTGTCCGCCCGCCTCCCGGATCCGCCGGGCCAGCGTCCCGGCGTCCGGGGTGGCGAAGTACACGGTCCAGACGGTGGGCATCCGGCCGTCCGCCTTGTGGGCCAGCGCGGCCACCGGCTCGCCGCCCTTCAGGGCCAGCGCGGAGCCGCCGTACCACTCCTCGAAGGTCCACCCGAAGAGCTCACCGTAGAACCGTTTCCCCGCCTCCAGGTCCGGAAGCTGGGCGTCCACCCAGCAGGGAACGCCCTCCGTGCACCGTGATGCCCTGTTTTCGGCCATACAAGAAAAGTAACGGCCGCTCACGCAGCGCGCAGACCAGCACAGCGGCGCCCGGCCCCCCGAGCACCCCATTTGCAGTCGGCCGAATCGCGCTCCCATCACCCCTCGGTAAGCTGACGGCATGACAGGACAAGTGCGTACCGTCGACGGCCGCGTGGCCGGTCGGCGCGGGCAGGCGACGCGGCAGAAGCTGCTGGACTGCCTCAGCGAGATGCTCAGCTCCTCTCCGTACCGGGACGTCAAGGTCATCGATGTCGCCCGGAAGGCGGGCACTTCGCCCGCGACGTTCTACCAGTACTTCCCGGACGTCGAGGGCGCCGTCCTGGAGATCGCCGACCAAATGGCCGCCGAGGGCGCCGGGTTGACCGAGCTGGTCGAGGGCCGCAGCTGGGTCGGCAAGGCCGGCTGGCAGACCGCGCAGGAACTCGTCGACGGGTTCCTGGAGTTCTGGCGCAAGAACGACGCGATCCTGCGGGTGATCGACCTCGGGGCCGCCGAGGGCGACAAGCGCTTCTACAAGATCCGCATGAAGATCCTGAACTCCGTGAACAACTCCCTGGTCGAAGCTGTCACCGAACTCCAGTCCAAGGGCAAGGTCGACAAGGACGTCAACCCGGCCGCGATCGCGGGCTCGATCGTCGCCATGCTCGCCGCCGTGGCCTCGCACCAGAAGGGCTTCACCTCCTGGGGCGTCAAGCAGGCCGAACTGAGGCCCAGTCTCTCCCTGTTGGTCCACCTCGGCATCACGGGCAAGAAGCCCACGAAGTAGCCCGAGGATCTCCCCACCGTCTTGTCAGCGCCCCGAAAGGGGCGCGGGGACCTGCGGGCGCGGGGACCTGCGCGAGGAGCGACGGCCGGCGAGGACGGCGACGACCGCTCAGGCGGGCAGGGGCCGGTCCCGCACCACATGCTTCATCACCAGGGTCGACGTCAGCCGCTGCACCCCCGGCAGCGTGGCCAGCCGCTCGTCGTACAGCCGCTGGAACGCCGCGAGATCGGCGGTGGCCACCCGCAGCAGATAGTCCGGGTCGCCGAACAGCCGCTGCGCCTCCAGGACGTGCTCCACCTCGGTCAGGGCCCGCTCGAACTCGACGACCGTCTCCCGGTCCTCCTGCCGCATCGAGACGAAGACCAGCGCCTCGAAGGTCAGCCCGACGGCCGCAGGCTCCACCACCGCGCGGTATCCGCTGATCGCCCCCGACCGCTCCAGCTCCCGCAGCCGCCGATGGCACGGCGAGACACTCAGCCGCACCCGCCCGGCCAGCTCGGTCACGGTCAGCCGCCCGTCCTGCTGGAGCTCGGCAAGAATTTTCCGGTCCACGTCATCCATGAGGTAGATCTTCCCTCACTGTGCGAGAGGGCGGGCAAATTTCGGGAACACTTTCGGGCCATTCGCGCATAGCGTTCCCGTCATGGACAGCGGAGCCCTCCTTTCCTTCCTCGCGATCGACCTGCTGCTGGTGTGCGTGCCGGGCGCCGACTGGGCGTACGCCATCGCCGCCGGACTGCGCGGCCGCTCGGTCGGCGCCGCGGTCGGCGGCCTCGTCGCGGGCTACGCGCTGCACACGCTGCTCGCGGCGGCGGGCCTCGCGGTGCTGGTCGCGGGCTCCCCGGTGCTGCTCACCGCGCTCACGGTCGCGGGCGCCTGCTACCTGGTGTGGCTCGGCTGGGGCGTGCTGCGCCGCCCGGGCGTGCCGGGCGCCGACGAGGAGCCGGAGCGGAGCGGCGCCGCGGGCGTCTTCCTGCGCGGGGCCACGATCAGCGGCCTGAACCCCAAGGGCCTGCTGCTCTACCTCTCCGTCCTGCCCCAGTTCCTCCGGACCGACGGCGGACACCTGCCGGTGCCGGCCCAGACCGCCGCGCTCGGCCTGCTGCACATGGCGTGCTGCGCGGCCGTCTATCTCACCGTCGGCGTCGCGGCCCGCGCGGTCCTGCGCGCCCGTCCGGCGGCCGCCCGCGCGGTCACCCGCACCTCGGGGGCGGCGATGCTGGGCATCGGCACGTTCCTGCTGGTCCAGCACGCGCTATGACGGCCGCCTCCGTACGATCCTGAAGATCCGGATCTCGCGCTCCACCCGCGCCTGGTACGTGGCGTACGGCGGCCAGAACGCCAGCACCGCCCGCCAGGCCGCGGCCCGCTCCTGGCCGGCCAGCAGCCGGGCCGTGACGGGGATGTCGTGGCCCTTCCAGCTGATCTCGGCGTCCGGGCGGGCCATGAGGTTCGCCGTCCAGGCGGGATGTCCGCTGCGGCCGAAGTTGGAGCCGACGAGCAGCCAGGAGCGGCCGTCCTCCTCCGGCATGCAGGCCAGCGGCGTACGCCGGGGCAGCCCGCTGCGGGCGCCGGTGGACAGGAGCACGACCCCTGGCAGCAGCTGGGCGCTGAGCAGCACCTTCCCCCGGGTCAGCCGGTGCACGGCACGGTCCAGGGCGGGAATGACGTGCGGGGCGGCCCGGGCGAACCCCCGGGTCGAGGACACCTTCTGCACCAGACGGACACCGAGGCCGCTCACACCGGCACCTCCTCGCGGGTGAGGAGCCCGGCCGTCTCGGCGGCACGGGCCCGCAGCAGATGGACCGGACCGAGGAGCAGCTCGTCCCCGGCCGCGCGCTTGAAGTAGAGGTGGGCGTCGTGCTCCCACGTGAAGCCGATGCCGCCGTGCAGCTGGATCGCCTCGGCGGCGGCGGACCGCAGCGCCTGGAGGGCCTGCGCGAGGGCGAGCGGGCCCACACCGTCCTCGTACGGGGTCCGCGCGCAGGCCCACGCCGCGCAGTACGCCGCCGAGCGGGCCGCCTCCACCTCGACATGGACGTCGGCCAGCCGGTGCTGGAGGGCCTGGAAGGAGCCGATGGGGCGGCCGAACTGCTCGCGGCGGCCCACGTGTCCGACGGTGAGCTCCAGTGCCCGCGCTGCGGCCCCGACGGCCTCGCAGGCGAGGAAGGCGGCGGCCCCCCGGCCGACCTCGGCGAGCGCGGCGCACACGTCCGCCTCGTCGTCGCCGCCCAGCAGTTCGCCCTCCGTCTCGCGCAGTTGCAGCCGTGCCCGGGGCCGGGTCGCGTCCAGCGCGGTCTGCCGTACGCGGGTCAGGCCCGGCGCGTCGCCGGGGACGAGGAAGAGCAGGGTGCGGGAGCGGGCGTACCCGCCGGTGTGCGCGGGGACCAGCAGCAGCCCGGCGCTGTGCCCGTCGAGGACCTGGCCGGTCTCGCCGTACAGCTGCCATCCGCCGCGCCGGCGCCGTGCCTGCACACCGCCCGCGCGGCCGCCGCCCGACCAGGGCCCCCGGTTGCCGCCGGTGAGCGCGAGCGCGGTGGCGAGGGCGGTGCCGGGTGCGGCGAGGGCCGCGGTGAGGGTGCCGTCGGCGATCCGCGGGAGCAGCCGTTCGCGCTGGCTCCCGGTGCCGAGGGCGAGCAGCGCCGGGGCGGCCAGGACGGAGGTGGCGAGCAGCGGGGAGGGGGTGAGGCAGCGGCCGGTCTCCTCGGCGGCGAGGGCGAGTTCGGTGGAGGTGGCGCCGATGCCGCCGTAGGTCTCGGGGAGGGCGAGGCCGGGGAGTCCGAGCCGCCCGGCGAGGGCCGTCCACAGGCCGGTGTCGTGGCCGGCGGGGGTGTCGGCGGCGGACCTCGTCCGGTGCGGTCCGCCGCGGCGGCGGAGCAGGTCCCTCAGGGCGCGGCGGATCTCGTCCTGCTCGGGTGTGAAGCCGGCGTCCATGACGACCTCCGATCTGACGGAGCGTCATATTAGGGTGTCCGGGCGGCGATGCGAAGAGGTACGGACCCTCGACCGCCCGCCGGATCTGACGTACCGTCAGTTCTCATGGGTCACCGTGACGCGGCGATCGTGGGGGTCGCCCTCTCCTCCTGCGGCCGGGTGGACGACACCGGCCCGTACGCCCTGCACGCCGAGGCGGCCCGCCGGGCGCTGGCCGACTCCGGGCTCGACCGCTCCGTCGTCGACGGGCTCGCCTCCGCCGGGACGGGGCTGCTCGCGCCCGTCGAGGTCGCCGACCATCTGGGCCTGCGCCCCACCTGGGTCGATTCCACCTCCGTGGGCGGCTCGACCTGGGAGGTGATGGCGGCCCACGCCGCCGACGCCATCGCCGCCGGTCATGCGCGGGCGGTCCTGCTGGTCTACGGCTCCACCGCCCGAGCCGACATCCGCGCGGGCCGCCGCACCGGCGACCTGTCGTTCGGCGGCCACGGTCCCGCGCAGTTCGAGACGCCGTACGGGCTGACGCTCGTCGCCAGGTACGCGATGGCCGCCCGCCGCCACATGACCGAGTACGGCACGACGATCGAGCAGCTCGCCGAGGTGGCCGTCCAGGCCCGGGAGAACGCCGCCCTGAACCCGGACGCCCTGTTCCGCAGCCCGCTGACGGTCGACGACGTGCTGTCCGCGCCGATGGTCGCCGACCCCTTCACCCGGCCGCACTGCTGTCTGCGTTCCGACGGCGGCGCGGCCGTGCTGCTGGCCTCCCGGGAGTACGTCCGCGACTGCCGCACGCGCCCGGTGTGGATCCTCGGCACCGGCGAGCACGTCTCGCACTCGGCGCTCGGCTCGTGGCCCGACTTCACGGTGTCCCCCGCCGCCGTCAGCGGGCCCCTGGCCTTCGCCCGGGCCGGGGTGCGCCCCTCGGACATCGATCTGGCGGAGATCTACGACGCCTTCACCTACATGACCCTGGTGACCCTGGAGGACCTGGGCTTCTGCGCCAAGGGCGAGGGCGGGGACTTCGTGGCGAAGGGGCGGCTGAAGGTGGCCGGCGGGGCACTGCCGGTGAACACCGACGGCGGCGGCCTGTCCGCCCAGCATCCCGGGATGCGCGGACTGTTCCTGCTGGTCGAGGCCGTACGGCAACTGCGCGGCGAGGCGGAGGGCCGCCAGGTGCGGCGCCCGGACGGATCCCCGCCGCAGCTGGCGGTCGCCTCGGGGACGGGAGGCTGGTTCTGCTCGTCGGGCACGGTGGTGCTGGGCCGCGGATGAGCCGTCCCCACGACCGCCACCGGGCCACAGCGAAGATCCCGACGACCCGACGGCCCGGCGAACCGTCAGCCCGACGGCCCGGCGAACCGACGACCCGGCGGCTTGGCGGCCCGGCGAACCGTCAGCCCGACGGCTTGGCGACCCGGCGGCCCGGCGACCCGACGACCCGGCGACCCGGCGACCCGGCGACCCGGCGACCCGGCGACCCGGCGACCCGGCGACCCGGCGACCCGGCGACCCGGCGGAGAAGAACTGCACCCGTGACGGAGGAGCACGCCGGGGGCGGACCCGGCCGGGCCCGGGGAAGAGCACGCCGCTCACGACGGAGACGCCCGGGCGCCGAGCGGGAAGACCCCGCCGGGACGGGAACGGTCCGTCGGCGCCCCGCCCGGGGAGACCACCTGGGGCAGAGGCCCCCGGCGGAGAGACCCGACGGAAACGGGTGCGGACGTGGCGGCGGAGGCCGTCCGGGCGGAGGACGCCGCGGCCCCCGGGGAGGGGCCCATACTCGGGGCATGGGAACGGATCTCGATCAGCTGCTGCGGTCGTTGCGTGTGTGGGACCCCGACGTCACCGACCTCCCCGCCTTCGACCCGGACACCGCGCCGGCCGAACCGCTCGCCCTGTTCGCGCGGTGGTTCGCGCAGGCGGTGGCGGCCGGGCAGACCGAGCCGCACACCATGAGCCTGGCCACGGCGGACGGGGCGGGCCTGCCCGACGTCCGCACGGTGATGCTGCACGGCGCCGACGCCGACGGCTGGGCCTTCGCCAGCCACTCCCACAGCCGCAAGGGAGCACACCTGGCCGGACGACCGTACGCCGCGCTCGGGTTCTACTGGCCGGTCCTGGGGCGCCAGGTGCGGGTGCGGGGCCCGGTGACCGCCGCGCCGTCCGGGGAGGGGCAGGCGGATCTGCACGCGCGCTCGACCGGGGCGCTGGCGGCGGCGCTCACCGGGCGCCAGAGCGAGGTCCTCGGCTCCCTCGGGGAGCTGGCGCGCGCCTCCGAGGACGCCTGGGAGCGGGCCCGGCGCGAACCGGACGTCCCCGTCCCCTCCTGGACGCTGTACCGGCTGCGCCCCGACGAGGTGGAGTTCTTCCAGGGCGACGAACGGCGCCGGCACGTGCGGCTCGCCTACCGGCGCACGGCCGGCGGGTGGGACAGGGAACTGCTGTGGCCGTGACTCCCGCGCCGGCGCGGCGGGCTCACCCCGGCATGAGGCCCCCAGGCCCCCAGGTCCGCGGCCGGGCGGCACCCGGCGCACTGACGGAGCCCGGCGCACCGGCGGAGCGCGTCGCCCGACGGGGCGGCGGGGAAGGCGCCGGGACCGCCGGGGTGCGCCCGGCCCTCCCGCGTCACGCGGCCGGCTCCGGATCGGTGGCGAGCCGGGCGTGCAGATGGACGTCCCGGAAGGTCTCGCGGCGCTCGTCCTCCCACATCGCGCCGCGCAGCGTGCCCTCGTACGGGAATCCGCAGCGCTCCGCGACCCGGCAGGACACGTCGTGCCCGACCGCGTGCCCCAGTTCGAGGCGGTGCAGGCCCAGGTTGGTCAGCGCCCAGCGCGTGGCGAGGTGCAGGGAGCGGCGGGCGACGCCCCGGCCCCGCGCCTCGGGAAGGACCCAGTAGCCGACGCGGGCGGCGCTGACGATGGGGTCGATCATGTTGACGCCGATCTGCCCCAGCGTCGCGCCGCTCACCGCGTCCGTGACCCGGAAGGTGACATCGGCGCCGTCCGCCGCCCGCTCCGCCTTGGACCGCAGCGAGGCCCGCGCGCTCTCCAGGTTCTCGACCGGCCGCAGGGGGGTGTTCCAGCGCCGGAACTCGGGATCGGTCAGCCCGCGCAGCCAGTCCTCCGCGTCGGCGGCGGAGTCGGCGTCCCAGGGCAGCAGCCGCAGGCCGTGGCCGGAGACTTCGGGGACCATGCTGGTGAGGAAACGTTCATGCGTCGAGGTCATCCGCCCATTCAAGCGAGCCCGCGCCGGTTGTCGCCACGGAGTCCGAACACCGGCACGCCCTCCCTGAAGTCGACCTCCAGCTCCGCGCCCGCCCGCAGGCCGCCCGCCCCGCACCCCACGACCTCCGTCGTCATCCGCGGCCCCTCCGCGAGATCGACGACCGCCACCACGTAGGGCGTGCGCTCCCGGAACCCCGGAAGGTCGCTGCGGTGCACGACGGACCAGGTGTAGAGCACGGCCCGCCCGCTCGCCTCCTCCCAGACCACGTCCTCGCTCCAGCAGTGCGGGCAGAACTCCCGGGGGTGGTGGTGCGCCCGTCCGCAGGCCCGGCAGCGGCGCAGCAGCAGGGTGCCCCGTGCGGCGGCCTCCCAGTACACCCGGGAGAACGGGTCGGCGTCGGGAACGGCGGTCACCCGAACCACCCCAGCGCGCCGTCCAGCGACCACGTCTGCCACGACATCCCGAACAGCCCCACCACCGAGATCAGCGCCATCATCGCGTTCTGCCCCTGCTCCGCCCAGTCGTGGATCATGAGCGTGAAATACAGGGTGTTGAGCAGCAGCCCGCCGGCCAGGGCGACCGGCGTGAGCAGGCCCGCGATCAGTCCCAGGCCGAGCGCGAGCTCGGCGTGGGCGACGACGTGGGCCATCAGCCGCGGCCGCGGCGCGACGACCACCCGGAAACCGGACCGCACGGCGTTCCAGCGGTGCTCCGCCGCGATCCCCGCCGCCCACTCGATGCCGCTCCCGCGCTCGAACCACGCCTTCTTGTCCTTGTGCCGCCAGCTCTCCAGCCACCACAGCCCGAGCCCGACACGCAGCACCGCGAGCCACTCCGCACCGCTGAGCCAGACCGTGTCCATGACCGCTCCTGTCGACGGAGGGGGGCGAGAGCGAGCTGACGGTACGTCAGAAAAGGAGCGACGGGAAGGGGTGCGAGCCGGGGGCACCGGCGAGGACCGGGCATTTCTTCACCTTCCTCGCGCACCGGCGTCCCACCCGTGACCAATCCGCAACCAATTCCGGTCTTGACCGAGACCCATCAACGCGGTGCGTGATTACGCTCGCGCCCATGGCCGACTCCACAGCGTCCGCGCTCTCCACGGCGCCGAACCCCGCCGACCGCCCCGTCTACGTCATCGGCGGCGGCCCGGGCGGACTCGCCGCCGCGTACGCGCTGCGCGCCCGCGGCATCCGTGCCGTCGTCCTGGAGAAGTCCGACGCGGTCGGCGCGTCCTGGCGGCGCCACTACGACCGGCTGCACCTGCACACCACCCGCCGGCTGTCCGGGCTGCCCGGACTGGGGATGCCCCGCCGGTTCGGCCGCTGGGTGTCGCGCGACGACGTCGTGCGCTACCTGGAGAAGTACGCCGAGCACCACCAGCTGGAGATCGTGACCGGCGTCGAGGTCTCCCGCGTCGAGCGCTCCCCCGACGGCACCGGCTGGCTGCTGCACGCCACCGGCGGCCGGCAGCTCACCGGCGCCGCCGTGATCGTCGCCACCGGGTACAACCACACCCCGCGCGTCCCCGACTGGCCGGGCCGCGACGCCTGGTCCGGCGAGTTCCTGCACGCCTCCCGCTACCGCAACGCCGAGCCCTTCGCCGGCCGTGACGTCCTCGTCGTCGGCATCGGCAACACCGGCGCCGAGATCGCCGTCGACCTGGCCGAGGGCGGCGCGAAGCGGGTACGGCTGGCCGTGCGCACGGCCCCGCACATCCTGCGCCGCTCCACGGCCGGCTGGGCCTCCCAGTACACGGGCGTGCTCGTGCGGCGCCTGCCGGTCGGCCTCGTGGACCGGATGGCCCGGCCGGTGACCCGGCTGAGCGTGCCGGACCTCTCCGCGTACGGACTGCCCCGCCCCGAGGCCGGCCTGTACAGCAGGGTCACCGAGGGCTCCATCCCCGTCCAGGACGTCGGCCTCGTCGACGCGGTCCGCCACGGGCGGGTGGAGATCGTGGCCGCCGTCGACTCCTTCGAGGACGGTGCCGTCGTCCTCGCCGACGGCACCCGCGTCACCCCCGACGCCGTCGTCGCCGCCACCGGCTACACCCGCGCCCTGGAGGACCTGGTCGGCCACCTCGGCGTCCTCGGCCCCCGCGGCAGGCCCCTCGTCCACGGCGCGCGCACCCCGTCGGACGCGCCCGGCCTCTACTTCACCGGCTTCACCAACCCCATCAGCGGCATGTTCCGCGAACTCGCCCTGGACGCCGGGAAGATAGCCAGGAGGATCGCCGGGAAGGCCGGCCCGGAGGTCTCCCGGCTGCCCCGGTGAGCGGTCTCCCGGCTGCCCGAGTGAGCGGTCTCCCGGCTGCCCGAGTGAGCGGTCTCCCGGCTGCCCGGGTGAGCGGACACCGGCGCACCGGGCGGCAGTCCGCCCGCCCCGGCCGTCACCGCAAGGACGCCTTTCCTCCGGGCTTCACAAGCTTTGGCCGCACGGGCAGTTCCTGACATTGTGCCGATTCAGTAATCTGACAGAGCGTCAGTTACTGGAGCTGTCACGACAGGAGCGGCGGACCGATGCTCGGATCAACGCACGGCACCCTCACCACCGACTCCCGCCGGGCCCGCGTGATCGCCTGCGGCGAGCACCGTCCCGGGCCCGCCGTCCACGGGCGGGCGGCCGACGACCTCGACGTCAGCGGACGGCCGCTGCACGCCGACATACCCGATCTGGACCGTCTCTTCCGCCCCGGCTCCGTCGCCGTGATCGGCGCCTCGGACACCGAGGGGCGCCCGAACACCGGGGTCACCAGGCAGCTGCTGGCCTGGGCCGGGCGGACGGGCGCCCGGCTGCACCCGGTCCATCCCGGCCGTTCCCATGTCTTCGGCATCCCCTGCGCCGCCTCCGTGCGCGACCTGCCCGAACAGGTCGACGTCGCCGTGCTGCTGATCGCCGACCCCCTTCCGGTGATCGAGGAACTCGCCGAGGCGAAGGCCCGGTTCGCGGTCGTCTTCGCCTCCGGTTTCGCGGAGACGGGCCCGGCGGGCGCGGCCGCCCAGGCACGGCTGGCCGCCGCGACCGGCCGCTCGGGGATGCGGCTGCTGGGACCGAACACCAACCTCAACGCCTTCGAGCAGTTCCGCGAGGACCTCGGCGGGCCGGCGATCGCGCTCGTCACCCAGTCCGGACACCAGGGCCGGCCGGTCTTCGCCCTCCAGGAGCTGGGCGTACGGCTCTCCCACTGGGCCCCGACCGGCAACGAGGCCGACCTGGAGACCGCCGACTTCATCTCCTACTTCGCCGAGCAGCCCGAGGTCGGTGCCGTCGCCGCGTACATGGAGGGCCTGAAGGACGGGCGTGCCTTCCTCCTCGCCGCCGACCGGGCCGCCCGGCGCGCGGTCCCCGTCGTCGCGGTCAAGGTGGGCCGCACCGAGACCGGCGCCCGCACGGCCGCCTCGCACACCGGCAGGCTGACCGGGTCGGACGACGTCGTGGACGCGGCGATGCGGCAGTTCGGCGTGATCCGGGTGGACTCCCTCGACGAACTCCAGGACACCGCGGCCCTGCTGGCCCGCGCACGGCCTCCGCGCGCCGACGGGGTCGCGGTCTATTCGATCTCGGGCGGCACGGGTGCGCACGTCGCCGACCTCGCGACGGGCCTCGGTCTGCGGCTGCCGGTGCTGTCGCAGGCCCGGCAGGCGGAGCTGCACCGGTGGATCCCCGGCTATCTGAACGTGGCCAACCCGGTCGACAGCGGCGGCCACCCGGTGGGCGACGAGCGCGGCCGGAAGATCATCGACTCGCTGCTGGACGACCCCGAGGTGGGGGTGCTGGTCTGCCCGGTCACCGGGCCCTTCCCGCCGCTGAGCGACCGGCTCGTGCGGGACCTGGTGGACGCGGCGGAGCGGACGGACAAGCTGGTGTGCGTGGTGTGGGGTTCGCCGGTGGGCACCGAGCCGGCCTACCGGGAGGTGCTGCTCGGCTCCTCCCGGGTGGCGACCTTCCGCACCGTGGGCAACTGCCTGTCGGCCGTGCGCGCCTACCTCGCCCATCACCGCTTCGTGCGCGACTACCGCTCCCCCTTCGACGAGGCCCCGCGCACACCGTCGCCGTCCTGCCGCAAGGCACGCGAACTGCTGCGGCAGAGCGGCCGGCTGAGCGAGCACGCGGCCAAGCAGCTGCTGCGGGCGTACGGGATCAGGGTCCCGCGCGAACAGCTCGTGACCAGCGCGGCGGCCGCCGTGCGCGCGGCCGGGCTGGTGGGCTACCCGGTGGTGATGAAGGCGTCCGGCGCCCGGATCGCCCACAAGAGCGAGCTGGGCCTGGTGAAGGTCGGGCTGACCTCGGCCGCCCAGGTCCGGGACGCCTACCGGGAGCTGACCGACATCGCCCGCTACGAGGGGGTCGCGCTGGACGGCGTCCTGGTGTGCCAGATGATCGAGCACGGCGTGGAGATGGTGGTGGGCGTCTCGCACGACGACCTGTTCGGCCCGACGGTGACGGTCGGGCTGGGCGGCGTGCTGGTGGAGGTGCTGCGGGACACGGCCGTGCGTGTGCCGCCCTTCGGCGAGGAGCAGGCGCGGGACATGCTGGCCGAGCTGCGCGGGCGGGCCCTGCTGGACGGGGTGCGGGGGCGGCCCCCGGCCGATGTGGAGGCGCTCGTGGAGGTGGTCCTGCGGGTGCAGCGCATGGCGCTGGAGCTGGGGGACGACCTCGCCGAGCTCGACATCAACCCGCTGATGGTGCTGCCCCGGGGCCAGGGCGCGGTCGCACTGGACGCGCTGGCGGTGTGCCGCTGACATGAAGACCTCCGCAGACACGTCGGGCGGGCCCGGCGACCGGGTCGCGCACCACGTCCTCGACCGGGTCGCGCACCTCACCCTCGACCGGCCCGAGACCCTCAACGCTCTCACCCCCGGCCGGCGCGACCACCTGATCCGGCGGCTCGCCGGGGCCTCCGCCGACCCGGACGTGGGAGCGGTCGTGATCACCGGCACGGGCCGGGGGTTCTGCGCGGGCGCGGACCTGCGGAGCGGCGGGCCTGCCACCGGGGAACGCGTCACCGGTGACGTGGCCCGCACCCTGCGCCTGGGCGCCCAGCGGCTGATCGCCGCCGTCCTGGACTGCGAGAAGCCGGTGATCGCCGCCGTGAACGGGGTCGCGGCCGGGCTGGGCGCGCATCTCGCCCTGGCCTGCGACCTCGTCCTGGCGGCCGAGTCGGCCCGTTTCACCGAGGTGTTCGTACGCCGCGGGCTCGTGCCCGACGCGGGCGGGGCGTATCTCCTGCCCCGGCTGGTCGGCCCGCAGCGGGCGAAGGAGCTGATGTTCTTCGGCGACACCGTGACGGCGGCGGACGCCGAGCGCCTCGGCCTGGTCAACCGGGTCGTGCCGGACGACGAGCTGTCCGCCACGGCCCATGCGTGGGCGGCCCGCCTCGCGGCGGGACCCACCCGGGCCCTGGTGCTCACCAAGCAGCTCGTCAACGCCTCCCTCGACACCGACCGCGCGACCGCGTTCGCCGCCGAGGCCGCCGCGCAGGAGATCAACCTGACCACCGCGGACGCCCGGGAGGGCCTGGAGAGCTTCGCGCAGCGCAGGCACCCGAGGTTCACGGGCCGCTGACCTCGCGCCCGCCGCCGCGGAGCCCGTGTTCCGGGTCTGCGCACCCCTTCCCGTCTGACGGTCCGTCAGCTTCAATGAGGGGGTGATGGGAACCGCAGGGATGGCGGCCGCCGCCGTCCGCTACCTCAGGTCGTCCGGCCGCCCCGTGGAGGCGCTGCCCCGCCCGGAGCTGCGCTGTGTCGGGGCGGACGAGAGAGCCCCGGTCGAGGGGACCGAGTTCCGGCGGGTGCTGGGACACTTCGCGAGCGGTGTGGCCGTGGTCGCCGCGGCGGCCGCACCGGGCGAGGCCGCACCCGCCGGCTTCGCCTGCCAGTCCTTCTCCTCGCTGTCCCTCGATCCCCCGCTGGTCGCCTTCATGGTCGGCCGTACGTCGGCGACATGGCCGCGCATCGCCCGCGCGGGCGCGTTCTGCGTCAGCGTGCTGGCCGCCGGCCAGGGCGAGCTGTGCCGCGGGTTCGCGGTGAGCGGCGGGGACAAGTTCGCGGGCGTGGCGTACGACGCCGCCCCGGCCTCCGGCGCGCCCCGGCTCACAGGGGCGGTGGCGTGGATCGACTGCACGATCCACGCCGTCCACACGGGCGGCGACCATCTGATCGTCGTCGGACGGGTGGACGCCCTCGGCACCGGCACGGAGGACGCCCCCCTCCTCTTCCACCGCGGCCGCTTCGCCCGCCTCCGGGACTGACCCCGCAGCGCCCGGACCCGGGGGCGGCGCCCGGTGACGTCCGGCGCAGGCGGGCACGGCGTGCCGGAGCTTCAGGCCGCGAGGGCCGGTGTCACGGCTGCCCGGCGGCGGATCACCAGCACCATCAGGGCCGCCGCCGCGCACAGCGCCCCCGAGGCGACCCAGACGACGTCGTACGAGCCGAAGGCGTCCCGGGCGACCCCGCCGAGGAAGGCGACCAGGGCCGCTCCCACCTGGTGCGCGGCCAGCACCCAGCCGAAGACGATGGCGCTGTCCTCGCCGTAGTGCTCCCGGCACAGCGCGAGCGTGGGCGGCACGGTGGCGACCCAGTCCAGACCGTAGAAGACGATGAAGAAGACCATCGGCGGATGCACGTCCGGCGCGAGCAGCAGCGGCAGGAACAGCAGCGAGATCCCGCGCAGGGCGTAGTAGACGGCGAGCAGGCGGCGGGACTCGAAGCGGTCGGTGAACCAGCCGGAGGCCACCGTGCCGATCACGTCGAACACTCCGATGACGGCGAGCAGCGAGGCCGCCGCGGTGATCGGCATGTCGTGGTCGTGGGCGGCCGGCACGAAGTGGGTCTGGACCAGGCCGTTGGTGGAGGCCCCGCAGATCGCGAAGGAACCGGCCAGCAGCCAGAACGGGCCGGTGCGCGCCGCCGAGAACAGCACGGCGACCGCCCGCCGCGCGGCACCGGGCACCGGCTCGGGCTTCGGCACGAACTCCTTCGCGCCATAGGGACGCAGGCCCACGTCGGCCGGGTGGTCGCGCAACAGGATCCAGACGAAGGGGACGACCACGAGGGCGGCGAGGGCGACCGTGACGGCGGCCGGCCGCCAGTCGTACCGGTCCACGATCCGGGCCAGCAGCGGCAGGAAGATCAGCTGCCCGGAGGCGGACGCGGCGGTGAGGATGCCGGTGACCAGGCCGCGCCGCGTGGTGAACCAGCGGTTGGTGACCGTCGCCGCGAAGGCCAGCGCCATGGAGCCGGAGCCGAGTCCGACCAGCAGGCCCCAGCACAGCAGCAGCTGCCAGGCCGTGGTCATCCACACCGTCACGCCGGAGCCGATCGCGATCACCGTCAGCGCCGCGGCCACCACCCGGCGGATGCCGAAGCGGTCCATCAGCGCGGCCGCGAACGGGGCGGTCAGCCCGTACAGCGCCAGGTTGACGGAGACGGCCGCACCGATCGTGCCGCGCGACCAGCCGTACTCCTGGTGCAGCGGATCGATGAGCAGGCCCGGGAGGGAGCGGAAGGCGGCGGCGCCGATGATCGTCACGAAGGTGACGGCGGCGACGAACCAGGCGCGGTGGACGCGGCGGCGTCGGCGGGCGGCGGGCTCGGAGTCCTCGGGGACCTCTGCGGCGGTCTCGCTTGTCTGGGTCACGCCATACAGCTTTCCGCGCGGAAGATCTCTCATCGAGTGGCCCGACAGACACCATTCGCTAGGATCGGGCCATGAGCCGTGAGCCGGAGTTCCGACCGCACCGCGTCGTCGTCCTCGCGCTGGACGGACTGCTGCCCTTCGAGCTGGGCATCCCGCACCGCATCTTCGGCCGGCCCAGGGACGCGCGGGGGCGGCATCTGTACGAGGTGGTGACCTGCTCGGTGCGGCCTCCGGGGCCGGTCGAGACGGACGCCGACTTCGCCGTCCAGATCGGGCACGGCCCGGAGGCCCTGGCCACCGCCGACACCGTGGTCGTCCCGGCCTCCTACGAACTGGGCCCGGTCTTCGAGCAGGGCGTGCTGACCGAGGAGCTGGCCGCCGCCCTCCGGCACATCCGCCCGGGCACCCGGCTCGCCTCCATCTGCACGGGCGTCTACGTGCTCGCCGCGGCCGGGCTGCTCGACGGCCGCCCCGCCACGACCCACTGGGCCGACGCCGAGCACTTCCGGCGGACGTTCCCCCGGGTCGACCTGGACCCCGACGTGCTGTTCGTCGACGACGGCGACGTGCTGACCTCCGCGGGGGTCGCGGCCGGCATCGATCTGTGCCTGCACATCGTGCGCAGCGACCACGGCACGGCCGTCGCCAACGAGGTGGCCCGCCGTACGGTCGTACCGCCGCACCGCGACGGCGGGCAGGCGCAGTACATCGAGCGGCCGGTGCCGGATCCGCAGCAGGCGACCACGACGACGGCCCGCGCCTGGGCGCTGCAGCGGCTGCACGAGCCGATCCAGCTGCGGGACATGGCGGCGCAGGAGGCCATGTCGGTACGGACCTTCACCCGCCGCTTCCGCGAGGAGGCCGGCGTCAGCCCCGGCCAGTGGCTGACCCGGCAGCGCGTGGAACGGGCCCGGCATCTGCTGGAGTCCACCGACCTGTCGGTCGACCAGGTGGCCGGGAACGCCGGGTTCGGCACCGCCCAGTCGATGCGCCAGCATCTTCAGACGGCCCTCGGGGTCACACCGACCGCGTACCGCCGCACCTTCCGCGTCGGCCGCGGCACCGCCGCGGCACCCACCGGCACCACGGGCTGACGGGCCGCCGCCGGCCGGACCTCGCCCGGCGGCCGCCGGATCAGAACGTCAGCACCGCCCGGGCCACCCGGCCCGCCCTCGCGTCCTGGGCCGCCTTCTCGAAGTCCTCCACCAGATAGGTACGGGTCACCAGCTCGTCCAGCATCAGCCGCCCGGCCCGGTACAGCTCGGCGTACCGGGCGATGTCGCGCTGCGGCCGGGAGGAGCCGTAGCGGCAGCCGAGGACGGCCTTGTCGAGGAAGAGGGAGGAGACCGGGAAGGACACCTCCGCGGCCGCGGGCGGTACGCCGAGCAGGACGGCCTGTCCGTGCCGGTCGAGCAGGTCCACGGCCCGCCGGACCAGGTCGGCGCGTCCGACGCACTCGAAGACGTGGTCGGCACCGGCGGGCAGCACGCCGGTCACGTCGTCCACCGAGGTGAGGAAGTCCGTCGCGCCGAACCGCCGGGCCGCCTCGTCCTTGTCCGGGTTGGCGTCCACGGCCACGATCCGCGCGGCTCCCGCCAGCCGGGCCCCCTGGACGACGTTGAGGCCGACCCCGCCCGCGCCGATGACGACGACCCGGTCCCCGGCCTCCACCCGGGCCCGGTTCAGCACGGCCCCGACCCCGGTGAGCACGGCGCAGCCGATGAGGGCGGCGGACGGCATCGGGATGTCGCCGGGCAGCGGGACCGCCTGCACGGCCTTCACCACGGTCCGTTCCGCGAACGCCGAGTCGGCGGCGAACTGGAACAGCGGCTCGCCCGCGCGTGTGAAGGGCCGTCCGGGGCGTCCGATGGCCTTCCGGCACATGGTCGGCCGGCCCCGGTCGCACTGGGCGCAGGCACCGCAGTTGGCGAGCGTGGACAGCGCCACGTGGTCGCCGGGCGCGACATGGGTGACGCCCGCGCCCACCCGCTCCACGACCCCGGCCCCCTCGTGCCCGAGCACGACGGGCACCGGGAAGGGGATCGTGCCGTCGACGACCGACAGATCGCTGTGGCACAGCCCGGCCGCCGACACCGCGACCAGCACCTCGCCGGGACCGGGGTCCCGTACCTCCAGGTCGTCCACGACCAGGGTCCGCTTCCCGTCGAAGACCACACCACGCATACCGGCCCCTTCCCTAACCCCTCGGTCCCCTGGGCAGGCCGAGCACCCGCTCGGCGATGATCGTGCGCTGGATCTGGTCCGAGCCGCCGTAGATCGTGTCGGCCCGCGAGAACAGGAACAGATGCTGGTCGGCGTCGAGTTCGTAGGGCGCGGACTCCGACCACGCGAGCGGCCCGGTCCCCGCCTCCGCGCCCCGCACCAGCACGGCCAGCTCCCCCAGCCGCTGGTGCCACCCGCCCCACAGCAGCTTGGCCACGCTCGGGGCGCCCGCGCCCGCGCCCGCCCCGCCGAGCGTGCGCAGCGCGTGCCAGCGCATGACCCGCAGCTCGGCCCACTGCCGTACGAGGCGCTCGCGCACGACGGGATCGGCGGCGGCCCCGTTCTCCACGGCCGTCCGCACCACCCTGCCCAGCTCCTGGGCGAAACCGATCTGCTGGGCGAGCGTGGACACCCCCCGCTCGAACCCGAGCAGGCTCATCGCGACCCGCCAGCCCGCGCCCTCGCCGCCGACGACGTGCTCCGGGCGGGCGTGGGCGCCGTCGAAGAAGACCTCGTTGAAGTCGCCGGCCCCGGTGGCCTGCCGGATGGGCCGCACCTCGATGCGTCCGGGCTGGTCCATCGGGACCAGCAGCAGGCTCAGACCGTGGTGGCGCCGCGAGCCGGGACCGGTGCGCGCCAGCACGAAGCACCAGTCGGCCTCATGGGCGAAGGAGGTCCAGATCTTCTGCCCGCTGATCCGGTACGTCCCGTCACCGGCTCGCACGGCCCTGGTGCGCAGCCCGGCCAGGTCCGAACCCGCCTCGGGCTCGCTGTACCCCTGGCACCACAGCTCCTCGCCGGCGGCGACGGGCGGCAGGAAACGGGCCTTCTGCGCGTCGGTGCCATGGGCGACGAGGGTGGGCGCGAGCAGGTTCTCCCCGATGTGCCCGGACCGCGGCGGCGCCGCCGACCGCGCGTACTCCTCGGCCCACACGACCTGCTGGGTGAGCGTGGCGGTCCGGTTCCCGTACCCGCCCTCTCCCCACCCGATGCCGATCCACCCGGCCCTGCCGAGCGTCCGCTCCCACGCGCGCCGGTCCGGTCCGGCCCCGGCGTGCGCGGCGAGCCAGGCCCGGGCCTCGCGGCGGAACGCCTCGTCCTCGGCGGTGAACCCGAAGTCCACGGCGGTCTCCTTCATGTCGCCGGTCGACGGCCACGCCGCAGGGGCGCGGGGAACTGTGCGGGACGCCGCCCCGCGCGGACTGCCGCGCACGGCGGGAGGCGTCCGGGGCGGGAGGCTTCCACGCGCTAGGCGTTGGGCCGCTCGCCCTTCGCCGCGGCCCGTTCCATCTCCGCGACCTGCTCCAGCATCGGCATCGGGTCCACGCCGACGGACCCCGGCAGGAACCGCGCGATCCGCTCGGGGGTCCAGCCCCCGTCGGCGTAGGCGGCACGCAGCTCCCGGGGCTGGGCCCACACCGCGATCTTCGGGCCGGCGACCGTGTACACCTGCCCGGTGATCTCCCGGGCCCGGTCCGACAGCAGATACACGACGAGCGCGGCCACGTCCTCCGGCTCCCCGATCCCGTCCAGCTCCACCGGTACGTTCGCCGACATCCGGGTACGGGCCACCGGCGCCACCGCGTTGGCGGTCACGCCGTACTTGTGCAGCCCCAGGGCGGCGCTGCGCACCAGCGAGATGACGCCCCCTTTCGCGGCGCTGTAGTTGGCCTGGGACACCGAGCCCTGGTGGTTGCCGCTGGTGAACCCGATCAGGGTGCCCGAGCGCCGGGCGCGCATCACCGCCGAGGCGGCCCGGAACACGGTGAACGTGCCCTTGAGGTGGGTCGCGAGGACGGGATCCCATTCGTCCTCGGTCATGTTGAACAGCATCCGCTCGCGCAGGATCCCGGCGACGCACACGGCCCCGTCGAGGCGTCCGTACGCCGCGAGGGCCGTGTCGACGACCCGTCGGCCGCCCGCCATGGCGGAGATGTCGTCGGCGACCGCGACGGCCTCGCCGCCGGCCGACTCGATCTCCTTGACGACGGCGTCGGCGACCTCGCTCGTGGGCGAGGCGCCGTCGACGGCGACCCCGTGGTCGTTGACCACGACCCGGGCTCCCTCGGCGGCCGCCGCGAGGGCCACCGCCCGGCCGATGCCCCGTCCCGCCCCGGTCACGGCGACGACCTTGCCGGTCAAGAAGTTCCCCACGCCCGGCCCCTTCCCGCGGTTTCTGACGGTCCGTTAGATTCTAAGTCCCGACGGACGGGCCAGGACAAGCCCCGGGGAGGCACGGATGACACTGCCGGCCGAGTTCCACGACATCGCCGGGCGCGTGAACAACTGGGGCCGCTGGGGGGCCGACGACGAGATCGGCACCCTCAACCTCATCACCGGCGAGGTGGTGCGGGCGGCCGCGGCCTGTGTGCGCACGGGCCGCCGTGTCCCGCTCGCGCTGCCGCTGCGGCAGGACGGTGTGCAGACCGGCATGATCCCGGGCCGGATCGACCCGCTGCACGCGATGGTGCAGGTCAACCAGGAGCTGTTCGGACCGGGCACGGTGGCGTGCAGCGACGACGTCGTGACGATGGGGCTCCAGGCGGGCACCCACTGGGACGCCCTGACGCACGTGTCGCACTCGGGGCGGCTCTACAACGGCCGCCCGGCCGGCACGGTCACCGCGCACGGCGGCGCCGCGTTCGCGGGCATCGACAAGGCGCGGCACCTCGTCTCGCGCGGGGTGCTGCTGGACGTGGCACGCGCGCGGGGCGTCGAACGGCTCGACGGCGGCCACGCGGTCACCCCGGAGGACCTGGAGGCCGCCGAGGAGCTCGCGGGCACGCGCGTACGGGCCGGGGACGTCGTGCTGGTGCGCACGGGGCAGATGCGGCTGCTGCTGGCCGGGGACCGGCACGCGTACGCGTACCCCTCGCCGGGCCTGTCGGTGCGCACCCCCGAGTGGTTCCACGCGCGCGATGTCGCGGCGGTCGCCGACGACACCCTCACCTTCGAGGTCTTCCCGCCGGAGATCGAGGGCCTCTGGCTCCCGGTGCACGCCCTGCACCTGGTGGAGATGGGGATGCTCCAGGGCCAGAACTGGAACCTGGAGGAGTTGTCCACAGTCTGCGGGGAGGAGGGGCGGCACGCTTTCCTGCTGTGCGCGATGCCCGAGCCGTTCGTGGGCGCGACGGGAACCCCGGTGGCTCCGGTGGCCGTTCTCTGACCGGGGTCCGGCTGACGGCGCGCAACTGCCCGCCCCGAGCACGGCATCGCGCGCCGCCGTCCGGCTCCGGCGCTCCCGCCCGCTCGCACGACTGTGCCCGAGCGAGGAGGGACCCCCGTCGTCCCCCTCGACCCTGGGGACACCGACGCCGAATCACGACCCACGCTCGCCGAGGGCTCCCGTCACCGGAACCCTCGCCGTCCCCTCGCGGCGAATCGCTGCCCACAAGCGTGATCAAACGGACACGAGACGTCAACACCCGCATGGCGAATTGTTATGCACGCCCTGATCACAGCCGGAGCGCACGGAAGCACACCCCCGGCGCACCGCACCCTGTCGGCGCAGCGGATCACACCGCCTCGTAGGCCAGCCCTTCGTACGCCGTCGCAACGCCGTCGCAGGCCGGAGCGGCCGCGCGGGGCTCGGGACAGCGGTCCAGTTCGCACCAGATGCGTTTGCCGGCCCCGTCGGGACTCCAGCCCCAGCGGTCCGCCAGGCCGTCGACGAGGGCGAGGCCGCGGCCCCCGGTCTCCTCGCCGTCGGCACAGCGCGGCACCGGGGCGCGGCCGCTGGTGTCGGCGACCTCCAGACGGACGGCCGCGGACCCGGCCGCGGACCCGGCCGCGAGCCCCGCCGCGGCTCCCGCGGCGAGCGGCAGCACGAGCCGCAGCACGGCCGGACGGCCGGTGTGCACCACGGCGTTGGTGACCAGCTCGGACACCAGGAGGATCAGCGTCTCGGCGAGCGGCTCGTCGGCCTCCACGCCCGCCCCGGCGAGCCGCGCACGTGCCCACCTCCGGGCTCGCCCCACCTCAGCGGGGTCGGGCCGCACTTCCAGCTGCACTTGAAGCACCTGCACCGCTCACACCATCCGAACCGGCGGACACAAAGGCTCGCGCCTCACGAGGGCCACGATCGTAGCCATTTTCTGCATGACCAGAACAACAGCCAGAGCTAGCGTCACGGAACGTGAGTTCCTTGCAGAACAGCTTGATTGACGTTCCGTCACCCCAACAAGCGCTTCGGGCATATTCCAGCGCGAAGGAGTACCCGTGCGGGATACTGTGCGACGCTCGCTCCGAGGAGTCGAACAGGCAGCGGTTTCTCGCACTTCTGCCCCGCGAGCAGCGGCGTGCGCCGTCGGCACCTGGGCCGTCTCAGAGGCGACTCCGGTATGGCTCGCCCTCGGAACCACTCGCATCCCACACAAGGTACCGGAGCCGGTCGCCGACTCCAGGACGTGACGAGTCACGCATAGGACACAACCCGATATCAACGCTCTGTGATTCCGGGATGCCACGGTCCGCGACATCCGGGCCACGGCTGAACCGTTCCCGCAGGCCCGGGGCCCCTCACCCGTCCCCGGCCGCCAGATCACGCGCCAGGAGTTCCTCGCCCTCCGCCCCGCCGCCCGCCCTGCGGGCCCGCACCCACGCGCGTTTCAGATGCAGATGCACCTCCGCCTCCCAGGTGAATCCCGTGCCGCCGTACACCTGGAGGCAGTCACGCGCTCCGCGGACGGCCGCCTCGTCCGCCAGCAGCCGGGCCGCCGCGATGTCGGCGGGGCGGGAGGTCACCGCCGCCGCGTAGACGGCCGCACGGGCCGTCTCCAGCCGCACCAGCTGCCCGGCGCACAGATGCTGGACCGCCTGGAAGCTCCCGATCGGCCTGCCGAACTGTTCCCGCACACGCGCGTGTTGCACCGCCAGCTCACAGGTCCGCGCGGCCGACCCGAGCTGCTCGGCGGCCGTGAGCAGGACGGCGACGGGATCGGGTCCGGCCGGCCGCGCGGCCACGCCGGGCACCCGGTGCAGCGGGGTCAGCGGATCGACCGACCGCACGGGCACGGCTTCCCGGACGCCCTCCGCGGGGCCGAGCACCGTGTCCGCCTCGTCGAGCCACTCCACCAGTCCCGCGTCGACGCGGGTGACGACGGCGTCCCCGCCCGCCGCGTCCGGCATCGGCTCCGCGGCGAGATGCGTGGCGATCAGCGGTCCCGGGAGCAGGGCCCGGCCGGCCTCCTCGAAGACCAGCACGGCCTCGGGCAGGCCGAGTCCGACCCCGCCCCGCGTCTGCGGGAGCCGCAGCGCGAAGAACCCGGCGGCGCCCAGGGCCCGCCACAGGTCCCGGTCCAGCCGGTCGCGCCCGACGGCCGCGCGCAGTTCCTCGGGCCCGAACCGGCGCGCGAGCAGCGCCCGCATGCCCTCGCGCAACGCCCGCTGGTCCGGGGTCGGTCCGAACCTCACCGTTCTCACCGTCCTCTCGGCAGGCCGAGGATCCGCTCGGCCACGATCGTCCGCTGGATCTCCGAGGTCCCGGCCGCGACGGTGTAGGACAGCGACGACAGCCGGTCGAGGACCCAGGGCCGGTCGAGGTCGAGGCTGTCGGCGCCGAGGACGTCGGCCGCGGTGTCGTACAGGGCCTGGCGTGCCTGCGAGTAGCTCAGCTTGAAGACCGAGCCGCCCACGCCGGGCACCCCGCCGGAGGTCTCCGCCGCGCTGACGTTCCACTGGGTGAGCCGCCACAGCGCGCGGAACTCGGCGTCGAGCCGTCCGAGCCGGCGGCGCAGGACGGGGTCGTCCCAGCGGCCGTTGCGGCGGGCCTCGCGGGCGAGTTCACCGAGGACGCGGCGGCAGGCGACGACCTCGCCGGCGAAGGCCGTGCCGCGCTCGAAGGACAGGGTCACCATGGTCACGCGCCAGCCGTCGTTCTCGGCGCCGACCCGGTTGGCGGCCGGCACCCGGACCTCGTCCAGGAAGACCTCGGCGAACTCGTCGGACCCGGCGAGGGTCCGCAGCGGCCGTACGGTGACGCCGGGCGCGTCCATGGGCAGGGCGAGCCAGGTGATGCCGTGGTGCTTCGGGGCGGCCGGGCCGGTGCGCACCAGCAGTTCGCACCAGTCGGCGACCTCGGCGTGCGAGGTCCAGATCTTGGAGCCGCTCACCACGTAGTCGTCCCCGTCGCGCCACGCGCGCGTGCGCAAAGAGGCGAGGTCGGAGCCCGCCTCCGGCTCGCTGAAGCCCTGGCACCACACCTCCTCGCCGCGCAGGATCGGCGGCAGCCAGCGGGCCCGCTGCCCGGGCGTGCCCTCGGCGGCGACGGTCGGCCCGGCGTGCAGCAGGCCGACGAACCCTGCCCCCACGTAGGGCGCCCCGGCCTTCTCGGTCTCCTCGAGGAAGATCAGCCGCCGGGTCGGGGAGGCGTCCCAGTGCACGTCGGCGTACCCGGCGTCGTACAGCAGACGCTGCCAGCCCATGTCGTACGCCCGGCGCCCGGGCCAGTCGGCCGCCGGCGGCTTCGGCGGCAGCGTGGGCAGCGTCCTGGCGAGCCACTCGCGCAGCCGGGCCCGGAAGTCCTCCTCCTCGGGCGTGTACGACAGGTCCATCAGCGGTCGAGGTCCAGGCCGAGCATGCGGATGGCGTTGCCGCGCATCAGCTTGTACACCGTCTCGTCGTCCAGGCCCTTCACATGGTCGAGGGCGACCTCCTTGGTGTGCGGGAAGGTCGAGTCGACGTGGGGGTAGTCGGTCTCGAAGGTGGCGTTGTCGCGGCCCACCGCGTCGAGGGACGCGACCCCGTGCCTGTCGCGGAAGAAGCAGCAGAAGATCTGCCGGTAGTAGTACGTGGACGGCGGTTCGGGGATCAGATCGCGCACCCCGCCCCAGGCGCGGTGCTCCTCCCAGACGTCGTCGGCGCGTTCCAGGGCGTACGGGATCCACCCCATCTGGCCCTCCGAGTAGGCGAGTTTCAGCCGGGGGAAGCGGACCAGCACGCCGCTGAAGAGGAAGTCCGTCATCGAGGCCATGGCGTTGTTGAAGGACAGCGACGCCTGGACGGCGGGCGGTGCGTCGGGGGACGCGGCGGGCATCTGCGAGGACGACCCGATGTGCATGTTGACGACCGTGCCGGTCTCCTCGCACACCGCGAAGAACGGGTCCCAGTGGCCGGAGTGGACGGACGGCAGCCCGAGGTGGGCGGGGATCTCGGAGAAGGTCACCGCGCGCACCCCGCGCGCGGCGTTGCGCCGGATCTCCGCGACCGCCAGGCCGATGTCCCACAGCGGGATCAGGCACAGCGGGATCAGCCGGCCGCCGCTGTCGCCGCACCACTCCTCGACCATCCAGTCGTTGTAGGCGCGCACGCAGGCGAGGGCGACCTCCTTGTCGTGGGCCTCGGCGAAGGTCTGGCCGCAGAAGCGCGGGAAGGTCGGGAAGCAGAGGCTGGCCTCGACGTGGTTGAGGTCCATGTCCGCCAGCCGTGCGGCGGGGTCCCAGCAGCCGCGGCGCATCTGCTCCCGGGTGATGCCCTCCAGGGTCATCTCGTCGCGGTCGAAGCCGACGGCGGCGATGTTGCGCTTGTACGGGAACATCAGGTCCTCGTAGATCCACCAGTCGGTGGGCGGGCCGTCGGGGTCCATCGTGATCTGGTACTTGCCGCCGACGTAGGCGAGTTCTCCGATCCCGGCGGTCAGCGGCCGGGGTCCGCGGTCGCGGTAGGCCCGCGGAAGCCAGGTCTCGAAGAGGTGCGCGGGCTCGATCACATGGTCGTCGACGCTGACGATCCGGGGCAGTTCCGTCGTCATGGGTCCCCTCCGCCGGACGGTACTTATCTGATGGTCCGTCAGATAGCATGACAGCCGGCGAGCCGTCAGCCAAGGAATCCGTCGGCCACGAAGGGGGCAGCAGACGTGAACGACACCCCGCACTCCCTGAGTTCCTCCCGTACGCTCTGGGACCTGCTCGACGCCCGGGCCCGTCTCATCCCCGGCCGTCCCGTGCTGCTCCAGGGCGGGCGCACGCTCACCTTCGGCGCACTGCGTGCGCGTGCCGAGCGGACCGCGGCGGGCCTGCACGGCATGGGGGTGCGGCCCGGCACGGTCGTCGCCTGGCAGCTGCCCACCCGGCTGGAGACGGTCGTGCTGTCCTTCGCGCTGGCCCGCCTGGGTGCCGTGCAGTCACCGGTGATCCCCTTCCACCGCGACCGCGAGGTCGGCTTCGCGCTGCGCGAGTCCAGGGCCGAGTTCTTCGCGGTGCCGGGCGTGTGGCGCGGCTTCGACCACACCGGGATGGCCCGGCGCCTCGGCGCGAAGGGGATCCTCCAGGCGTACGACGCACTCCCGGAGGGCGATCCGGCCGTCCTGCCGCCCCCGCCCGCCGAGGGCACCTCCGTGCGCTGGATCCACTGGACGTCCGGCACGACCTCCGTCCCCAAGGGCGTGCTGCACACGGACCGTTCACTGATCGCGGGCGGCTCCTGCCTCGCCCACGCGCTGCGGCCGCGGCCGGCGGACGTCGGCTCGATCGCGTTCCCCTACGCCCACATAGGCGGCCCCGACTACATGGTGATGCTGCTGCTGTACGGCTTCCCGGCCGTGCTGTTCGAGCAGTTCGCGCTGCCCGGGGCGGTGGCGGAGTACCGCCGGCACGGCGTGACGATCGCGGGCGGGTCGACGGCGTTCTACTCGATGCTCCTGGCCGAGCAGCGCAAGGAGCCCGCCGTGAGGCTGATCCCCACCCTGCGGCTGCTCGCCGGCGGCGGGGCGCCGAAGCCGCCGGAGCTGTACCACGCGGTGACACGCGAGATGGGCGTGACGCTCACCCACGGCTACGGCATGACCGAGGTGCCGATGATCACCATGGGCGACCCCGGCGACAGCGCCGACCACCTCGCCACGACCGAGGGGCGCCCGCCGCGGGGCATGGAGATACGGATCGTCGACGGCGAGGTCCGGCTGCGCGGGGAGGCGGTGTGCCGGGGCTACCTCGATCCGGCGCAGACCGCGGAGGCGTTCGACGAGGAGGGGTTCCTGCGCACCGGCGACCTGGGCCGACTGACCGACAGCGGCCATCTGGTGCTCACCGGCCGCCTCAAGGACGTGATCATCCGCAAGGGCGAGAACATCTCGGCCAGGGAGATCGAGGACCTGCTCGCCGCGCACCCCGCCGTCGGGGACGTGGCGGTGATCGGGCTCCCGGACCCCGAGCGCGGGGAGCGGGTGTGCGCGGTCGTGGAACAGCCGCCCGGGGCCCCGGAGCTGACCCTGCGGACCGTGACGGGGTATCTGCGCGCGCAGGGACTGTCGGTGCACAAGCTGCCGGAGCAACTGGAGGTGGTGGAAGCCCTTCCGCGGGGCGAGACCCTGCGCAAGGTGCTCAAGTACGAACTGCGCGAACGCTTCGCGGACGAATGAACCACCCCGCCCGGACAGGGGGAACCGACCCACTGGAACGGAGGGGAAACCGACCCACCCGGGCAGAAGGACCGCCCCGCCCGGGCCCGACAGGGCCACCCGCCCCGGGCACGGTGAAACCTCCCCGCCCGGATGCCGTGCGGCCACCCCACCGGACGGGGGACGGCCCCGCCCGGACAGGGGGGAACCGACCCACTGGGACGGAGGGGGAACCGACCCGCCCGGGCAGGAGTACCGCCCCGGACACGGCGAAGCCTCCCCGCCCGGATGCCGTGCGGCCACCCCACCGGACGGGGGACGGCCCCGCCCGGACAGGGGGCCGACCCGCTCGGGCCCGACGGGCGGGGTGAAGCCGTCGTGCCGATCGGGTGTGGTGAGGCCGTCCCGTCCGGGCACGGTGCGGGCGGCCGCCCTCGGGCGCAGCGGAACAACCCCGTCCGGGCGCGGTGCCGCCATCTGCCCGGGCGCAGCGGAACCGCGCGATCCGGGCGTGGGGGGACCGCCGTGGCCGGGCGTGGCCGGGTTACTCGGGCACGGTGAAGTAGCGGGCGAAGGCGGGGACGAGTTCCGACTCGCCGACCCTGCCGTCGCCGTCGGTGTCCAGGGCTCCGGCGACCGTCCGCGCGACGGCCTCGGTGACGCCCAGGATGGTGAGCATCCGCGCGGTGTCCGCGACGGTCGCCGCGCCGTCGCCGTCGGTGTCCGCGACGTCCAGCGCGGCGTGCAGGAAGGGGCGGGCGATCTCCGCGAACCGGTCCGGGTTGTCCCGCAGCCGCTTCACCGCGCCGTTGACGAACTCGTCCCGGCTGATGCGCTGGTCCCCGTCCCGGTCCGCTATCCCCGCCATGCCCTGCCAGAACGCCTCCGCGCCCGCGTACAGGGCCTGTCCCTTGTCGGAGCGGGCCGGTGTGCCGAACTCCGCGAGCAGCGCCTTGGCGGCACCGCTGAAGTCCTCGCGGTCGATGTAGCCGTTGCCGTCCTGGTCGAAACCGGCGAACCTGGCCGCGATCCTGCGCTCGTAGTCGCTGCTGACCATGTCTTCTCGGGCCGCCTCACATCACGTCGGGGTGTTTCCGGCACGGAGCGTACGACGCCGGACGGCCCGCCGGAGCGGGAAAGCGACGGTTGTGCCAGGACCGGGGGAATTTCGGGACAACGGTGTGGCACGGCCCGCACGCCGTCACGCCGACAACGGACGTTCGTCCTCCGTGACGGCCGAGGCCAGGTCGGGATGGACGTCGAACAGCCGGCGCACCCCCAGGGCCCCGATGACGCGGTTCACATGGGAGCCCTCGGGGGCGCCCTCGGCGGGCAGGATCAGCCGCATCCGGCCCTGGCAGGAGCGCAGCAGCCGACGTGCGGCGATGAGCACGCCGACACCGCTGGAGTCGCAGAAGACGACCTCGGAGAGGTCGACGACGAGGCGGTGGCGGCCCTCGGCCACCATGTCGTGGACCCGCTGGCGCAAAACCGGCGATGTCACCAGGTCCAGCTCGCCCGTCACCCGGAGCACGGCCCAGTCCCCGCGCTCGTCATCGGTCACATTGAACGCCACCACCATGCCCTTCGTTCGCCTGAAACTGCCGGAACCGCCAGGAAACGGAAGCAGGTCCTACGCTTCCTTCCAGCGCGGCTGCCCAGCCGCCGTTCCCTGAAACAAAGGGCTGGAAACGAATGCCGACGAGAAGAGGCTTGTTTCCATCGCCTTCGATCCTGTTCGATCGCGTCAGGGACATGTCCGACCCCGTACAGGTCGGGCAGGCGCGGCAGAAGGCACGAGGTGCACCAAAGGTCCACTATCACTCGGGGCTCGCCAGGGGGCGCACATTGCCACAAAGGGGCGTGCGTTGTCGGACGTGCCGACTACATTCGAGAACACGGCGGACGCACGCTGGTCACCGGCCGGAACACGAGCAGGGGGAGGGGGCCGTATGGCGACGAAGGACGCACCACCCCGCTGGGACCGCAAGATGCAGCAGCGTCTCGCCCGCGGAGAGGCGGCGGCCCTCGGCGAGTTCTACGACCGCTTCGCCTCCCTCGTGCACGGCCTCGCCCACACCGTCCTGGGCGACGAGCGCGCCGCCGACACCGTCACCCGTGACGTCTTCGCGCATGTGTGGGAGCACCCCGACAGCTACGACCCCAAGCAGGGCCCGCTGCGCTCCTGGGTCGCCACACTGACCCACCGCCTCGCCGTGCAGCGCCTGCGCGCCACCGAGACCGCCGCGCTGGAGCGGGGCGGGCCCGGCACCGCCGAGGAGCTGGAGGGCAAGGTCCACCGGGCGTCCGTCGCCGCCCGCGCCGACTACATCGTCCAGGCCATGCCCGCACCTCTGCGCGCCGCCCTGGAGCTGGCCTACTTCCAGCGCCGCGACTACCGCCAGGCCGCCGTCGACCTCGGCGTCACCGAGGACGAGGCCCGGCGCCGTCTGCGCCTCGGACTGCAGCTCCTGTCCACCGCCCACGACGCCGGCGCGCCCGGCGCACCACCGGGGTACGGGGGTGCCGCGTGAGCGAGCCGCCCCCGTTCCCGGAGCATGCGGACCTCGTCCGCGACGCACCGAAGGAGCACCACCCGGTCATGCCGTACGCCCTCGGTCCCGGTGACCCGACGGGATCCGGAGCCGCTCCGGGAGACTCCGGGGACACCGAGGGGCCGGACGGCCGCCACGGCCCCCGGAGCGGTCCCGACGACCCCGCCGGCCGGCCTCCCGCAGAAGGTCCCGGAGGTCCGGGCCACCCCGGCGGACCCGGTCCCGGCGGCTCCGGTCCCGGGGGTCCCGGTCCCGGGGGTCCCGGTCCCGGGGGTCCCGGTCCCGGCTCCGGAGGTGCGTCCGATCCCGGCCGGCCGCCGCGCATACCGCTTCCGCGGGCCTCCGTCGAGGACAGCGGGACGACGCTGCCGGACTCGGCCGGGCCGCCTGTGCCGCCGGTGCTGGAGCACCAGGTCCTGAAGGCGCTGCTCGGCGCGTGGGCGCTGGCCGCGTGCTCACCGGAGGAGACCGCCGCGGTGGAGGAGCACCTCGGCACCTGCGGCTCCTGCGCCGAGGAGGCGCTGCGGCTGCGCGAGGCGGTCGGACTGCTCCAGCGGCCCGAGAGCCTCGACCTGGACCCCGCCCTGCGCACCCGCGTGCTGTCGGCCTGCCTGGAGCGGCGCCCGCCGCGCATCCCCGTGCCCGCCTGGGCGACCGCCTACGACGCCGAGACCGCGCGCCTGGACGCCCTGCTCCAGGACTTCGGGGACGCCGAGTGGCACGCGCCGGTGCGGCTGCGCTGGTTCGAGGGCCGACAGGCCACGAGCCGCCGTACGACGGTCGCCGGCGTCATCGCGCATCTGCTGGCCGTCGACGGCCTGGTCGCGCTCGCCCTCGGTCTCGCCGACCCGCTGGGCGACGCCGCGCAGGCACCGCCCGGCCCCGGTGCCCCGGCCGCACGCACCGAGGCGTACTGGCGGGCCTCGCACTTCCCGCCGACCCGTACCGTCCGGGCGCCCTGGCGGGAGCAGAGCCACGCCATCGTGCGCACGGCGTCCTTCACCGGCGGCACCTCGGGCGGCCTCCCGGTGTCCTACGGAGACCTCGGGCTGCCGCTGCGCGACGCGATGATCGACCGCGCCTTCGAGTGCTGGGTGCACGCGGAGGACATCGCGGACGCGGTGGACTACCCGTACGACCCGCCCTCCGGCCGCCATCTCCATGCGATGGTCGACCTGGCCGCGAGGGCCCTGCCGACCGTGCTCGCCGCGCGCCGGCGGGCCGGCCTCGCCTCGCCGGGCCCGGAGCGCCGCCTCGTCGCGGCCGGTGAGCCCGGCCGCACGCTGCGGCTGGAGATCGAGGGCACGGGCGGCGGCGAGTGGCTGATCCCCCTGGACTCCCCCGCGGCCGTCGCGTCCGCGGCGCACGAGGTGGCCCATGTCGCCCTGGACGGCGTGGAGTTCTGCCGGCTGGCCGCCGGCCATGTGCCCCCGGAGGAGGCGGCGGCGGGCCAGCTGGGCGACCGCGGGGCGATCAGAGAGGTCCTGTACGCGGCGGCGTCACTGAGCCGCATGTAGAAGCCGGATTCCCCGCGCCCCTCGGAGGACGTCCGCCGCGAGGGCCCCGGGGCGCGGGAACCCCGAGGGCACCCCCGTGCGGCCCGCCGGGCCACCCGGGAAAGCCCCCCACGGCGTCAGGCGAACACGACCGTCCGGCGCCCGTTGAGGAGGATCCTCCGCTCGGCGTGCCACTTCACGGCCCGCGCCAGCGCCTGGCACTCCACGTCACGTCCGACGGCGACCAGCTGGTCCGGAGTCACGTCGTGGGACACCCGCTCGACCTCCTGCTCGATGATCGGCCCCTCGTCGAGGTCGGCGGTGACGTAGTGCGCGGTCGCCCCGATCAGCTTGACGCCCCGCGCGTGGGCCTGGTGATACGGCTTCGCGCCCTTGAAGCTCGGCAGGAAGGAGTGGTGGATGTTGATGATCCGCCCGCTGAGGTGCTTGCACAGATCGTCGGAGAGCACCTGCATGTAGCGGGCGAGGACGACCAGCTCGACGTCCTCCTCGCGGACGAGCTCCAGCAGCCGCGCCTCGGCCTCGGCCTTGGTGTCCTTCGTGACCGGGATGTGGTGGAAGGGAACGCCGTAGGACCCCACCAGCTCGGCGAAGTCGGTGTGGTTGGACACCACCGCCGCGATCTCGACGGGCAGCGCCCCCATCCGCGCGCGGAACAGCAGGTCGTTCAGGCAGTGCCCGAACTTGCTGACCATCAGCAGGACCCGCATCTTCTCCTCGGCCCGGTGGATCTGCCAGTCCATGTGGAAGGAGTCGCCGATCGCCGCGAAGCTGGCCCGCAGCTTGTCCACGGTCACCGCCGGCTCCGCGGAGAAGTGGACGCGCATGAAGAACAGACCCGTGTCGTGGTCGCCGAACTGCTGGCTGTCCTCGATGTTGCAGCCGGTCATGAACAGGTAGCTCGACACGGCGTGCACGATGCCCTGCTTGTCCGGGCAGGAGAGGGTGAGGACGTACTGCTCGGCCGGGGCCGCGGCTCGGGTGGGCTGTTCGTTCATGCGGGAAGGGTCCCACACGCGGCACCGCGGCCGGCGACCGTTCCGCTAGGCGGACCGGGTCAGGATCTGCAGCACCTCCAGCGTGCGCGGGGGCGTGTCGGGGTCCTCCCCGTCGCTCGCGGCCATCCGCACATGGGCGTCACGCGCGGCCTGCACCGCCTCGGGCCAGCCCGGGTGCTCCAGGTAGGAGGCGACCGGGGCGTCGGGGCCGACCTGGTGCATGATCCGCAGCACCCGCAGCACGGCGGTGTCGACGAGGGCCGCCTCCTGCGAGTCGCGGAAGATCGTGCCCACGTACTTCTCGGCGGACCAGTTGTCCAGCCAGGTGTCCTCCACCAGCCGGTACACGGCGTCGGTGACGTCCCCGTATCCGGCGGCGCCGGCCAGCCAGACCTCGCGCTGGAAGACCGGGTCGGAAAGCATGTGCAGCGCCGAGCGCACGTTGCTGCGCCAGCGCCACCACGGCATGTCGTTCAGCGGCATGCCGCCCATGGTGGGGGAGCGACGGCCGCGACGGGAAGAGTTCTCCGAACCTTGCACGGTCATCGATCGTACGTTCTCCGTCTCACGTGCCGGACCGGTCCCCCGCAATTCACCTCGACGTCACCCAGCGTTGCCCCGACGACACTCCAGGGTTAGGGATGTGACGGAAGCGTGTGGGGACATGACCGGCAGGCGACGCAACCACAGCACATTCCTCCCCACACTCACCAGGCCCGTCAGAGCAGGCATCCGCAGCGCCGGCGCCCTGGTGGCGTGCGCGTCGCTCGCAGTCGGATGCGGGATCATCCCCGACGTCACGGGGGGCGACGGGGACGGCCCGATCGTCGTCATGACCTGGGCCCCGCAGGATACCAATCTGACCAACAAGCCGGGTATGCCCGCGTTCGCCCGCGCCTACGCCCGCTGGGTCAACTCCCACGGCGGCATCGACGGGCGCAAGCTGCACGTGGCCTCCTGCAACGAGCGCAACGACTCGGTGTCCGCCGCGAAGTGCGCGCGGCGCGCGGTGAAGGAGAACGCCGTCGCCGTCGTCGGCTCGTACAGCCAGCACGCCAACTCCTTCTTCCCGATCCTGGAGAGCGCCGGAATCCCCTACATAGGCGGCTACGGCATCACCGACGACGAGTTCACCTCCCCCCTGTCCTACCCCGTCAACGGCGGCCAGCCCGCCCTTCTCGCGGGCCTCGGCCAGGAGCTGGCGGAGGACTGCGGACCCGTCTCCCTGGTGCGGCCCGACACCATCGCGGGCGACGAGCTCCCCGTCATGCTCAACGCCGGCCTGAAGGCGCGCGGCCACGCGAACGCCGCCGACGTGCGGGCCGCCGAGGACGCCACCGAGTTCTCCCGGCAGACGCGGGACTCGCTCGGCGGCGCGGCCGGCGCCACGGAGCGCCCGGGCTGTGTGGTGCCCGCCCTCGGCGACCGCACCGGCACCTTCATGGACTCCTTCCGGCGGGCCCGCGAGGAGTATCCCGAGGTGCGCACCGGCACCGTGCTCGGCAGCGTCGACCAGACCGTCATCGACGCCTCCGGCGGCAGGTCGGGGCCGTACGAGGGGTCGTACATCACCGGCTGGTACCCGGTGGAGAGCGACCCGCGCTGGGACGGGATGAAGAAGGTGATCCGCGAGCAGGCGTTCACCGACACCCGGATCGACCCCGCGGACGCCGGGGTGCAGACCACCTGGATCGCCTACACGGTGCTCAGGGCCGCGCTCGACAGGATCGGCGGCGGCGAGGTGACCTCCGACACGGTACGGCGCACCCTCGACGACGGCCTGAAGATCGACACCGGCGGTCTCACGCCGACCCTGCGCTGGAAGTTCCAGGACCGGCTCGCCGCCATCGGCTACCCCCGCCTGGTCAACACGGACGTGACCCTCCAGGTCGTCCGTGACGGCCGCCTGGTCGCGGCCCGCAAGGACTTCCTCGACATGACCGAGGCCCTCCAGGGCGCGGACGTCTAGGGGCTGCCGCACGGGCGGCCCGGGATCCGCGCCCCGGGCGGGTCACAGCTGGGTCGGCTGCCGCTCGGTCAGGCCGTACTTCGCGGCGATGACGTTCCACAGCCCGGCGGCCTTGTTCTTCTCCGCGGTGGCGGTGCCACTGGCCTGGTTGCCCGCCTGGGCCTGGCCGGTGGCACGGGCCTGGCCGCCCTTGCAGAACTTCTTCCGGTTGCCCGCGACCTGGTCGGCCCACGCCGCGTAGTGGTCGTCGGCCGACGCGGACGCCTTCCAGGCGTTGGTCAGCGCGGTGGTCAGCTCGGCGTGGGCGGGCAGCTGGTCGACGGAGAGCGCCTCCAGCCGCGTCACCAGGCCGTTGCGCTGCTGCGCGGCGGCGCGCAGGTCCTGGGCCGCCTGGCCGAGGTTGTCGCACGCCTTGACGTTGCCCACCGCGCCGATCACCGACTGGCGGCTGTTGCCGCTGTCGGCGAGCAGCTTGTCCAGCTCCACGGCCTGCGCCTTCGCCGGGTCCTCGCTCGCCGAGGCCGAGGGCGAGGGCGAGGTGCTCTGCCCGGTCGCCGGAGCGGAGGCGGAGACGTTCTTGGAGTCGTCGCCCTCGTCGTCGCCGTCGCTGCCCATCAGTGCGCCCGCGCCGATGCCGAGGACCGCGAGACCGATGCCGACGGCCGCGATGACCGGCACGCGCGAACCGGTGCGCCCGCCGCGCCGGCCGCCGCCCTCGTCGTCGCGTCCGGCACGCCGCCCGCCGTCACCGGGGTACGCGCCCCCGGGACGGTCGTACGAGGGCTGCGGGGCGTAGCCGCCCTGCGCCGCCGGCACGCGCGGCATCTGCTGGGTGGCGCCGGCCGGGCCCTCGTCGCTGCGGAACAGGCCCGCGAACTCGGCGGGCGGCTGCCGGTCGCCGCCGGCGGCCGGCACGGGCGGGATGTACTGGGTGGCGTCCGCGTCGGACCCACCGGGCGTCCCGGCGGCGGGCTGCCCGCCGGCCGCGGCGGGCTTCTGGGCCCGGCCCAGATACGTCGTCGTCTCGGCGGGCGTCTCCGCGCCGCCCGGACCGCCGTAGGTCCCGGCGGGGGGCTGCGCGGCCGGACCGCCGGGAGCGCCGTACGCGCCGGGCCCGCCGTACGGGGCCTGGGGCGTGCCCGCGGCCGGGCCGCCGCCGTAGGAGCCGCCGGGCATCTCGGGCGGCAGGGAGCCGGGGGTCACCGGCGGCAGGTACTGCGTCGCGCCCTCGTCCGCGGCAGGCGCGGCGGGGGCCACGGGCGGCAGGTACTGGGTGGCGTCCGCGGCGCCGCCGGGCGCGGGGGCGGCCGCCACCGGGGGTATGTACCGGGTGGCCTCGTCGACGGCGGGCGGCAGCGGGGTGCCGCCGTAGGTCCCCTGGCCGCCGTACCCGCCCTGCGGGGCGTAGGGCTGTGCGCCCTGGGGCGTCTCCGGCGGCAGCGGGGCCGCCGCGGGGGCCGACGGGCCGGGCCCGCCGGTCCACTGCTGGTCGGGCGGGGACGGCCAGGACTGGCCGGCCGCCGGGCCGCCCTGGGCCTCCGGCCCCCATGGCGTGCCCCACGCCTGGCCGCCGGGCGGCGCCGCCGTCGGGCTGCCCGGCACCAGCGGCGCACCGCCGTCGGAGGGCAGCACGACGCCTTCGTGCGCGGGCCGCGCCGAGGGCTCCTCGCCCTGTCCACTCTGCGTCACCGGGACTCCTGCTGATGGGGGACCTTCGGAATCGTCGGCTCACGCTACCGGGTCGCCGGAGCCCCGTGCCACGCAGCTCGGGCAGTGATCTCCCTTCCTGTGACGTCGGTTACAGCCGCCTACGCCGCCTGCTGGAGATCCAGCCGCGCCCCGAACTCCCTCACCACCGACTCGTCCCGGTAGGGCTCCAACCGCTGCTGGAAGTCCTCCAGGTACTCGGCGCCGCGGTTGGAGCGCAGGGTCTCCAGGATCTCCACCGCCTTCAGGCCCGTGGCACATGCCTGTTCGATCTCGCGCTGCTGCACCTGCGCCGTGGCCAGCAGCACGTAGCCGATGGCCCGGCGGCGGGCGCGGGACTGCGGGTGCCCGGCCAGGGCCTGCTCGGCGCAGCGGGCCGCCGCCTCGGCCTGCCCCAGGTCACGGTGGCAGTGCGCCAACTCGTCGGCGAGGTACGCCTCGTCGAAGTGCGCGATCCACGCCGGGTCGTCGCCGGAGCGGGGGTCGGTCCGCTCCATCGCCGAGAGGGCCCGCCCGGACGCGCTCTGCGCCGCGCGGACGTCGCCGAGCAGGGCGTGCCCGCGCGCCTCGGCCGCGAGGAACATCGCCTCCGCGCGCGGGGTCACGATGCCGCGCGCCCCCTCCTGCGCCGCCCGCGCCAGCTGCGCGATCTCGCGCGGGGTCCCGAGCTGGGCGGCGAGATGGCTCATGGACGCGGCGAGCACGTAGCCGCCGTAGCCGCGGTCCCCCGCGGCCTGGGCCAGGCGCAGCGCCTGGATGTAGTAGCGCTGGGCGAGGCCCGGTTGGCCGGTGTCGACGGCCATGTACCCGGCGAGCTCGGTCAGCCGCGCGACGGCGGCGAACAGCTCCCTGCCCACCGCCTCCCGGTACGACCCCGCGAGCAGCCCGGAGACGACGCTGTTGAGGTAGTGCACGACGACGGGCCGCACGTGCCCGCTGCCGTACTGGTGGTCCAGGTCGGTCAGCGCCTGCGTCATGGCCCGTACGGCGGCCACGTCCGAGAGCCCCACCCGCGGCCCCGCCGCGCGCGCCACCTGGGCGTCCGGCGAGGAGATCAGCCAGTCGCGGCTGGGCTCGACGAGCGCGGAGGCGGCGACGGAGGAGCCGGACAGGAAGTCCCGCCGGCCCACGTCGCTGCGCCACAGCTCACACACCTGCTCGATGGCCCCCAGCACGGTCGGCGAGAACTGGAGACCCACGCCCGAGGCGAGGTTCTTGCCGTTGGCCATGCCGATCTCGTCGATCGTGACCGTACGGCCGAGCTTGCGTCCGAGCGCCTCGGCGATGATCGCCGGGGCGCGTCCGCGCGGCTGCTGTCCGCGCAGCCAACGGGCCACGGACGTCTTGTCGTAGCGCAGGTCGAGACCGTGCTCGGCCCCGCACATGTTGACCCGGCGGGCCAGCCCTGCGTTCGAGCAGCCCGCTTCCTGGATGAGCGCCTGCAGCCGTTCGTTCGGCTGCCGCGCGACGAGAGGCCTTGCGGCCATGGTTTCTGACCCCCTGTGGCTGCGGTGCCTGCCCGTGCACCGGGTTGACGTGTCCTTACGGTGGGGAACACGGCTCGGACGCACCGGCTTGTGCGCCGAGGAGTTCCGGCCGTGAAGATCAATGCCCCGCGGACATACCGCACATGCGAGGCATGCCAGGATTGCCGGGGTGAAGAGGCAAGCCGACCCCACGGATGCCTACCCGTCCCGCCCCCGGATCCTCCCGCGCGCCCCCGTCCGTGCACCCGTGCGCCCCGGACGACGAACCAGTGCTCCTCCCCCGCGCGTGGGCACGCCCGTAACCCGCGGTGGACGGCGGAGTTGTGTTCCACGTGGAAGAGACGATCCCGGGCACCGACACCGCACAGATTCCGCAGCAGCGCGGGGATTCCCTGCTGGAGACAGCCGTCCGCTACGCCGAGGAACGACACTGGGACGTGTTCCCCGGCGCCTGGCTGGTGACCGTCGACGGCGTGCAGCGCTGTTCCTGCGAGGATCCCGCGTGCGGGGCGCCCGGCGCGCACCCGACACGCCCCGACTGGGCGACGCAGGCGACGGGCAGCGCGACCGTCGCGCGCCGGATGTGGCAGAAACAGCCGGGCGCGTCGATCCTGCTGCCGACGGGGCGGGCCTTCGACGCCGTCTCCGTGCCGGAGACGGCCGGGTTCCTGGCGCTGGCGCGGATGGAGCGGATGGAGCTCACCCTGGGACCGGTGACCCTGACGCCCGACCGGCGCATGCACTTCCTCGTGCTGCCGGGGGCTTCCGTGAAGGTTCCCGAGCTGGTGCGCAGGCTGGGCTGGGCGCCCTCGTCGCTCGACCTGGTGGCTCTGGGCGAGGGTTCCTATGTCGCCGCTCCTCCCACCCGGGTCGGGTCCCGGGGGGCCGTGCAGTGGGCCTGCCGGCCGACTCCCGCGAACCGGTGGCTGCCGGACGCGGAGGAGTTGATCTCGCCGCTCGCCTACGCGTGCGGGCGGGACCGGTAGCGCCTTCTCCTCCGCCGGGTTCCTGCCCGTCCCGCGGCCGGCCGATCGTCGTGGCTGGTCGCGCAGTTCTCCGCGCCCTTTCGGGGCACGTCTACTGTTTCGGCATGACCAAAAGCGCGGTTGTCGTTCGAGGGCTCTGGAAACGGTTCGGGGAGCAAGTCGCTGTCGGGGGGATCGATCTGGAGCTGCCCGCGGGGCGGTTCATCGGGCTCGTCGGGCCCAACGGGGCCGGGAAGACCACCACTCTGTCCATGGTGACCGGGCTGCTGCGGCCCGATCAGGGGACCGTCGAGATCGTCGGGCACGACGTGTGGCAGGACCCCGTGGAGGTCAAGGCGCGGATCGGGGTGCTGCCGGAGGGGCTCCGCCTCTTCGAGCGGCTGTCGGGCCGGGAACTCCTCGCGTACACCGGGCGGCTGCGGGGGCTGCCCGGCGCCGAGGTGGACAAGCGGGCCGCCCAGCTCCTCGACGTCCTGGACCTCGCCGGCGCGCAGCACAAGCTCGTCGTCGACTACTCGACCGGCATGCGGAAGAAGATCGGGCTCGCGGCGGCGCTGCTGCACAACCCCGAAGTGCTCTTCCTGGACGAGCCGTTCGAAGGCGTGGACCCGGTGTCCGCGCAGACCATCCGCAGGGTGCTGGAGCGCTACACGGCGTCCGGGGCGACCGTGGTGTTCTCCTCCCACGTCATGGAGCTCGTGGAGTCGCTGTGCGACTGGGTGGCCGTGATGGCCGCCGGACGGATCCGGGCCCACGGCACGCTGGCCGAGGTGCGCGGCACGGCACCCACCCTCCAGGAGGCGTTCCTCGAACTCGTCGGCGCGGGCGGCCGCGACACGGGCACCGACCTCGACTGGCTCGGCGGCGGCGCCCGATGACGGCCCTGACCTCCACCGTCGTACGGCTGAAACTGTCGCTGCTGCGCAACGGGCTGCGGCAGTCCGGCGGGCGGCGGGCCGCCTACGTGGCGTCGGCCGTCGTCGTGCTGCTGTTCGCGGTGCTGCAGCTGCTCGGGCTGATCGCGCTGCGCGGCCACGCCCACGCGGACGCCGTGGTGGTGCTGCTGGTGGCCGTGCTGGGACTGGGCTGGGCGGTGATGCCGCTGTTCTTCCCCAGCGGGGACGAGACGCTGGACCCGACCCGGCTGGTGATGCTGCCGCTGCGGCCCAGGCCGCTGGTGCGGGCGCTGCTCGTGGGCTCCCTGGTCGGCATCGGGCCGCTGTTCACACTGTGCCTGACCGTCGGCTCGGTGATCGCGGTGGCGCACGGCGGGGCCGCGTACGCCGTCGGTGTCGTCGCCGTCGCCCTCACGCTGCTGGTGTGCGTGGCGCTCGCGCGGGCCGTCGCCGCCGCCAACATCCGGCTGCTGAGCAGCCGCAGGGGCCGGGACCTGGCGGTGCTGAGCGGTCTGGTCATCGCGATCGGCGCGCAGCTCGTCAACTTCGGTGTGCAGCGCCTGGGTTCCGGCGGACTGGGACAGCTCGGCCCCGCCGCCGACGTGCTGCGCTGGGTGCCGCCCGCGTCCGCCGTCGGGGCGGTGGACTCGGTGAGCGAGGGGGCGTACGGCATGGCCGCGGCCCAGCTCGCCGTCTCCGCGGCCGCGCCGGCGGCGGCCCTGACGGTGTGGGCACGGCAGCTGACCCGGCTGATGACCTCGCCGGACGGCTCCACCCTCCAGGCCGCCGACCCCGGCCCCCGCGCCCGCGCCTCCACCGGCCTGGCCCGGCTGCTGCCGGGCGGGCGCACCGGGACGGTGATGGAACGCAGCCTGCGCTACATCTGGCGCGACCCCAAGACGAAGGCCGCCTGGGCGACCTCGCTCGCCATCGGCCTGATCGTGCCCGTCTTCAACGCCCTCCAGGGCACCGGCTCGATCTACTTCGCCTGCTTCGCGGCCGGGATGCTCGGCATCCAGATGTACAACCAGTTCGGGCAGGACACCTCCGCGTTCTGGATGGTCGCGCTGACCATCTCCTCCACCCGCGACGCCTACGCCGAGCTGCGGGCCCGGGCCCTGGCCCTGCTGGTGATCACCCTGCCGTACGCGACGCTCGTCACGGTCCTGACGACCGCGCTGCTCGGCGACTGGGCGAAGCTGCCCGAGGCGCTGGGACTGTCGTTCGCGCTGCTGGGGGCGATGCTGGCGACCGGTGCGTGGACGTCGGCCCGCTTCCCGTACTCCATCCCGCAGGAGGGCTACAAGAACGTGGCCCCCGGTCAGGCCGGACTCGCCTGGATCTCCATCTTCGGCGGCATGGTCTCGGCGGCGCTGCTGTGCTCCCCCGTGATCGCCCTGACCATCTGGCTGAACGCCGACCCGGACGTCGAGCGGTGGCAGTGGCTGCTGCTGCCGCTGGGCGCCGCGTACGGGGCCGCCCTCACCTTCGCCGGGCTGCGCCTGGCGGCGCCGCGCACCGCCGGACGGCTGCCGGAGATCCTGGCGGCGGTGAGCAAGGGCTGAATCAACCCGGCTGATCCGCGCTCCAGTCGGGCACACCGTGCGTACGCACAGGCGTGCGGGCCGGCTTCTGCGGAAGGACGCGCATGCCCAGACGGTTCCGCAGAGCGGACGGAGCGGGCAGCATGCCGCCGGCCCCGGGGAACGTGCCGCCCGCTCCGGGGCGCGGCCCGGACGTCGGGGCGGTCGCCCCGGTCCTGGAGGAGATCCTGGCCGGGACCCCGGCCTCACGGCCCGGCCGGCGCTGCCCGCCCACCGGGCGCCCGTGGCGGCGGTGCTGCGGAGCCTCGGCGGGATCGAGGGCGTCCGACCACCCCGGCGGGTGCGCCGCCGGCGGGGTTCACCGGGTGAGGACGCCGTCCAGGAACGGCTCGATCGCGGCCCGCCAGGCGTCGGGCTGGTCGTAGTGCACGAGATGGCCGGCGTCGGCGACCTCCGCGTACTGGCCGCGCGGCAGCACCCGGACCATCTCCTGGGACTCGGCGCGGCCCAGCTCGCCGTCGAGGCCGCGGACGACGAGGGCGGGGCACTGCACCTGGGCCAGTTCCTCCCAGTGGGCGTCGTAGACCCAGGTCTCGCGGGACTTCAGCATCTGCTCGGGTTCGAAGACGGGCCGCCAGCCGTCCGGCGACTCCTGCATCACCTCGGCGTAGAACGCGCCACGGGCCGGATTCGGCCGCTCCACCCAGGGGTCGTCCTCGCCGAACCACTTGCGTACGTCGGCCAGGGTGGCGAAGGGCAGGGGCCATGCCGTGAACCAGGCGGCCCATTCGCGCTGCGAGGCGGCACCGAGCGCGGACGCCCGCATGTCGCAGATGATCACAGCGCGGACCAGGTCGGGGCGCCGGGCGGCGAGCTGCCAGGCGGTCAGGGCGCCCATGGCGTGGCCGATGAGGACGGCCGGGGCGAGGCCGAGCTGTTCGAGAGCGGCCTCGGCGTCGTCGACGTATGCCTCACGGGTGAAGGCGGCCTGCGGGGGCTTGTCGCTCTGGCCGTGGCCGCGCTGGTCGAGCGCGACGGCGCGATGGCGCTCGGAGAGCCAGCGGGCGGTGGACGCCCAGTGCGAGGCGCGGCCCATCAGGCCGTGCAGTAACAGCACTCCCGGGGAGCGGTCGTCCGTGCCGTCGCCGCCGGGTCCGCCGGCCGGCTCCGGGCCGCCGCCGGTGCGGGCGGGCCCGTCGAGGTCTGTGCCGGTCCGGGGACCGGGGATCCCGGCGAAGTCCGCTCCGGGCAGGCCGGCCCCGCCCAGGCCGCCGCCCGGCTTGGGAGGGTCGCCGAACTCCCAGGCCACGAGGCGTACGCCGCCCGTGCCGATCACATCGATGCGCCGCGCCATTGGTTCTGGCACCCCCCAAGCTCCGCTCGGACCGCCCGCTCGCTCACGCTCGGGCGGCGCGATCCGCGTCCGCCCTGCCCGTCGTACCGCTGTGCCGCTGCCGGGTCGGGCGTTACGGCCGTGACCGTCCGCCACCCGCAGAGTATCGAACCCCTATTCGAAAACACGGTCTTCGCGGGTAACACCCCTCGTTCGAGTGACACCCTTCAAGGAATGATCGCCGTCGCCGAGGGGAGACCTTCAGCGGGGGGCGGACCGCTCGGGGAAAACGGTCCGAAGGGATCGACCCTGAGAGCTCGGGGCTCCGGGTCGGACCAGGGGAGGACAGGCCCCGGCGCCGCACGGCGCCGGGGCCCTCCACACGTTCTCGGCACATCCGCCCGCCCCTCCCGGTCATATGCCTCAAGCGACCAGCCTGGCACGAGCGGCGCCCCGGCGCTGCGATTCGACACAGCCGGGCCGGGAATCGTCGCGCCCGAAGGGGTCCGCGACGGCCCCCACGGCCCCAGGAGCCGCCCCGCGGCGCACCGGTGACGGTTCAGCGCTTGGCGACGAACACATGGGAGGCGATGTCCGCCTCCAGCTCGGCCGCCTCGCCGCCGCTGCCCACCAGGACACCGCCCGCCGACTCGGTCACACTCACCACCGAGCCGGGCTGCACGCCCGCGCGGCGCAGGGTGTACATCAGCTGCGCGTCCGTCTGGATCGGCTCGCCGATGCGGCGCACCACGACCGTCTTGCCGTCCGTGCCCGGGTCGAGCTCGGCCAGCGAGACCATGCTGTCGTCCAGGAACGGGTCGGCGCCGTCCTTCTCGCCCAGCTCCTCCAGACCCGGGATGGGGTTGCCGTACGGCGACTCGGTGGGGTGGCGCAGCAGTTCCAGCACGCGCCGCTCCACGGCCTCGCTCATCACGTGCTCCCAGCGGCACGCCTCGGCGTGGACCTGCTCCCACTCCAGGCCGATCACGTCGACCAGCAGACACTCCGCGAGCCGGTGCTTGCGCATCACCCGGGTGGCCAGCCGGCGGCCCTCGTCGGTCAGCTCCAGATGCCGGTCGCTGGCCACGGACACCAGACCGTCGCGCTCCATGCGCGCCACCGTCTGGCTGACCGTCGGCCCGCTCTGGTCGAGCCGCTCGGCGATGCGGGCGCGCATGGGGACAACACCTTCCTCCTCCAGCTCGAGGATGGTGCGGAGATACATCTCCGTGGTGTCGATCAGTCCGGACATACATGCCCCTCGATGAGATCTGCCGGAGGCTTCGACGGTCTCCGGCCCGTGCGCTGGCCCTGGCGTCAATTCTGCCGGATGCCACTGACAACCGTGCCGCGCCTGCGGAACGCGGCTGCCGCCGTCGCCCGCCGGCGCCGTCCGCCCGCCCGTGCGGGATGCGCTCCGCCGCCCCGGACGCCGTATTGACATCCCAGTGGTCCAGACCGCACGGTGATCCGCGACACAGGCTCCGCGAGGAGCGCGCAGGACGTCCCGGGAGGCCGGACCGGCAGCCGCGGGGACGCCGACGCGACCGCGGGGGCAGGACGGGCACCGCGAGGAGCGAAGGGGCTCTGCATGGGCGACAGCAAGCTGGCCGACCAGTACTTCGACGCCGCGATCGGCCTGCTGCGCCGTGTCCGCGACGAGGAGGCCGAGGCCGTCGCGGCCGCCGGCACGCTCCTCGCCGACACCGTCGCCGCGGGCGGCCGTCTGTTCGCGTTCGGTGCCGGGCACTCCTCGCTGGCCGCGCAGGACGTCGTCTACCGGGCGGGCGGGCTGGCCCTGATGAACCTGCTCGCCGTGCCCGGGGTCGTCGGCGTCGACGTCATGCCCGCACCGCTGGGCTCCGCCCTGGAGCGGGTGGACGGCCTGGCGAGCGCCGTCCTGGACTCCTCGCCCCTGAGGGCCGGCGACGTCCTCGTGATCATCTCCCTGTCCGGGCGCAACGCGCTGCCCGTGGAGATGGCCCAGCACGCCCGCGCCCTCGGCGTGAAGGTGATCGGCGTGACCTCCGTCGCCTACGCCACGGAGACGACGTCCCGCCATGTCTCGGGCACGTTCCTGAAGGACCACTGCGACATCGTCCTCGACTCCAAGATCTCCGTCGGGGACGCCGAGCTCACCCTCGGCTCCGTCCCCGCACCCTTCGCCCCCGCCTCCACCGTCGTCACCACGGCCCTCCTCCAGGCCGTCATGGCCACCGCGGCGGGCTCTCTCGCCGACCGCGGCGTCGAGCCGCCCCTCCTGCGCTCGGGCAACGTCGACGGGGGCCACGAGTGGAACGGCCGGGTGATGGAGGAGTACCGGGAGCGGATCTTCTACCGGCACTGACCCCGCGCCGGGCCGCACCGGAGGGTCCCGCACCGGAGGGGTCCCCGGCGGCTGTTCGACGTGTCGCGCCCGTTCGCCTAGCGTCACGGCATGACTGAACGACGCGCCATACTCAGCGGTTCACCGTTCGAGGAGCAGATCGGCTACGCCCGTGCCGTGGTCGACGGGGACCGGGTCCATGTGTCGGGCACGACCGGCTACGACTACGCCACGATGACCATCTCCGACGACGTGGCCGAGCAGGCCGAGCAGTGCCTGCGGAACATCGGCGCCGCGCTGGCCGAGGCCGGCTGCGGCTTCGAGGACGTCGTCCGGGTGCGCTATCTGCTGCCCGTGCGGGAGGACTTCGAGCCGTGCTGGCCGGTGCTGCGCCGCCGGTTCGGGGACGTACGGCCGGCCGCGACGATGATGGTGTGCGGGCTCGCCGACCCGGCCATGCGGATCGAGATCGAGGTGGACGCGCGGCGCCCGCAAACGCGTTGACGGCCGGGGGCTCCCGGCTGTTCGCTGCTGCCGTGACTGATCTTCGTATCGAACTCGTGGACGGCGACGCCATGCTGCGGCAGTGGCAGCACGTCCACAACGTGATCGTGCCGCCCGCCGCGATGTCCCTCGACGAGGTCCGTGAGCGGGCCGCGCGCCACCGGCTGTGCAACGCCTACGCCGGTGAGGAGCTGGTCGGCTGCTCCACCGTGCGCGCCCCCGAGGGCGAGGAGAGGGCCGTGACGGTCATCGCGCGGGTGCTGCCCGGGCACCGGCGGCGCGGCTTCGGCGCGGCGCTGTACCGGGACGGCCTCGCCCACGCGCGCGTGCAGGGCGCCGGGGAGATCGACACCTGTGTGCTGGCCGTGAACGAGGAGGGCCTGGCGTTCGCCCGCTCGCACGGGTTCGCCGAGACCGAGCGCTACACGCTGCCCGGGGAGAGCGACGTGTGGGTCGACCTGCGGCTGACGTCGTACGAGTCGTAGCGCCCGCCGGGTCGGCGTCCCACAACGATTCCCCGGCAATCTTGCCGGAACCATATGTGGGCTGCGTCACGTTCGAGTTGAATGATTGCAAGTGAGCGAACCGACGCGCCGTTCGTGCGGACGCAGCCTGCAGGGGGTCCAGGTGAGTGCTTCACGGCGTAGTGGGACCACGGACGAACTGGGACCCGACGAGCCCGGACAGCCGGACCGGGACGACTCGGACCTGCTCGCCGCGCTGCTGGACGGCATGGACGCGGCCCTGTGCGCCTTCGACGCGGACGGGGCCGTCACCCACTGGAACCGCGAGGCGGAGCGGATCCTCGGCTGGACGGCGGCCGAGGCGGTGGGACGGCACGGATTCGCCGGATGGGCGGTGCGCAGCGCCGACGCGGACGACGTGGAGGGGCGGCTGCTGTCCGTCATGCACGCGCCCGGCCGCCAGGTGCACGAGTTCGCCCTGCTGACCAAGGACGGCGGGCGGGTGCTGGTGCGCACCCAGTCCGCGGCCGTCCGCGGCCCCGACGGCAAGCCGGCCGGGGTGTACTGCGCGTTCAGCGAGGTGCACACGCAGATCGACCTGGAGCGGTCCATCGCGCTGAGCGAGGCCCTCTTCGAGGACGCCTCCTGGGGTGTCGTGCTGGTCGACGCCGATCTGCGGCCCGCCGTGGTCAACGCGCACGCGGCCCGCGCGCTGGGCACCGGACGCACCTCCGCGCTGGGGCGTCCGCTGGGAGAGCTGCTCTCGCAGGGCGTGGAGGAGCTGGAGAGCGCGCTCACCCATGTGCTGGCCGAGGGCGCTCCGCCCGCGCCCGCCGAGATCTGGGTGGGTGTGCGCACGCCCGACGGGGAGCGGCGCCGCTGCTGGCGCTGCGGCTTCGTGCGGCTCGCCTCCCCGCTGGCGGAGGAGCCGGTGCCACTGGGGGTGGGGTGGCTGTTCCAGGACGTCACCGAGGCCAAGCAGGGCGAGCAGGAGGCGTCCCTGCTGCGGTTCCGCACCAACCAGCTGCATCGTGCCGCGCGTGCCGCCTCGGAGTGCGAGGACCCGATGGAGGCGGCCACCGTCCATCTGGACTTCGCGCTGGCCGGGTTCGCCGACCACGCCCTGGTCGACCGGGTCGCGGGCGGCACGGCGGCCGACGGCACGCAGAACGCGCCGGTCCGGCTGGTGCGGCTGGCCGCGACCCCGTCCGGCACTCCCGGCCCGAGCCTCCTCACGGGCCGCGCGGGACTGCCGGCCCGCTACCCGGAGGGGCACCCGGCGCTCAGCTGCGTGGAGCGGACCGGGACCGTCCGGGCGAGCGTCGGCCCGGCGTCCGCCGAGCACACCCGCGAGTGGGCCCTGGCCCGCCAGTGGCCCGACGGGACGGTCCACGCCCTGTGCGCGGTGCTGCGCAGCCGCGGCCGCACCCTGGGCGCGGTCACCTTCCTGCGCGGCTCCGGCCGCACCCCGTTCGAGCGCTCCGACGCCGCGTACGCCGAGGACGTGGCCGTGCGGATCGCGTCGGCACTGGATCTGGCGGGGCTGACGGGGCGGGAGTGACAGGAGTGACGGGACTCGGCAAACCTCTCGGAAAACCCGTTGAACGGCGGCCCGCCGGTTCCTAAGGTGATGCCCAACGCTGAAAGGAGGTGGTTCGGCAGATGTATGGAAACCGGACGCGTGAGGTGACCGCGGGCTAGCGGCCCGCCACCCGCCCTGTGCGGTGCCGGACCAGCGTGCGCGAGCTGCACGCAGCCGGCCAATTCAACGCAGTCACCCGACCCGCGAGTCGCCGGTAAGTCCGGCCGGCTCCTCTCCGGAGGAACCCGACTCGCGGGTCGCCTGCGTTCACCCCGCCCGGCCCCACTTCGCCCCGCCCTGCCCCGCGAGGACAGGAATACGTGCGGCCGTGAGCTGCGTCACGTACGAATCCTCCGGTGCGCAGTACCCTGGGCGCATGCTTTTGCTCGTTCGACGCCGCCACGTGGACTACGTCCGCGTCACGAGCATGGGCTGTCGACGCTCCGTCTGAGCCTCAGGCCCATCCGCCCCGCTGTTCCGGCGGCTTCAGCAGCCCTCCGGGTCCTGCGCCTCCCTCTCTGCCCATCCGGCACCCGCGCGCCGCCCACCCCTCGCGGCGTCCGGGACCCCGTACACCCGCGGACGCATCATGACGAACGTGTCGACCACCCCGTCGTACCAGCAACTGCCGATCATCGACCTCTCCGCCGCCGACCGGGGCCCCGAGGCGCGGGCCCTGCTGCACGCCCAGCTGCACAGCGCCGCGCACGACGTGGGGTTCTTCCAGCTCGTCGGGCACGGGGTCACGGACGAGGAGACCCGGCGGCTGCTGACCGCCATGCGGCGGTTCTTCGCACTGCCCGCCGAGCAGCGGCTGGCCCTCGACAACGTGAACTCGCCGCACTTCCGCGGGTACACCCGCACCGGTGACGAGCAGACCGGCGGGCGGCAGGACTGGCGGGACCAGCTGGACATCGGGGCCGAGCGGCCCGCGCGGATCCCCGCGGCGGGCGAGCCGGCGTACTGGTGGCTCCAGGGGCCCAACCAGTGGCCGGACGCGCTGCCGGAGCTGCGGACCGCCGCGCTGACCTGGGTGGAGCGGCTCAGCGGCGTCGCCGGGAAGCTGCTGCACGAGCTGCTGGCGTCCATCGGCGCCCGGCCGGACTTCTACGACCATGTCTTCGGCGAGCACGCCCACCCGCATCTGAAGCTGGTGCGCTACCCGGGCAGCGCCGCCGACGGGGCGGACCAGGGCGTGGGCGCGCACAAGGACTACGGCTTCCTGACGCTGCTGCTCCAGGACCAGGTGGGCGGCCTCCAGGTGCAGCGCGAGGACGGGCTGTTCCACGACGTGCCGCCGCTGCCGGGCGCGTTCGTCGTCAACCTGGGCGAGCTGCTGGAGGTCGCCACCGACGGCTATCTCCTCGCCACCAATCACCGGGTCGTCTCACCGCCCGGGGCCACCGAGCGGTTCTCCGTGCCGTTCTTCTACAACCCGCGCCTGGACGCCCGGGTGGAGCCCCTCGTCTTCCCGTACGCCTCCACGGCGCCCGGCGTCACCGACGATCCGGCGAACCCGCTCTTCGCGGAGTACGGCTACAACGAGCTCAAGGGCAAGCTCCGGGCCCATCCGCCGGTGGCGGAGCGCCATCACGCGGAGCTGCCGGCCCCGGCGTAGGGGACGCCCGGCGCGAAGGGACGTCCCGAAGGGGCGCGGGGAGCCGCGCGGCCGGCCGTCGCCGGACCCGCAGCTGCCCGCGCCCGTCCCGGGCCGGGGTCAGTCGGCGATGTCCGCGTACCCCTCGACCGCGCGCGGGTCGCGCGGCCCGGGGCCGATGTACCGGGCGGACGGCCGCACCAGCCGGCCGGTGCGCTTCTGCTCCAGGATGTGCGCCGACCAGCCCGCCGTACGGGCGCAGCTGAACATGGACGTGAACATGCTGGCGGGGACCTCGGCGAAGTCCAGCACGATGGCCGCCCAGAACTCGACGTTCGTGGCGAGGACCCGGTCGGGCCGCCGGGCGTGGAGCTCCGCCAGCGCCGCCTTCTCCAGCGCCTCGGCGACCTCGAAGCGGGGTGCGCCCAGCTCACGGGCGGTGCGGCGCAGCACGCGCGCCCGGGGGTCCTCGGCCCGGTAGACCCGGTGGCCGAAGCCCATGAGGCGCTCGCCCCGGTCGAGGGCCTGCCTGACATAGGCGTCGGCGTCGCCGGAGCGCTCGATCTCCTCGATCATGTGCAGGACACGGGAGGGGGCGCCGCCGTGCAGGGGGCCGGACATGGCGCCGACGGCGCCGGACAGGGCCGCGGCGACGTCCGCGCCCGTGGAGGCGATGACGCGCGCGGTGAAGGTGGAGGCGTTCATGCCGTGCTCGGCGGCGGACGTCCAGTAGGCGTCGACGGCGGCGACGTGCTTGGGGTCCGGTTCGCCGCGCCAGCGGATCATGAAGCGTTCGACGACGGACTTCGCCTTGTCGATCTCGCTCTGCGGGACCATGGGCAGGCTCTGCCCGCGGGCGGACTGGGCGACGTAGGACAGGGCCATGACGGCGGCGCGGGCGAGGTCGTCGCGGGCCTGTCCGGCGTCGATGTCCAGCAGGGGTTTCAGGCCCCACACGGGGGCGAGCATGGCGAGTGCGGACTGGACGTCGACGCGGATGTCGCCGGAGTGGACGGGGATCGGGAAGGGCTCGGCGGGGGGCAGTCCGGGGTTGAAGGCGCCGTCGACCAGCAGGCCCCATACGTTGCCGAAGGAGACATGGCCGACGAGGTCCTCGATGTCGACGCCCCGGTACCGCAGCGCGCCGCCCTCCTTGTCCGGTTCGGCGATCTCCGTCTCGAACGCGACGACTCCTTCGAGTCCGGGTACGAAGTCGGACATCTGCGGCTCCTCATGATCAGTTCGAGAGATGACGCCGATGGATCCACGGTCCGTGCGGGAACTGGCGGTCCTGGGCTGTCACCCCAGTGATGCCCCGTACGGTCGGCGGTCACCCAACCTGGCTGGCATCAGCACCATATCCCTGAGTGCCACTTTCGGGGAGGGTTTGCGGCACTGAGTGCCACCAGTGGTCGACGGCCGGGCATGCGGCAAGATGACCCGCGTGACCGACTCCGACGCCGCACCCGTCCTCCCCGACCCGGCCGCGATGCGCAAGCAGTACCGGACCGAGGGGCTCGCCGAGACCGATCTGGCCGCCACGCCCGTGGAACAGTTCGCGCGCTGGTTCAAGCAGGCCGCGACGGAGGGCCGGCTGTTCGAGCCGAACGCGATGGTGGTGTCGACGGCCGACGCCGAGGGGCGGCCCACCTCCCGCACCGTGCTGCTGAAGCAGTTCGACGAGCGGGGCTTCGTCTTCTACACCAACTACGACTCCCGCAAGGGCCGCGACCTGGCCGCCAACCCGTACGTGTCACTGCTGTTCCCCTGGTACCCGATGGCCCGGCAGGTCATCGTCACCGGGGTGGCCCGGCGCACCGGCCGGGACGAGACGGAGGCGTACTTCCGCAGCCGGCCGCACGGCTCGCAGCTCGGCGCCTGGGCCAGCGACCAGTCCACGGTGATCGCCGGCCGCGCCGACCTGGAGACCTCCTACGCCGAGCTGGACGCCCGCTACGCACCGGGCGAGCAGCTGCCGGTGCCGCCGCACTGGGGCGGCTTCCGGGTCGCCCCGCGGTCGGTGGAGTTCTGGCAGGGCCGCGAGAACCGGCTGCACGACCGGCTGCGCTACGTCGAACGGCCCGACGGCAGCTGGCAGGTGGAGCGGCTCGCGCCCTGAGCCGGCCGCGGGGCACGGGGCGCGGGCCCGGAAGGACCCCGTCAGTCCAGCGCCTCGTCCAGCAGCCGCGCCCACTGCGCCACGACCCGCTCCCGTCGCGCCCCGTCGTCCGTGAGGAGATTCGCCAGCCCCAGGCCCCGGGCCATGTCCAGCAGGCCCTGGACGGTCTCGCGGACGCCGGGCCGGGACTCGTCCGCGCCGAGCAGTTCGACGGCTATCCGGTGGCTCTCCCGGCCCACCCGGCCCTCCAGCTCGGTGACCCGGCCGCGCAGCTGCTCCTCGTCGGACGCGGCCACCCACAGATGCAGGGCGGCCCGGAACAGCGGGCCGGTGTAGAGGCCGACGAGCGCGGAGACGACCGCCCGCCGGTCCCCCGCACCCTCGGGGAACAGGTCGCGCAGGGCCGTGGACCGCTCCTCGGCGACGTACTCGACGGCGGCCGTGAACAGGTCCTCGCGGGTCGGGAAGTGGTGCTGGGCCGCGCCCCGCGAGACACCCGCGCGCTCGGCGACGACGGAGACCGTGGAGCCCGCCCAGCCGTGCTCGGCGAGAGCGGCCACGGCGGCCTCCAGGAGCCGCTGCCGGGTGGCCCGGCTGCGGTCCTGCTTGGGGACGCGGTCGGCGCGGTCGACACGTTCGTCTGCCGTCACAGCACCCATGGGGGATCCCGTCGTTCGAGGAAGGCCGTCATCCCCTCCCGCGCGGGCGGGGAGGCGAACAGCCGGGCCGAGAGCGCGGTCAGCTGTGCCGCGTCCCGGTCGAATGCCTCCAGCACCCTAGCCGTGAGCAGCCTCTTGGTCTCGGCCAGGGCCTCGGGCGCGGACCGGCGCAGTCCGTCCAGGACGGGCTCCAGCACGGCGTCGACGTCCTCGCCGTCCCCGCCCGCCGCCGTCAGCAGGCCGATGCGGGCGGCCTCGGCGGCGTCGAGGCGCTCGCCGGTGAGGCAGTAGCGGGCGAGGGCGCGCGGGTCCGTGCGGGGCAGCAGCGGCAGGGAGATGACGGCCGGCGCGACCCCGATCCGGACCTCGGTGAACGCGAAGCTCGCCGTGCCGGCGGCCACCGCGATGTCGCAGCAGCCCAGCAGGCCGAGGCCGCCCGCGCGGACGTGCCCGGTGACCCGGGCGACGACCGGCCTGGGCAGCTCGACGATCTGCCGCAGCAGCCCGACCAGCGCGTCCGCGGGGGGCGGGTCGCGCAGGTCGGCCCCCGCGCAGAAGGTGTTGCCGGTGTGGGTGAGGACGACCGCGCGCACCCCGGCGTCCTTCGCGCAGTCCGTGAGCGCGTCCGTGAGCTCGCCCACCAGGGCGGCCGAGAGCGCGTTGCGGGTGTCCGGGGAGTCCAGCGAGAGGGTCTCGATCCCGCGGACCCGGGTACGGCCGATCAGGGTCACGCCGGCTCCCTCAGTTCCCGCCGCAGGATCTTCCCCGACGCGGCCCGCGGCACGCTGTCGACGAAGGTGACCCTGCGGACCCGCTTGTACGGGGCGACGCGCTCGGCGACGTGCATCATGACCTCCCCTTCCGTGAGTCCGCCCGCGTCCGGCCCGCGTACGACGTGGGCGTGCGGGATCTCGTTGCCGTCCTCGTCACGGGCCCCGACGACGGCGGCGTCCGCGATGCCGGGATGGGTGAGCAGCAGCGCCTCCAGCTCGGCGGGCGCCACCTGGAAGCCCTTGTACTTGATGAGTTCCTTGACCCGGTCGACGACGAACAGCCAGCCGTCCTCGTCGACCCGGCCGACGTCGCCGGTGTGCACCCAGCCGTCGGCGTCGATCATCTCGGCGGTGGCGTCGGGGCGGCCGAGGTAGCCCTTCATGACCTGCGGGCCGCGGATGAGGATCTCGCCCCTCTCGCCGGCGCCGAGATCCTTGCCGGGGTCGTCGAGGGACACGATCCGCATCTGCGTGCCCGCGATCAGCCGTCCCACCGTGCCCGGCGGGGCCTGCTCCATGGCGTCCAGCGGCACCACGTGCGTGCCCGGCGACAGCTCGGTCATGCCGTACGCCTGGCCGACCGGCGGCAGGCCGAGCCGCCGGGAGCAGGCCGCGGCGAGCCGGGCGTCCAGCGGTGCGGCCGCGCTGATCAGGTACTTCAGCGACGACAGGTCGTACTGCGCGACCGCCGGGTGCTTCGCCAGCGCCAGCACGATCGGCGGGGCGACGTACAGGCCCGTGATGCGGTGGTTCTGGAGGGCGGCGAGGAAGCCCTCCAGCTCGAAGCGGGGCAGGACCACGACGGTGGCGCCCACCCGCAGGGGCGCGTTCATCAGGGCGGTGAGCCCGTAGATGTGGAAGAACGGCAGGACGGCGAGGACACGCTCGCCCGGCCCGGCGGGCACGGCCGGCTCCAGCTGGGCGAGGTTCGTCGCGATCTGCCGGTGGGTGAGCATCACCCCCTTGGGCACGCCGGTGGTGCCCGAGGAGTACGGCAGTGCGGCCACGTCCTGCCCCGGGTCGAACGCGATCTCCGGCTCGGGCGCCGTCGAGGCGAGCATGTCGATCAGCGAGCGGTGGCCCGGCGCGCTGTCGCACACGAAGATCTCCCGCACCCCGCCCGCGAGTTCGGCGGCCCGGCGGGCGGTCTGGAGCAGCGGCGAGACGGTGACGATCCAGCGGGCCGCGCTGTCGCGGAGCTGCCCGGCGAACTCCTCCGCCGTCGCGAGCGGATGCACGGTGGTCACCGAGGCACCCGCCCGCGTGGCGGCGTAGAACGCGGTCGGGAAGGCGATCGTGTTGGGGCTGTGCAGGGCGAGGACATCGCCCTTGCGCACCCCGGCGTCGGCGAGCGCGGCGGCGATCCGCCGGTGGAACCGGTCCAGCTGGGCGTAGGTGATCGTGGTGCCGTCCGTGCCGTCGACCAGCGCGGGCGCGTCACCGAACTCGGCGGCCCGGCCCAGGACCGCGTCGTGGATGGGCAGGTCGACGGGCGGAACGTCTGCGTACTCGCTGCGGAACACGGTTCCTCCTGACGGGGCGCTGTGCCGGATCGGTACCGGATCAGTACGACTTGGGCAGGCCCAGGGTCTGGTGGGAGACGTAGTTGAGAATCATCTCCCGGCTCACCGGAGCAATACGAGCCACGCGCGCGGCCGTTATCAACCGGGCGAGCCCGAACTCGCGCGTGAGACCGTTCCCGCCGAGCGTGTGCACGGCCTGGTCGACCGCCTTCACGCATGCCTCCCCCGCCGCGTACTTCGCCATGTTCGCGGCCTCGCCCGCGCCCATGTCGTCCCCGGCGTCGTACAGATGCGCCGCCTTCTGCATCATCAGCCGGGCCAGCTCCAGCTCGATGTGCGCCTGGGCGAGGGGGTGCGCGATGGCCTGGTGGGCGCCGATGGGGGTCTTCCAGACCGTGCGGTCACGGGCGTACTCGATCGCCTTGCCCAGGGCGTGGCGGCCCATGCCGATCGCGAACGCGGCCGTCATGATCCGTTCGGGGTTGAGGCCGGCGAAGAGCTGCAGCAGCCCGGCGTCCTCGTCGCCGACCAGCGCGTCCGCGGGCAGCCGGACGTCGTCGAGGGTCAGCTCGAACTGCTTCTCCGCGGCCTGGAGCTCCATGTCGATGTGCCGGCGCCCGAAGCCCTCGGCGTCCCTGGGGACGATGAACAGGCAGGGCTTGAGGCTGCCGGTGCGGGCGTCCTCGGTGCGGCCGACGATCAGGGTCGCGTCCGCGATGTCGACACCGGAGACGAACACCTTGCGGCCGGTGAGGAGCCAGTCGCCCGACGCCGGGTCCCGGCGGGCGGTCGTGGTGATGCGGTGGCTGTTGGAACCGGCGTCGGGTTCGGTGATGCCGAACGCCATCGTCCTGCTGCCGTCGGCGAGGGCGGGGAGCCACTCCTGCTTCTGGGCCTCCGTGCCGAAGCGGGCGATCACCGTGCCGCAGATCGCGGGGCTGACCACCAGCATGAGCAGGGGTGAGCCCGCGGCTCCCAGCTCCTCCAGGACGATGGAGAGTTCGGTGATGCCGCCGCCTCCGCCGCCGTACGCCTCCGGCAGGTTGACGCCGAGGTACCCGAGCTTGCCCGCCTCCGCCCAGAGCCGCTCCCGGTCGTGGTCGGGGCCGTGACGTCTGCCGAGGGCGGCGACTGCGTCGCGGAGGGCCTTTTGTTCTTCCGATTCGATGTGGGTGGTCATTGCTCTCCTTCGGGCTTTCCGTCGTGGGTGGTTGCTCGCGCTCGCGCGGCGGAGCCGCACATCGGTGCGGCCCCGCGCCCCTAGTGCTGTGACCGGAAAGGTTTGCCGGAAGGCTCGCGGCGTCCGGTGCCGGGGGTACCCCCACGCCTTTCGGGCAGTGGGGGAGCATCGCAAGGCGGAGCATCGCCCGCGTACTGGATGTACTCGGGTGATGCGACAACGCGGCGTGGGGGTGCCCCCGGCCGGAGGCTGGGGGAGGGCCGTGCCGGGCGTCGCGAGCCGGTGAACCTTTCCGGTCACAGCACTAGGCTTCGTGCACCACTGCCAGCAGCTCGCCCGGCTGCACCTGCTGACCCGGTACGGCGTGCAGGGCGGCCAGCGTTCCCGTCGCCGGGGCAGTGATCTGGTGCTGCATCTTCATGGCCTCCAGCCAGATCAGCGGGTCGCCCGCCTGCACCGTGGCGCCCGCCTCCAGGCCGTCGGCGAGACGGACGACCGTTCCCGGCATGGGGGCCAGGAGCGAGCCGGGGGCGTGCTGGGTCTCGGGCTCGGGGAAGCGCGGAAGAGCCCGCAGGGCCGTGGTGTTGACGTGGATCCGGTCGCCGTACGCCGCCACCTCGAACTTCCGCCGCACACCGTCCACTTCGAGGACGACGAGATCCGCGGCGGCGTGGACCACCCGGACCCCGTCCGCCCGGAGGCCCTCGCGGGTGTGGTGGTAGGCGGCCTCCACCTCCTCCCCCGCCAGCTCGTAGCGCTTGATCTGCGGCTGGGAGGACAGGTTGCGCCAGCCGCCGCCGAAGCGGGAGCCGCCGCGTGCGGCGTCGGCGAGGGCGGCGGCCAGCGGGGCGAGCGGGTCGGCCGGCTCATGGAGGTCCGCGAGGTGGCGGTCGTAGAAGCCGGTGTCCATGCGGGCCGAGGCGAACTCCTCGTGCCGCAGGGACGCCAGGAGCAGGCCCCGGTTGGTGGCCGGGCCGTGCAGGGTCAGGCGTTCCAGGGCTCCGGCCAGCCGGCGGACGGCCTCCGCGCGGGTCGGCGCGTGGGCGACCAGCTTGGCGAGCATCGGGTCGTAGTGGACGCCGATCTCGTCGCCGTCGGCGCAGCCGGTGTCCAGACGGATGCCGTCGGGGGCGGCCAGGCGGTGCAGGGTGCCGGTCTGCGGGGCCCAGCCGCGGGCCGGGTCCTCGGCGTAGAGGCGGGCCTCCACGGCGTGGCCGCGGGCGGGGGGCGGCTCGCCCGGCAGGGCCGCCCCCTCCGCGATCCTGATCTGCTCGGCCACGAGGTCGAGGCCGAAGACCTCCTCCGTGACGGGGTGTTCGACCTGGAGGCGGGTGTTCATCTCCAGGAAGTGCGCCCGGCCGTCGGCGACCAGGAACTCGACCGTGCCCGCGCCCGCGTAGTGCACGGCACGCGCGGCGCGCACGGCCAGCTCGCGCAGTTCCTCGGCGAGCCCGGCGGGCAGGCCCGGTGCCGGGGCCTCCTCGATCACCTTCTGGTGGCGGCGCTGGAGGGAGCAGTCGCGGGTGCCGAGCGCCCACACCGTGCCGTGGGTGTCGGCGAGGACCTGCACCTCGACATGGCGGCCGTTCTCGACGTACGGCTCGACGAACACCTCGCCGTCGCCGAACGCGCTCACGGCCTCCGCGCGGGCGCCCTCCAGCGCGCCGGCCAGGTCCTCCAGGCGGCGTACGACACGCATGCCGCGCCCGCCGCCGCCCGCGGCCGCCTTCACCAGGACCGGCAGATCGGCCTCGGTGACCTCGGCCAGGGGCGCGATCCCCAGCAGCTCCTTGGCGCGGGTCTTGGACGCCATCGCCTCGACGGCCTCCGGCGGCGGCCCGATCCACACCAGACCGGCGTCCAGGACGGCCCGTGCGAAGCCGGCGTTCTCGGAGAGGAAGCCGTAGCCGGGGTGCACGGCGTCGGCGCCCGCGGCGAGAGCGGCCTTCACGACGAGGTCGCCGCGCAGATAGGTCTCCGCGGGAGCCGCCCCCGGGAGGCGTACGGCCGTGTCGGCCATGCGGGTGTGCAGGGCGTGCGCGTCGGCGTCCGAGTGCACGGCCACCGTCCGGATGCCCAGCTCACGGCAGGTGCGGAAGACGCGGCAGGCGATCTCGCCCCGGTTCGCGACCAGAACAGAAGTAATCATTCGTCTCACATCCGGAAGACGCCGAAGCCGCCGCGCACGCCCTCGAAGGGCGCGGTGTGGACGGCGGACAGACACAGGCCGAGAACGGTGCGGGTGTCGCGCGGGTCGATGACGCCGTCGTCGTAGAGCCGCCCGGACAGGAACATCGGCAGCGACTCGGACTCGATCTGCTGCTCGACCATCGCGCGCAGGGCGGCGTCCGCCTCGTCGTCGTACGGCTGCCCCTTCGCGGCCGCGGACTGCCGGGCCACGATCGACAGCACGCCGGCGAGCTGCTGCGGGCCCATGACGGCCGACTTGGCGCTGGGCCAGGCGAACAGGAAGCGCGGGTCGTAGGCGCGGCCGCACATGCCGTAGTGCCCGGCGCCGTAGGAGGCGCCCATCAGGACCGACAGATGCGGGACCTTCGAGTTGGAGACCGCGTTGATCATCATCGAGCCGTGCTTGACGATGCCGCCCTGCTCGTACTCGCGGCCGACCATGTAGCCGGTGGTGTTGTGCAGGAAGACCAACGGGATGTCGCGCTGGTTGGCGAGCTGGATGAACTGGGCCGCCTTCTGCGACTCCTCGCTGAACAGGACCCCCTGGGCGTTGGCCAGGATGCCGACCGGGTAGCCGTGCAGGCTCGCCCAGCCGGTGGCCAGGCTGGTCCCGTACAGCGGCTTGAACTCGTCGAAGTCGGAGGCGTCGACGATCCTCGCGATCACCTCGCGCGGGTCGAAGGGCACCTTGAGGTCGCCGGGCACGATGCCCAGCAGCTCGTCGGGGTCGTACTTGGGCGGCTCGGCCGGGCCCGGATCGCCGTACGCCTTGCGGTGGTTGAGGCGGGCGACCACCCGGCGGGCCTGGCGCAGGGCGTCCTGCTCGTCGACGGCGAAGTGGTCGGCGAGGCCGGACACCCGGGCGTGCATGTCGGCACCGCCGAGCGACTCGTCGTCGCTCTCCTCGCCGGTGGCCATCTTCACCAGCGGCGGCCCGCCGAGGAACACCTTGGCCCGGTCCTTGACCATGATCACGTGGTCGGACATGCCGGGGACGTAGGCGCCTCCGGCGGTGGAGTTGCCGAACACGACCGCGACCGTGGGGATCCCGGCCGCCGACAGCCGGGTGAGGTCCCGGAAGACCGCCCCGCCGGGGATGAAGATCTCCTTCTGGGAGGGCAGGTCGGCCCCGCCCGACTCCACCAGGCTGATGCAGGGCAGCCGGTTGGCGAGCGCGATGTCGTTGGCGCGCAGCGCCTTCCTCAGCGACCACGGGTTGGAGGCCCCGCCGCGCACGGTCGGGTCGTTGGCGGTGATCAGGCATTCCACGCCCTCCACCACCCCGATGCCGGTGACGAGCGAGGCACCCACGGCGTACTCGCTGCCCCAGGCCGCCAGCGGCGACAGCTCCAGGAACGGCGTGTCCGGGTCGAGGAGCAGCTCGATGCGTTCGCGGGCGAGGAGCTTGCCGCGCCCCCGGTGCCGGGCGACGTACTTCTCGCCGCCGCCCGCGAGGGCCTTGGCGTGCTCGGTGTCCAGCCCGGCGAGCCTGGCGAGCATCGCCTCGCGGTTCGCCCGGTACTCCGCGCTCGCGGGATCCAGGGCCGAGGACAGGACGGTCACAGCAGAACCTCCGGGATGTCCAGGTGGCGGGAGCGCAGCCATTCGCCGAGCGCCTTGGCCTGCGGGTCGAAACGGTGCCGGGCGGCGACGCCCCGGCCGAGGACGCCCCCCACGACGAAGTTCAGGGCGCGCAGACCGGGCAGCACGTGCCGGGTGACCGGCAGGTCGCGGCTCTCGGGGATCAGCTCGCGGAACCTGTCGGCGGTCAGCTCGTGCGCGAGCCACCGCCACGCGGGCTCGGTGCGCGCCCACACCCCCACGTTCGCGTCGCCGCCCTTGTCGCCGCTGCGGGCTCCGGCGACCAGCCCCAGCGGGGCACGCCGCACCGGACCGGCGGGCAGCGGCTCGGGCAGCAGGGGCTGCGGCACCTCGTCGAGCACGCGGGTGTCCGCGGGCGGTGCCACGGGGATCCGCCGCCCGTCGTCGAGCACGGCCGTGTGCGTGACCGCCTCCTGGGGGACGTACGACGCCTCGAAGACGCCGTACGGGGTGCCCCGGCCGGGCAGGTCGGCGACGTGGAAGCCGGGGTAGCTCCCCAGCGCCAGTTCGACGGCGGCACCGCTGAGCGCCTTGCCGACGGCGGCCTGGTCGGGGTCGCGCACGACGAGCCGCAGCAGCGCGCTGGCGGTCTCCTCCGTGGCGGCGTCGGCGTGGTCGGTGCGGGCCAGCTCCCAGCGGGCGTCGGCGATCTTGGCGAGGACGGGCTCCAGCTGGCGCCGCACCAGGGCGGCCTTGGCGTCGACGTCGAGGCCGGTGAGCACGAACACGACCTCGTTGCGCCAGCCGCCGAGGGTGTTGCGGCCGACCTTGAGGGCGGGCGGCGGGGCCTCGCCGCGCACGCCGTCGACACGGACCCGGTCGGGGCCGTCCTGGGTGAGCCGTACGGTGTCCAGCCGGGCGGTGACGTCCGGTCCGGCGTAGCGGGCGCCCTGCGTCTCGTACAGCAGCTGGGCGGTGACCGTGCCGACGTCGACGAAGCCGCCGGTGCCGGGGTGCTTGGTGACGACGCTGCTGCCGTCCTCGTGGAGCTCGGCGAGGGGGAAGCCGGGGCGGGTGACGTCGCCGTCGGCGAAGAAGGCGTAGTTGCCGCCGGTGGCCTGCGTGCCGCACTCCAGGACGTGCCCGGCGACGACCGCGCCCGCGAGCCGGTCCAGGTCGCCCGGACCCCAGCCGAAGTGCGCGGCGGCGGGCCCGGTGACCAGGGCGGCGTCGGTGACCCGCCCGGTGACGACGACGTCCGCGCCCTGCTTGAGGCACTCGGCGATGCCGAAGCCGCCGAGGTAGGCGTGCGCGGCGAGGCTGCCGGGATGGCTCGCGGTGAGGTCGTCGCCCTCCACGTGCGCGACCCGTACGGGGACGCCGAGCCGCCCGGCCAGCTGCCGGATCCGCACGGCCAGTCCGGCCGGGTTCAGCCCGCCCGCGTTGGCGACGATCTTCACCCCGCGCTCGTGGGCGAGGCCCAGGCACTCCTCCAGCTGGGCGAGGAACGTGCGCGCGTACCCGGCCTCCGGGTCCTTCAGGCGGTCCCGGCCGAGGATCAGCATGGTCAGTTCGGCCAGGTAGTCGCCGGTGAGGACGTCGAGGCCGCCACCGGTGAGCATCTCGCGCATCGCGTCGAAGCGGTCGCCGTAGAAGCCGGAGGCGTTGCCGATGCGCAGCGTCACGCCCGGCCCTCCTCGGCCGTCCCGGCCCCCTTGGGCGCACGGCCCTCGCCGGGCGGCCCCGCGAACGCCTGGGCGATGTCCAGCCAGCGGTCGGCGTCCGCGCCCACGGCGGTCAGGGAGAGGTCGTCGCGATGCGCCCGCTGGGTGACCAGCAGGCAGAAGCCCAGGGCGCTGCCGGTGACCCGCTGGGCGGCGTCCTCGGGGCCGTAGGCCCACAGGTCCCCGGAGGGCGCGTCGAGTTCGACACGGAACTCCTCTCCCGGCGGGGTCAGTCCGTGCGCGCCGAACGCGAAGTCCCGCGCCCGGACGCCGATCCGGGCCACGTGCCGCAGCCGGTCGGTGGCCGGCCGTACGACGCCCAGCGCGTCGGCGACGTCCTGGCCGTGCGCCCAGGTCTCCATCAGCCGGCCGGTCGCCATGGACGCGGCCGACATCGGCGGGCCGTACCAGGGGAAACGGGCGCCGTGCGGCGCGGCCCGCAGGGCCTCGTCCAGGGCCCGGCGCCCGTCCCGCCAGCGGGCGAGCAGCTCGGCGGGCGGCAGCGCGGCCCCCTCGTCGGCGCCGTCGTCGACGAACGACCCGGGCGCCTTGAGGGCCTGCTCCACCAGCGCGGTGAACGCGTCGGCGTCGGTGACGGCCAGCAGGGCCGAGTGGTCAGTCCAGGCCAGGTGCGCGATCTGGTGGGCCACGCTCCAGCGGGGCGCGGGGGTGGCGGTCGCCCACCCCGGCGGCTCCAACCCGGCCACCAGGTGGTCGAGTTCCTCGCTCTCGGCACGCAGATCGTCGAACACGGGCGTCGGATCGGACACGGATGTGCTCCCCTCCGGGGTGTCGTGGTGGGGAGCATGGCAGCGACGCCGGAAACAATCAAGCGTGCTTGCATTAATAATTCCGGCACCTGTGCGTATGCGCAAAGCTACGCTCGGTGACAGGAGGTGGTCACTGTGCACATCCGCGAACTCGACCCCAGCGCATCCCCGTTGGACTACTACGGCTACGAACTGCGCCGCGCGAGAGAGGCGGCGGGCCTGACCCAGAAGGCCCTGGGCTCGATCGTCTTCTGCACGGGGTCGCTGATCGGCCAGATCGAGACGACGCTGAAGGTGCCGACGAGGGAGTTCTCGGAGCGGGTGGATGCCGCGCTGGGCACGGACGGGCTGTTCTCACGGCTGGTGGGGCTGGTGCTGAGGAGCCAGTTGCCGGGTTGGCTTCAGCCGTTCGCGGAGCTGGAGGCGCGAGCGACGAACATCGCGACGTTCCAGACCCAGGTGGTGCACGGCCTGCTCCAGACGCCGGAGTACGCGCGGGCGGTCCTGGAAACCGGCTGGGCCGAGAAACTCGACGATCAGGTTGCGGCGCGGCTGGAACGCCAGCGCATCCTGACACGCGAGAAACCACCGCTGCTATGGGTCGTACTGGACGAGGTCGTGCTGCACAGGCCGTTCGCGGGCAGGGAGGCCATGCGGAAGCAGTTGACGCACCTGCTGGGTTTCCAGAAGCGGCGTGAGGTTCGCCTACAGGTCCTGCCCCTCGGGGTGGGCCAGCATCCAGCCACCGCAGGGTCATTCAGCGTCCTGCGCTTCGACGGCAACCCTGACATCGTCTACTCGGACAACTACGACAAGGGATATCTGTCCGCCAACCCGGACATCGTCAGGGACTGCTCGCATCGTTACGATCACCTGCAAGCTGCGGCCCTTTCAGTGGAGGACTCGGCAGCGCTGATCGCCCGCGTACGGGAGGAACGCTATGCAGAACGGCCAGAACCGGACACCAGCAGAGTGGCGTAAGTCCTCGTACAGCTCGGGAACGGGCGGCGAATGCGTCGAGTGCGCCCCCCTCGGCACCGCCGCCTGGCGCAAGTCGTCCTACAGCGGCGGCACCGGAGGCGACTGCGTCGAGGTCGCCGATCTCCGGCCCCACCTCGCCGTCCGCGACTCCAAGAACCAGCACGGCCCCACCCTGCGCTTCCCCGCAGGGGCCTGGTCAGCTTTCGTGGAATCGGTCAAGGGCTGACACTGTCAGAGCTCGGGGTCGGGCGTGATCTGCCAGATGGTGACCATCTCCGACCTCGGCGTGATCATGTAGACGAAGAAGCCACCCGCGACAAAGGCGTGCTTGGCCCCTTCGTCCACCTCCTGGTACGCAGCCCCGTGGAGGTACAGAGCCTCTGCGGCACGGACCAGTTCGTCGGCGGCTTTCTCCACCTCGGCCAGGAATCCGGGCGGCGCACCCGCCGCCACGGTTTCTTCGTCCGGGACGTACTCCCAGCACCAGGTCACCGCGCCGCCACCGCTTCGGCCGCGGCGCGGTAGAGGACGCTCGCCGTGGTGAGGTGCTCGCGGGCCTCCTCCGGGGCGGCAGCCACACGGGCGAGGTATTCGGCGCGGTGGTACCGCTTCGCTGTCTCCGGGTGCCGCTCGATCTCGATGAGAGCGGCCCAGTGAGCCAGATACGCGTGCACGGGCTTCAGTGACCCGTGCTCGACGGCCTCCGCCAGCGCCTGGTCCTTGGCCCTGTCATAGGCCGGGAGGAGCGCGGGGGCCACGACGGCACAGGCCGCACGCAGAGCGCCCGGTGACCGCTCAGGACGAGGGATCACGGGGCGGTCGTCGGCGGCCTCGGTGTGTTGCAGGCTCATGCTGCAGTTCCCTTCGAGCCCGGGGAGCCGACGGACCGGCCGAGCGCCGGGTGCCGGTTGGTTCGGAACACGGGTCCGACTCTAGTCGGGCCGGACAGCTCCGGGCGGCCCGAAGCTCAGAGAGCGCCCGCCTCCGCGGGCACCTTCCGTCGCCCCACCTGGGTGCGCACCGCGCCCATGCTCGCGGCGATGACCAGGGCGATCGCCGCGGACTGGACCGCCGTGAGGGCCTGGTCGAGGATGAGGAAGCCGGCCGTCGCGGCGATGGCCGGTTCCAGGCTCATCAGGACCGCGAAGGTGGAGGCGGGCAGGCGCCGCAGCGCGAGGAGTTCGAGGGTGTAGGGCAGGACGGAGGACAGGATCGCCACGCCCGCGCCCAGGCCGATCGTCACCGGGTCGGTGAGCTTCGCGCCCGACTCGGCGAGGCCCAGGGGGAGGAAGAGCAGGGCCGCCACCGCCATGGCCAGGGCGAGGCCGTCCGCCTGGGGGAAGCGGCGGCCCGTGCGGGCGCTGAAGACGATGTAGGCGGCCCACATCGCGCCCGCGCCGAGCGCGAAGGCCACGCCCGCCGGGTCGAGATCGCCGAAGCCTCCGCCGCCGAGCAGGAACACTCCGGCGAGGGCGAGCCCGGCCCAGACGAGGTTCACCAGCCGCCGGGAGGCGATCACCGACAGCGCGAGCGGGCCGAGGACCTCCAGGGTGACGGCCGCGCCGAGCGGAATGCGGTCGACGGACTCGTAGAACAGGCCGTTCATCGCGCCCATGGTGATCCCGAAGACCACGACCGTGCCCCAGTCGGCGCGCGAGTACCCCTTCAGACGGGGCCGGCAGACGATCAGCAGCACGATCGCGGCGACCAGCAGCCGCAGCGTCACCACGCCGAGCGCGCCCGCGCGCGGCATGAGGGTGACGGCGAGCGCGCCGCCGAACTGCACCGAGATCCCGCCCGCCAGCACCAGACCGACGGGGCCCAGGGAGCCGAGGGAGCCGCCTCGTCGCCCGCCGGTCCCGGCCGTGGTCACCGGCGCGGACGCCGTGGACACCGAGGACTGCGTGGTGGTGGTGCTCGAAGTGCTCACGGGGGCTTCCTGGAGGCTGGCGCGGATGCGATCATGTTCATCACGATGCACTTGCCAGTCCAGAGTAATGGACTTACGTCAGGCGTGCACCCCCCTTACGCACCTGACTCCTGATCGGGGAGGGCCTCCGCCAGCACCTCCGCGAGATGCCGGCCCCGCACCCCGGCCAGCTGCTCCAGCTGGGTCCGGCAGGAGAACCCGTCCGCGAGGACCACCGAGTCCGCCGGGGCCGAGCGCACGGACGGCAGCAGCTGCTCCTCCGCACAGGCCACCGACACGTCGTGGTGCCCCCGCTCGAAGCCGAAGTTCCCCGCCAGTCCGCAGCAGCCGCCCGACAGCTCGCCGGTCAGTCCGGCCGCGGCGCGCAGCCTCCGCTCGGCCGCGTCGCCGAGGACCGCGTGCTGGTGGCAGTGGGTCTGCCCGGTCACGGGCCGGTCCAGCACCGGCGGCCGCCAGCCGGGCGCGCACCGCTCCAGCGCCTCGGCGAAGGTGAGCACCCGCCCGGCCAGGAGCGCCGCCCTGGGGTCGTCCGGCAGCAGCTCGGGCAGATCGGTGCGCAGTGCCGCCGCGCAGCTCGGCTCCAGCACCACGACCGGCGCCCCGGCGTCGAGCACCGGCTCCATCAGGTCCAGGGTGCGGCGCAGCACCGCGCGCGCCCGGTCGAGCTGCCCGGTGGAGACGTACGTCAGCCCGCAGCACACCCGTCCCCTGCGGGCCCCGAGCAGGGCCGTCACGGAACGCGTCCGGCCGTCCGCCAGGGCCCGGCCCCGGGTCCGCAGCGTCGGCGGCAGCGCCACCCGCAGCCCGGCCGCCTCCAGCACCCGCACCGCCGCCCGGCCGGCCGACGGGGACAGATGCTCGGTGAAGGTGTCCGGCCACAGCACCACCGGCTCGCCCGAGCCCCGCCCGGCGGCCGCCCGCCGCCGCCACCAGCGGCTGAACGGCTCGCGCGCCAGCCTCGGGATCTCCCGCTCGGCCGCGATGCCGCCCATCCGTCTGGCCAGGCGGGCGAGGGGGCGCACACCCGCCAGCGCGTTCAGCGGCGCCGCCGCGCGCATCCGGGCCGCCAGGCGCAGCCACACCGGCAGCAGGCCCATCGCGTAGTGCGCGGCCGGGCGGCGGCGCCCCGCGTAGTGGTGGTGCAGGAACTCCGCCTTGTAGGTGGCCATGTCCACGCCGACCGGGCAGTCCGAGCGGCAGCCCTTGCAGGACAGGCACAGGTCCAGGGCGTCGCGCACCTCGGTCGAGCGCCACCCGTCGGTCACCAGTTCCCCGGCGAGCATCTCGTGCAGCAGCCGGGCCCGTCCGCGCGTGGAGTGCTCCTCCTCGCCGGTCGCCCGGAAGGACGGGCACATCACGGAGGGGCCGGCGGACGTCGTCGTACGGCACTTGGCGACGCCCACGCAGCGGCGTACGGCGGCGGAGAAGTCGCCGCCGTCGTCCGGGTAGCCGAAGGCCACGTCGACCGGGCGGCGCGGGAGGACCGCGAAGCGCAGGCCGGTGTCGAGGGGGGCCGGACGGACGAGGATGCCGGGGTTGAGCAGGTCGTCGGGGTCCCAGACGGCCTTGGCCCGCTCGAACAGGGCGACCGTCTCGGAGCCGTACATCACCGGCAGCAGTTCGGCGCGGGCCTGTCCGTCGCCGTGCTCCCCGGAGAGCGAGCCGCCGTGCGCGACGACGAGGCGGGCCAGTTCCTCGGAGAAGCGGCGGAAGCGGGCCACGCCCTCCTCGCTCAGCAGGTCGAAGTCGATGCGGACATGGATGCAGCCGTCGCCGAAGTGGCCGTACGGCGTGCCGCGCAGGCCGTGCGCGGCGAGCAGGGCACGGAAGTCGCGCAGGTACGCGCCGAGCCGGGCGGGCGGCACCGCGCAGTCCTCCCAGCCGGGCCATGCCTCGCTGCCGTCCGGCATCCGGGTCGACGTACCGGCGGCGTCCTCGCGGATGCGCCACAGCGCCCGCTGCCCCGCCGCGTCGGTCACCACCCGGGCGTCCAGGGCGTCGGCGGCGCGCACGACCGCCTCCGCGTGCGCGCGTGCCCCGGCCGGGGTGTCCCCGCCCGCCTCCACGAACAGCCAGGCCCCGCCCCGGGGCAGATCGGCGGGGGACGGCACCAGATCGGCCGCCATGCCCTCCACCGTCAGCGGCCCGAGGGGCAGCAGCCCCGGCGCCGCCTCGGCGGCCGCGCTCTCGTCGGCGTACCCGAGCACCGCCAGCGCCCGTGCGCGCGGCGGCTCGACCAGCTTCACGACCGCCTCGGTGAGCACGGCCAGCGTGCCCTCCGAGCCGCAGAAGGAGCGGGCGACGTCCGCGCCCCTCTCGGGCAGCAGCGCGTCCAGGGCGTAGCCGGAGATACGGCGGGGCAGGCCGGGGAAGCCGGTGCGCAGCCGGGCGAGTTCCCCCTCGGCCAGCTCCCGCAGCCCGTCGGGCGCCCCGGCCCAGCCCGGCCCGAGCCGCAGCCGCCGCCCGCGCGCGGTGACGACGTCCAGCTCCCGCACGTTGTCCGCGGTCGTCCCCCAGGCCACCGAGTGCGCGCCGCAGGAGTTGTTGCCGATCATCCCGCCGAGGGTGCAGCGGCTGTGGGTGGCGGGGTCCGGGCCGAAGCGCAGGCCGTGCGGGGCGGCGGCCTCCTGGAGCCGGTCGAGGACGAGTCCGGGCTGGACGACGGCGGTACGGGCGCCGGGGTCGAGGGACAGCAGCCGGTTCATGTGCCGGGTGAAGTCCAGGACGATCCCCGTCCCGGTCGCCTGGCCGGCGATGGACGTCCCCCCGCCGCGCGGCACCACCGGCACGCCGTGCGCCCGGCACACCTCCAGCACGGCCGCCACGTCGTCGGCGTCCCGGGGCGCGACGACGCCGAGCGGGACCCGCCGGTAGTTGGAGGCGTCCATGGTGACCAGCGCGCGGGCGGTGACGCCGAAGCGGACGTCGCCCCGGACGGCCTTGCGCAGTACGGCTTCCAGTTCGGGCATGGCTCCACCCAATCAGCCCCGGCGTCTCAGCGGGCGGACGCCCGCCGCCCCGGTCGTCTCAGCGGACGGACGTCGTTTCGACCGCGTTTCCTCCAGCGGATAACCTCACCCCGTGGCTGAGATCCAGATTCCCGCTGACATCAAGCCCGCCGACGGACGTTTCGGCGCGGGTCCCTCCAAGGTGCGGACGGAGGCGCTGGACGCCCTGGCCGCCACCGGTACGTCCCTGCTCGGCACCTCCCACCGCCAGGCCCCGGTGAAGAACCTGGTCGGCAAGGTGCGCGAGGGCATCTCCGAGCTGTTCCAGCTCCCCGAGGGCTACGAGGTCGTCCTCGGCAACGGCGGCTCCACCGCCTTCTGGGACGTGGCGACGCACGGCCTGATCGAGAACAAGTCGCAGCACCTGAACTTCGGTGAGTTCTCCTCGAAGTTCGCCAAGGCGGCCAAGCTGGCCCCGTGGCTGGCCGAGCCGGACGTCATCGTCTCCGAGCCGGGCACGCACCCCGAGGCCGTCGCCCAGGAGGGCGTCGACGTCTACGCCCTCACCCACAACGAGACCTCCACCGGCGTGGCCATGCCGCTCAAGCGCGTGGCCGGTGCCGACGAGGGCGCCCTCGTGCTGGTCGACGCGACCTCCGGCGCGGGCGGCCTGCCGGTCGACATCGCCGAGACGGACGTCTACTACTTCGCCCCGCAGAAGTCCTTCGCCTCCGAAGGCGGCCTGTGGATCGGTGTGTTCTCCCCGGCGGCGATCGAGCGCGCCGAGCGGATCCACGCGTCCGGCCGGCACATCCCGGAGTTCTTCAGCCTGCCCACGGCGATCGACAACTCCCGCAAGAACCAGACGTACAACACCCCGGCCCTGTCCACCCTCTTCCTGTTGAACCAGCAGCTGGAGTGGTTCAACGGCCAGGGCGGTCTGGACTGGACGGTCCGCCGCACGGCCACCTCCGCGCGCACCCTGTACGGCTGGGCGGAGGACGTGAAGTACGCCAACCCGTTCGTCACCGACCCGGCGAAGCGCTCGGCCGTCATCGGCACGATCGACTTCACCGACGACGTGGACGCGGCCGCGGTCGCCAAGGTGCTGCGCGCCAACGGCATCGTGGACACCGAGCCCTACCGCAAGCTCGGCCGCAACCAGCTGCGCGTCGCGATGTTCCCGGCGATCGACCCGGCGGACGTCGAGGCGCTGACGAAGTGCGTCGACTACGTGATCGAACAGCTGTAACCGTCACCGGTACGGCCGTCAGGGGCGCCCGCCAGGACAGCGGGCGCCCCTTCGTCGTCCCTCAGCGGCTCAGACCGCGGAAACGGCGCACCGCCAGGGGCAGGAAGACGGCCGTGAGGACGACCGGCCACACGCCGGCCATCAGCAGCGCGTGCTGCTCCACCCAGGAGTCGCCTCCGCCGGCGGGCGTGCCGAACAGGTCACGGGTCGCGGCGGCCGTCGAGGAGATCGGGTTCCACGCGGCGACCCAGCCCAGCCAGTCGGGCATCAGCTGCGGGGCGACGAAGATGCTGGAGATCATCGTCAGCGGGAAGGCGACCGCGAACAGCCCGCCCGCGGCCTCCGGGTTGGGCACCAGCAGCCCGAGCCAGACACCGAGCCAGATCAGCGCGAACCTCAGCCACAGCAGCAGCCCGAAGGCGGCCACGAAGCCGAACCCGCCGTCCGGGCGCCAGCCCATGGCGAGCGCGGTGAGCATCATGATGGCCAGCTCGGCGCAGGCGATCAGCAGATCGGTGACCCCGCGCCCGGCGACCACGGCGGAGGACGCCATCGGCATGGAGCGGAACCGGTCGATGACACCCTTGGTGGAGTCGTACACGACGACGGTCGCGGTGTTGATGAAGCCGAACGCCATCGTCATCACGAACATGCCGGGCATCAGGAAGTCGGTGTAGTCGCCGCCGCCCGGCACGGTCATCGCCGAGCCGAAGACATAGCCGTAGAGCAGCACCGACAGGATCGGGAAGCCCAGCTGCCAGGCGATGTTCACGGGCTGGCGCTGGTAGTGGGTCAGACCGCGGCGGACGATGTTCCAGCAGTCGGCGAGCGCCCAGTGGACGCGGCTGCGGCTCGGGGCGGTGAGTTCCGGGGCGCTCATACGGCTGCCTCCTCCTTGTCGGTGCGGTGTCCGGTCAGGCGCAGGAACACGTCGTCGAGGCTCGGCCTGCGCAGTCCGATGTCCTCCACCCGCACGCCCTCGTCCTGGAGGGTGCGGGCCACGTCCGTGAGCGCGGCCACCCGGTCGGTGACATGCGCGTGCACCCGCAGCTCGGCCTCGTCCGCCTCGGGTTCGCCGTCGGACACCCGGGCGACGGCCTTCACGGCCCGCGGGATGTCCGTCCGCTCGGCGACGACGACCTCGATCCGGTCGCCGCCCACGGCGCTCTTCAGCCCGTCGGGGGTGTCGTCGGCGATGGCCCGCCCCTGGTCGATGACGGTGATCCGGGAGGCGAGCCGGTCGGCCTCCTCCAGGTACTGGGTGGTCAGCAGCACGGTCGTCCCGCCCGCCACCAGCGCCCGTACGGACTCCCAGACCTCGCCGCGGCTGCGCGGGTCGAGCCCGGTCGTCGGCTCGTCGAGGAACAGCACGGCCGGGGCCAGGATCATCGACGCGGCGAGGTCGAGGCGGCGCCGCATGCCGCCGCTGTACTTGCCGACGCCCCGGTCGGCGGCGTCGGTCAGGTCGAACTGCTCCAGCAGCTCGGTCGCGCGCGCCCTGGCACGCCGGCCGCCCAGGTGGAACAGCCGGCCGAACATCTCCAGGTTCTGCCGGCCGGTGAGCACCTCGTCCACCGCCGCGTACTGCCCGGTCAGCCCGATGCGCGCCCGTACCTCGCGCGGCCGGCGGGCCACGTCCAGGCCCGCCACCCGGGCGCTGCCCCCGTCCAGCCGGACCAGCGTGGACAGGATGCGCACGGCGGTGGTCTTGCCCGCGCCGTTCGGCCCCAGCAGGCCGTGCACGGTGCCCTCCCGGACGGCCAGGTCGAAGCCGTCCAGGGCGCGCTTCTCGCCGTACCGCTTCTGAAGTCCCTCGGCGTGCACCGCGTATGCGTCGCTCATAGCCCCTCCTCAAGAACTGAGTACACCGTACCCGATGACGCGTACACCGTACCCAGTTTTTCCGTGGGGTTTTAAGCTAGCCCGCATGACGAGCAGCGACAGCGGTACGCAGGCCAGCGGCAGCGGCGACATCGTCCGCACCCTCGAACTGCTCTGGGACACCGGACGCCGGCCCAGCCGGGGCCCGAAACCCTCGCTGTCACCGGAGCGGATCGTGGAGGCGGCCGTCCGGGTCGCCGACGCCGAGGGCCTGGAGGCGGTCTCCATGCGCCGGGTCGCCACCGAGCTGGGCACCGGCGCCATGTCCCTGTACCGCCATGTCCCCGGCAAGGCCGAGCTGCTCGACCTGATGCTGGACCGCGTCCAGGGCCCGCCGCAGGACCTCACGGCCACCGACCCGGCCGAGGGCTGGCGTGCCGCCCTGGAGGCGTCGGCCCGCGGCGGGCTGGAGCTCTACCGCCGCCACCCCTGGCTGCTCCAGGTCAACCAGTCGCGGCCGATCCTCGGCCCGAGCGCCATGGACGGCATGGAGGCGGTGCTGACCCGCATCCGGCCGATGGGACTGTCCGACGTCGAACTGGTCTCGGTGATCGTCACGCTGGACGCCTACGTCGCCGGCGCGGCCCGCACCCGGCTGTACCAGCAGGAGGCCGAGCGCCGCACCGGCCTGACCGACGCCCAGTTCTGGGAGGCGCAGGTCCCCACCCTGGAGAAGGTCATGGCGAGCGGCCGCTACCCGGTCATGGCCTCCCTCTCCGGGGACGCCTTCGGGCCCGACTTCGACCACTTCGAGTTCGGACTGCAACGGATCCTCGACGGCCTGGAGATGCTGGTGTCACAGCGCGGCCGGAACTGATCATTTCGGCCTAGGGTCCTGCTGACGGCCTCCGACGGGCCGTCACCTCAGGGAGGGGACCCACCACATGGCACTTCGCACGTTCCTGCGCACGCTCGGCTCCAACGCCCCGTCCGTGGACACCGTGACCGGCACCGGCCGCATCCTGCCCGGCGCGCCGCTCGATCTCACCGTCCACCTCCGCGGGGGCGGCGCCGACCTCGACGTCGAGCGGCTGCGGCTGGAACTCGTCGTCCGCGCCGAGGACCGCGAGGCGGACGGCTCCACCGCCTGGAACAACCCGTACGTCGTCACCGCCGTCACCGAGGGACCCTTCCGCCTCCCGGCGGGCGCGCACCTCACCCGCGAGGTCCGCGTCGACGTGCCCTGGACCATGCCGTTCACCCACGCCCGCGGCGAACGCCTGCGCGGCAGCCGGGTCGCCGTCCGCACCGAGCTGGCCGTGGACGGGGCCGTCGACCGCGGCGACTTCGACGAGATCGAGGTGCACGCGCTGCCGGCGCAGGACATGCTCTTCGGCATCTACGAGGACCTGGGCTTCCGCTTCCACGAGTCGGAGGTGAAGGTCTTCTCCCAGCCCTGGCCCGAGCGCTACAGGTCCCGCCGCTCCACCGACTACTGGCAGGAGCTGGACTTCCACTTCCCCGACTCCTGGGACTACAAGGGCTGGGAGCTGGAGACCGTCCTCATCACCTTCGCCGACGAACTGGACCTCCACCCCGGCGGCAACCCCCCGGTGACGCTCTCCTACGCGGACATGGACCGCGAGAAGTGGGCACAGGCCGTCGAGCGGCACGTGCGCCGGCACTGGAACAGGTGAGACCGCGCGGCGGGCGCGCTACGAACGCCGCCTGAGCCGCACGACGCCGAACAGCCCGGCGGCCACCGCGGCGACGATCAGGTACTCGGCCTTCAGCCCGGAGCCGCCGCCGTCGCCGGAGGCGCCGTCACCGCCGCTGCCGGAGGGCTTCCCGGAACCCTCCGAGGAGCCGCCGCCGGGCGCGTCCTGCGCCTCGACCGGGCTGTCCGCGCCCTCCATGCCGAGCAGCAGCTTGCTGCCGTCGGCCGAGTAGGAGACCGACTCCCCCTGCCCCAGCGGCACACTGATCCGGTCCAGCCGCTTCGGCTTGCCGCCGTTCCAGTCGTACGCGATGCCGCCCATGTAGCCCCGGACGACGAACTGTTCGCCGTCCGGGGAGAAGGCGGCGTCGGTGGCCCACAGGTCGATCGGGGCGACCGGCTCGAACATGTTGGTGCCGGAGGGGGACAGCGGGGCGCGAGCTGCGTAGAGGTGCCCGCCGTCCTCGTTCTTGTCGATGAGGTAGACGTCCCCGGTCTTCGGGTGCACCAGCATCGACTCGGCGTCGCGGGGGCCGTCGGAGTACTTGACGACGTACTGGGTGGCCCGCACCGACTGGTCCTTCAGCTCCTTGGGCTCCGGGAGCCTGTAGACCCAGACGTGCTCCCAGGTGCCGCCGAGGTTGTCGCCGATGTCTCCGACGTAGAGCTGGTCGTCGGGCCCCATCGAGATCGCCTCGACGTCGCGCGGGGCGCCGACACCGGTCATGGTCACGGTCGCCACGGTCTCGCCGGTGCTGCTGTCGACGGCGTACAGGAAGGCGCCCTCGTCCTGGTCGTTGTGGGTCCAGTAGATCCCCGGGTGCTGCCGGGAGGCGGCGAGACCGCTCGACTCCGTGATGCGCGGGTCCTCGATGGTGAACCCCCCGTCCCCGTCGTCGGCGGACGCGGGCACGGTGAGCCCGAACAGCAGGCAGGCGGCTGCGGAGAGGACGGCTGCAAGGGATCGGCGCATGCCCCAAGCCTGCCATCCCGGGACCGGTTTCCCTCAGGGGACGGGGGCGGCGGACCGATCATCGGCCGTGGCGGTCCTCACACGTCGCACGGCCCCCACCCGCTTCCCCGATCGTCCATGATGAGCGGATGCTCAGGTTCATGCCCGTAGGCGACTCCATGACGATCGGGAGCGCGGGCGAACACACATGGCGCTACCGGCTGTGGCAGCACCTGCGGGACACCTACGGCGGCCCGTTCGCGATCGTGGGCCCGCGCGAGGCACTCCACGACAAGACCGCCGACGCCCCCACCTCCCTGGACTACGCCGACCCCGGCTTCCCGCGCGCCCACCTCGCCGGCTGGGGCGAGGGCTGGCTGCACATGGCCCCGCTGATCGCCGACGCGGTCCGCGCCCACCGGGCGGACGTGCTGCTGGTGTCGCTGGGCCTGATCGACCTGGGCTTCTACACGAACGCGGAGCAGACGGCCGAGAACGTCCGCGCCTTCGTCACCGAGGCGCGCTCGGCGAACCCGCGGGTGCGCCTGGTGCTGCTCCCGGTCATCCCGAACGTCCGGGCCGAGGAGGACCCCGGCTTCGCGGCGCAGGTGACCGCCTTCAACGAGCTCCTCGCGAAGACGGCCGCCGACCTGGACGAGCCGTCCTCGCCGCTGCTGCTGGCCTCGGTCCCGGAGTCGTACGACATCCACCGTGACACCTACGACGGCACCCACCCCAACGCGAGCGGCGAGCACAAACTGGCCGCGGCCTTCGCCGACACGATGTGGCAGGCATGGTCCTGGGGCGCGCAGTACGCACCGGCACAGCCCGGCCGGGCAGGCTCTCTTGCATAGAGCGCACTCCAAGCCGTTGGCTTGAACACCATGGAGTACACGCAGCTCGGACGCACCGGACTCAAGGTCAGCCGACTGGTCCTCGGCACGATGAACTTCGGCCCCCAGACGGACGAGGCCGACAGCCACACCATCATGGACGCGGCACTGGACGCGGGCATCAACTTCTTCGACACGGCCAACGTGTACGGCTGGGGCGAGAACAAGGGCCGTACGGAATCCATCATCGGCAACTGGTTCGCGAAGGGCGGGGAACGGCGCGACAAGGTCGTCCTGGCCACGAAGGTGTACGCGAACATGGGCGCGGAGGGCGATGCCTGGCCCAACCACGACAAGCTGTCCGCGGTGAACATCCGGCGGGCCGTCGACGCCAGCCTCAAGCGGCTGCGGACCGACCACATCGACGTCTACCAGTTCCATCACATCGACCGCGCCACCCCCTTCGAGGAGATCTGGCAGGCGGTCGACGTCCTGGTCCAGCAGGGCAAGATCCTGTACGTCGGCTCCTCCAACTTCCCCGGCTACAAGATCGCCCAGGCCAACGAGACCGCCGCCCGGCGCGGCGGCACCATCGGTCTCGTCAGCGAGCAGTGCCTGTACAACCTCGCCGAGCGCCGTGCCGAGATGGAGGTCGTCCCGGCCGCGCAGGAGTACGGCCTCGGGGTGATCCCGTGGTCGCCGCTGCACGGCGGGCTGCTCGGCGGGGTGATCAGGAAGGAGGCCGAGGGGGGACGCCGCTCCTCCGGCCGGGCCGCCGACGCCCTGGCCGACCCGGTCCGGCGCGCACAGCTCCAGGCGTACGAGGACCTTCTGGACAAGCACGGCCTGGAGCCCGGCGAGACCGCGCTGGCATGGCTGCTCACCCGCCCCGGGGTGACGGGCCCGATCGTCGGCCCGCGGACGGCGGAGCAGCTCGGCTCCGCGCTGCGGGCGGTCGAGCTGGAGCTGAGCGAGGAGCTGCTGGCCGCCCTCGACGAGATCTTCCCCGGCCCGGGCCCCTCCCCGGAGGCATTCGCCTGGTAGGGCCTCCCGCGCCGAGGCGGCCTGGGCTACCTTCCCAGCGCCGCCGCCAGGGCCACCACGACGAACATCAGCACGAGCGCACCGGCCATGATCCGGTTCCGGGTTTTCGGGTCCACGCGGACGAGCCTAACCGGCCGCGCCGAGCGGCCAGCGGCCGACCGGGTCGTAGCGGGGCTGCTCGCCCGGTGTCCCGGACCTCGGCGGGTTGCTGCGCACCAGGACCAGCTCGCCCACGGTCCAGGCCGGGCCGGTGAACCCGGCCAGCGCCTCGACGTACGGCGTCATGTCCACGGCGTCCCGGCTGCGGGCCAGCGTCAGGTGGGCCCGGTAGCGCCGGTGCTCGCCCGTGCCGAGGCCCGCCCGGCGTGCGGCGGCCTCGCTGCGGCCGGCGAGGAGCCTCATGGCGGCCAGGTCGCCCTCGGCTCCGGCCCACAGGGCGCGGCCGCGGCCGAACTGGCCCCCTCCGCCGACGGCCAGCGGGAAGGGCGCGCTGCGGTGGGCGGCGCGCTCCAGCCGGGCCGACAGGCCGGGGACGACGGTGTCGTCGACCTCGCCGTAGAAGGCGAGGGTGAAGTGCCAGCCGGGGCGGCCGGTCCAGCGCAGCCGGTCCGCTCCGGGCAGGCTCTTCAGCAGGGCGACCTCCGCGGCCAGGTCGCTGACCGCTTCGGCGGGCGGCAGGACCGCGGCGAAGAGTCTCATACGGCCACCCTGCCACCCCGGCGGCCGCGGGGCGGCGGGATCACACCGCCGGTGCCGGCTCCTCGATCCGCTCCCTCGGCACGAACCGCACGACCGGGTGGCCGTGGTGCCAGCCCACCGACAGCCGCAGTCCGCCCGTGCGGGCCAGGACCAGGCCGATCACGCCGGCGGCGAGGGCGGCGACCGCGCCGCCCGCCGCGAGGCCGACGCGGGGCCCGTAGGTGTCGGTGACCCAGCCGACGACGGGCGCGCCGACCGGGGAGCCGCCGAGGAACACCATCATGTACAGCGCCATGACGCGGCCGCGCATGGCCGGGTCGGTGGCCATCTGGATGCCGGTGTTGGCGGTGACGTTGATGGTCATGCCGAACAGGCCCAGCGGGATCATCAGCAGGGCGAACATCCACAGGGAGGGTGCGCCGGCCGCCATGATCTCCAGGGCGCCGAAGACGACCGCCGCCGCGCTCATCACCCGCAGCCGGGCCGTGCCGCGGCGGGCGGCGAGCAGGGCGCCGGAGAGGGAGCCCACGGCCATGAGGGTGTTGAAGAGGCTGTAGGTGCCGGCGTCGCCGTGGAAGACGTCGTCGGCGAAGGCCGAGAGGTACACCGGGAAGTTGAAGGCGAAGGTGCCGACGAACCCGACGAGCACGATCGGCCAGATCAGCTCGGGGCGTCCCGAGACGTACCGCAGGCCCTCGCGGAGCTGGCCCTTGCCGCGCGGGGCGCGCTCGGCCACGTGCAGTTCCCCGGCGCGCATCAGCAGCAGACCCGCGACGGGCGCGACGAAGGACAGGCCGTTGAGCAGGAACGCCCAGCCGGTGCCGACGCCGGTGATCAGCAGGCCGGCGACGGCGGGGCCGACGAGGCGGGCGGACTGGAAGTTCGCCGAGTTGAGGCTGACGGCGTTCTGGAGCTGGCCGGGGCCGACCATCTCGGTGACGAAGGACTGGCGGGCCGGGTTGTCGACGACCGTGGCGAGGCCGACGGCGGACGCGGCGACGTAGACGTGCCAGACCTCGACCTCTCCGGTGAGGGTCAGCACGGCCAGGGCGAGGCCGGTGAGGGCCATCGCGGCCTGGGTGACCAGCAGGGTGGGGCGCTTGGGCAGCCGGTCGACGAGGACGCCGCCGTAGAGGCCGAACAGCAGCATCGGCAGGAACTGCAGGGCGGTGGTGAAACCGACCGCGGTGGCCGAGCCGGTGAGGCTGAGGACCAGCCAGTCCTGGGCGATGCGCTGCATCCAGGTGCCGATGTTGGAGACGGCCTGGCCCATGAAGAACAGGCGGTAGTTGCGGACGCGCAGGGAGCTGAACATCGAGGACCTGCGGGAGGTGCCGAGGCCGGGCGGGCGGGAGTCGTGGGCGGTCGGTGCGGGTGCGGAGTCTGCTCCGGTTCCCGGACTCAAAGGGGTCGCCTCCTTGCTGTGACGGTGGGCGGCGCCGGTCGCGGCGGCCGCTTAAAGGTGTGCGAGCTTCTCCAGCACGGGGGCGGCGGCGCGCAGTTTCGCCCACTCGTCCTCGTCGAGGTCCTCGACCAGCGCGGCCAGGAACGCGTTGCGCTTGCGCCGGCTCTCCTCGAGCATGGCCTCGGCCTGCTCGGTGCGGGTGACCACCTTCTGGCGGCGGTCCTCGGGGTGCGGCTCCAGCCGGACGAGGCCCTTGGCCTCCAGCAGCGCGACGATGCGGGTCATCGACGGCGGCTGGACGTGCTCCTTGCGGGCCAGCTCGCCCGGGGTCGCCCGGCCGCACAGGGACAGGGTGCCCAGCACCGACATCTCGGTGGGGCTCAGCGACTCGTCGACGCGCTGGTGCTTGAGTCGGCGGGAGAGCCGCATCACGGCGGATCGCAGGGAGTTCACGGCGGCAGCGTCGTCGCCATGGGTCAGGTCCGGCATGTTCTTTAGCGTAACTCATTACTCTCGCTAAAGACCACTCGGCGGGGCGCGGACGAGCGTGACTCCGGCCACTGAAACATCGGTGTCACCCGTACGAGTGAGCCGGTTCCGGAAAGCCGCCCGTCGGCCACGGCTGCGGCGACCCTCGTAGCCATGGGGACCAGCGTGCTCAGCCTGCGCATGGACGGAGAGCTGCTCGAAAGGCTCCGGGACCGTGCGGCCAGAAGAGGAATGAGCGTCCAGGACTATGTCGTCCGGACGCTCATCCGTGATGATTTCGACGAACGGTTCCACACCGCCGTCGAGGAGACCGAGAAGTTCTACGGCCACCCCTGACCGGTCAGGTCAGACCCAGGGCCGGCATCAGGTAGTAGAAGGTGAAGACGGCGGAGACCACGTACATGGCCACCGGGACGTCCTTCGCCCGGCCCGCCGCCAGGCGCATCGCCACGAAGGTGATGAAGCCCATGCCGATGCCGTTGGTGATCGAGTAGGTGAACGGCATCATCACCATCGTCACGAACGCCGGGACGGCGATGGTGTAGTCGGCCCAGTCGATCTCCTTGACCGAGCCGGCCAGGATCAGGAAGCCGACCGCGAGCAGCGCCGGGGTGGCCGCCTGGGACGGGACCATCGTGGCGACCGGCGTGAGGAACAGTGCGACGGCGAAGAGGCCGCCCGTGACGATGTTCGCGAAACCGGTCCGGGCGCCCTCGCCGACACCCGCCGTGGACTCCACGAAGGCGGTGGTGGCCGAGGAGGAGCTGGCACCGCCCGCGGCGACGGCGACACCGTCGACGAAGAGGACCTTGTTGATGCCGGGCATCTGCCCCTGGGCGTCGGTCAGCTTCGCCTCGTCGGACACGCCCATGATCGTGCCCATCGCGTCGAAGAAGCACGACAGCAGCACCGTGAACACGAACAGCACACCGGTCAGCACGCCGACCTTCTCGAACCCGCCGAACAGGCTGAACTCGCCGACCAGCCCGAAGTCGGGCGTGGCGACCGGGTTGCCCGGCCACTTCGGGGTGGTCAGACCCCAGGACGGGATGTCCGCGACGGCCTCGATGATCAGCGCGAGGACGGTCATGGCGACGATCGAGATCAGGATCGCACCGGGCACCTTGCGGACGATCAGACCGAGCGTCAGCAGCGCGCCCAGGATGAACACGAGCACCGGCCAGCCGTTGAGGTGACCGTCGCTGCCGAGCTGGAGCGGAACCGTGGTGTGGGCGGCGTCCGGGACACGGGAGACGAAGCCGGAGTCGACCAGACCGATCAGCATGATGAACAGGCCGATACCGATCGAGATGGCCTTGCGCAGTCCGAAGGGCACCGCGTTCATGACGCGCTCGCGCAGACCGGTGGCGACCAGCAGCATCACCACGAAGCCGGCCAGCACGACCATGCCCATGGCGTCCGGCCAGGACATCCGCGGGGCGAGCTGGAGGGCGACGACCGAGTTCACACCGAGACCGGCCGCGAGCGCGATGGGCACATTGCCGATGACGCCCATCAGCAGCGTGGTGAACGCGGCCGTGAGAGCGGTGGCGGTGACCAGCTGGCCGTTGTCGAGCTGGTGACCGTACATGTCCTTGGCGCTGCCGAGGATGATCGGGTTCAGCACGATGATGTAGGCCATCGCGAAGAAGGTGGCGAAACCACCCCGGACCTCGCGGGACAGCGTGCTGCCGCGCTCGGAGATCTTGAAGTGGCGGTCGAGAGCGCCGTACGCGGGCGCGCCGCCCGGCTGCTCCGGAGCGGGGACCTTGGCGGGGGCCGAGGTGGACATTTGTTGGTTCCTACGAACAGAAGTGGTCAGAGGTAAACGGTTTCAGTATGAACATATGAGTCGGACGTTTTCTATCTCCGCGCGTAGATCCGACGACCTCGTACACTGCGCTGCATGGCGAAGTGGACCCCCAAGCACGAGGCTCCGGAACCCCTGGAGGGTCCGATCGTTCCGACCGTCGTCGGCGGCACGGTCCTCTGGTTCGTCCTCTTCCTGGTGCAGCTGCCGTTCTACGGCTGGTTCGACGACCACGGGCACGCCTGGTGGGTGTGGACCTGTCTGGCCGGCGGCGGCCTCGGCCTCATCGGCATCTGGTACGTCCGCAGGCGGGACGCCGCGATCAGACGCGCCGCGGCGACCCCCGCCCCGTAACCGGCCGCCCCGTCCCGTAACCGGCCGCCCCGTCCGTCCCGCGGGCGGCCGCCCCGTCCGTCCCGCGGGCCGCCGCCCCGTCCGTCCCGCGGGCGGCCGCTCCCGTCCCGCGGTTCGCCGGAGCTTCTCCCACTCGGCAGGTGAACGCCCCCCTCCGCACGTACCGTCGAAGGCATGACGCACACCGACGCGGGCGCCGACCTCGATCCTGTGCATCCTGCCGCCGTGCCGTCCCCGGCGGACGGCCTCACCGCGGCCGAGGTCGCCGAGCGGGTCGCGGCCGGCCGGGTCAACGACGTGCCGGTGCGCAGCAGCCGGTCCCTGCCCGACATCGTCCGCGCGAACGTCTTCACCCGGTTCAACGCCATCATCGGTGTGCTGTGGCTGATCATGCTGGTCGTGGCGCCGATCCAGGACAGCCTGTTCGGCTTCGTGATCATCGCCAACACCGGCATCGGGATCTTCCAGGAGTGGCGGGCGAAGAAGACGCTCGACTCCCTGGCCGTGATCGGCGAGGTGCGGCCGACCGTGCGCCGCGACGGGGCCTCCCTGGAGGTCGGCACCTCACAGATCGTGCTGGACGACGTCATCGAGATCGGACCCGGTGACAAGGCCGTCGTGGACGGGGTGTGCGTCGAGGCCGACAGCCTGGAGATCGACGAGTCGCTGCTGACCGGCGAGGCCGACCCGGTCGTCAAACGGCCGGGCGACCAGGTGATGTCCGGCAGCTTCGTGGTCGCGGGAGGCGGCGCCTTCCGCGCCACCAAGGTCGGCCGCGAGGCGTACGCCGCCCAGCTCGCCGAGGAGGCGTCCCGCTTCACCCTGGTCCACTCCGAGCTGCGCTCGGGCATCTCCACGATCCTGAAGTACGTGACGTGGATGATGATCCCCGCCGCGCTCGGCCTGATCGTCACCCAGCTGGTCGTCGAGAGCAACGACCTGCGGGACTCCGTCGCCCGCACGGTCGGCGGCATCGTCCCGATGGTCCCCGAGGGGCTGGTGCTGCTCACCTCGGTCGCCTTCGCGATCGGCGTCATCCGGCTCGGCCGCAAGCAGTGCCTGGTGCAGGAGCTGCCGGCCATCGAGGGCCTGGCCCGCGTCGACACCGTCTGCCTGGACAAGACCGGCACCCTCACCGAGGGCGGCATGGACGTCACCGCCCTGCGCGTCCTGGACGGCCATGACGAGGACTACGTCCGCCGGGTGCTCGGCGCGCTCGGCGAGTCCGACCCCCGGCCCAACGCCTCCCTGAAGGCGATCATCGACGCCTACCCGGACAGCGAGGAGTGGCGCTGCACCGAGTCGCTGCCGTTCTCCTCGGCCCGCAAGTACAGCGGCGCCTCCTTCAGCGAGGGCGACGGCGAGTCCAGCACCTGGCTGCTGGGCGCCCCGGACGTGCTGCTCGCCGACGACGACCCGGCCCTCGCCGAGACGGGCCGGCTGAACGAGGAGGGGCTGCGGGTGCTGCTGCTGGCCCGCGCCTCGCGCGAGCTGGGCGACCCGGAGGTGGGCCGGGGCACCCGTCCGGCGGCGCTCGTCGTCCTGGAGCAGCGGCTGCGGCCGGACGCCGCCGACACCCTGCGCTACTTCGCCGAGCAGAACGTCCGCGCGAAGGTCATCTCCGGCGACAACGCGGTGTCGGTGGGCGCGGTCGCGGGCAAGCTGGGCCTCGCGGGCACGGCGGTCGACGCGCGCCGGATACCGGCCGAGCGCGACGGCATGGCACGGGCCCTGGACGAGGGCACGGTGTTCGGGCGGGTCACACCGCAGCAGAAGCGGGACATGGTGGGGGCGCTCCAGTCCCACGGCCACACGGTCGCGATGACCGGCGACGGCGTGAACGACGTGCTCGCGCTGAAGGACGCCGACATCGGCGTCGCGATGGGCTCCGGGTCGGAGGCGACCCGGGCGGTCGCGCAGATCGTGCTGCTGAACAACAGCTTCGCCACACTGCCGTCGGTGGTCGCGGAGGGCCGCCGGGTGATCGGCAACATCACGCGCGTGGCGACGCTGTTCCTGGTGAAGACGGTCTACTCGGTCCTGCTGGCGGTCCTGGTGGTCTGCACCCAGGTGGACTACCCGTTCCTCCCCCGCCATCTGACCCTGCTGTCGACCCTCACCATCGGGGTCCCGGCCTTCTTCCTGGCCCTCGCGCCCAACAAGGAGCGCGCGAAACCGCACTTCGTGCGGCGGGTGATGCGCTACGCCGTCCCCGGCGGGGTGGTGGCGGGCACGGCGACCTTCACGATGTACCTGATCGCCGGGCACCACTACTCGGGCGAGGACGCCCTGGACGCCGAGACCAGCGTGGCCACGCTGACCCTGTTCCTGGTGTCGATGTGGGTGCTGGCCATCATCGCCCGCCCCTACACCTGGTGGCGGCTGCTGCTGATCGCGACGATGGGAGGCGCGTTCCTGCTGGTGCTGGTGGTGCCCTGGCTCCAGGAGTTCTTCGCGCTGAAGCTGGTCGGCGTCATGATGCCGTGGCTCGCGGTCGGCGTGGCGGCGGTGGCGGCGGTGGTCCTGGAGTTCCTGTGGAGATGGGTCGACCGCCGCTTCCCGGCGTAGCCCCGGCGGCAGCTCACCGCACGTCGACGGCGTCCTCGCGGGAGGCGGCCGCCGAGGTGGCCGTGGCGCCCTCGTAGAGGTGGCGGTACGAGCCGTCGTGGGGGTCCGGCATGAGCCGGCTGCCCACCCCGCCGAACAGGTCGAGCTCGGCGCCCTGGACGCCGCTGGGGTGGCCCGCGGTCGTCGACACGGTGAAGGTCGTGCCGCCGGCGCCTGGGCCGGCTGCCCGGCCCCGCGTGTCGCGGGGCCGGGCAGGGCGTGCTGCGACGGTGTCGTCAGCGCACGTCGACGTAGTCGCCCGCGGACACGGTCAGCGGGGACGTCGTGGTGGAGGCGCCGGAGAAGTAGAAGCGCCAGGTGCCGTCGTAGGTGGCGGGGTGGGTGGTGCTGACGGCGCCGGTGGAGGACGACTTGACCGTCTTCACCTTGCCGTACGCGGTGCTGCCGGACTTCTTGAACTGGAGCTGCATGTACTGGTTGGTGTACTTGCTGTACGCGCCCGTCTCCCAGTCGGCGCGGGTGAACGCGCCCTTGATGGAGAGGGCCCTGCCCTTGACGACCGGCTCCGGGGAGGCGTTGATCGTCAGCAGCGCGTTCCGCTGGACCCGGTGGGTCTTGTAGTAGTCGTTCCAGTACTCGCTCTCGTCGTTCGCGAGAGCGCCGACACCGACGTGCCAGGTGCCGGCCAGCGCGTTGGCGTACAGGTCGCCGATGCCGTCGCCGTCGTTGAGACCGGGGGTGGCCGTGATGGTCATCTTGCAGTTCACCGTGGTGGCGGAGGGCGCCGTGCAGGAGACGGTGTCGTTCGGCGGCAGCCAGCCCTCGGGGCTCTCGGGGTTCGTCCCGTGCCACAGGTCGATGTACACGTCCTGGATGCCGGTGGGGTGGCTGGCCGTCAGGGACACGGTGAAGGTCTTGGCGGCCTTGCCGCCGACGACGACGGCCTTGCCGGCGTTGACGGAGACGTTGGAGACGGTCGGAGCGGCCTGCGCGCCGACGGCGGCCGACCTGGACGCGGCCTTGCCGCCGAAGTGCGCGGCCGCGCCCGGACGGTCGATCTCGACGGGGGCGCCGGAGCCCGCCTGCGCGGCGGGCACGGCGAACGCGGACAGGGCGAGGGCGCCGGAGACGGCGGCGACGGTGGCACGAATGCGCATGCGATTCCCTTGGGTGTCGGGTGCCGGAGGAGCCGGAGGTACGCCCGGCCCCCGACCGGATGCCGGGGGCCGGGCCGGGTCACGGGGACCCCGGGTACTACTGGACGTCGATGTAGTCGGCGGCGGAGGAGACGGCCGCGCTGGCCGTGTTGCCGGCGTAGACGAAGCGGTAGTAGCCGTCGTACGTGGCGGTGGTGGTGGTGCTCAGGGCGCCGGTGCTGGTCGTCTTGACCGTCTTCAGCGTGGTGTAGCTGGTGGCGCCCTTCTTCTTGTACTGGAGCTGCACGTTCTGGCTGGCGTAGCCGCCGTACTTGAGGGACTCCCAGTTGACGCGGTTCAGCTTGCCGGTGACGGTGATCGCCTTGCCCTTGCGGACCGGCTCGGGCGCGGCGTTGGTCGTCAGCGAGGTCTGGCGCTGGAACTTGAAGGCGCCGGCCTTCTCCTTCCAGATCCAGTCGCCGTCCTTGGCGTCGACCAGCGTGTCGACGTACCAGGTGCCGGCGTTGGCGTTGGTGAGGTAGTCGACCTTCGGGTCCACGGTCACCCAGCCGGTGCAGTTCGCGGTGTAGGTGCTGACCGCGACGCAGGTGGGCTTGGCCGTGGTGAAGATGCCGTAGTCCGGGCCGAACAGGTCGATCTCGTCAGCGCCCTTGATGCCCGAGTTGTCCGTGGCCGTGACGACGACCTTGAACTTCTTCGCGGTGGTACCGATCGTCACCTTGTTGTCGAGGTCGACGACAACCTTGACGATCCTGGTGTCGCCCTCGGAGCCGTCGGCCTGCGCGGCCGGAACGGCGAGAGCGGACAGAGCCAGGGCACCGGTGACGACACCGAGGGTGGCACGCATGCGCATGTCTGTTCCCCACGTGGAGAAAGGGGCCCGCCCCCCGTCGGGTGCACACGGCTCGTGAGCGTGGCGAGGCCCAAGTGATCGAGGAGTCTCTTGACTCGGGAGATCAGATCCACGACCGGCCGGAATGGTTGTACGGCCGGTGGAGAATTTGTGCGAAGTTTTTCGGACGGTCCGCACGGCCCCGCCGGCCAGGTGTCGCCCCCGCCCGCCGGCGGTGTGCCGTCCCGCCCGCCGGGTGCCGCTCCCGCCGGCCGGGTGCCGTCCCGCCGGCGGGGGCCGGACTCAGTCGAACCAGCGGTCCCGCGCCAGCTCCGCCGTCCGCGACGGGTCCTCCAGCAGGGCCGCCACCTCGAAGCGGCGCGGCCACTGCCCGGCCGCCCAGGCGAGACCCGCGGCGACGCCCTCCAGGGTCGAGGCGTGCAGGACGCCGTCGTCGGTGAGCCGCCAGTCGATCTCCACGCCGTCGACGACCAGTTCCTCGTGCTCGACGTAACTGCCCGGCGTGCGCGGACCGAGCAGCACCCGCACCGGCTCCGGCACGTCGTGCTCGGCGCCCTCGGAGTCGATCGCCCCGGAGACGGACTCGCTCAGCCGCCGCACCTGGAACAGCTCGGCCAGTTCGGGGGCCCGTACCGGGCGCACCGGCAGCAGCGGCACGCCCCCGGTGAAGGGCAGCAGGTCGGGCGAGTCGACGACGACCGCGTCGGCCGCGTCCACGACCACCGTGCGCCCGTCCACCACCGCCCGCAGCTCCTCCGGCAGCGTGACCTGCTCGGGGTCGAGCTCGGCCAGCGCCCCGTACAGCGCGTGCAGTTGGGCGCCGGTGACCTCGCGGTCCGGGTCGGCGAGCCGGTCGAGCAGCTCGGCGGCGCCGCCCGGCTCGTCGAGCAGCGCGGCGACCGAGGTGCGCACCCCGAGCGCCCGCAGCACCTGCTCGTCGTCGAAGCCGGTCGCGTCGGCCTCCTCGTACAGGCCGCGCAGCAGCGGGTCCCCGCCCGCCGCCAGCAGCCCGGCGGGCCTGCGGCCGTCGAGCACCGGGTGCCCGCGCAGCCACCAGGCCGTGTAGGGCCGTACGGTCTCGTGGGTGCCGTCGGGCAGCAGGATCCGCACCGGCTGGGTGAGGGCGTCCCTGAGCGGCGGCTGGGCGAGCAGGGCGAGGGCCTGCGGCCAGCGCCCGTCGTCGACGAGGTCGAGATCGCGTACGGCGACCAGCTCGGTGGCGACCGGCGGGACCGGCGAGTCGGGGAAGCGGTCGAGGACGTCCTCGGACCAGACGTCCACGGCGTCCAGCAGTCCGGCGTCGTCGGGCTCGGCGAAGTCCCCTTCGCGTGGCTCCAGTTCGTCCGGGTCGAGGACGACGTCGGCGGCACGGACGAGGGTGAAGTTCGCCAGCACACCGCAGGCGGCCAGCGGGCCCTCGCCCCACCTGTCCGCCAGTTCGGTGTCGACGGCGGCGAGTTCGCCCTCACGCATGACCTGGTGGAAGGCGCTTCCGGCCAGCACCAGCTCACCCGCGGGGGCGAGTTCGCCGTCCTCGTCGGGCAGGGCGAGGGCGCCCAGCCAGGGCTCGTCGCCGGGTTCCAGTCCCGCGTCGCGGACCAGCGCCAGGACGGTGTCGGCGAGTTCCTCCGCGTCCGGGGCGTCCGCCTCCCAGTCGAGGCCGCCGTCGTCGTCCAGGGACGCGGCCACGGCAGCCCGCACCTGGGGCGTGGTGAGCACGGCCCGCGGGGTCGCCGGCAGTGCGCCCAGCTTCTCCAGCAGCGGGTGCGCGGCGTCCGCGTGGGCGACCTTCAGACCGAGCCGGGCCAGCACCTCGGCGTCCGTGCCGGCGGACTCGGAGGTGGGCAGCAGCACCTGCCGGGGCCCGATCGTCGTACGGCCGTCGGCCAGCGGCACCGGCAGTCCGGTCAGCCGGTCCGGGTCGACCCCCGCCAGGCTGTCGTAGAGCCGCCGCCACCAGCCCGGGTCCTTCTCCAGACCGGCCAGCCGGTCGACGGCGTCGGTCAGCGGCACCCGGGCCACGCCCAGCGTGCGCAGCTCGGCCCGGCGCTCCAGGCCCGCGGGCAGCAGCGTGGGCAGCACCTCGGCCAGGACCTGCACCGTGCCGGCGCCGGCGCCCTCGACGACCTCCGCCTCCAGCGGGCGCAGGGACTCCGGCAGATCCTCCCCGGGCCCGGCGGCGGGCGGCAGGAAGGAGGTGCGGGGCAGCCGCTCCAGGATCGCCGCGCGCAGGGCCCCGTCCAGTTCGCCCTTGCCGAGCGGGCCGGGCACCAGGTCGATGATCCCGGTGGTCACCGGCCGCCAGGCGGCGAGGAGTCCGGCGAAGGCGTCGGCGGCGCGCTCGACGAGATGGTCGGTCAGCGGGCCGGGGGCGGCGTGCCGCCGGGTGGTGTCCAGCGGGAAGGACGCGATGAGCAGCGCGGGCACGCCGAGCGGCTCGTCGCTGGGGGTCGGCGCGTGCACGACGGGGCTGGTGCGGGGCCGCACGGGAACTCCGTCGGCGTCGACCGGTACGGCCCAGGTGACCGACCAGTGCGGACGCAGCCGCTCCTCGACGGGCCGGTCGGCGAGCAGCTCGGCCCGCAGCGGCCCGTGCGCGGCGGCGGTCCGCCAGTGGGTGGTGCCGTCGCGGGAGTCCTCCACGACGGTCAGGTCGCCGTCGGTGCGGCGGCGCAGGGTGCGGATGTCGGGGCCGGTCTCGATCACGACTTCGTCGAGTCCGGGCAGGGCGAGCAGCAGGGCGTCGTCGACGGCGGCGAGGAGCCGCTCGGCGAGGTCCGTGGCGGCGGTGTCGCGCAGCGGCAGGATGACGGCGGTGTCGTAGGGGGCGGGGGCGCTGCCCTCGGCGGCGAACGGCAGGCGCAGCAGTGGCACGTGGCCGTCCCGGCGGCGGACCTCGTCGCCGAGGCCGGGGCTGTGCCGGGCGGTGTCGGCGGCCAGGCCGCGGGCCTCGGCGAGGGACCAGCGCACGCCGCCGTGCCGGCCGACGACGGCGGGTTCGTCGGTGACGGCGAGGACGGCGGCGAAGCCGACGCCGAACCGGCCGACGGCCGCCGTGCCGGTCTCCCGTTTGGCGGAGGCGCGCAGGGTGGACAGCGACTCGACACCGGTGGCGTCCAGAGGGGCGCCGGTGTTGGCGGCCACGAGGACGCCGTCGCGCAGGGTGAGCCGGAGCCGGCCGGGCGTGCCGGCTCTGGCGGCGGCGTCGGCGGCGTTCTGGGCGAGCTCGACCACGAGCCGGTCCCGGTAGCCGCCGAGGACCAGGTCCTCCTCGGCGTTCGCGTCCTCCCGGAATCGGGCCGGACTGGTCGCCCAGGCGTCGAGGACGCCCCGGCGCAGGCGGGCCGTTCCGAACGGATCGGCACCCTCGGCCGCGGGCTGCACGAACTTGCTCACGTCCAACACTCTCCTCATCGGCGTGACCTTGAAGGTACCGCGCTGAGGTGGTGGTGATTCCCGCTCCGGGCTGTGCGGGGGCGGGGTGAGGGGTGTGCACCGGGCGTCGCCGTGTCCCGGCGGGCCGTCCGCGGGGGCCGGTCGCGCGGTTCCCGGCGTTCTTGGGGGCACGCCCCCAGGGACCCCCTACGAGTGACCGCCCTCGCGGATCCACCGCCCGGGACAGGCCGTCGTGGCCGGTCACCGCCGGCGCCCCGGCCGACCCCCCGCCGTGGCCGGTCGCGCAGTTCCCGGCGTTCTTGGGGGCACGCCCCCAGGGACCCCCTACGAGTGACCGCCCTCGCGGATCCACCGCCCGGGACGGGCCCGCCGTGCCCGGTCGCTGCCGGTGCCCCGGCCCACCGCCCGCCGCGGCCGGTCGCGCAGTTCCCCGCGCCCCCGAGGCCGTCACCCCCGGCACCGCTTCGATCACCCGACAGCGCGCCCCAGGGCCCTCCTCGCGGATCCACCGCCCGGGACAGGCCGTCGTGGCCGGTCACCGCCGGTGCCCCGGCCGACCCCCCGCCGCGGCCGGTCGCGCAGTTCCCCGCGCACCCGAGGGCGTCGTCCGACGGTGTCGCCCCCGGTGGCGTTGTGGGTGTCTGCGGGGTGCCCCAGGGTTTCTACGAGTGGCCCAGTTCCGCCGATTCCTCGTCCGTGGTGTCCGGGACGGAGCCGGAGTCGCGGGAGGGGCGCAGCGGGAACGGGTCGACGCGGGTCTCGTCGACGACCGGTTCGGCGGGGCGCGGCGGCTTGGGCATGACGGCGGCCTCGGAGTGGCCGCCGCAGCCGTAGGACAGGGAGACGACCCGGCCGTCGGCGGGGGCGAACTCGTTGGCGCACACTCCGAACGCCTGGCCCAGGGACCCGCCGATGGGGGTGAGGAAGCCGCAGCTGACACACGTGGCGGGGGCCGCCTGGGCCATCGGGGTCTTGGCGCCGAACGACTCCTCCCAGCGGTCGGCCGCGACATGCAGTCCGTAGCGGGACAGGACGCGGGCACGCCGCATCCCGAGCTCCTCGGCGACGGCCGCGATGGAGCCGCGCGAGGGCGCGGTCGGCAGATTGGCCGGAACCCCCTGGGTGAGCTCGGCGTCCTCGGCCTCGACCAGTTCCGCCATGTCCTCGGAGACGGCGGCGTTCGGCACGGGCTCGTCCTCGCCGGAGAAGCCGGGTTCCAGGCGCAGGTCCTCGGCGTCGGTGGGGAGCAGATCGCCGGGGCCCATGTCGCCGGGGCGCAGCCGTTCGCTCCACGGCACCCACTCCGGTGCCAGCAGGGCGTCGGGGCCGGGCAGCAGGACGGCCTCGTCCAGGGTCACGATCTTCGCCCGGGAGGCGCGGGCCACGGTGACGGCCCAGCGCCAGCCGCGGTAGCCCATCTCCTTGCATTCGAAGAAGTGCGTGACCACGCGGTCGCCCTCGGACACCAGGCCGGAGTGCTCGCCGACGACGCCGGGGGCCGCCGCCTCCTCGGCGGCGGTGCGTGCGAGGTCGACCGCCTCGGCGCACAGGCGGTCGGGGGTGCGGCTTCGCGTGCTCGCTGCGCTCACAGGTATCGCTTCTCTCCTACGCCGTCTCTCGGGGGTGCCTCCTGGCGGCGGAACGGACGGAGCGGACCTGTGGGCCGCGTCGACGTCCGCGTCCGATCGCGCTCGGGCGCACCTGTGCCATCCATTGTGCGGGATGGCTGAGATACGCACGCTACCTGTTCGCGGGCGCTCGGCCTACACCGACGTGGTTTCCGGTGCGATCGGAGTGATCTTCGCAGGGTCCGCGGAGACGTCCGGAAGGGCCTCCGGGCACGGACCCGAGCACGAAAGTGGGGGGCCATACGCGCGGTAACCGCACTACACATGCCCGCTTCGGGGCACTATGGCGTCGTGGCAGCCGCGAGGTCCCCCCAGGGAACCACCGGGTTCGATGGGGCCGAGGGAAACGACCGGGGTGGCGGTTCGGGCCGGTTCCGCGGCTTCGTCCGCTCGGTCGGCCGTGCCCTGCACCTGCCGTTCACCGGCCCCGCGCGCGGTATCCGCAAGGCGACGCACGCACAGGGCGCCGGCGAGTCGGGGCTGGGCAAACTGATCGAGCTGCACGCCGTGAACGGCGCCGGCGACATGATGATCACGGTCGCGCTGGCCTCCACGGTGTTCTTCTCCGTCCCGACGGACGAGGCCCGCGGCCGGGTGGCGCTCTACCTGGCGATCACGATGGCGCCCTTCACCCTGCTGGCCCCGGTGATCGGTCCGCTGCTGGACCGGGTGCCGCACGGCCGGCGCGCGGCGATGGCGACGGCGATGCTGGCACGGGCGCTGCTCGCGCTGGTCCTGTCCGGCGCGGTGATCAGCGGCAGCATCCAGCTGTATCCGGCGGCACTGGGGGTGCTGGTGGCGTCGAAGGCGTACGGGGTGGTGAGAAGCGCCGTGGTGCCGCGGCTGCTGCCGCCGAAGTTCTCGCTGGTGAAGGCGAACTCCCGGGTCACCCTCGGCGGGCTGCTGGCGACGGGCATCGCGGCGCCGGTGGGCGCGGGGCTCCAGGCGATCGGCCCGCGCTGGCCGCTGTACGGCGCGTTCGTGCTGTTCATGGTGGGGGCGTTCCTGTCGTTCTCGCTGCCCGGGAAGGTGGACTCGGCCCGGGGCGAGGACCGGGCGCTGCTGGCGGCGGACGCCCAGCATCTGCACGGCCCGCACCGTCAGCCGGTCAAGCGGCCCGGTCTGCGCACGGTCGGTATCGCGGTCACGCACGCCCTCGGCGCGAACTGCGCGCTGCGCTGTCTGTCCGGGTTCCTGATCTTCTTCCTGGCGTTCCTGCTGCGGGAGCACCCGATGACCGGGCAGAGCGCGGCGGTGTCGCTGGGCATGGTCGCGGTCGCGGCGGGCGTGGGCAACGCGTGCGGCACGGCGGTGGGGGCGTGGCTGCGTTCCCGGGCGCCGGAGATCATCATCGTGACGGTGGTGGCGCTGGTGCTGGGCGCGGCGATCGTCGCGGCGGTGTTCTTCGGGGCGGTGCTGGTGGCGTGTCTGGCCGCGGTGGCCGGTTTCGCGCAGGCGCTGGCGAAGCTGTCGCTGGACGCGCTGATCCAGCGGGACGTGCCCGAGCAGGTGCGCTCGTCGGCGTTCGCCCGTTCGGAGACGCTGCTCCAGATGTCGTGGGTGTTCGGCGGCGCGGTCGGCCTCGCGATGCCGCTGAACGGCACGCTGGGCCTGGCGGTGGGCGCGGCGATCGTGGCGGCGGGCTGGCTGACCACCGTCCGGGGCCTGCTGAGCTCGGCCCGGCACGGCGGGCCGCCGCGGACGCGAGTGGCGTAACCCACGGCACGCCCCTGCCCCCAGGTGGGAGGGCGGAGCGGGGGGCCCGATAGCCTTCGCCCATGACCAGGATGCAATCCGCTGTGCGACGCCGCCGCGCCGTCGCCGCCGCCGGCGCCGTTTCCGCCGGGCTGCTCGTCCTCACGGCCTGCGACAAGCCGACGCCCGTCGCGACGGTCACCGTCGGTTCGAGCTCGGTCAACGCCGAGGCCGTCTGCTACAACGACGGCGAGAAGCTCGACGCGGAGTCGCTGGCGCAGTGCGCCAAGAACACCGACGACATCAAGTCCATCGAGGTGGGCCAGGACGAGACCGTCCGCTTCGGTGTCGACCCCGCGGTCGCGGACAACGGCTGGGTGGTCATGGTGAACGGCCGCCAGTTCACCGACAAGAGCACCAAGACGTACCGCACGATCCCCAGCAGCGCGTTCTTCAACGCCCAGTACGGCACCGAGGGGGCGACCAACACGGTCTCCATCCAGGAGGGCGAGGACGGCGTCAAGGGCCTGTGGACGTTCAAGCTGAAGCAGGACGAGTCCTGGAAGGAGACCGTCTCCTGACGGCTCCGGCACACGTGCTCGTCGCCACCGCGGTCCCGGCGGAACGGGACGCGGTGGCACGGGCGTTCCCGGTGGCGCCCGCCGAGGTGCCGCTGCCCGGGGCGGTGCTGCACCGGGTCCCCGGCGGTCCGGACCTGCTGGCCGCCGGTGTGGGACCGGCCCGCGCCGCGGCGTCGGTGTCGGCCGCGCTGACGGCCGCCGCGCTCGGCGGCACCCCCTGCACGCTCGTCGTCTGCGCCGGCATCGCGGGCGGTTTCGTGCCCGACGCGCCCGTCGGCTCGCTCGTCGTCGCCGACGCGATCACCGCCGCCGACCTGGGCGCGGAGACGGCCGAGGGCTTTCTGCCGGTCACCGAGCTGGGCTTCGGGACCGTCACCCACCGTCCGCCCGAGGACCTCGTACGGCAGGCCGTGGCCGCGACCGGCGCGGCGGCCGGAGCCGTGCTCACCGTCTCCACCGTCACGGGCACGGCCGCCCGTGCGGCGGCCCTGCGGGCCCGTCATCCGGGCGCCCTGGCCGAGGCGATGGAGGGCTTCGGCGTCGCCGAGGCCGCCGCCCTGCACGGCACGCCCGTGCTGGAGATCCGCGCCGTCTCCAACCCCGTCGGCCCGCGCGACCGCGCCGCCTGGCGTGTGGGCGACGCCCTCACGGCCCTGACGACGGCCTTCGGGAAGCTCGCACCCGTCCTGGAGAGTTGGCACCCGTATGACCGGTGAACCGCTGCAGATCGCGTACTCCCCCTGCCCGAACGACACGTTCGTCTTCGACGCCCTCGCCCACGGCCGCGTCCCCGGCGCGCCCGCGCTCGACGTGACGTTCGCGGACATCGACATCACCAACGGCATGGCCGAGCGCGGCGAGTCCGACGTGCTGAAGGTGTCCTACGCCGTGCTGCCGTACGTCCTCGACACATACGTCCTGCTGCCCTGCGGGGGCGCGCTGGGCCGCGGCTGCGGTCCGCTGGTGCTGAGCAGGGAGGCGGGGGCGGACCTCGCCGGCGCGACGGTCGCGGTGCCGAGCGAGACGTCGACGGCGTACCTGCTGTTCCGGCTGTGGGCCGCGGACACCGTCCCCGGCGGGGTCGGGCAGATCGTGGTCATGCCGTTCCACGAGATCATGCCGGCCGTGCGGGACGGCAAGGTCGACGCGGGCCTGGTGATCCACGAGGCCCGCTTCACGTACCGGAACTACGGCCTGCACAAGCTCGCCGACATGGGCGAGCACTGGGAGAGCACGACCGGGCTGCCCATCCCGCTGGGCGCGATCATCGCCCGGCGGTCCCTGGGCGCGGAGCGGCTGCGGCTGCTCGCCGACTCGGTCCGTGCCTCCGTACGGGCCGCCTGGGACGACCCGGAGGTCTCCCGCCCGTACGTCATGGAGCACGCCCAGGAGATGGACCCGGCCGTCGCCGACCAGCACATCGGGCTGTACGTCAACGAGTTCACCGCCGGCCTCGGCGAGGACGGCTACGCGGCCGTGCGGGGGCTGCTCACCCGCGCGGCGGCCGAGGGGCTGCTGCCGCCCCTCGGGCCGGACGCTCTGGACTTTCCGTAGGTCGTACGGGGACCGGTCCTCAGACGTCGAGCTGGTCGGCGACCGCGCGCAGCAGGCCGGCGACCTTCTTGCCGGCGGTCTTCTCGGGGTAGCGGCCACGCTCCAGGGTCTGCGTGACGTTCTCCAGGAGCGTGGTGAGGTCCTGGACGATGGAGGCCAGTTCGTCCGGCTTCTTGCGCTGGGCGGCCGCGACCGACGGGGTGGGATCCAGCAGTGTCACCGAGAGGGCCTGGTCGCCGCGCTGACCGGCGACGACACCGAACTCCACGCGCTGTCCCGGCTTGAGTGCCTCGACTCCGGCGGGGAGAACCGAGGAATGGACGAAGACGTCACCGCCGTCGTCACGGGAGAGAAAGCCGAAGCCCTTCTCGCTGTTGAACCACTTGACCTTGCCGGTAGGCACGTCTGTCCTCGTCCTCGTACTCGTCGGGAAATTGCTGATGACGCCGTGCGGCGGGTCGTCCCTGACCCGCCGGTACCAAGGCTAATGGTCCCGGAGCGGCTGACAAGACGTCGCCCGGTTGTTCCTCAGGGCTGGGAACTACCCTGGTCGGGTGCGTGACAAAACCCAGACGAATTCCGCCGTACCCGGTGACCGACTGATCCGTGCCGGTGCGATCGTGTTCTTCATCGGCACGGTGGCCACTTTGGTCACCGTCGCCCCGCTGCTGCTCGGGACGACGCCTTTCCCGGCCTACATGTTCGGCCTGAGCATGCTCATGGGAGTCGGATTCCTGGTCGCCGGCGCGGGAGTGCTGCGTTCGGCCGCCGCGGGACGGCGTCAGGCGCGGGCCGCGGCCTCCAGATAGCCGGTCAGCCAGCCGGGGAACTGCGTCAGGTCGGTGAGGACGACGTCCGCGCCCGCCTCGCGCAGCTCCGCCGCGCCGAACGGGCCTGTCGCCACGGTCACCGACAGCGCGCCCGCCGCGCGTGCGCCGCGCACGTCGCCCTCGTGGTCGCCCACGTACACGTGCGCGCCGTGCTCGCGCAGCGCGAGCGCCTTCTGCTCGGCCCACAGATCGCCGGCCAGCGCGTCCGGCGCGATGCCCAGGTGCTCCAGATGCAGTCTGGCGTTCGGCTCGTACTTCGCGGTGACCACGACCGAGCGGCCGCCGGCCTGCCGCACGGCGTCGATCGCCTCGCGGGCGCCGGGCAGCGCGAGGGTGCCGGTGATGGCGTACGACGGGTACAGCGAGCGGTACAGGTCGGCCATCTGCGGCACCCGCTCGGCCGGGAACCAGTTCGCCATCTCCTCCACCAGCGGCGGACCCAGCCGGGTCACCGCGAGATCCGCGTCGATGTACGTCCCCGTCCGCTCGGCCAGCGCCGTGTAGCAGGCGTGGATGCCGGGGCGGGAGTCGATCAGGGTCATGTCGAGGTCGAAGCCGACGGTCGGCGCGGATGCGGTGGAGGCCATACGGGTCATTGTGCCCGTGCCCCCGCGCACGGCGTCGGGCCGTCTCACCTCCGCCGCTGGGAGCGCCACACCAGGAACAGCGCGGACGCGACGGCCGCGCCCTTCAGGACCCAGGGGAAGGTGCCGGCGAGGGCCTGGTTCGTCGCGCCCTCGGCGATCGGGTCGCCCCAGCGGCCGGTGCCCCGGCCCCACAGCCAGGTCGCCCCGGCGGCCACGGCGAGACCCGGCACGAACACCACCGCTGCCTTGATCTCCGCCTTGGTCAGCCGCCGCGAGCCCCAGGCGATCAGCCAGCCCGCGGCCATCGGGACGAGGTTGCCGAGCACCGCGCCCACCACGAGCAGCGCGGCCGCGCACAGCAGCAGCGGGTTGCTCCAGTCGCGTACCGCCGGAAGCCTCAGCCGGCGCCGGCCGGCCGGGGCCCCGTCCTCCGCCTCCGGCTCGTCCTCGGGCTCCTCGGGGTCCTCGCGGTCCCCCGCGGCCTTCTCCCGCTCCGCCGGGTCCTTCTCCGGGGGCCGCCGGAACAGCTCGGGGATCACCACACCGCCGACGAACCCGGGCACCTCGTCGAACGCGCCCGCGGGACCGTTCTCCACCCGCCACCAGTCGGGCCGGACCGCGCTGCCGCCCAGTTCCTCCGCCGGGGCCAGATGCGGCGGCGCGGCTCCCTCGGTGCGCGGCCTCGGCACGGCCCCGCGCGGCTCGTCCCCGCCGTCCCGCTGCACGGGCACGGCGGGGGGCTGTCCGGCGGTCCCGGTCCGGGCGCCCGCCGCCTCGACGACCTCGTCGGGACTGCCGATGCGGTCCAGGATGCGGCGGACCGCGGCCGGTGAGTCCACGACCGCCTTCGCCCGCCTGCGGTCGATCTCGTCCCGCAGCGCGGACACCAGCCGCATGCGCTCGGCGGAGGGCAGCTGCCTCTGGTGAGCCACGTCCCCGACCCGGCTCAGATACTCGTAGACGACCTGGTCGCTCTCGATCCCCACGCGCACGAAGGTACCGCGCGGACCGTCCGCCGCGGCCCAGGTCCGCACCGGGCCGCGGGCCGTGCGCCCGAGCCGTGCCTGACGGTCGGGCCCACCCGCTACCGTGGGTCAGATGAGCACCGAGGCCACGGCTCCCCGGTCCCTCGCGGAGGCGCTCCGCAGCAGGGACGACACCTCACTGGCCGCGCTGTTGCGCAGCCGCCCCGACCTCATCACTCCCGTGCCCACCGATCTGACGCAGCTCGCGACCCGGGCGGGCACGCGTGCCTCCGTCGTGCGGGCCCTGGAGCGGCTGGACCGGTTCGCGCTGCAGACGGCCGAGGCGCTGGCCGTGGCCGGCGATCCGGCGACGTACGGCGAACTGCTCGGGCTCATGGCGGGCGACGACGGCGACCCGCCGGTCGCCGCCGCGCTGCCGCAGGCGCTCGGCAGGCTGCGCGAGCAGGCCCTGGCCTGGGGCGGCGACGACCGGCTGCGGCTCGTGCGCACGGCTCGCGAGCTGCTGGCGCCCTCCCCGCAGCACCCCTCGCCCACCGGGCTCGGCCCGACCGTGCGGGAGGCGACGGCCGGCATGTCGCCGGGGCGGATCCAGGAGATCGTGACCACCGCCGGGCTGCCGACCACCCACGACCCGGTCTCCGCCGCCGACGCGCTCACCGGGCTGTTCCGCGACCGGGCCCGCCTCGCCGCGCTGCTCGCCGAGGCGCCCCGGGAGTCCGTCGAGGTGCTGGAGCGGCTGGTGTGGGGACCGCCGTACGGGCAGGTCACCGCCGATCCGGCGCCCCGGCTGCGCTGGCTGCTGGACCGCGGCCTGCTGCTGCCGACCGCGCCGGGCACGGTGGTGCTGCCCCGCGAGGTCGCCCTGCACCTGCGCGCCGGACGCGCCCACCGGGCCGCGGAGCCCGCGGCGCCCCCGGTGACGGCCACGGCCACGCACCCGCCGAAGGTCGCCGACGCCACCGCAGCCGGACAGGCGTACACCACGCTGGCGACGGTCGAGGACCTGCTGGCGGACTGGGACGAGGGCGGCCCCGCGGTGCTGCGCGCGGGCGGGCTGAGCGTGCGCGACCTGAAGCGGACGGCCGTCGCGCTGGACGTGTCCGAGCCGGTCGCCGCGTTCTGGGTGGAACTGGCGTACGCGGCCGGGCTGATCGCCTCCGACGGCGAGGCCGACGAGCGGTACGCGGCCACCCCCGCCTATGACGAATGGCTGGAGCGCCCCGCCGCCGAACGCTGGGCGCACCTCGCCGTGACCTGGCTGACGGCGACCCGCACCCCGGGCGTGGTCGGCGGCCGGGACGCCAAGGACCGCACGCTGTCGGCGCTGGGGCCGGGCCTGGACCGGTCGGCCGCCCCCGAGGTGCGCCACCGGGTGCTGACCCTGCTCGCCGGACTGCCGGAGGGCGCCGCGGCCGGCCCCGAGACGGTGCTGGCCCGGCTGCACTGGGAACGGCCGCTGCGCGGCGGCCGGCGCGACGAGGACGACCTGCGCACCCGGCTCGCCCGCTGGACGCTCACGGAGGCGGAGCTGCTCGGCGTGACGGGCCGGGGCGTGCTGTCCTCGCACGGGCGGGCGCTGCTCGCGCTGCCGGCCGCCGCGGACCACCGTGCCGGGAAGCCGGAGGGTCCGGGCGACCGGCTCCCGGCTCATCACCGCACCGGCTCCGCCGAACCCCTCTCCCCCGCCGAGCAGGCCGTGGCCTCCGCGGCCGCCGCCCGGCTGCTCGCGCCGCTGCTGCCGGACCCGCTGGACCATGTGCTGCTCCAGGCCGACCTCACCGCGGTGGCGCCCGGTCCGCTCCAGCGGCCGCTGGCCGCCACGCTGGGGGTGCTGGCGGACGTCGAGTCCAAGGGCGGGGCGACCGTCTACCGGTTCACCCCCGCCTCGGTGCGGCGTGCCCTGGACGCCGGCCGCAGCGCGTCCGACCTGCACGCCTTCCTCGCCGCGCACTCCCGTACGCCGGTTCCGCAGCCGCTGGCGTACCTGATCGACGACGTCGCCCGCAGGCACGGGCATCTGCGGGTGGGCGCGGCCTCGGCGTACGTCCGCTGCGACGACGACGCCCTGCTGAACGAGATCCTCGCCGACCGGCGGGCCGTCGTCCTGCGGCTGCGGCGTCTCGCCCCGACCGTGCTGGCCGCGCAGACCGACCCGGCGACGCTGCTGGAGGGGCTGCGGGCGATGGGGTTCGCCCCGGCGGCCGAGTCGGCGGAGGGCGATGTGCTGATCACCCGCGCCGACGCCCGCCGCACCCCGCCGCGCACCGCCCCCGAGCCGGTCCCGGACGGGCCCCCGACGCCCGACGCGACGCTCCTCGCGGCCGCGATCCGCGCGATCCGGGCGGGTGACCTGGCCTCCACCGCCCCGCGCAAGCAGGCGGACAGCGCCCCGCTCGCCGCCGGTGAGCTGCCCCGCACCTCCGCCGCCGAGACCCTCGCCACCATGCAGGCCGCCGTCCTGACCGGGCAGGCGCTGTGGATCGGCTACGTCAACGCCGAGGGCGCGGCCAGCCAGCGCGTCATCGCCCCGGTCCGTGTCGAGGGCGGCTTCGTCACGGCGTACGACCACACCGCCGACGAGGTCCGCACCTATCCGCTGCACCGCGTCACGGGCGTGGCGGAACTGGCCGACGGCCAGGACTGACCGGAGGCCGATGCGGCACACTGGAGGTTTGTCCCGTGCGGAAGGATGGACGTACGTGAACGGTCCTCTCATCGTCCAGAGCGACAAGACCCTGCTCCTGGAAGTCGACCACGAGCAGGCCGACGCCTGCCGCCGGGCCATCGCACCGTTCGCGGAGCTGGAGCGGGCGCCCGAGCACATCCACACCTACCGCGTGACACCGCTGGGCCTGTGGAACGCCCGCGCCGCCGGGCACGACGCCGAGCAGGTCGTGGACGCGCTGGTCGCCCACAGCCGCTACCCGGTGCCGCACGCACTGCTCGTCGACATCGCCGAGACGATGGACCGCTACGGCCGTCTCAGCCTGCTCAAGCACCCCGCGCACGGGCTGGTGCTGACCACCACCGACCGGCCGGTGCTGGAGGAGGTGCTGCGCTCCAAGCGGATCGCCCCGCTGGTCGGCGCCCGGATCGACCCCGACACCGTCGCCGTGCACCCCTCCGAGCGCGGGCAGATCAAGCAGACCCTGCTCAAGCTGGGCTGGCCGGCCGAGGACCTCGCCGGGTACGTCGACGGCGAGGCGCACCCGATCGACCTGGCCGAGGACGGCTGGGCGCTGCGGCCCTACCAGCGGCAGGCCGTGGAGAACTTCTGGCACGGCGGCAGCGGTGTCGTGGTGCTGCCCTGCGGCGCCGGGAAGACGCTGGTCGGGGCGGCCGCGATGGCCGAGGCCAAGTCGACCACGCTGATCCTCGTCACCAACACGGTCTCCGCCCGGCAGTGGAAGCACGAGCTGGTGAAGCGGACCTCGCTGACCGAGGACGAGGTCGGCGAGTACAGCGGCACCCGCAAGGAGATCCGGCCGGTCACCATCGCGACCTACCAGGTGCTGACGACCCGGCGGAAGGGCGTCTACCCGCACCTGGAGCTGTTCGACTCCCGGGACTGGGGCCTGATCGTCTACGACGAGGTGCATCTGCTGCCCGCGCCCGTCTTCAAGTTCACCGCCGACCTCCAGGCCCGCAGGCGTCTCGGCCTGACGGCGACCCTGGTGCGCGAGGACGGCCGTGAGTCGGACGTGTTCTCCCTGATCGGGCCCAAGCGGTTCGACGCGCCCTGGAAGGAGATCGAGGCGCAGGGGTACATCGCGCCCGCCGACTGCGTCGAGGTGCGGGTGAACCTCACCGACTCCGAGCGGCTGGCCTACGCGACCGCCGAGGCCGAGGAGAAGTACCGCTTCTGCGCGACGACCGAGACCAAGCGGAAGGTGACGGAGGCGATCGTGCGCCGGTTCGCCGGGCAGCAGATCCTCGTCATCGGGCAGTACATCGACCAGCTCGACGAGCTGGGCGAGCATCTGGACGCGCCGGTGATCAAGGGCGAGACGTCGAACGCGCAGCGCGAGAAGCTCTTCGACGCCTTCCGTGAGGGCGAGATCAGCGTGCTGGTGGTGTCGAAGGTGGCGAACTTCTCCATCGATCTTCCGGAGGCCACCGTCGCCGTCCAGGTGTCGGGCACGTTCGGGTCGCGGCAGGAGGAGGCGCAGCGGCTGGGACGGGTGCTGCGGCCCAAGGCGGACGGCCACCAGGCGCACTTCTACTCGGTCGTGGCCCGGGACACCATCGACCAGGACTTCGCGGCGCACCGGCAGCGGTTCCTGGCCGAGCAGGGGTACGCGTACCGGATCGTGGACGCGGACGAGCTGCTCGCGGAGAGCTGAGCCCGCGCCTGCCGGAAGGCTCCTAGCGGTGCCGGACCCCGGCCTCCTCGCCGTACTCACCGAGCAGGACCACGTCGACGGCGGCGCCCGCGAAGACACGTATCGCGTGCAGGGCGTCGCCGAGGCGGTGCCGGTGGACGCCGGACTGGAAGGCGGTCGCTCCGGAGGGGATGAGAGGGGCTGGGTGGACGGTCGCAGTGGTCATGTCTCCATAGTGCGATTACGGACATAAAACGGGCATCGGTCCAGGGAGTGATCCGAACCGCCGCCGAGGTCCGTCCCGGGAGGGACGGCATCCCCCCGGGGAGGGGCGGGACGTCCCCTAGGGGCCGGAGCCGGCCGGGGCGGACGCCGCCCCGGAGACGCGGGAGACGGCAGAGGCGGACGCCGCCCCGGAGATAATCGTTGGCCCCGGCGTGAGCCGCTGCCCTAGAATCCCCGCTCTTGCCCGCCTCCCTTCCACGGAGCGCCGCCGCCCGGACGGAAACCGGCCGGCACCCGCAGCCACCCCGTCCAGCAGGTCCTCCGGAGGCACCCCCTTGTCCACGCCCGCTGCCGACCCCCTCTCCCGGGAACGCTCCCACCTCTCCGACTCCCGCGCCGCGCTGCGTGCGATGCGCGAGGACGTCGAGTCCCTGGACATCAGGGACGTGACCGCGAACTGGGTCAACGCCGAGGTTCTCGCCCGTCAGATCGAGGACCGCATCAAGGCGCTGGCCGACCTCAGCGACACCCCGCTGTTCTTCGGCCGCCTGGACTATCTGCACGCGCCGGGCGCGGAGCGGGCCGAGGGCGCCGAGGGGGAGCGCTTCTACATCGGGCGGCGGCATGTGCACGACGCCGACGGCGACCCGATGGTCATCGACTGGCGGGCGCCGGTCTCGCAGCCGTTCTACCGGGCCTCCAAGAAGGACCCGCTGGACATCGCCCTGCGCCGCCGCTTCGGCTACACCGGCGGCGACCTCACGGCGTACGAGGACGAGCACCTCTCCGACCCTGCGGAGGCGGCGCGGACCAGCAGGCTGCTCCAGCAGGAGATCGAGCGGCCGCGTGTGGGTCCCATGCGGGACATCGTGGCGACGATCCAGCCGGAGCAGGACGAGATCGTCCGGTCCGGGCTCGCGGGCTCGGTGTGCGTGCAGGGCGGCCCCGGCACCGGGAAGACGGCCGTCGGTCTGCACCGGGTGGCTTACCTGCTGTACGCCCACCGTGAGCGGCTGGCCCGCACGGGCACGCTCGTGATCGGGCCGAACCGGTCCTTCCTGCACTACATCGAGCAGGTCCTGCCCGCGCTGGGCGAGCTGACGGTCCGCCAGGCGACCGTCGACGACCTGGTCGCCCATGTGGAGGTGCGCGGCACCGACACGGCGGCGGCCGCGGTCGTCAAGGGCGACGCGAGGATGGCCGAGGTGCTCCGGCGGGCCCTGTACGCGCACGTCACGACACCCACCGAGGCGATCGTCGTCGTGCGCGGCTCCCGGCGGTGGCGGGTCGCGGCGTACGAACTGGAGGACATGGTCCGCGAGCTGCTGGACCGCGGCCTGCGCTACGGCGCCGCCCGCGAGGCCCTGCCGCAGCGGATCGCGCACGCGGTGCTGGTGCAGATGGAGCGGTCGGGCGAGGCGCCGGACGACCGGGTGCAGGACGCGGTGGCCCGCAACAGCGCGGTGAAGGCGGCCGTGAAGGCGGTCTGGCCCGCCGTCGACCCGGCGAAGCTGGTGCTGCGGCTGCTGACGGACGCGGACTTCCTCGCCGAGCACGCGGCGGGCGTCCTCGACGAGGACGAGCAGAAGACGATCCTGTGGGCGAGGCCGGTGCGGTCGGTGAAGTCGGCGAAGTGGGCGCCCGCCGACGCGGTGCTGATCGACGAGGCCGCCGACCTGGTGGAACGCACGGCCTCCCTCGGGCATGTGGTGCTCGACGAGGCGCAGGACCTGTCGCCGATGCAGTACCGGGCGGTGGGGCGCCGCTGCACGACCGGTTCGGCGACCGTGCTGGGCGACCTGGCCCAGGGCACGACCCCCTGGGCGACCCGGAGCTGGGAGGAGGCGCTGGCCCATCTCGGCAAGTCCGACGCGGCCGTCGAGGAGCTCACGGCCGGTTTCCGTGTCCCCACCGATGTGATCACCTACGCGTCCCGGCTGCTGCCGCACATCGCCCCCGGGCTGGCCCCGGTGGCCTCCGTCCGGGAGAACCCCGGGTCCTTCGAGGTGCGGGCCGCCGAGGGGGACGCGGCGGTCGTGGACGCCGTACGGGACGCGCTCCGGCAGGAGGGCTCGATCGGGCTGATCGCGGCCGACGCGCGGGTCCCCGCGCTGGCCGGGGCGCTGGAGGAGGCCGGGATCGGTCACCTGGACCCGGGTGAGGAGACGACCCCCGACGTCCGGCTCACCCTGGTGCCGGCCTCGCTGGCGAAGGGCCTGGAGTACGACTACGTGGTCCTGGACGAGCCGCAGGCCGTGGTGGACGGCGAGCCGGACGAGCGGACCGGGCTGCGGCGGCTGTACGTGGCGCTGACCCGCGCGGTGTCGGGGCTGACCGTGGTGCACGGGGCGCCCCTGCCGGCGCAGCTGGACTGAAGCGCCGGGGCTGTCCGGGGTGGTCCGATGCCGTCGTCGGGCTGTGGGTCCGCCGTGGCTGGTCGCGCAGTTCCCCGCGCCCCTTGAGGCACCTCGGGGGCACCTCCTCAGGAGCACGGGGAACTGCGCGAACGACCAACCGCTCACACCCCGCCCAGCACCCCGAAACACCTCAAGCACACACCCCAGGAGCACGGGGAACTGCGCGAACGACCACGACGCACCCGCACCCGCACCCGGCGAACACCCAACCGCTCAGACCGCGTCCAGCGCCTCGCGCCACTCGGCGACCGCCGCCGAGGACACCGGCCCGGTCCAGCCCGCAGGACGCGCCGCGCCGCCGATGTGGAACGCCTCCACCCCGGCCGACCGCAGCCGCGGCACATGCTCCAGCCGCAGCCCGCCCCCGACGAGGATCTGCTGCTCGTACCCCGGCTCGCCCCGGTGCGCGGCCTCGGAGAGCAGCGTCGGCATCCCGTCGTCGACCCCGGACGCCGCCCCGGCGGTGAGGTACGCGTCCAGCCCCGGCATCCCGTCGAGCTGCTTGCGCAGGGCGTCCCGGTCGGCGGCGCGGTCGATCGCGCGGTGGAAGGTCCACGCACAGCCGTCCAGCTCCGCGACGACCCGCTCGACGGCGTACACGTCGACCCCGCCGTGCGGGTCCAGGAACCCGAGCACGAACTCGCTCGCCCCGGCCTCCCGCATCTCCCGCGCGGCGTCGACCAGCCGGCCGGTCTCCCCCGCGGCGAACCCGTCCGCGAGCCGCAGCATCACGCGCAGCGGGATGTCGACGGCGGCGCGGATCGCGGTGACGGTCCCCGCCCGGGGGGTGAGCCCGTCGGCGGCGATGTCGGTGACCAGCTCAAGGCGGTCCGCGCCTCCCGTCTGGGCGGCGACCGCGTCCTCCACGTCGAGGGCGATCACCTCCAGGAGTGCACGCGTGCTCATAGGGCCCCTTCCGTCGTGTTCCCTGGAGCGACTACAGGTCTAGTCCAATCTCAGGGTACGTCGGGAAGGCGCCGGGCCGCGAGATCGCCCCTCAGCCGAAGATGTTCAGCCGTCCGGCCTCGACCCCCGCCAGTTCGTACGAGGTTCCTCCGAGCGGCCGCCCCGCGTAGAGGCGGACGAGCGTCGGGGCGTCCCCGATGTACCGCGCTGGCGGCCGGTCCCCGCTCACCTCGCCCAGCAGCAGCGGCTCGTCGGCGTCGTCGAGGTCGGCGTGCAGCGGCACATGCCCCTTCTGCCGGGTCACCCAGGCCAGCAGCGACAGGGCGTGGGGCAGTCCGGCACCCGCGTACGCGCCCGGCTCGCCGAGCGCCTCGCGCACATCACCGGCGTGCACCCACTCCCCCAGCGCGACCATGTCGAGCACCCCGCCCGCCGCGGCGATCGCGGGCCCGGCCTCGGTCATGCCGCGCTCCAGCTCGTCGACGACCCGCTGGTTGCTCCACTCCGCGCGCTCGGCGATGTCCCGGTCGTTGCACCCGGGCGAGAAGACGTCCTTCTCGAACCGGCTCTCCACCACCCGCATCAGCGCCGACGAACAGTGCGCCAGCACATCCCGTACGGACCAGCCCGGACAGGCGGCCGTCGCCACGGCGAAGTCGGCGTCCGGCCGGGCCCGCAGCAGCGGGACGAACACGTCCCGCTCGACGGTCAGCAGACGCCCGGGCAGCCCGGGATCACGTTCCACGGTCATCTCAGCAGTCATACCGGCCACGCTAGGCGCTGCCGTTCGGATCATGCCGACATCGCAGCCCCTGATGTTGCCCGGTGATTCCCCCCTCCCGGCGCGGGAGAATGGCCGCATGGCCGATCTCGACGTCCTGCGCGCCCGTTTCGCCCGTGCCCTGGAGGCCGCCCGTGGGCCCGGCGGAGGCCCCGACCCGGTGCCGTACGCCGACAACCTGCTGACCCGCTGGCAGGAACCGCAGCGGAAGTACCACACGCTCGCGCACCTGGTGGCGGTCCTCGACCACGTCGACACGCTGGAGCGGTACGCCACCGACGCGGACGCCGTACGGCTGGCCGCCTGGTTCCACGACGCGGTGTACCTGCCCGACCGCTCCGAGAACGAGGAGCGCTCGGCCCGGCTCGCCGAGCGGGCGCTGACCGAGGCGGGGGTGCCCGCGGAGAGGACGGCCGAGGTGGCCCGGCTGGTGCGGCTCACCGTCACGCACGACCCGGCCGAGGACGACTTCGACGGACAGGTGCTGTGCGACGCCGACCTCGCGGTGCTGGCCTCGCCGCCGTCGGCGTACGCCGCCTACACCGCCGCCGTGCGCGAGGAGTACCACTTCGTGCCCGGCGACGCCTTCCGCGCCGGCCGCTCGGCCGTCCTGAGCCAACTCCTGGAACTGCCCAGGCTGTTCCGCACGCCCTACGGCCGTGAGCACTGGGAGGCGACCGCCCGCTGGAACCTGCGCGGCGAACGGGAAATGCTGTCGACCTGACGACAGGGGCGGCCTAGCCTGCCCGCATGCGATTCATGGGTGCGGAACGGGTGGAAGAGGCCGCGGCGAGCTGCGCGGCACTGCTGCGGACGGTGGTCGGGAAGGACTGGGAGAACACCAGAGCCGGTGACCTGGAATGGAGTTGCCGGTTCACGGCCACCCATGTCGCGAGCGACTTCATCGGGTACGCAGGCAACCTGGCCGGACGTGCCCGGTCCGCGTACGTGCCCTTCGACATCACCGTCGACGGCGACGAGAACGGCAACTACCGGGCCGACAACGCGGGCCTCATCGACGTGGTCACCACGACCGGCGCCCTGTTCGCCGCGACCCTGCGCACCACCCGGCGCGAGGTGCGCGCCTTCCACCCCTACCCCTTCCGCAGCGCGAACCGCGACGGCTTCGCCGCGATGGGCATCGCCGAGGCCCTGCTGCACACCCATGACATCGCCCGCGGTTTCGACGTGCCCTACGAGGCACCCGCCGAACTCGCCGAGTACGTCCTGACCACGATCTTCCCCACCGTCCGGCCCGGCCCCGCACCCTGGCCGACCCTGCTGTGGGCCACCGGCCGCGGCGACCTGCCCGGACGCGAGCGGGTCACCCGGTGGCACTGGACGAACAACCACGTCGTCCGGGCCGGGCGCCTCACCCTGGAGGGCGTCACCCCGGCCGCCGCGGCCGATCTCTACGAGGGCGGGGACGGCGGCTTCCACTGGGTCGAGGACGGCCCGTTCGAGGGCACCCGGATCGCCGCCGGGATGCTGCTGAAGGCGTACGAGATCGGTGTGCACCAGCCCGAGTTCGGGGTGTACGTCCTGGTCCGCGACGAGGACGGCCTCGCGGTCGGCGGAATGGGCTTCCACGGCCCGCCCGGGGACGGCCGCGCGGAGATCGGCTACGACCTCGCCGAGTCCGCCCGCGGCCGGGGCTACGCCACGGAGGCGCTGAACGCGCTGGCGGACTGGGCCCTGGCCCGCGAGGACGTGACCACGCTGCTCGCCACCGTCGACCGGGACAACGCGGCCTCCCAGGCGGTCCTCGCCCGCACCGGGTTCGTACGGACCGGCGAGGAGAAGAGCGAGGACGGCGAGCTGTTCGCCTACGAACGGCGGGGCTGACCGGCCCCCTTGCGCCGGCGCAGCCCGGCGCCGTGCAGCAGCCGCACCACCTCGCGGCTGCTGACCTCCACGGCGCCGGCCCGCACCGCGTCCGGGTAGCGGTGCGCGGGGATGTCGTAGTGGTCGCGCTCGAAGGCGCGGCGCGGCACGCCCATCCCGTCGGCGAAGGTGTGCAGTTCCTCGTACGAGACGTCGCTGACCAGGTGGGACCACAGGCGGCCGTGGCCGGGCCACTGCGGCGGATCGATGTACACGGTCACGAGGGCTGTGCCCCGTCGGCCGCGCCCAGCGAGCCGACCCGGGCCACCCGCACGCCCGCCTGATGGCACACCCAGTGCGGGTCGGACCCCAACTCGGGCTCCACGTCCAGCGCGTGCGGGTCCCCGGAGCCGCAGACCGGGCACAGCGGCCAGCGGCCGTAGCGCTCCATGAGCGCGTCCTGCACGTCCTGCGCGACCAGCCCGGGCAGGTACTCGGCGCCCTGCGGCCACTGCTCCACCCACCATCGGCGCTGCGCGACGGACTCCTCGACCAGCGAGACCACGTCCGCCTCGGCGACCCGGCCCGCCACGAGGTCGGCGAGCACCAGGGCGCGGGCCGCGTGCAGCGCCTGTTCCAGCGGACCGATGGTTTCCATGCCCCCATTGTGCGCACTCTTGACCGGGGGACGGTACCGAAAATATCTTTCACAGGTGACCCGGAATGTGAAGGAAACTTTCGCGGCCGCCGCCGGCGGGAGCGGCACCCCGCCCGCCCCGGCCGCCCTCGCCGCCAAGGTCCGTACGCTCGCCCCCTCGATGACCCGCTCCATGCAGCGCGTCGCCGAGGCCGTCGCGGGCGACCCGGCCGGCTGCGCCGCCCTCACGGTCACCGGCCTCGCCGAACTGACCGGCACCAGCGAGGCGACCGTCGTGCGCACCGCCCGCCTCCTCGGCTACCCCGGCTACCGCGACCTGCGCCTCGCCCTCGCCGGGCTCGCCGCCCAGCAGCAGTCCGGGCGCGCCCCGTCCATCACCACCGACATCGCCGTCGACGACCCCATCGCCGACGTCGTCGCCAAACTCGCCTACGACGAACAGCAGACCCTCGCCGACACCGCGGCCGCGCTCGACACGGTCCAGCTCGGCGCCGCGGTCACCGCGGCCGCGGCCGCCCGCCGCATCGACGTCTACGGCGTCGGGGCCTCCGGACTGGTCGCCCAGGACCTCACCCAGAAGCTCCTGCGCATAGGGCTCATAGCCCACGCGCACAGCGACCCCCACCTCGCCGTCACCGACGCGGTCCAGCTGCGCGCCGGGGACGTGGCGATCGCGATCACCCACTCCGGCTCGACCGGCGACGTCATCGAGCCGCTGCGGGTCGCCTTCGAACGCGGAGCCACGACGGTCGCCGTCACCGGCCGCCCCGACTCGGCGGTGACGCAGTACGCCGACCACGTGCTGACGACGTCCACCGCCCGGGAGACGGAACTGCGCCCGGCCGCGATGTCGTCGCGCACCAGCCAACTGCTCGTCGTCGACTGCCTGTTCGTGGGCGTGATGCAACGGACGTACGAGACGGCGGCCCCGGCGCTCGCCGCGTCGTACGAGGCTCTCGCCCACCGGCACCGCCGCTGAGCCACCCGTCCGCGAGCGGCGGGGAACCGTGCGGCCGGCCACGCAGGAGGACCGCGCGCCCGCCATGAACCCCACCCCCCACGGTCTGCACGACAACCGGAGAGAGCCGCCTCCCATGACCCCCGAAGACCTCCGCGCCACCCTGGACACCCTGACCACCGAGGCGTTCCGCCCGGAACTCTCGGAGATCGACCGGCTGTCCACCCTCGACATCGCGCGCCTGATGAACACGGGCGACGCGACCGTGCCCGCCGCGGTGACCGACCGCCTGCCGGAGATCGCCGCCGCCATCGACGCCGTGAGCCGCCGCATGGCGACCGGCGGCCGCCTCGTCTACGCCGGCGCCGGGACGGCCGGCCGGCTCGGCGTCCTGGACGCCTCCGAGTGCCCGCCCACCTTCAACACCGACCCCGCCCAGGTCATCGGACTGATCGCGGGCGGCCCCCAGGCGATGGTGGCCTCCGTGGAGGGCGCGGAGGACTCGCCGGACCTCGCCCGCGCGGACCTCGACGCCCTCGGCCTGGCCCCCGAGGACGCCCTGATCGGCGTCTCCGCCTCGGGCCGCACCCCGTACGCCGTGGCCGCCGTCGCACACGCGCGGGCGCGGGGCGCCCTGACCGTCGGCCTGTCCTGCAACACCGGCAGCCCGCTCGCCGCGGCCGCCGAGCACGGCATCGAGATCGTCACCGGCCCCGAGCTGATCACCGGCTCGACCCGGCTGAAGGCGGGCACCGCCCAGAAGCTCGTGCTCAACATGATCTCGACGATCACGATGATCCGGCTGGGCAAGACCTACGGAAATCTGATGGTCGACGTCCGCGCCTCCAACGACAAGCTGCGCGCCCGTTCCCGCCGTATCGTCGCGCTGGCGACCGGCGCCCCGGACGAGGAGATCGAGCACGCGCTGACCGCCACCGACGGCGAGGTCAAGGACGCCATCCTGGCGATCCTGTCCGGCGTCGACGGCCCGACGGCCGCCCGCCTTCTGGAGGAGTCCGGCGGCCATCTGCGTGCCGCGCTGGCGGCGGCGACGGGCTGACCGCACGCTCGGGGCATGCACCCCGACCCCCGTGCCACGGCCGCCGCGATCCTCCCGCTCGTCGGCGGCCCCGCCAACATCGTCTCCGTCGCCCACTGCATGACCCGGCTGCGCCTGGACCTGGCCGACCCCGCCCTCGCCGACGAACAGGCCCTGCGCGCGCTCCCGGCGGTCCTCGGCGTCGTCCCCGACGACACGTACCAGGTGGTGCTGGGGCCGGGCGTGGTGAACAGGGTGACGGAGGCGCTGGAGGAACTGCTGCCGAAGGCAGGAGGCGCCGCCTCCGGACCGGCGGAGGAAGGCGCGGCGCCCGGACCGGCGGAGGAAGGCGCGGCGCCCGGACTCGCCGCGCGCGGGGCGGCGTTGAAGGAGGAGCAGCGGCGCAGGAACGCCACCCCGCTGAAGCTGGCCCTGCGCCGGGTGGCGAACATCTTCGTCCCCCTGATCCCGGCCCTGATCGGCTGCGGCATCCTCGCGGGCGTCAACGGCCTGCTGGTCAACGCCGGTCTGCTGCCCGGCCTCACCCCGGCGATCGGCACGATCGCGTCGGCGTTCATGGCGCTGATCGCGGTGTTCGTCGGCCACAACACGGCCAGGGAGTTCGGCGGCACACCGGTCCTGGGCGCGGCCGTCGCGGCGGTGGTCGTCTACCCCGGCGTGGCGAAGGTGACGGTCCTCGGTCTCGCCCTCGTCCCCGGCCAGGGCGGCGTCCTGGGCGCCCTGGCGGCGGCACTGCTCGCGACACGGGTGGAGAAGTGGTGCCACCGCCGTGTGCCCCCGGCCCTCGACGTCCTGCTCACCCCGGCCCTGACGGTGCTGACCGCGGGCCTGGCCACGCTGTACGGCCTCATGTACGCGGCCGGGGAGATCTCGACGGCCATCGGCGGCGCGGCGGACTGGCTGCTGACGAACACCGGCGCGGTGGCGGGCCTGATCATGGGCGGCCTGTTCCTCCCGCTGGTGATGCTGGGCCTCCACCAGGCCCTCATCCCCCTCCACACCACCCTGATCGAGCAGCAGGGCCACACCGTGCTGCTCCCCCTCCTGGCCATGGCGGGCGCCGGCCAGGTCGGCGCCGCGGCCGCGGTGTACGTCCGGCTGCGCCACGACACTTCCCTGCGGACGACGATCAGGTCGGCCCTCCCCGCGGGCCTGCTCGGCGTCGGCGAACCCCTGATCTACGGCGTCTCCCTGCCTCTGGGCCGCCCCTTCCTCACCGCGTGCGCGGGCGGCGCGGCCGGAGGCGCCTTCGTCGGGTTCTTCGCGATGCTCGGCACCACGGTGGGCGCGACCGCGATCGGCCCGTCGGGATGGGCCCTCTTCCCCCTGCTCGCGGGCAACCGCGGCCTGGGAGCGACCGCGGCGATCTACGCGGGCGGCCTGGTCACCGGCTACGCGGTGGGCTTCGCGGCCACGTACGCCTTCGGCCTGGGGCGGTCCGGGCACCGGACCCGCCCCGCGTCCGGCGCCCGGACCTCCTACCCTGGGACACCATGAACCACGCCCAGCTCACCGCCCTCGGCCGGGCGCTTCGTCTGCTCGGGGAGCACGGGGAAGCGCTGACCACCGACACGCCCGATGCGAAGCTGCACGAGGTGAAGGGGGACCTGCGGCGCGCGCTGGAGCTGCTGGAGGAGGGCATCACGACGGCGGCGCCTGCCACGCGCTGCGCCGAGCACCCGAACGGTCCGGTCGACACGGCGGCCCCGGACCTGTGCCTGCTGTGCGAGACACGCCGCAGGGCCGCCCGGCGGGCCGAGATCAACGGGCCCGCCGCGCCGAGGCCGGCGGAGAGCGCGCCCTCCCGCTACGGGGTGCGCGAGGACCGGCCGCAGCCCCAGCAGCGGTGGCTGCCGGAGCTGTGGAACGGCCAGGAGTGGCAGCTGTGCGGCACGCCCCGGCGGGACCGCCGGGAGGCGGAGCTCTACCTGGCCGCCCAGCGGCGCGGCCCGCACGCCGCGATGGCGTACCGGCTGGTCCACGAGTTCACCGACTACGAGGTGCTGAGGGTGTGGGGCACCCCGGTCCGGGTGGACATCGAGCCGCTGGGCAACCTGTAGGGCCGCCGGGCCGTCAGCTCAGGCTCTGCAGCGCCGCCGCGTCGTAGGGCCGCAGGTCGTCGAACCGCCCGGACAGCACCTTCGCCGCCCACTCGGGGTCCTGGAGGATCGCCCGGCCGACGGCGACCAGGTCGAACTCGTCCCGCTCCATCCGCTCCAGCAGGTTGTCGAGGCTGCCCACGGGCGCGCCCTCGCCCACGAAGGCACCCAGGAAGTCACCCTCCAGGCCGACCGAGCCGACGGTGATGGCGGGCTTGCCGGTGAGCTTCTTGGTCCAGCCCGCGAGGTTGAGGTCCGCGCCCTCGAACTCCGGCAGCCAGTAGCGGCGCGTGGAGGCGTGGAAGGCGTCGACGCCGGCCTCGGCCAGCGGGGTGAGGATCGCCTCCAGCTCCTCGGGGGTCTCGGCGAGCCTCGCGTCGTAGGCGTCCTGCTTCCACTGCGAGTAGCGGAAGACGACGGGGAAGTCCGCGGAGACGGCCTCGCGCACGGCCGCCACGATCTCCGCCGCGAACCGGGTACGGGCGACCGCGTCACCGCCGTACGCGTCCTCACGGCGGTTGGTGCCGGCCCACAGGAACTGGTCGAGCAGGTAGCCGTGGGCGCCGTGCAGTTCGATGCCGTCGAAGCCGATGCGCTCGGCCGCCACGGCCGCCTCGACGAAGGCGGCGAGGACGTCGTCCAGGTCGGTCCGGGTCATCGCCCGGCCCGTGCCCTCGGTGCCGTCGAGGCGGATGCCGGACGGGCCGACGGCGGGGGCGTCCGCGAACGGCGGCCGGCCGGGCTTGCGCACCATGCCGATGTGCCACAGCTGCGGCATGATCTTCCCGCCCTCGGCGTGCACGGCCTCGACGACCTTCGCCCAGCCCGCGAGCTGCTCCTCGCCGTGGAAGCGGGGCACACGGTTGCTCTCGCCGGCGGAGTCGTGGCCGACGTAGGTGCCCTCGGTGACGATGAGGCCGACGCCCGCGGCGGCCCGCCGGGAGTAGTAGCCGGCCACGTCCTCGCCGGGGACGCCGCCCGGGGAGAACTGGCGGGTCATGGGCGCCATCACGATCCGGTTGGGGAGGGTGAGGCCGTTGATCGCGGTGGGGCGGGACAGGACCTGGGCCGCGCGGGAGGCGGCGGGCTCGGCGACGGTCACGTGGGGGCTCCTCAGGACGGGGGGCGCGTATCGACCAGCTGGTATGTGCACGCGCATTGTTGCACTCTCTTAAGTAACTGCATATACGGGTCCGCGTATTCCGCTTCAGCCGGGCCGTGGATGTGACCCCGGACACGCCCGAGGGCGGCACCCCCTGCCACAGACAGGGAGTGCCGCCCTCGTACGAAAGGACTGGTGCCGATCCTCGGGAGGATCAGAAGTCCATGTCACCGCCCGGCATGCCGCCGCCGGCCGGCGCGGCGGCCTTCTCCGGCTTGTCGGCGATGACGGCCTCGGTGGTGAGGAACAGCGCGGCGATCGACGCGGCGTTCTGCAGCGCGGAACGCGTCACCTTGGCCGGGTCGATGATGCCCTCGGCGACCAGGTCGACGTACTCGCCGGTCGCGGCGTTGAGGCCGTGGCCCGGGGTGAGGTTGCGGACCTTCTCCACCACGACGCCGCCCTCGAGGCCGGCGTTCACGGCGATCTGCTTCAGCGGGGCCTCCAGGGCCAGCTTCACAGCAGCGGCACCGGTGGCCTCGTCGCCCTCGAGCTCCAGCTTCTCGAAGACCTGGGAAGCCTGGAGCAGGGCCACGCCGCCACCGGCGACGATGCCCTCCTCGACGGCCGCCTTCGCGTTGCGGACGGCGTCCTCGATGCGGTGCTTGCGCTCCTTGAGCTCCACCTCGGTGGCGGCACCGGCCTTGATGACGGCCACGCCGCCCGCGAGCTTGGCCAGGCGCTCCTGGAGCTTCTCGCGGTCGTAGTCGGAGTCGCTGTTCTCGATCTCGGCGCGGATCTGGTTCACGCGGCCGCCCACCTGCTCCGAGGAGCCGGCGCCGTCGACGATGGTGGTCTCGTCCTTGGTGATGACGACCTTGCGGGCGCGGCCCAGGAGGTCCAGGGTCGCGTTCTCCAGCTTGAGGCCGACCTCCTCGGAGATGACCTCGCCGCCCGTGAGGATGGCGATGTCGCCGAGCATGGCCTTGCGGCGGTCGCCGAAGCCCGGGGCCTTGACGGCCACGGAGCGGAAGGTGCCGCGGATCTTGTTGACGACCAGGGTCGACAGGGCCTCGCCCTCGACGTCCTCGGCGATGATCAGCAGCGGCTTGCCCGACTGCATGACCTTCTCCAGCAGCGGGAGCAGGTCCTTGACGGAGCCGATCTTGGAGTTGGCGATGAGGATGTAGGGGTCCTCGAGCGACGCCTCCATGCGCTCCATGTCGGTCGCGAAGTAGGCGGAGATGTAGCCCTTGTCGAAGCGCATGCCCTCGGTGAGCTCAAGCTCCAGACCGAAGGTCTGCGACTCCTCGACGGTGATGACGCCTTCCTTGCCGACCTTGTCCATCGCCTCGGCGATGAGCTCGCCGATCTGCGTGTCGGCGGCGGAGATGGAGGCGGTGGAGGCGATCTGCTCCTTGGTCTCGACCTCCTTGGCCTGGTCGAGCAGCGCACCGGAGACGGCCTCGACGGCCTTCTCGATACCGCGCTTCAGGGCCATCGGGTTGGCACCGGCGGCCACGTTGCGCAGGCCCTCGCGGACCAGCGCCTGGGCGAGGACGGTGGCGGTGGTCGTACCGTCGCCGGCGACGTCGTCCGTCTTCTTGGCGACTTCCTTGACCAGCTCGGCGCCGATCTTCTCGTACGGGTCCTCGAGCTCGATCTCCTTGGCGATGGAGACACCATCGTTGGTGATCGTGGGGGCGCCCCACTTCTTCTCGAGGACGACGTTGCGACCCTTGGGGCCGAGCGTCACCTTGACGGCGTCCGCGAGCTGGTTCATGCCGCGCTCGAGGCCGCGCCGCGCCTCCTCGTCGAACGCGATGATCTTGGCCATGTGAAGTGGTCCCTCCAGGACTGGGGGTGATTCCTTCGGACCGCGCCCGCGCCCGCGACGGACGGCTCGCGGGCCTCGTGGTTCCTTGCCCCACCCGGCCTGCGGGCCTCACCGACCCGGTCCTTCGTTGTCACTCTCACCTTCAGAGTGCTAACGCCAATGATTAGCACTCGCCCCCATCGAGTGCAAGCGGCTCTCGGGGATCGGGCGGGGCGCTCAGCCGGACGCGAACAGGTCCCGGACACGACGAAGGGCCCGCACCCCGGGAGGTGCGGGCCCTTCGAAGAAGAACGTCGCTGCAGTAAGTCGACGCGTGCCTCAGCTGGTCGCCAGACGGACCATGTCCGCCTGCGGCCCCTTCTGGCCCTGCGAGATCTCGAAATCGACCCGCTGGCCCTCTTCAAGGGTGCGGTACCCGTCCATCTGAATCGCGCTGTAGTGGACGAACACGTCCGCACCACCGTCGACCGCGATGAAGCCGTACCCCTTCTCCGCGTTGAACCACTTGACGGTGCCCTGAGCCATGCCTAACTCCCCTATTACTGGCCCTTGCACAGATCCACACTTCGCGGACCCGGGTCAGACCTCACCCCCCATTGGCCGGGGGCGTGCGCCGGAACGCGTCGACCGCGGCTGAATGTATCTGTCCAACTGCCGTCTGCAACAGGTCAATCGGACGAGAATTCAGGACGCGACCGGTCGGGAATCTGCCGAGAATTCACCCGAACCCCGGGCAAGTCGGGCCCGGCAAAGAGGGGCGAAAGGCTCAAATCCGCCACACACTTTGGCGACTTCCTATCGGTTCTCCACGCACTCCCTGGCGAAACTCATATGCGCCCGGCATGCGGAAGACGGCGGCTTCCCCAACCTTACCGCGCTCAACCATGCAGAATTGCCCCCTCCGCTTCTCTCGCAGAGGGGGCAATTCGATGAACTCTCGGTAACCGCCCTTACCGAAGGTAATGGGCGAGGGGGATCAGCCGCCCGCGACGGCCGGAATGATGGACACGCCGACGCCGTCCGGAGTCGCCGTCTGAAGCCCCTGCTCGAAGCGCACGTCGTCGTCGTTGACGTAGACGTTCACGAACCGGCGCAGCTTGCCCTGGTCGTCCAGGACCCGGGCGGCGATGCCCGTGTGGTTCTTCTCCAGGTCGGCGATGACCTCGGCGAGGGTCGTGCCCTCGGCGGGGACCTCGGCCTGACCGCCGGTGTAGGTGCGCAGGATGGTGGGGATGCGGACGGTCACGCTCATGCGAGGCCAGCCTCTCGGAAGGAGTCCAGGTTGGGGCGGATCGTCGCGGTCAGACCGGTGCCGGCCACCGCGTCGAGGGTCTTGAGGCCGTCACCGGTGTTGAGGACGACGGTGGTCAGCGAGGGGTCGAGGGCGCCGCTCTCGATCAGCTTGCGCGTCACACCGACGGTCACACCGCCGGCCGTCTCGGCGAAGATGCCCTCGGTCCGGGCGAGCAGCTTGATCGCGTCCACGATCTGCTCGTCCGTCACGTCCTCCACGGCACCGCCGGTGCGGCGCGCGATGTCGAGGACGTACGGCCCGTCGGCGGGGTTGCCGATGGCCAGCGACTTGGCGATGGTGTCCGGCTTCTGCGGCCGCACCACGTCGTGCCCGGCCTTGAAGGCCGTCGACACCGGCGAACAGCCCTCGGCCTGCGCACCGAAGATCTTGTACGGCCGGTCCTCGACGAGCCCGAGCCGGATCAGCTCCTGGAGGCCCTTGTCGATCTTGGTGAGCTGGGAGCCCGACGCGATCGGCACCACGATCTGGTCCGGCAGCCGCCAGCCCAGCTGCTCGCAGATCTCGTACGCGAGGGTCTTGGAGCCCTCCGCGTAGTAGGGCCGCAGGTTGACGTTGACGAAGCCCCAGCCCTCGCCGGCCGGGTCGCCGATGAGCTCGGAGCAGAAGCGGTTGACGTCGTCGTAGTTGCCCTCGATGCCGACGAGCTCGCCGCCGTAGACCGCGGCCATGACGACCTTGCCCTGCTCCAGGTCGTGCGGGATGAACACGCAGGAGCGGAGACCGGCACGCGCGGCCGCGGCACCGACGGCACCGGCGAGGTTGCCGGTGGAGGAGCAGGACAGTGTGGTGAAGCCGAAGGCGCGGGCGGCCTCCAGGGCCTGCGCCACGACCCGGTCCTTGAAGGAGTGGGTGGGGTTGCCGGAGTCGTCCTTGACGAAGAGGCCGCCGGTGACACCCAGCTCGCGCGCCAGGTTGTCGGCCTTGACGAGCTTGGTCCAGCCGGGGTTCAGGTTGGGCTTCTCGGCCACGTCCGCCGGGACGGGAAGCAGGGGGGCGTAACGCCAGATGTTCGCCGGTCCGGCCTCGATCCGCTTCCGCAGTTCCTCGGTGTCGTACGCGGAGAAGTCGTAGGAGATCTCCAGCGGCCCGAAACACTCCTCGCAGGCGAAGACGGGTCCGAGGGGGACCCGGTGTCCGCACTCGCGACAGCTCAGGGCCGCTGCGGGACCGAGGTCGACGACGGGATCGGTGCTGCTTGCAACAGTCTGCGAAGCCATGTGAGGCGAGGCCCTTTCTCCTCATCTTCCTCACGACGCATCTCGTCGTGAGACGGATTTGGCACCTTCCCTAGCCGGGAGCCTCGCTGCACGAATGTCAGGAGAACCGACTGGAGGGTTGCCGGGGCTTCATCGGGCCGTTTCCCTCTGCCCCTCTGGATGAGCTGTATGTGGTTGTCCGCGCCGACGGCCCCCGACATGCGATGGTCATCAGCGTTGTTCAAGACTGTAACCGAAGGCCAGGACAGTTGAGATAGCCGTCCGAACCGCGAGATGGATCACAGAGTTTCCCGAGACCCCCGCTCGCCGAGAGAACGCAGAGGAGCCGCAGGCTGTGCTGGAAGAAGTCGAGCGCTGGCTGACCACCCGCTCCTGGTCCGTGACCGACCGCCCGCTCCACAAGATCCTCGCCGCGAAGCGGGCGTCCGGGCTGACGGTCTCCGTCGTGCTCCCCGCGCTCAACGAGGAGGAGACGGTCGGCGACATCGTCGCGATCGTCCGCCACGACCTGATGCAGCAGGTCCCCCTGGTCGACGAGATAGTCGTGGTCGACTCGGGTTCCACCGACCGCACCTCGCAGGTCGCCGCGGCGGCCGGCGCCAAGGTCGTCCACCGCGACACGATCCTGCCCCGCATCCCGGCCGTCCCGGGCAAGGGCGAGGTGCTCTGGCGCTCGCTCCTCGTCACCGGCGGGGACATCGTCTGCTTCATCGACGCCGACCTGAAGGAGTTCTCCTCCGACTTCGTCTCCGGCATCGTCGGCCCGCTCCTCACCGACCCCGGGGTGGATCTGGTCAAGGGGATGTACGACCGTCCCCTGGCCGGCGCCGCGGGCCAGGGGGGCCGGGTCACGGAGCTGATGGCCCGCCCGCTGCTGAACATGCACTGGCCCCAGCTCGCGGGCTTCGTGCAGCCGCTCGGCGGCGAGTACGCGGCCCGCCGCAGTCTTCTCGAACAGCTGCCCTTCCCCGTCGGCTACGGCGTGGAACTGGGCATGCTGGTCGACTCCCTCCATCTGGTGGGCCTGGACGCCCTCGCCCAGGTCGACGTCGGGGTGCGCAAGCACCGCCACCAGGACGGCCAGGCCCTCGGCCGCATGGCCGCCGCGATCTACCGCACGGCCCAGCTCCGGCTGGCCCGCGGGCACCTCGTCCGCCCGGCCCTCACCCAGTTCGAGCGCGGCGAGGACGGCTTCGAGGCCCGCACCTACTCCGTGGACACCGAGGAACGTCCGCCGATGGCGGAGATCGCCGAGTACGCGGCCCGCAGGGTCGCGTAGTGCCCGACGACGGCCGTATACAGATGAACCGCACGTTTGAGCGTTTCCGGGCCGGGCTAGGTTGAGGCGTATGGCTCCCACGCACGGTGCACAGGTGCTGGTCGCGTCCAACCGCGGCCCGGTCTCGTACGAACTGCGCGAGGACGGCTCGCTGCACGCCCGGCGGGGCGGCGGCGGGCTGGTCTCCGGGCTGTCGGCGATCGGGCCGGAGGCGGGCGCGGTATGGGTCTGCGCGGCGCTGGGCGACGCCGACCGCGAGGCGGTGCGCCGCTCCCACGGCGGCAGGCGGCTGTCCGCCGACGCCACCGGCGGGCAGCAGGTGCGCATGCTGGACATCGACGCGACGGTCTTCTCCGACGCCTACAACGGCATCGCCAACTCGGTCCTGTGGTTCGTCCACCACATGCTCTACCAGACCCCTCTCGAACCCGTCTTCGACGCCGGCTTCCGCGCGCAGTGGGCGTCGTACGAGGCGTACAACCGGGCCTTCGCCGAGGCGCTCGCCGAGGAGGCCGCCGAGGGCGCGGCGGTGGTCGTCCAGGACTACCACCTCTGCCTGGTCCCGGGGATGCTCCGCGAGCTGCGCCCCGACCTGCGCATCGGACACTTCTCCCACACGCCCTGGGCCCCTCCGGAGTACTTCCGGATGCTCCCCGACGACATCTCCGCCCAGCTGCTGCGCGGCATGCTCGGCGCGGACCGTCTCGGCTTCCTCACCCGCCGCTGGGCGGACGCGTTCACGGCGTGCTGCGACGCGTTCGCCGGCGGCCTCGGCGGGACCCGGGTGGGTGTCCACGGCCTGGGCGCGGACGCGGACTTCCTGCGCGAGCGCGCGCACCGGGAGGACGTGGCCGAGCGGATGACGGCCCTGCGGGACGAGATCGGCGGTGCGGACCGCAGGACGATCGTCCGGGTCGACCGCACCGAGCTGTCCAAGAACATCGTCCGCGGCCTCCTCGCCTACCGGCACCTGCTCGACGCGCACCCGGAGTGGCGCGAGCGGGTGGTCCACGTGGCCTTCGCCTACCCCTCCCGGCAGGATCTCGCCGTCTACCGCGACTACACGGCGGAGGTGCGGCGCGTCGCCGAGGAGATCAACGCCGACTTCGGCACGCCCGGCTGGACCCCGGTCCTCCTGCACGTCGAGGACGACTTCGCGCGCTCGCTGGCCGCGTACCGGCTGGCGGACGTCGCCCTGGTCAACCCCGTCCGGGACGGAATGAACCTGGTCGCCAAGGAGGTCCCCGTCGTCTCCGACCGGGGCTGCGCGCTGGTGCTCTCGCGCGAGGCCGGCGCGTACGAGGAGCTGGGCGAGGACGCGCTGGGCGTGAACCCGTACGACGTCGTCGGTACGGCCCGGGCCCTGCACGAGGCCCTGTCGATGCCCCCGGAGGAACGGGCCGGCCGGACCAAGCGCCTGGCCGAGGCCGCGACGGCCCTCCCCCCGAGCCGGTGGTTCCTGGACCAGCTGAACGCCCTGGACACCTGACGCCCCCGGGCGCGAAGGCAACCGCCCGACGCCGCCCCGCGCCCACCCCCCAGGGGCGCGGGGAACTGCGCGACCGGCCGACCATGCCCCGCACCCACCCCCCAGGAACGCAGGCACCGCGCAACCAGCCGACCACGCCCCGCACCCACCCCCCAGGAACGCAGGCACCGCGCAACCAGCCGACCACGACCCGCACCCACCCCCCAGGAACGCAGACACCGCGCAACCAGCCGACACCGCCCCGAACCCACCCCCCAGGAACGCAGACACCGCGCAACCAGCCGACACCGCCCCGAACCCACCCCCCAGGGGCGCGGGGAACTGCGCGACCGACCGACCACGACCCGCACCCGTCCGCGGCGCCCAGGCACCGCACACGGCCGCACGGCGGACGCCGGTCGGTCCGCGGTCAGCCCAGCCGCGCCGCGAGGGCGCTCAGCAGCCGGACCACACCCTCCGCCCCGTCCACGACGACATCCGCCCGCTCCCGCAGCTCGACGACCTCGTCGCTGCCGCTGCACACCAGCAGCCCCGGCACACCGTCGGAGCGGAGCTTGTCGACGGCGGCGTAGGCGGGCAGGTCGCCGAGGTCGTCACCGGCGTACACGACGCACTCGGCGCCCACGGCCCGGACGTGCTCCAGAAGGGCCACGCCCTTGTCCGTGCCGGGCGGCCGCAGCTCCAGGACCATGCGTCCCGGCTCCACGATCAGCCCGTTGCGGGCGGCCAGCTCCCCGAGCGGCTCCCGCAGCGCCTCGAACGCGGCCCGGGGGTCCTCCGCCCGCCGGGTGTGGACGGCGACGGCCCGCCCCTTCTCCTCGATCCAGGTCCCCTGCCGGGCTCCGGCCGCCTCCAGCACCCCGGGCAGTTCCGCCCGCACGGCGGCGACCCCGGGATGCGGCTCGGGCGCGGTGACCTCACCGTCGGCCGCGTCCCAGCGCTCGGCCCCGTAGTGCCCGAGCACGGTGAGGTGCTCCAGTCCGGGCACCCCGGCGAACCCCCCGTGGTGCACGGCGACCCCGGCCGGCCGGCCGGTGACGACGGCGACCGACGCCACGCGGGGCGCGAGCCGGGACAGCGCGGGCACCGCGCCGGGGTGGGCGCGCGCCTGGTCGGGGTCCGGCACGATCGGCGCGAGGGTGCCGTCGAAGTCGAGGGCGATCACCGCCCTGCCCGGCCGGGCGAGGAGCGCGTCGAGCCCCTCGCGTCCGGCCGGGGTGACGGGCGTCGGCAACAGGTCGGTAGGACGTTCCTGCGAAGCGTGCTCATGGCTGCCCATACAGGCGACCCTATCCAGGCGGCCCCGGGCGCACGCACGGCTCACCGGCGCGGGACGCGGCTCGCACGGCCGCGCGGAGACCGGGTCAGCGTTCGGAGCGCCGGGTCTCCCGCACCCGCCGCAGCCGGTTGACGGTCACGGGGTCGTGCGCGAGGGCCCGCGGATCGTCCAGCAGGGCGTTCAGGAGCTGGTAGTAGCGCACCGGCGCCAGCCCCAGCTCCTCGCGTATCGCCCGTTCCTTCGCGCCGGGGCCGGTGAAGCCCCGGCGTTCCAGCGCGAGGATGCCCTGCTCCCGCTGCCCGAGGTCCTGCGTGTCCATGCCCGCACAGTAGCCCCGGCCACCGACAACGCGAGCACGTCAGCCGGCGGCCGCCTCGGCCTCGGCCTCCGCCTGGGTCGCCTTCGCCTGGAGTCCGCCCAGCACGGCCGACGGGCTCCCTCCGGAGGCGACCGCCTTCCCGACGCTCTTCTTGACGTCGGCACTGACCGACGCCCAGGACGTCTTGCCCACGGGGTAGAACTCGGCGAGCCCGAGCTGGTCGAGGAACGGCCTGAGGTCCTGGTCCCCGTCCGCGGCGGCCATGGCCTCGGAGGCGGAGTTGGTCACCGGCAGCAGGTCGTACTCGCGGGAGAAGTCGAGGACGTTCCTCTCGCTGTAGACGAAGTCGAGGAACTCGCCGGCCTCCTTCCGGTGGCCGTTCTTCTTGAACGCCATCATCCAGTCGGCGACGCCCATGGCCGACCTGTTCTCCCCGTCCACCCCGGGCATCGGCACCATGCCGAACTTCACGCCCTTCCTCGCGGCCATCTTCATCAGCGAGGGGTGCCCGTTGAGCATGCCGACCTTGCCGGAGGCGAACGCGGCGAAGGCGTCGGCCCGGTTCAGCTTCGCCGGCGCGACGGGCCCGGTCAGGCCCTTGCCGACCAGCTCGTCGCGCAGCCAGGTGAAGGTCTCGACGTTCTCGGTGGAGTCGATGCTGAAGGTGCCCAGCGTGTCGGTGTAGCCGCCGCCCCCGCTGAGCAGCCACTGCATGGTCTCGGCCTGGGCCTCCTCGGACCCGAGGGGCAGCGCGTACGGGTAGGTCACGCCCTCGGCCTCGAGAGCCTCGGCGTCGGAGGCCAGCTCCGCCCAGGTGGTGGGCGGCGTGAGCCCGGCTCCCTCGAACAGGGCCTTGTTGTAGAAGAGCAGCCGGGTGGAGGCGGCGAAGGGCATGCCGTACTGGCGTCCGCGGACCTGGCCGGCGTCGGCGAGCTGACCGGCGAAGTCGGCCTGGGTGGTGATGGAGAGCAGGTCGTCGGCGGTGTACAGAAGGTCGTCGGCGGCGTAGTCGGCGTACGCCCCGATCTGCGCGAGGTCGGGGGCCTGTCCGGCGTCGACCATCTCCTTGACCTTGCGGTCGACGTCGTTCCACGAGTGGATCTCGACGTCGATCTTCACGCCGGGGTGGTCGTCCTCGTAGGCGGCGGCGAGCTTGTCCCAGTACTTCCGGGAGCTGTTGGCCGCGCTGTCGCCGTAGTCGGCGGCGACCAGCTTGAGGGTGACGCCGCCGGAGTCCTCGCCGACCCCGCAGCCTCCGAGCCCGGCCGTCATGCCCAGCGCGGAGACCACCGCGACCCATCCCGTCGTACGCCGCTGCACCGAGCACCCCTGTTCATGTCGTGGCCGGGCACTCTTCACCCGTGTCCGCTATCCGAATTATGGTCTACACCATGCAAGTGGACTAGACCTCTTGCGGGTCCTCGGGCCACACTGTCCCCGTGAGACATGTCATCGCCCTCGATGTGGGCGGCACCGGGATGAAGGCCGCCCTGGCAGGGGCGAACGGCGAGCTGCTGCACCAGGCGCGCCGGGCCACCGGGCGCGAGCGCGGTCCGCAGGCGGTCGTGGACGGCATCCTCGCCTTCGCCGCCGATCTGCGGGCGTACGGCGAGAAGTACTTCGGCGAGCCGGCGAGCGCCGCCGGCGTGGCCGTGCCGGGCATCGTCGACGAGGCGCAGGGCGTCGCCGCGTACTCCGCGAACCTCGGCTGGCGTGACGTCCCCCTGCGCGATCTGCTCGCACAGCGCCTCGGCGGCATCCCGGTGGCGCTCGGCCACGACGTGCGCACCGGCGGCCTCGCCGAGGGCCGCATCGGCGCGGGCCGGGGCGCCGACCGCTTCCTGTTCGTGCCGCTGGGCACCGGGATCGCGGGCGCGATCGGCATCGACGGCCGCGTGGAGGCGGGCGCGCACGGCTTCGCGGGCGAGATCGGCCATGTCGTCGTACGGCCGTCGGGCGTCCTCTGCCCGTGCGGCCAGCGCGGCTGCCTGGAGCGGTACGCGTCCGCGTCCGCCGTGAGCGAGGCGTGGGCCGCCGCGTGCGGGGACCCGCAGGCGGACGCCGCCGACTGCGCGCGGTCCGTCGTGTCCGGTGATCCGAACGCCGTACGGATCTGGCAGGACGCGGTCGACGCGCTCGCGGACGGCCTGGTCACCGCGCTCACCCTGCTGGACCCCCGCACCCTGATCATCGGTGGCGGGCTCGCCGAGGCGGGGGAAACCTTGTTCTCACCCCTGCGGGACGCCGTCCGGCAGCGCGTCACCTTCCAGAAGCTGCCCTCCGTCGTGCCCGCGGCCCTGGGCGACACGGCGGGCTGCCTGGGCGCGGGCCTTCTGGCCTGGGATCTCCTCAACCGAACGGACCGTACGGAGGTAACGACCTGATGGCAGCCGACCCAGGGACGCGGGACAGCGCCGGCGAGCGGCCTCGCCGCGGAGCGCGGGGAACCCACGAGGACCCGCGGCCCGCGACGGACGGGACTCCCCTGGTCCTCACCGGAGCCAACGTGGTCCTCCCCTCCGGCACGGCCGAGAACGGCCGGCTGGTGATCGACGGTGCCCGGATCGCCGCCGGGGCGCCCGAGAACGCCCGCTCCCTCGACGTGAGCGGCCACTGGCTGGTCCCCGGCTTCGTCGACATCCACAACCACGGCGGCGGCGGGGCCTCCTTCTCCACCGGCACGGCGGACGACGTGCTGACGGCCGTGCGGACCCACCGCCGCCACGGCACCACCACCCTGGTCGCCTCCACCGTCACCGACGAGATGGACCTGCTGGTCCGCCAGGCGGGCCTGCTGAGCGAGCTGGCCGAGCAGGGCGACATCGCGGGCGTCCACTTCGAGGGCCCGTTCATCTCCCCCTGCCGCAAGGGCGCCCACTCCGAGAAGCTGCTGCGCGACCCCGACCCGGCGGACGTGCGCAAGCTGATCGACGCGGCGCGCGGGCACGCGAGGATGGTCACGCTCGCCACCGAACTGCCCGGCGGCACCGACTCCGTACGGCTGCTCGCCGAGCACGGCGTGATCGCGGCGATCGGCCACACGGACGCCACGTACGAGCAGACGGTCGAGGCGATCGACGCGGGCGCGACGGTCGCCACGCACCTGTTCAACGCGATGCCCGCGCTCGGACACCGCGCTCCCGGCCCGATCGCCGCGCTGCTGGAGGACGAGCGGGTCACGGTCGAGCTGATCAACGACGGCACCCATCTGCACCCGGCCGCCCTGGAGCTGGCGTTCCATCACAAGGGCGCCGGACGGGTCGCCTTCATCACCGACGCGATGGACGCGGCCGGGAGCGGCGACGGCCGCTACATGCTCGGCCCGCTGGAGGTCGAGGTACGGGACGGGGTGGCCCGGCTGGTGGAGGGCGGCTCGATCGCCGGCTCCACCCTCACCCTGGACCGCGCGTTCAAGCGCGCGGTGACCGTCGACCGGCTGCCGGTCGGGGACGCCGTCGCCGCGCTGTCCGCCAACCCGGCCCGGCTGCTGGGCCTCGACGGCTCCGTCGGCTCGCTGGAGCCCGGCAAGTACGCCGACCTCGTCCTGCTGGACTCCGGCTTCGACGTCCAGGGCGTCATGCGGCGGGGGGAATGGGTGGTCGGTCCCCGACTGGCCTGATTGCGTCGTGGTCCGCCGGACGGTGGCCGGTCCCGGGTCTGGGCCGGTCGCCGTCTGTTTGGCATGATCAGGACGCCATCAGTCGGCCGGACAGTCGGTCGGCGAGCATTCTCGGGGGAGGCCGGACCAGTTGATCCTCACGGTCACGCCGAACACCGCTCTCGACCTCACCTATCGCGTGCGGTCCCTGCGGCCGCACACCTCCCACCGTGTCTCCGAGGTCGTCGAACGGCCCGGCGGCAAGGGGGTCAACGTGGCCCGGGTGCTCGCCGCCCTCGGCCACCCGGTGACGGTCACCGGCTTCGCGGGCGGCCGCACCGGACGGGCGATCCAGGAGCGGCTCACCGCCGTACCGGGCGTGGTCGACGCGCTCGTCCCGTGCGCCGGCGCCTCCCGCCGCACGGTCGCCGTGGTCGACGGGACGACCGGCGACACCACCCAGCTCAACGAGCCCGGCCCGGTCGTCTCCCCGGCGGAGTGGTCCGCCTTCCAGGAGGCGTACGAGGGGCTGCTCGGGTCGGCGTCCGCGGTGGCGCTGTGCGGCAGTCTGCCGCCGGGCGTGCCGGTGGGGGCGTACGCGGGACTCGTACGGTCCGCGCGGGCGGCGGGCGTGCCGGTGCTGCTGGACACCGCCGGGGAGCCGCTGCGGCGCGGGGTGGCGGCCCGGCCGGACATCGTGAAGCCGAACGCGGAGGAGCTGGCCGAGCTGACCGGCTCGCACGAGCCGCTGCGGGCCACCCAGGACGCCCGCAGACGCGGTGCCCGCGCGGTGGTCGCCTCGCTCGGCGCGCAGGGGCTGCTGGCGGTGACGCCCGAGGGCCGCTGGCGCGCGGCCCCGCCGGCCCGGGTGCACGGCAACCCGACCGGCGCCGGCGACTCGGCGGTGGCGGGCCTGCTGTCGGGCCTGGTGGAGAACCTCCCCTGGCCGGACCGTCTGGCCCGCGCGGCGGCCCTGTCCGCGGCGACCGTGCGGGCCCCCGCGGCGGGCGAGTTCGACTTCGTGGCCTACGAGGAACTGCGCCCCCGGATCACGGTGACCGCAGAGGCCACCGCGGCCTGAGCAGTTCGCGACGGCAGACGGCGAGCATGCCGCTTCTTGTCGCGATCGGGCCTTGGGGGAACCGTGAAGAGGCGATGAGCCGCAGCCGACGTCGTCGGTGCGGCCCCGGCTTCCCTGCCGGCGGCCTCGGGGCCGGCCCCGGGCAGGCGTCGCCTCGGGCTCGACGGCCTCTGCGGGCCGGGTCCGGCTACTTCCAGCCCGGCACGATCTTCATCTGGTCCAGGTTCACATCACACTGGTTCCCGGTCTCACAGGAGAGTTTGATGGTGTTGGTCCCCTTGTTCAGCTGAATGTTCGCCCACGTCTCGGTCCAGCCCTTCTCGTAGTCGCCCTCCGGCCCCTTCGCGAAGTTCGCCATGTTGAGCGGACGGTCCTGCGCGGAACCGTTCACCGAGAGGGTGGTGCTGGCGTCCTTGCCCGGGACACCGTATTCGACATAGAGGGTGTACTTGCCGGTGTCAGGGATGCCGTCGAACGTCCAGGTCACGGACGCGCCGGGCTGATTCAGCCCGGCCACGTAGACGCCGCCGTCGGATTTGGCACCGGGGACGTCCGCGGCGGTGACGACACCGGGCGACAGCCGCAGCGCCTTGGCGTCGGTCTCCAGCGGCTCCATCTTGCCGTCGCCGCTGGGGGTGGCCGTCGGGCTCGGCTCGTCGCTCTGGGTGGCGGTCGGCGTGGGGTCGACGCCGGCCTGGTCGTCGGTCTTGCCGCCCTTGTCGTCGTCGCCGCCGATCATGGCCACGCCGATGCCGATGACGACCGCGGCGACCACCGCGATCGCGCCGATCAGCAGCCCCTTGGTGTTGGGGCCGCGGCCGCGGCCGCCGCCCGCGTTGCCGTACGACTGCTGCGGGGCGGTGGGAGCGCCTCCGGGCAGGGTCTCGGGCGCCGCGTAGTGCGCGCTGGGCCGGTTGTGGGCGCCCTGCTGCTGGCCGTAGGCGGCCTGCTGCGGTACCTGCTGGCCGTAGCCGGCGCCCTGCTGCTGGCCGTACTGGCGTTCACCGACCGTCCGCACCCTGCTGACGGAGTTCGGGTAGCCGTAACCGCCGGAGGGCGGCTGGGCGCCGTTGGCCTGACCGTCGGCGTAGAGATAGCCGAACGGGTCGTCGTCCTCGGGCGTGCTCGCGCCGCTGTCGCCGGGCGTCATCCCTAGGTACTCCTCAACAAGTGCGGAACAGATGCGGTATGGGTGTCAGAGAGGCGAGCCTACCCGTTCTTGCTGCCCCAAACGGGTGACTCGGACCGCATCAACCTTCTGACCTGGGGATCATCCCGCACGTCGATGCTGTTTGGGACGAGATCGTTTCTCGACGTACATACGTTCGTCGGCGGACTTGAGCACTTCGTCGGCCGTCATCCCGCAATGTGCCCAGCCGATACCGAAGCTGGCGCCCACCCGTACGGCCCGGCCCTCGGCGCGGATCGGCTGGATGATCTCGTTGCGCAGACGTACGGCGAGGTCCTGGGCGTCGGCCCGGCCGAGGCCGTCGGCGAGGATCACGAACTCGTCGCCGCCGAGCCGGGCCACGGTGTCGCCGTCGCGCACGCCGCGCGACAGCCGCCGGGCGACCTCGATGAGGACGGCGTCGCCCGCGTTGTGCCCGAACCGGTCGTTGATCGACTTGAATCCGTCGAGGTCGCAGAAGAGCACCGCGAGCCCCTTGGTGCCGTCGTCGTGCTCGCTCTCGGGGGCGACGGTGTGCACATGGTGGTCGTAGCCGTCGTACGCGTCGGCGCCGGGCCGGAAGTCGAAGCCGTGGCCGCCGTCGTAGGCCGGGTGCCCGTAGGCGGCGTCGACGGACTCCAGTTCGCCCGGGTAGGCGGACTGCGGGCGCTGGCAGAGCCGGGCGGACAGGCGGGCCCGCAGTTCGGCGGAGTTCGGCAGACCGGTGAGGGAGTCGTGCGAGGCGCGGTGGGCGAGGTGCAGCTCGCGGCGCTTGCGGTCCTCTATGTCCTCGACGTGGGTGAGGAGGAAACGGGGTCCGTCGGCGGCGTCGGCCACGACGCTGTTGCGCAGGGACACCCAGACGTACGTCCCGTCGCGGCGGCCCAGCCTCAGCTCGGCCCGGCCGCCCTCGGCGGAGGTCCGCAGCAGGGTGCCTATGTCCTCGGGGTGGACCAGGTCGGAGAAGGAGTAGCGGCGCATCGCGGCGGCGGGGCGGCCCAGCAGACGGCACAGGGCGTCGTTGGTGCGCAGGATCCTGCCGTGCTGGTCGCCGCCCATCTCGGCGATGGCCATGCCGGAGGGGGCGTACTCGAACGCCTGGCGGAAGGACTCCTCGCTGGCGCGCAGCGCCTGCTGGTCGCGCTCCAGGCGGACCAGGGCGCGCTGCATGTTGGCACGTAGACGCGCGTTGCTGATGGCGATGGCGGCCTGGAACGCGTACATCTGGAGGGCCTCGCGGCCCCAGGCGCCGGGCCGGCGGCCGTTGCGCGGCCGGTCCACCGACAGCACGCCCAGCAGTTCGCCGTGCGGGCCGCCCTGGCCGCCGGGCGCGTACATGGGGGCGAAGAGCCGGTCGGCGGGGTGCCACTCGTCCTCGAAGCGGGGGGCGGGGCCCTCGGTGAACCACTGCGGGACGTCGTCGTCGTCGAGGACCCAGCCCTCGGTGTGGGGTATGAAGATCAGGTCGCCCCATGCCTCACCCATGTTGAGACGGCGCTCCCAGGACGCGCGGGAGCCGACGCGTCCGGTGATCAGGGCCTCGGCGGCGGGATTGCCGGAGAACGCGGCGACGACCAGGTCGCCGTCCTGGCGGACGAGGTTGACGCAGGCCAGTTCGTAGCCGAGGGCGCTGACGACTCCGTCGGCCACGGTCTGGAGGGTGTCCGCCAGGCTGCGCGCGGTGTTCATGTCGGCCATGACCTGGTGCAGCTGCCGAAGGGACGCCAGACGGACGTAGGGCTCCGACTCGGTCTCCATGCTCGCCCTCCCCCCGAGACCTCGCAGCGAATCAAGGGTTGTCTTCGGCGCCATTTCTGGGTGGTGCCCTGTGCATCTTCCCCGCCACTGAATCACAGCGCGCTCCCCACTCGGTACACAGGGTCAACAATTAGTGCCCCTTGTGACTCAAGTCACAGGCGAACGTGAACAATTGAGTGAGGTTTCTGCGTTTTCCCTGTGTGTTTACTGAACACAAACCTGGCGGAGTTGTGCGGGAAGCACCGAACTCCGCCGGGAGTCCTAGGTCTGCGCTCGGGCGGAGGTCCGATGCGGGGGCCGTGGGGCGCAGACTAGCGTTTCTCCCGTGCTGAACCATCCTCCTGTCACGCTGCCCGCCCAGCCCTCGCCCGCCGCCGGGCATCCTGTGGGGGTGACCGACGACGAGTTCCGCGCCGCGATGTCCCGGCTGGCCTCGGGCGTGGTCCTGGTGACCGCCCAGGAGCCGGCGCTCGACCCGGACGACCCCATGGCCCCGGCCGGCGAGGACGTCGGCATGACGGCCACGGCGTTCATGTCGGTCTCGCTGGACCCGCCCCTGGTCCTGGTCGGCCTGCGGGAGGGCTCGCGCATGGACGACCTGCTCGCCGAGCAGCCGCTGTGGGGGGTGTCGGTGCTCTCCGAGAGCCAGCGTCACATCGCGGGACGCTTCGCCATGAAGGGCCGCATCAGCGACCGCCTCCTCTTCGAGGACCTCCCCTGCACCCGCGGCGAGGCCAGCGGCGCGCCCCTGGTCGGCGGGGCCCTCGCCACGCTGGAGTGCCGCACCGAGCAGCGGGTGCCGGCCGGCGACCACACGCTGGTCGTGGGCCGTGTCCTGAGCGCCCGCGTCCCGGGCGCGGACGGCGGCCCCCTGGCCTACTTCCGGGGCCGCTACCGCCACCTGGGCTGACCCCCGGCCCCGCGGCCGGCGGACCCGGCGGGCAGGATCACTGCCAGTCGCGGCCCGTGCGGCCCCGCTTGGTCTCGGCCCGCTGCTTCTTCTCCCGCAGCCGCCGCTCGTTGATCCCCCGGGGGATCCGCGTGGGCCGCCGGGGCCTGGGCGGCGGCGCGGTCGCCTCGGCCAGCAGCGCGGCCAGCCGCACCGCGGCGGCCTCCCGGTTGCGCCACTGGGACCGGTGCTCGGACGCCCGTACGGTGATCACCCCGTCGGCGAGCCGTCCCGCCAGGCGTTCGAGCGCCCGCGCGCGCCACACTTCCGGAAGTGCTTTCGTGGAAGCGAGATCGAATCTCAACTCCACCTGGGAATCAGTGGTGTTGACGTGTTGTCCACCCGGTCCCGACGACCGCGAGAAACGCCACATCAGCTCGGCCTCGGGCAGTGAGACGGAGCCACGGATGACATGGGGACCGGACATGGCCACCATGTTCCCGTTTCCCCGCGGTTCACGTCACGCGAATATCCCCGCCCGCCGCCGACGCGGTAAAGAAAGTAAAGACACCTGGAACCTATGGCACCTCCCTCGGCGTTCATTGGGGTAGCTGTAGGTTCGTCGTACGCAACGAGGGAAGGGACTCCCAACAATGGCTGTAAGCCTGTCCAAGGGCGGCAACGTCTCGCTCACCAAGGAAGCTCCGGGCCTGACCGCCGTCACCGTGGGCCTCGGCTGGGACGTCCGCACCACCACCGGCACGGACTTCGACCTCGACGCCTCCGCCATCGCGGTCAACCCTCAGGGCAAGGTCTACTCGGACGCCCACTTCGTCTTCTTCAACAACAAGCAGACGCCGGACCAGACCATCGTCCACACCGGTGACAACCTCACCGGCGAGGGCGCGGGCGACGACGAGGCGATCAACGTCAACCTGGCCGGTCTCCCGGCCGACGTCGACAAGATCGTCTTCCCGGTCTCGATCTACGACGCGGAGTCCCGCTCGCAGAACTTCGGCCAGGTCCGCAACGCCTACATCCGCATCGTGAACCAGGCCGGCGGCGCCGAGATCGCCCGCTACGACCTCTCCGAGGACGCGGCCACGGAGACGGCGATGGTCTTCGGCGAGCTGTACCGCAACGGTGCCGAGTGGAAGTTCCGCGCCGTCGGCCAGGGCTACGCCTCCGGCCTCGCGGGCATCGCACAGGACTTCGGCGTCAACGTCTGACGGACGGACGCGCCCCAGGGAACCCCCGGCCCCGGCCGGGGGTTCCCCCGTGCGGTGCCTCGTCCGCCCGTCACGGGCGACACCCCGGAGGTAACGTCCCCGCATGATCATCGAGCAGCTGGAAGTGCCGCCCGGCGGGGACCTCCCAGGGCCTCTGCTGACCGAGCTGACCGCCCTGTACGCCTCCCACCGCGACTTCCACGCCCTGACCGGCGACTTTCCCGACCCGGACGACATCCGCCCCGAACAGGTGGCGGCCGCGCTGGCGGACGAGCTCGCGCATCCGGACGCCGAGGTGCTGCTCGCGCGCAGCGAGGGCCGGCTGGTCGGCATCGCCGTCACCCTGGCGCACCACCCCGACCCCGGGGACCCGGACCCGTGGATCGGTCTGCTGATGGTCCGCGCGGACGCCCGCCGCCGGGGTCACGGCAGACAGCTCGTGTCCCTCGTCGAGGACCGCTTCCGCGCGGCCGGCCGCACCGCCGTGAAGCTCGCCGTGCTCGACGGCAACTCCGAGGGCCTGGCCTTCTGGACGGCCCTCGGCCACGAGGTGATCGGCCATCGCGAGGACCTCCGGCTCGGCCGCCCCTGCGCGGTGCTGCGCAAACCGCTGCGCACGCCCCGCCGCGCCGCCCGGGTCGCCGTGCTGGACCCCGGGGGCGCGGTGTTCCTGTTCCGGTACGACAACATCGAGGTCGGCGTGCACTGGGCGATGCCCGGCGGCGGCCTGAAGGAGGGCGAGTCCCCGCGCGAGGGCGCCCTGCGCGAGCTGCGCGAGGAGACCGGCTGGACCGACCTGGAGCCGGGCCCGCTGCTCACGACCTGGGAGCACGACTTCACCCACGCGGTCGGCCCCGTCCGCCAGCACGAGCACCTCTACGTCACCCGCGGTCCCCGCCGGGACCCGGCCGGCCCTCACCTGGCCGCCGCGCACGCCGAGGACAAGATCCTCACCTGGCGCTGGTGGACGCGCGAGGAACTGGCCGAGGAGGCCGAACCGGTGTGGCCGCCGGGACTGGCCCGGCTGCTGGACGACTTCGACCGGACCGGCACGGGCGCCTCCCCCGACGTGCGCTGAGCTCCGTGCGGCCGGGGACGCCGGCTCAGGGGCTGTCCGGCTTCCCGTCCCCGTACAGCCACTCCTCCCAGACGCCGGAGAAGTCCGTGCCCGGCTCCCGCCCCTCCACGTACGCCGTGAAGGCGGCGGTGTCCGCGGTGCCGTGGCGGCGGGCACCGGCCCAGCCGCGCAGCAGCGCGCGGAACGCGTCGTCGCCGAGGAGCTGCCGGATCTTGTGCAGGACCATCGCGCCGCGCTGGTAGACGGGGTCGCCGGAGAGGTGCGCGGCACCGTCCGGACGCGCGGGCGGGAACGCCCACAGGTCCGGGTGGACGTCCTCGCCGTGCGCGTACAGCTCCTCGAACGTCCTCTGCGCGCTGTCGCCGCCGTGCTCCTCCGCCCACAGCCACTCCGCGTACGTCGCGAAGCCCTCGCTGAGCCAGATGTCCTGCCAGGTCCGCGGGGTGACGGAGTTTCCGTACCACTGGTGGGCCAGCTCATGGACGAGCAGCGGGACGTCCGGCGCCCCGGGGAAGACCGGGCGGTTCTGCGTCTCCAGGGCGTAGCCCGCGTCCGTGTCCCGCTCGACGATCGCGCCGGCCGAGGAGAACGGGTACGGCCCGAAGGCGTCCTGCGCCCAGGCCAGCACCTCCGGCAGCCGCGCGAGCACCGCCCGGCTCGCCCCCGCCTCCACCGGGTCCACCGCGGTGTACAGCGGCAGCCCGTCCTCCGCCGCCGTCCGGCGGATCTCGTAGCGGCCGACGGCGACGGTGGCGACATGGCTCGCCACGGGCTCCGCGGCCCGCCACACGAACGTCGTCCGGTCCCTGCCCGCGCGCTCGTGGAGCAGTTCGCCGTTGGACACGGCGGTCAGACCGCGCGGGACGGTGAACGAGAGGTCGTACGACGCCTTGTCCGAGGGGTGGTGGTTGCCCGGGAACCACGCGGCCGAGCCGACCGGCTGGCCCAGCGCGAGCGCGCCGTCGGCGGTGGGCAGCCAGCCCTCCTGCGAGCCGTCCGGGTCGGTGACGGTCTCGGGCACGCCGGAGTAGCGGACCGCGACCCGGAAGGTGCGGCCCTCGGGGAGTTCGGCGTGCGGACGGACGGTCAGCTCCTGCCCGGCGCGGTTCCAGCGGGCGCGCTCACCGTCCACGGTGACCGCCGTGACCTCCAGCCCCCTGAGGTCCAGATTGAAGGCCGACAGGTCCTGGACGGCCCGGGCCGTCACCACCGCCCTGCCGGACAGCTCCCGGCGGGCGGGCTCGTAGGCGAGGTCGAGGGAGTAGTGGGTGACGTCGTAGCCGCCGTTGCCCGCCTTCGGGAAGTACGGGTCCCGCAGACCCGCGCCGCCCGGGGTGCCCCGCACCCCGCCGCCGCAGCCGGCGAGCCCCACGACGAGGGAGGCGGACAGCACGACGGGAACAACGGGCACGAACCGGGACACACCCAAGATCCTAGGCCGCCCCGCCCGCACCCGGTCCGCCGCCCCGGGTGCCCTCCGGCCCTCCGGGCGGCCCCGGCACTTTGGATGTCCCTCCGGCACTCCGGGCGGGCCCCGACACCCGGCACCCGCACCCGGGGCGGCCCCTTCCGCCCCCTCGGGCGGCCCCTTCCGCCCCCTCGGGCCCGGCGGTGGGAGGCCGCCCGGGCGTGACACCATCGGCTACGTGCTCGACATCGGCTACGCCCTCTCCAACCGCTTCCCGGACCCGCCGCAGACGGACTACCGGCGTGCGGACGTCCACGCCCTGCGGCACGACCTGTTCTGCGGGGACGTCTACCTCGCCGACACCAAGGCCGACCGGGAGCTGTCCACGGCCTGGGGATGGGTGCCGGTGCTGGACTTCGCCTGGGCCCTGTGCGACATCGTCGAGCACGTCGACCGGGACCCCGCCGGGTCGCGTGCCTCCCGCCCCCAGTACGCGGAGCTGGACTTCACCGAGTCGACGGACCGGATGCTCTTCGAGCGGAGGTTCGGCTGGGTGGACATCGAGGCCGACTGGATGCCCGCCGAGGAGGCCCCGCTCACCTTCTCCCACACCGCGCTGCGCCGCGAGGCACGGGACTTCCTGCACGACCTGATCGCCGACCTCGTCGACCTGCACGAGGACCTGGGCGAGAACCCGGCGATCTGGACGCTCCAGGCCCGCTTCCCCCGCGTGAGCTGACCTCCGCGGGGCACGGGGAGTCGGACCCGGGCGGCCTCAGCCCTCCACGCGGATCCCCAGCTCCCCCGCCAGCACCGGCGCCAGATCCAGCAGCTGGCCCATGCTGATCACCGCGCCCGCCAGCCGGTCCACCCCCCGGGCGATCTCCAGCGGAGCCGCCCCTCGCAGGTCGACGTCCTTGAGGCCGGCCGAGGTGAGGTCGGCCTCCTTCAGGGCGCAGTCGACGAACTCCACCCGCTCCAGGCGGGCCCCGCCGAAGTCCGGCTCGACCAGCACACAGGACTCGAACACGACGTCTCTGAGGCGGGCCGCGCGGAAGTTGAGGAAGTCGAGCTTGCCTCCGCGCACGACGACCCGCTCCAGGACCGCGCCGTGCAGCTGCGTGCCGCCGAGGCGCGCGTCCCGCAGCTCCACGTCCCGCAGCGTCGCCTCGGCCAGGTCCGTGCCGACCCCGCGCACATCCGTGAGGACCGAGTCGAGGAAACGGGCGTGGTGCAGCCGGGTCCCGTCCAGCACGCACCCCTTCAGCGCGCAGTCCATGAAACGGGCGCCCGCCCCGTCCTGCCCGGCCAGGTCCTCCTCTCTCAGCTCCAGGCCGTCGTAGTCCCCGTCCGGCTCCAGCGCCCCGCCGTCCCACCGCTCCAGCGCCGGCAGCCGCACCTCCGGCCGCCGCGCCGCCCTCACACCCGTGCCCCCGGACCGTCCGCTCACCATGCCCCCATCGTGCCCCCCGCCACTGACAATCGCCCCGGCCTGCGCGGACGCCCCCTGTCCGGGCCGTGCGGACGCTCCTCCGCCGGACCGGCCCCCGGACCGGTGTCACACACCGGGGGTGCTGCGCCGTCATACCGGTGACAGGTGAACCCCAGCAGAGGGAGACCCCCAGCCATGCACCGCATCACTGTCGTCGGCGGCGGCTTCGCCGGACTCACCGCGGCCGTCACCGCCGCCGAGGCGGGCGCCCGGGTCACCGTGTACGAGGCCCATCACACCCTCGGCGGGCGGGCACGCACCTCCGACGGCCCGTACCGGACCAACGAGGGCCCCCACGCCCTGTACAACGGCGGCCCGCACTGGACCTGGCTGCAACGGCGGGGGCTCATCGGCCCGCTCGCGCCCCTGCCGCCCCTGGAGGCCGCCCGGCTGCGGCTGCGCCATCACGGCGTGCTGCGCCGGACCCCGCCGTTCTCGATGCTCAAGCTGCTGCGCCGCAGCGCCTCGCAGGCCCCCGTGGACCAGGACTTCCTGACCTGGGCGACCGAGGAGGCCGGTGAGGAGGCCGCCCGGGCCGCCGCGCACTACTCGGCCGTCGCCCTGTTCCACCACGACCCCGGTTCGCTGTCGGCGGCGTTCGTGCAGGAGCGGCTGCGCCGTGCCACCAGGCTGCCGCCCGAGGCGCACTACCCGCGCGGGGGATGGGGCGCGGTGATCGACCGCATGGCCGCGCGGGCCTGGAACCTCGGCGTGCGGATGGAGACCCTCTCACGCGTCGACACCCTGCCCACGGACACCCCCGTGATCGTCGCCACCTCCCTGGACGCGGCCCGCCGGCTGCTCGGCGACGACTCGCTGACCTGGCCGAGCGGCCGTACGGTGCTCGTCGACCTCGCCGTACGGACCCGGCGCGGCGACGCGTTCGCCGTCTCCGACCTGGACGCGCCGGGCTGGATCGAGCGCTTCACCGCGCAGGACCGCACCCTCGCCCCGGCCGGTGAGCAGCTGCTCCAGGGGCAGATCCCGGTCGCGCCCGGCGTCTCCCGCGCCGAGGGCGTCGCCCGTGCGGAGGAGCTCCTCGACCTCGGGTTCCCCGGCTGGCGCGAGCGGACCACCTGGCGGCGCGAGGCCGTGGCGCAGGGCCGTACCGGCGCGGTCGACCTGCCCGGCACCAGCTGGCGCGACCGGCCCGCCGTGGACCGGGGCGACGGCGTGTATCTGGCGGGCGACCAGGTCGCGGCCCCCGGCGTGCTGTCCGAGGTGTCCTTCAACAGCGCCCTGACCGCGGTCTCGCTCGTGCTGGGGCGCGGCGCCCTTGACCTCAAGCATGCTTGAGGATGAAGGGTGGACCGTGTCGGACGGACAGCACGCCGCTCGCACGGACCACACCTTGGGGGAGCCCATGCACGCCATTCGCCTGCACGCCTTCGGACCGGCCGAGAACCTCTCCTACGAGGAGACCGGGGCCCCGCTGCCCGGCCCCGGCCAGGTCCGGATCCGCGTCACCGCCGCGGGCGTCCATCTGCTGGACACCGCCCTGCGCGAGGGCGTGCGGGGTCCTGCGCCCGTCCCCACCGAGCTGCCCACGGTCCCCGGCCGTGAGGTCGCGGGCGTGGTCGAGTCCCTCGGCGAGGGTGTCGCCGCCCTGTGGCTGGGCAAGCGCGTGGTGGCCCATCTGGGCTTCGCGCCCGGCGGATACGCCGAACTGGCCGTCACCGGGGTCGAGCGGATCCACGAGGTCCCCGGGAACCTGGACTTCGCCGAGGCCGTCGCCATGATCGGCACCGGCCGTACGACGATGGGCATCGTGCAGTTCGCCGAGCCGGGCCCCGACTCGGTGGTCGTCGTCCCGGCCGCGGCCGGCGGCATCGGCACCCTGCTCGTGCAGTACGCCCGGCACGCCGGCGCCACGGTGATCGGCCTCGCGGGCGGGCCGCGGAAGGCCGCCCTCGTGCGGGAGAACGGCGCCGACCTCGCCGTCGACTACACGGATCCGGCCTGGCCCGGCAAGGTCCGCGCGTATCTGGGCGGCCGGGCCGCCACGGTCGTCCTCGACGGGGTCGGCGGCGAGGTCGCCCGGGAGTCCGTCGCCCTGCTGGGCCCAGGCGGACGGCACATCGTCTTCGGCTGGTCGTCGGACGGTGTCAAGGACGGTGGCCCGTATCTCGTCGAGGGGGTCTCCGAGCAGGTCCTCGGCCCGGTGATGCTCGGCAGGGCCGGCGGGCCGGACCCGGTGCGCACGCTGGAGCTGCGCGCGCTCGCCGAGGCCGCGGCGGGCCGGCTGCGGCCGGCCGTCCAGCGGTTCCCCCTCGCCGAGGCGGCGGCCGCCCACCGCGCCCTGGAGAACCGCGCCACGACCGGAAAGGTGGTCCTGGAACCGTGACCGACCGCGACCGCACCCCCGACCGATCCGACCGGACCGACCGGTCCGACCGGTCCGACCGGACCGACCGGACCGACCGGACCGACCGGCGCCCCGGGAACACCCCGCCGGCCGCCCCCGGACACGCCTCAGAAGGCCCGCGCACCGCTCCCGGGCGCGCGGCGGACAGCACCACGGCCGCCCCCGGACACCCGGCGCACCACGCCGCATCCGCCCCCGGGCGCCCCTCGGACACCCCGCCGACCGCCCCCGAGCGCCCCGCGGAAAGCCCGCCGACCGCCCCCGGACACCCGGCGCACGGCACCGCGTCCGTCTCCGGGCAGGACCCGGGCCGGACCGGGGTGTCACCGGATGCGGGGCGACCCGATCCATGGTCTGCTGGCCGGATGAGCGTCACCCGGACCGTCGACACCGCGGACGCCGACCCCCGCCGCTGGTGGGGCCTGGTGATCATCGCCCTGGCCCAGCTGATGGTCGTCCTCGACGCGACCATCGTGAACATCGCGCTGCCCTCGGCGCAGCGCGCCCTCGGCATGTCCGACGGCAACCGCCAGTGGGTCATCACGGCCTACACCCTGGCCTTCGGCGGCCTCCTCCTGCTCGGCGGCCGGATCGCCGACCTGGTGGGCCGCAGACGCACGTTCGTCATCGGCCTGATCGGCTTCGCGACGGCCTCGGCGATCGGCGGCGCGGCGACCACCCCGGGCATGCTCTTCGGCGCCCGGGCGCTCCAGGGCGTCTTCGCGGCCGTCCTCGCCCCGTCCGCGCTCAGTCTGCTGACCACCACGTTCACCGACCCCAAGGAGCGGGGGAAGGCATTCGGCATATACGGCGCCCTGGCCGGCAGCGGAGCGGCGATCGGGTTCATCGTCGGCGGCCTGCTCACGGAGTACCTGAACTGGCGCTGGTGCCTGTACGTCAACGTGCCCATCGCGCTCGCCGCCGTCTTCGGGGCCCTCACCCTGCTGCACGACACCCCCCGCCACGCGGGCGCCCGCCTCGACGTGCCGGGCGTGCTGCTGGGCTGCGGCGGCCTCGTGGCGATCGTCTACGGCTTCAGCGAGGCCGAGCCGCGTGGCTGGGGCGACCCCCTGGTCCTCGGCCTGCTGGCCGGGGGAGTCGCCCTGCTGGCGACCTTCGTGTGGTGGCAGACCAGAGCCCCCGTGCCCCTCCTGCCGCTGCACATCGTCAAGGACCGCAACCGCGCCGGATGCTTCCTGACCATGGGGCTGGCCGTGATCGGCATGTTCGGCCTGTTCCTGTTCATGACCTACTACCTCCAGGTCATCCTGGGGTACTCCCCGGTCAAGACGGGCCTGGCGTTCCTGCCGCTGACAGCCTCGATCATCACCGGCTCGACCCAGATCGCGGCCCGGCTGCTGCCCCGCGTACCGCCCCGTGCGCTGATGGCCCCGGGGGCCCTGCTGGCGTCGGGCGGCATGGTGATCCTCACCCAGCTGTCGGTCGACTCCGACTACGCCACCCACATCCTGCCCGCGCTGCTGCTGATGGGCCTCGGCATGGGCCTGATCTTCATGCCGGTGTTCTCCACGGCGACCGCGGGCGTGGCCCCCCAGGACTCCGGCGTCACCTCGGCCACCGTCAACACCTCCCAGCAGGTCGGCGGCTCCATCGGCACGGCCCTGCTCAACACCGTCGCCACCACCAGCAGCACCGCCTACATCGCCGCCCACCTCGGCGGGGGCGCCGACCGCACCCTCGTCACCAGGGAGGGCATCGTCCACGGCTACACGGTCGCCATCTGGTGCGCCTCCGGCATCATGCTGCTCGCCGGCACGGTCGCGGCCCTGATGGTGACGGGGCGGCCGGCCCGGTACGACGCCTCCGCCTCGCCTCAGGTACCGGAACCGGTGACCTGACGGCGGAAGGACAGGGCGGCGGGGCGGCAGTGTGCAGGAGAGGCGGCACCGGGCCGCCGCCGCTCGCCGCCGCCGTCGCTCAGTGCCGTCCCGCGATCCGGTCGGCCACCCGGGCCAGACGCGAGGATCCCGCGCTGTGCGTCTCCGTCTCCCGCCGGTCCGCCGCCCGGTAGGTGGCGTACATGCCCTGCACGCCGAGCCAGCGCAGCGGCTCCGGCTCCCACTTGCGCACCTTGTGGCCGACCCACGGCAGACCGGTCAGCCCGGTGCGGCCGCCCTGGCCCGAGTCCTGCAGGACGAGGTCCCGCAGGGTCCGGGCGGCGAGGTTCGCGGTGGCCACGCCCGAGCCGACGTAGCCGCCCGCCCAGCCCAGGCCCGTCGACCGGTCGAGGGTCACCGTCGCGCACCAGTCGCGGGGCACGCCCAGCACACCGGACCAGGCGTGCGCGACGCGCACCCCGGCCAGGGCGGGGAAGAAGCTCACCAGGATCTCCCGCAGCGCCTCCACGGTCTCCTCCTGGGTGCGGCCGTCGTTGTCCGTCCGCGAACCGAAGCGGTACGGCACTCCGCGCCCGCCCAGCGCGACACGGCCGTCGGCGGTGCGCTGCGCGTACATGTAGGCGTGCGCCATGTCGCCCAGGGTCTCCCGGCCGGTCCAGCCCACCGACTCCCACTGCTCCTCGCTCAGCGGCTCCGTCACGACCATCGAGGAGTTCATCGGCAGCCAGGTGCGCCGCTGCCCCTTCAGGGAGGCGGTGAACCCTTCCGTGCAGCGCAGCACATAGGGCGCCCGGACGGTGCCGTACGGCGTCACCGCGTGCTTCGGCCGGATCTCCGTCACCGGCGTCGCCTCGTGGACGGTCACCCCGAGCGCCTCCACCAGCGCCGCCAGCCCCTTGACCAGCTTCACCGGGTGCACCCGCGCGCCGTGCGGCGTCCAGGTGGAGCCGACCGCGCCCGCGACCCGGATCCGCCCGGCCGTCTCCCGTGCGCCGTACAGCTCCCGGTCCTTCTCGCCGTACGACAGCTCGTGCGCGTGGAACGCCTTCAGCCGGGCCAGCTGTGCGGGGGTGCGGGCCACCTCCAGCACGCCGCCCCGGTGCACGTCCGCGTCGACGCCCTCCTCGGCGAGGACCGACACGACCTCGTCCACGGTGTCGTTCATGGCCTGCTGGAGCCGCACCGCGGCCTCCCGGCCGTGCAGCGCGGCGTACCGGTCGCGCCCGGCGATGCCGTTGTACAGCCAGCCGCCGTTGCGGCCGGAGGCGCCGTAGCCGCAGAACCGCTGCTCCAGGACGGTGACCCGCAGGAAGGGCGCCGCCTTCTTCAGGTAGTACGCGGTCCACAGCCCCGTGTATCCGCCGCCGACGATCACCACATCGGCCGACGCGTCGCCGTCGAGCGGCTCCCGCACCGCCGGAAAGCCGTCGTCCGCGTACCAGAAGGAGACACCACCGTTGACCGCGCCGCTGCTCATGGCCCGGACGTTAGCCGCCCTCACGGCCGGTGTCTCCTTCGGATTCCGCACTTCCGCACCGTCCCGGGCACGGGCCGGGCGCCGCCGCCGAAGCCGCACGAGCCGCTTCCCCCGCACCAAAAACCGCACCGGAAACCGCACCAAAGTGACCGCCGCCCCGGTTAGCCTCCGCCCATGATCCGTACCGCTGCCCCCGCCGACATCCCGGTCATCCACACCCTGATCCGTGAACTCGCCGCGTACGAGAAGGCCCCGCACGAGGCCAGGGCGACCCACGAGCAACTGCACGAGGCCCTCTTCGGCGACCGCCCCGCCGCCTACGCGCACATCGCCGAGGACGACGAGACCGGCGAGCCGGCCGGCTTCGCGCTGTGGTTCCTGAACTTCTCCACCTGGCGCGGCACCCACGGCATCTACCTGGAGGACCTCTACGTCCGCCCCTCCGCCCGCGGCGCCGGCCACGGCAAGGCCCTGCTAACCGAGCTGGCCCGCCTCTGCGTGGCCCGCGGCTATCACCGCCTGGAGTGGTCCGTCCTGGACTGGAACGAGCCCGCGATCGGCTTCTACCGGTCCCTCGGCGCCCTCCCCCAGGACGAATGGACGGTCCACCGCCTCACCGACCAGGCCCTCGCCGACCTCGGCCGGGCATGAAAGAGGCCCGGACCGGTACCCGTCCGGCCCGGGCCTCACCCGGAGCCCCCTGTCGGACTCGAACCGACGACCTTCGCTTTACAAGAGCGGTGCTCTACCAGCTGAGCTAAGGAGGCGTGCGCGCGGTGGCGCGTGCCCGTGCAGTGTACCCAGGCGGCGGGCCGGGCCTGTCGAAAATTTCCGCGAAGTTCACAGAGGTCCAGGTACTGACAGACGGGGTGAACGGCAGGTACCGTCCAGTCTCGGTTCACTCGTGTGGACTACACCAACCACCTTCCTACAACGGATCGTCCGGCACGTTCCTGCCGGTAGAAGGGGGCCCATCACCATGGCCACTGTCACGTTCGACAAAGCGACCCGCATCTACCCGGGTGGCACCAAGCCCGCCGTCGACGCGCTGGACATCGAGATCGCGGACGGCGAGTTCCTCGTCCTGGTCGGTCCGTCCGGCTGCGGCAAGTCCACCTCCCTGCGCATGCTCGCCGGCCTGGAGGACGTCAACGGCGGCGCCATCCGCATCGGCGACCGCGACGTGACCCACCTGCCGCCGAAGGACCGGGACATCGCCATGGTGTTCCAGAACTACGCGCTGTACCCGCACATGTCGGTCGCCGACAACATGGGCTTCGCGCTCAAGATCGCCGGCGTCAACAAGGCGGAGATCCGGCAGAAGGTCGAGGAGGCCGCGAAGATCCTCGACCTCACCGAGTACCTGGACCGCAAGCCCAAGGCCCTCTCCGGCGGTCAGCGCCAGCGTGTCGCGATGGGCCGCGCGATCGTGCGTGAGCCGCAGGTCTTCCTCATGGACGAGCCGCTGTCCAACCTGGACGCCAAGCTCCGTGTCTCGACCCGTACGCAGATCGCCTCGCTCCAGCGCCGTCTCGGCATCACCACCGTCTACGTCACCCACGACCAGGTCGAGGCCCTCACCATGGGCGACCGCGTCGCGGTCCTCAAGGACGGTCTGCTCCAGCAGGTCGACAGCCCGCGCAACATGTACGACCGCCCCGCGAACCTCTTCGTCGCCGGCTTCATCGGCTCCCCGGCCATGAACCTGGTCGAGGTGCCGATCACCGACGGCGGTGTGAAGTTCGGCAGCTCGGTCGTGCCGGTCCAGCGTGACGCGCTCTCCGCCGCCACCGACAAGACGGTCACGGTCGGCATCCGCCCCGAGCACTTCGACGTGGCGAGCGCCGACTCCGGCCAGGGCGTCGCGGTCACCGTCAACGTCGTCGAGGAGCTCGGCTCCGACGCGTTCGTCTACGGCACCGCCCAGCTCGGCGGCGAGTCCAAGGACCTCGTCGTCCGTGTCGGCGGCCGTGAGGTGCCGGAGAAGGGCAGCCAGCTGCACGTCGTCCCGCGCTCCGGCGAGACGCACGTCTTCTCCACCTCCACGGGCGCGCGCCTCTCCGACTGAGCGCACAACCCCGGGTAATTCACCCAAGTTGACGAAGAGGGCCCCGCAGCGCGCTGCGGGGCCCTCTTCGCTGTCGACAAATACCCCGGCAATTCCGCTCATTTCGATCAGCACTCGTCAACCCGTTACCCAGAAAACGGCACTTCCTCATCCCCCGAACCGGTGACTAAATGTCGCCAAATCATCACCGGGCGCTACCCTCACTCGCGTGAAGCACTCCACCACCCATCAGACGCGACGCGGCCGGGGCCCCGCCCTCCGGATCGGCCGCAGCCTCGCCCTCGTCCTGCCCGTCGTCCTGGTGCTCTCCGGCACCCTCGCGGTCACCCGGGTCAGCTGGTCGGGCGACCCCTCGGCCTCGGTGCTCACCGCCTCGGACACCGCCGTGACCGACGACGCCAAGCCGGCCGCCCCCCTCGCCCCGCACGAGCGGCTGCGCGACCAGCTCCTGACCGAGCTCCAGAAGAAGGACCCGGGTATCGCCCTCACCCACCTCCAGCAGGCCGTCGACGAGCGCCCGTCCCTCGCCCGCCACTGCACCTCCATCGCCCGCGCCCTCGGCCGCGCGGCCGTCCGCACCTACGGCCCCAAGCGAGCCCAGTCCTTCGCGCGCCCGGTGTGCGACACGGCGTTCGCGTCGGGCGTCATGGCGGCTACCGGCTGACCGGCGGCGGTCACGGACCGACCCACGCCCCACGGGGCGACGCCTCGGGGGCGCGGGGGACCGCGTGCGCGGCCACGGACGACCCGCGGCCGCGCACGGCACGGGACCCCCGCCCCGGCAGGCACACACGCCCGCCCGCGTAAAGTGCGGGCATGACCGACCCGAACACCGTCTCCCGCCCCACCCAGGCCGTCATCCTCGCCGGAGGCCAGGGCTCGCGCCTGCGCCCCTACACCGACGACCGGCCCAAGCCGATGGTGGAGATCCCGGGCACGGGCACGCCGATCATCGGCCATCAGCTCGCCTGGCTCGCCGAGGAGGGCGTCACCCACGCCGTCGTCAGCTGCGGCCATCTCGCCGACGTGCTCCAGAAGTGGCTCGACGACGCCGACCTGCCCCTGCACGTCAGCACCGTCGTCGAGACGGAGCCGCTCGGCCGCGGCGGCGGCCTGAAGTACGCAGCCGCGCATCTGCCCCACCCGGACCGGCCCTGGTACGCCACCAACGGCGACATCTGGACCCGCTTCTCCCTGCGGGACATGGCCGACTTCCACACCGAGCGCGACGCCACAGCCACCCTCGCGCTGGCCCGTCCGCGCCTGCCCTGGGGCGCCGTCCAGACGGACGGCTTCGGCCACATCACCGACTTCATCGAGGCCCCGCCGTCGGCCTTCGAGATCAACGCGGGCGTCTACGTCTTCTCCCCCGAGTTCGCCGGCCTGCTCCCGGAGCGCGGGGACCACGAGCGCACCACGTTCCCGCGTCTGGCCCGGGAGAACCGTCTGGCGGGCTTCCCGCTCCCCCAGGGCGCCTACTGGCGTGCCATCGACACCGCCAAGGACCTCACGGAGGCCGCGAAGGAACTGGCGGCCCTGGGGCGCTGAGCACGGCGTACGACACGCCCGTACGCCGTGTCCGTACCGCGCCGCAGGCACGGCGCGCGTGCACGGCGCAGACGTACGACGACGGGGTCCCGCACACCTGGTGTGCGGGACCCCGTCGTCGTGGGGCGGGGAGGCGTCAGCCCAGGAGGCCGCCGACCAGGCCGGGCTGCTCCGCGGTGGGTTCGCCGCCGCCGCCGGTACCGGTGCCGGTGCCGCCGGTGGAGGTGGCGCCGCCCGCGGCGGGTCCGGAGCTGGTGCTCGGAGGCTGCTGCTGGGCCGGCGTGGACTGCTGCGGCGGGGCCTCGCCGACGGTGCCCTGGGTCTGGCTGGGCGTGGTGCCCGCGGAGGTCTCCTGCGTGGCGCCCGGGGCGGTCTCGGCGCCCGCGGTGGGCGCGGCCGAGGTGGCGCTCTGGGTGGGCGTCGTGGCGGCCGACGGGGCGCCGCTCTCCTTCTTCTCCTGCGCGCGCTCGGTCTCGGGCTCCTGCGGCAGCGGCGAGCCGGGCAGCTCGTTGCGCGGTACGCCGCCGGGGCCGGGCACCACGATCCGGTCGGTGTCCCGCACCGCACCGCCGAGCAGCGAGCCCAGCAGCAGGGTGAGACCGACGACGACGGTGGTGACCAGGGCGCCGCGGCGCAGCACGTAGCGGCGCAGGTCCCAGATGTCGGAGCGGGGGCCGAGACGGCGCCAGGCCAGCCCGGCGAGACGGCCGTCGACGGAGTAGACGGGGGCGCCCGCGATGATCAGCGGCGACCAGGCGGCGAGGTAGATGATGTCGGGGGTGTCGTAGACGGGGACGCTCTTCCAGCTGACGGTGACCAGCAGCGCGGCCGACAGCAGCGCGCCTCCCACGGCGGCGACCCGCTGCCAGCAGCCCAGGACCGTGAGGACGCCCACGACGACCTGGAGGAAGGCGATGACGAGGCCGGAGCCGACCGGGTGCGCCAGGGCGAACTGGCGCAGCGGCTCGGCGACCTCCCACGGGTGCAGGGTGTTGAGCCACTTGACCATCGAGCCGCGCGTGCCGCCGTCGAAGTAGACGGGGTCGCACAGCTTGCCCATGCCGGCGTAGATGGAGATGAAGCCGAGGAAGACGCGCAGCGGGAGCAGGACGACGCCGAGGTTCAGCCGGCGGCCGGGGAAGTAGGCGTGCCGCGAGGGGTCCTCGGCGCGTCTGGCACGACGGCCGGGTGCGGCGTGGGTTCCGGTGTCGGAGCCGGGGGCGTCGTACTCGTCGTCGTAGTCGTCGTAGTCGTCGTGACCGTCGAACCGCTCACCGGCGTAGGCGGGTTCGTCGTAGGCGCTGCCGACGGTGCGCATGGCGGGCAGAAGGCGCGCGCCGGCGCCCTCGGCGGTGCGCTGGGCGCCGACGACGGGGGTCTCGACGGTCTGGTCGAGGTCGTCGTAGAGCTCGTCGTAGCCGGGGCCGGTGACGCCGACGCGCGGGATGACCTGGGTGAAGCCGCCCTCGGCGGTCTCCTCGCCGGGGCGGACGCCCGCCGTGCGCACGGCCTGGAGCAGGCGGTGGGCGCCGGTGTCGTCGGGGGCCGAGCGGCCGCTCCAGACGACGGGGCGGCGGCGGGCGGGCGGCCGGGCGCCCGCGCCGACGACGGGGATGCGGGCGGCGTCCACGCCGACGCTCAGGTGCCGTGCGACCCGCGAGGACTGGGAGCGTCGCGAGGACGCCCCCAGCTGCACGCGGAAACTCGCATGGTTGACGATGATCTGCGCCGGATCGCTCGGCACCTTCACCATGCTCAGCGCGGGAGCGTCGTCGAGTCCGGAAGCGAATCCCGACGAGCGGTCCCCCGTGGGTGTGCGGGGTGTTCTGGTGTCCACACTCATCTAACCGAGTGACGTGTGCTTAGGACACTGCTTTGACCTGCCGGATCTGTCCGGACCCCGTCAAGCTTGTCCTGAACGCCAGGATTGACCCGTACGGGTGATCCGACGGACGCGTGTTCAGGCGCGTCGGCGTGCCGCCTCGTACAGCACGACGCCCGCGGCCACACCCGCGTTCAGCGACTCGGCGCCGCCCGGCATCGGGATGCGCACCCGGAAGTCGCACGTCTCGCCGACCAGCCGCGACAGACCCTTGCCCTCGCTGCCGACGACGATGACGACCGGTCCCTCCAGGGCCGGAAGCTCACCGACCTCGGTCTCGCCGTCGGCGGCCAGACCGACCACGACGACACCGGCCTTCTTGTACTGCTCCAGGGCACGGGTGAGGTTGGTGGCCCGGGCGACCGGCGTACGGGCGGCCGCACCCGCGGACGTCTTCCAGGCGCCGGCCGTCATGCCGGCCGCGCGGCGCTCGGGCACGACCACGCCGTGCCCGCCGAAGGCGGAGACGGAGCGGACGACGGCGCCGAGGTTGCGCGGGTCGGTGACCCCGTCGAGCGCGACGATCAGCGGGTCCTCGCCCCCGTCGGCGGCGGCGTCGAGGAGGTCCTCGGGGTGCGCGTACTCGTACGGCGGGACCTGGAGGACCAGGCCCTGGTGGTTGAGGCCGTTGGTCATACGGTCCAGCTCGGGGCGCGGCGCCTCCATGAGGTGGATGCCGCCGCGCTCGCCCGCGAGCTGGAGCGCCTCGCGCACCCGCTCGTCGTTGTCGATGAACTGCTGGACGTACAGCGTGGAGGCGGGCACGCCCTCGCGCAGCGCCTCGACGACGGGGTTGCGCCCGACGACCAGCTCGGAGGTGCCCTTGCCGCCGCGGCCGCGCGCCACCGGACGGCGCTGGACCTGCTTGGCCTTGGAGGTGGCGATGCGGTTCTTCTTGTGCCCCTTGCGCATCTCGGCGGGGGGCGTCGGGCCCTTGCCCTCCAGGGCACGGCGCCGATTGCCGCCGCTGCCGACCTGCGCGCCCTTCTTGCCGGACATGCGGCGGTTGTTCGCGGCCATGACCTACCTGTCTTTTCGTGATGCTCGGTACGTACGTCAGTGCAAGTGTGCCGCCCGGGGAGCCGGGCGGCACATTCGCTGTGCTGTTGTCAGCGCGGGGTGATGCTCCAGCGCGGGCCCTGCGGGCTGTCCTCGATGGCGAGGCCGGACTGGTTCAGCTGGTCGCGGATGGCGTCGGCGGTGGCCCAGTCCTTGCGGGCGCGGGCGGCCTCGCGCTGGTCGAGGACCATGCGGACGAGGCTGTCGACGACGCCGTTCAGGTCCTCGCCCCTGTCGGACTCGCCGGCCCAGTGCGGGTCGAGCGGGTCCAGGCCGAGGACGCCGAGCATGGCGCGCACCTCGGCGAGGCGGGCGACGGCGGCTTCCTTGTCGTCGGCGGCGAGGGCGCTGTTGCCCTGCCGGACGGTGGTGTGGACGACGGCGAGCGCCTGCGGGACGCCCAGGTCGTCGTCCATCGCGTCGGCGAAGGCCGGCGGCACCTCGGCGGCGGGCTCCACGGGTCCCCCGGCCAGCTCGACCACACGCTGCACGAAGCCCTCGATCCGGCCGAAGGCGGACTCGGCCTCACGCAGGGCGTCCTTGCTGTACTCGATCATCGAGCGGTAGTGCGGGGTGCCGAGGTAGTAGCGCAGGACGACCGGGCGCCACTGCTTGACCATCTCGGAGACGAGGACGCTGTTGCCGAGCGACTTGGACATCTTCTCGCCGCGCATGGTGACCCAGGCGTTGTGCACCCAGTACATGGCGAACTCGTCGCCGAACGCCTTGGCCTGGGCGATCTCGTTCTCGTGGTGCGGGAAGATCAGGTCCAGGCCGCCGCCGTGGATGTCGAAGGCGCTGCCCAGGTACTTGTGGGCCATCGCCGAGCACTCCAGGTGCCAGCCGGGCCGGCCGCGGCCCCACGGGGTCTCCCAGGTGGGCTCGCCGGGCTTGGCGGTCTTCCACATGGCGAAGTCGCGCGGGTCGCGCTTGCCGGTCTCGCCGTCCCCGGCGGGCTGGAGGAGGTTGTCCAGCTCCTGGTTGGACAGCTTCAGGTACTCGGGGAACGACCGGACGTCGAAGTAGACGTTGCCGTCGGCCTCGTAGGCGTGACCGCGCTCGATGAGGCCGCGCATCATCTCGACCATCTCGGTCACATGGCCGGTGGCCCGCGGCTCGTACGTCGGCGGCAGGCAGCCGAGGGCGGCGTAGCCGTCGTTGAACGCCCGCTCGTTCTCGTAGCCGATGGACCACCAGGGGCGGCCCAGGGCGGCCGACTTCGCGATGATCTTGTCGTCGATGTCGGTGACGTTGCGGATGAACGTGACGTCGTAGCCGCGGTACTCGAACCAGCGGCGCATGATGTCGAAGTTCAGCCCCGACCGGATGTGCCCGATGTGCGGGGCGGCCTGCACGGTGGCGCCACAGAGGTAGATCGAGACACAGCCCTGCTGGAGCGGGGTGAAGTCACGGATCTGCCGGGCGCTGGTGTCGTACAGGCGAATAGTCACGGGTCCAGGGTAGTGGGCGACGGGGAGTGCGTGGTGCCCTCCGGCGGTTTGGCCGATGTCGTCCGCGGGCGGGCGGTGCCGGACACACGGCCGCCCGCGCCTGCCGAGGGCCTCTCAGTCCCCCGGGCCGCCTCGGCCGGTCCGGACGACGAGTGCGGTCGCGATCGCCGCCAGCCCCTCGTCCCGGCCGGGGAAACCGAGGCCGTCGGTGGTCGCGCCGGACACCGAGACGGGGGCGCCCGCGGCGTCGGAGAGGATCTTCTGCGCCTCCTCGCGGCGCTTGCCGATCTTGGGCCGCGGGCCCACGACCTGCACCGCGATGTTGCCGATCACGAAGCCCTCCGCGCGGACGATCCGGGCCGCCTCGGTGAGCAGCGTGACGCCCGACGCCCCGGACCACTCGGGCCGCCCGGTGCCGAAGTGCTGCCCGAGGTCGCCGAGGCCCGCCGCGGAGAAGAGTGCGTTGCAGGCGGCGTGCGCGACGACGTCCGCGTCGGAGTGTCCGGCCAGGCCCGGGCCCTCCCCCTCCCACTTCAGGCCCGCGCACCACAGCTCGCGGCCCTCCTCGAAGGCGTGGATGTCGGTGCCGATGCCGACCTGGGGGAGCAGGAGGCCGTCCGGCAGCCGGGGACCGGACGTGTCAGAAGCCATCGTTGAGCCTCCTGCGGGCCAGGACCGCCTCGGCGAGGACGAGGTCGAGGGGACGGGTGACCTTGAACGCCTCCTCGTGACCGGGGACGGCCACGACGGGGACGCCGAGCTGCTCGATCATGCCGGCGTCGTCGGTGACGGCGCCGGTCACCGTCTCGTGCGCGCGCACCAGCGTGGCCCGGTCGAAGCCCTGCGGGGTCTGCACCGCGCGGAGCCGGGCCCGCTCGGGCGTGGCCACGACCGGCTCGGGCGTGCCCGGGGCCCCGGCGGGCTCGACCTCCTTGACGGTGTCGGCGAGCGGAAGGGCCGGCACCACGGCGGGGGCGCCGTCGCGGACGGCCTCGATCACGGCGTCGACGGTGTCCACCGGCACCAGCGGCCGGGCGGCGTCGTGCACGAGGACGACGTCGTAGCCGGGCGGCAGCGCCTCCAGGCCGAGCCGGACGGACTCCTGGCGGGACTCGCCGCCGGGCACGACGAGGAAGTCGGTGCGGTCGGGCAGCGCGTGCGCGTCGAGCATGGACTTCACCTCGGCGGCGCCGTCGGGCGGGGCCACGACGACCACGAGGGAGACCGCGCGCGAGGCGGCCATGGCGCGCACCGCGTGGACGAGCATCGGCGTGCCGTTCAGCGCGCGGAGAGCCTTGGGCGCGCCGGGGCCCAGACGTACGCCCCGGCCGGCGGCCGGGATGACGGCGGCAGTACGTGCCGGACGGGTCCCGGAGCCGGTGTCCGAGGGTGAAGGGATCGAAACGTCAGACATCGCTTCCCGTCAGGTTTGTGTGCTCGGCCTTGGTGGGTATGGCCTGGGAGGTACCCCCTCGGGGGGAGTGCCGCACGGGCACTTGGCACGACCGGCCCCTTCCGTGACTCCGGTCGGACCAGTGCTCCAGGCACGGCACGCACAGTACCGGGGGGACCCCTCTCCGGTGTACGGCTTCGGCTTCCGGCCTGGCCGTACGGTTCCGGCGCGGCCCATGTGCGCATACGAACATGCCGCAGCGCCCGGCGACAGTTTCAGCGTCATCGGGCACCGCGGCATTTCGGTGTGCTGGACCGACCGGACTCAGGCCCGGGTCAACAGGGCGTGCGCCCGCTCAGGAGGCGAGAACCTCGTCGAGCAGGGCCTCGGCCTTGTCCTCGTTGGTGTTCTCCGCGAGTGCGAGCTCGCTCACCAGGATCTGGCGGGCCTTGGCGAGCATGCGCTTCTCACCGGCGGACAGTCCGCGCTCGCGCTCGCGACGCCACAGGTCACGCACGACTTCCGCGACCTTGATGACATCGCCGGAGGCGAGCTTCTCCAGATTTGCCTTGTAGCGACGGGACCAGTTCGTGGGCTCCTCGGCGTACGGCGCGCGCAGCACCTCGAAGACCCGGTCCAGCCCGTCCTGGCCGACCACATCACGCACGCCGACGAACTCCGCATTGTCCGCTGGCACACGTACCGTCAGGTCACCCTGGGCGACCTTCAGCACCAAGTAGGTCTTGTCCACGCCTTTGATCTGGCGAGTTTCGATGGCCTCGATCAGCGCGGCCCCGTGATGGGGATAGACCACGGTGTCGCCAACCTTGAACGTCATGTGACAGGTACCCCTTCCGTGGCTATCCAGAGTAACACGGATACGGCGTCTTCTGAATGGCGTTTTCGCAGGTCAGGGCATATCTCGGGGCTTGACAACAGCAACAGGAACATGCTGCGCCGGGCCTGCGGAACAAGGTATTCGCAGGTCGGAGCGGCTGTTCGGGCGAGGTGAAACATGTGCGTTACGCACCTTCGGCACCTCCTCCAGACGGCAGAACATCCTGATTTGTCCGCTTCCAAGTGATCGACTTCCGCTACTCCGTTCGATGCGGGGAGTCGGGTACGAGACGAATCCGGAATTGATCCACTCAGCCGTCCGGCCCGTCTCCGGGTGATCAATTCCCGGGCCTCTCGGCGCATTCCTTCACAGAAAATCTGCGGGCGGATCCCCGCGCTTTGCGAGGCACGATTGCGTGAATGCCGAGCAGCCCCCCGGTGAAGTGACTCCGAGGTCGTCCGCGGCGGGCTCCCGTACCCCCTGCCGGGCGACGCGACGGGCCGGGAGGAGGGTCGGGTGCGGCTGCGCGGGAACGGCTCGGTAACCTGGGGCCGCTGACAGACAATTAGAGCGGCTTTGTTCAGGAGAGCCGCCCCTGCGTTCAAGGAGTTGCCGCCGCCGTGAGCAGCAGCCTTCGACGCGGCGCCCTCGCCGCCTCCGCCATCGCGTTCTCGATCGCCTCGCTCGCCGCCTGCGGCGCCGGAAACGACGCCCAGACCCTCGGGATCAAGCCGGACAACGCCTCCACCTCGGTCGGCGACATCAAGGTGCAGAACGCGCTCGTCATCATCCAGCCCGAGCGTGAGGCCGAGGGTCCGGCCGCGGTGTCCGCCACCCTCTTCAACACCGGCGACTCCGCCCAGACGCTCGACTCCATCACCCTGGACGGCATCGGCCCCGCCGAGGTCAAGGCCGCCGGGGGCGGCAGCGTGACCGTCCCGGCCGGCGGCACCGTCGTCATCGGCGGCGAGGGCAACGCCGCCGCCGTGGTGAAGGACGGCTCGGCCCTCGCCGACGGCGCCAACCACAAGGTCACCTTCGCCTTCAGCGAGACCGGCGACGTGAGCCTCACCGCGTTCGTCGTCCCGGCCCAGAGCTACTTCAGCTCGTGGGGTCCGAGCGACATCCCGGCCGTGCCGGAGGCATCGCCGAGCGCGCCCGCGGCCGGCGAGGGCGAGGCCGAGGGCACCACCCCGTCCGCCACCGGCAGCCCGTCCGCGACCGGCACGCCGACCGACGCCGCGTCCGCGTCGGCGACCGAGTCGGGTGCCGCGGAGCACTGAGCACCCGCACCGCCCGTACGACGGTGAAGGGCGTGACCCCCTCCTGGAGGGGGTCACGCCCTTCGCCGTGCGCGGACCGGGTGTCCGGGCCGGCCTACGGCTCGAACTTGTAGCCGAGGCCGCGGACCGTGACCAGATAGCGCGGGGCGCCCGGGTCCGGCTCGATCTTGGCGCGCAGACGCTTGACGTGGACGTCGAGGGTCTTGGTGTCACCGACGTAGTCGGCGCCCCAGACCCGGTCGATCAGCTGCATGCGGGTCAGGACCCGGCCGGCGTTGCGCAGCAGCATCTCCAGGAGGTCGAACTCCTTCAGCGGGAGGTCGACCTTGGAGCCGGAGACCGTGACGACATGGCGGTCGACGTCCATGCGGACCGGGCCGGCCTCCAGCGCGGCCGGGGCCACCTCCTCCGGCTCGCCGCGGCGGCGCAGCACCGCGCGGATGCGGGCCACCAGCTCGCGGGAGGAGAACGGCTTGGTGACGTAGTCGTCGGCCCCTATCTCCAGTCCGACGACCTTGTCGATCTCGCTGTCCTTGGCGGTCACCATGATCACGGGCACGTTGGAGCGGCCCCGCAGCTGACGGCACACCTCGGTGCCCGGCAGGCCGGGCAGCATCAGGTCGAGGAGGACGAGGTCGGCGCCGTTGCGCTCGAACTCGTCGAGGCCGTCGGGCCCGGTGGTCGCGACGGCGACCTCGAAGCCCTCCTTGCGGAGCATGTACGACAGGGCGTCGGAGAAGGACTCCTCGTCCTCGACGACGAGCACTCGGGTCACGGAAGGACCTCCGGGGCGGAAAGCGTCTGGTACGCGGTCGATTCGGGGGGAGAGGAGGACATGGGGCGGCCCCTGCCTGCGGAGTGCCCGGTCGTCCCCTGCCCGCTCTCTTCGTCGAGGGCGGGGTGCTGCTGTGCGCGGTCGCGGGAGGCGCCCGCCTCCGGCAGCCGCAGGGTGAACGTGGAGCCCTGTCCCTCCGAGCTCCACACCGTGACCTCCCCGCCGTGCGAAGCGGCCACGTGCTTGACGATCGCCAGCCCCAGCCCCGTACCTCCGGTGGCGCGGGAGCGGGCGGGGTCGACGCGGTAGAAGCGCTCGAAGATGCGCTCCTTGTCCTTGTCGGAGATGCCGATGCCCTGGTCGGTGACGGCGACCTCTATCAGGTCGCCGCCGGGGGCGGCCACCCGGCGGGCGGCGATGCCGACGCGGGTGCGGGCGGGCGAGTAGTTGACGGCGTTCTCGACGAGATTGCCGAGCGCGGCCGCGAGCTGGCCCCGGTTGCCCCATACGTGCAGGTCGGCGGTGCCGCCGGAGGCCATGGTGATCTGCTTGGTGCCGGCCTGGTGGCGGCAGCGGTCGATGGCCTCGGCGACCAGTTCGTCCACCCGCACCGGTTCGGCGTCCTCCAGCGGGTCGTCGTTCTGCACCCGGGAGAGGTCGATCAGTTCCTGGACCAGGTTGGTCAGCCGGGTCGCCTCGATCTGCATCCGGCCCGCGAAGCGCTCGACGGCCTCGGGGTCGTCGGAGGCGTCCATGACGGCCTCGGAGAGCAGGGAGAGCGCACCGACCGGGGTCTTCAGCTCATGGCTGACGTTCGCGACGAAGTCCCGCCGCACCGCCTCTATGCGCCGGGCCTCGGTGAGGTCCTCGACCAGCAGCAGCACGAGCCGGGAGCCGAGCGGGGCGACCCGGGCGGAGACCGCGAGGGCCTCTCCGCGGCCGCTGCCGCGCCGGGGGAGATCCAGCTCCACCTGGCGTATCTCGCCGTCGCGGCGGGTGTCCCGGGCCATCTGGAGCATCGGCTCCACGGCGAGCTTGCCGCCGCGGACCAGACCCAGGGCGTAGGCCGCGGAGCTGGCCTTGACCACGCCGTCGGCCTCGTCGAGGACGACGGCCGAGGAGCGCAGGACCGACAGGACGGTGTCCACGCCGGGCGGCAGCACCGGGTCGGTGTGCAGTGAGGTGCGGGTGGGGCGTTTCAGGTCGCGTTCGCTCCAGCGGAACGCCAGCATGGCGATGACACCGGTGAGCACTCCGGCGATCGCTGCCGCTGCGGCGACCGCCGCGTTCACGTCCATGCGTCCAGGTTAGGCATGGCGTACGGCATGGCCACAGCCATGGATGTGCGACCTCGAACACTCGTCGCCCAGAGTTCACCTGGGAGCCGGTACCGGTTCATTCGGCAGGGCGGAACCGGACGCGTACCCGGGTGAACGTGGGACCGTGGGGGCGCAACCCCCGGACCGAAGGGGCGGAACCCCCGAGAGACACGTACGAGAGGGAACCCTGATGCGGGACGCGTACCACGAGGAACTGGACTCGATCGGCGACGGTCTGGTGGAGATGGCCCGGCTGGTCGGGTCGGCGATCGGACGCGCCACGACGGCCATGCTCGACGCCGACCTGAAGCTCGCCGAGCACGTGATCGAGGCCGACAAGAAGGTCGACGAGCTCCAGCACGACCTGGAGGCCCGGGCCATAGCGCTGCTGGCCCGGCAGCAGCCGGTGGCGACGGACCTGCGGATCGTGGTGACGTCGCTGCGGATGTCCGCCGACCTGGAGCGCTCGGGCGACCTCGCCCAGCACGTGGCGAAGCTGGCCCGGCTGCGCTTCCCCGAGCGGGCGGTGCCACAGGACCTGCACGCCACGATCCTGGAGATGGGCCAGCTCGCCCAGCGGCTGATGGCGAAGGCGGCCGAGGTCATCGTCACCAAGGACATCGACCTGGCGCTCCAGCTGGAGCAGGACGACGACGCGATGGACCTCCTGCACCGCGCGCTGTTCCAGCACCTGATGGACGACCGCTGGAAGCACGGCATCGAGACGGCGGTCGACGTCACGCTGCTCGGCCGCTACTACGAGCGGTTCGCGGACCACGCGGTGTCCGTGGCCAAGCGTGTGGTGTTCCTGGTGACGGGCGAGCACGCGGACGTCCTGCAGACGGACGTGCAGCCGGAGATCCAGCCGGCGGGCGGCGACCCGGCCTGACCGACGACGCGGCGCGGCGGGGCGGTCCGTGAGGCGTGCGGCGGGGCGGGGCGAGCCTCCGTGCGCTGTTCGTGCGCCCGGTGCGGCGGGCATGGAACGGGCACAGGCACCTGCCTCTCCAGGAGGAACCATGGCCGAAGCCCCCGGCACGCCCGGCACGCCCGACCCCACGCAGGAACGCCCGACCGAGCAGCCCGCCGAGATCAGGAACCTGATGCTCATCGGCGCGTGCGGGTGCGGCTCGGGCTGCGGCTGCGGCTGCCAGTCGGGCAACCCCTGCCAGTGCGGCTGACGCGTCGTCGCCGGACCTCGCGTCACGGCCCCCGGTGCGACGGCACCGGGGGCCTCGCCGTGTCGCCCCGGCGGCGGAGCGGGCGCAGCATGGGAAGGACCCCTCTGGGAAGGAGGTGCGTGCCATGCCCCGGTTCATGGACGTGCACTACGGGATGAAGGGCATCACGGCCGACCAGCTCATGGCGGCCCACCGCGCCGACCTGGCCATCGAGAAGGACGAGCAGGTCCACTTCGAGCGTGCCTGGGCCGATCCCGAGTCCGGCGTCGTCTACTGCCTCTCCGAGGCGCCTTCCGCCGAGGCGGTGCAGCGCATCCACGAACGCGCCGGACATCTCGCCGACGAGGTCCACCCGGTTCCGCTGGTGGTCTGACCCGCGCCGGAACGGCTGCGTCAACCGGAGTCACCAGGACTCCCCCGAAAAAGCGAAGGCCCCCCGCCCGCGCGACAGAAGCGCAGGCAGGGGGCCTGGAAGCGCAGGTCGGGGCTACTTCTTCTTGCCCTGGTTCCTGACCGCCTCGATGGCCGCCGCGGCCGCCTCGGGGTCGAGGTAGGTGCCGCCGGGGGTGACCGGCCTGAAGTCGGCGTCGAGCTCGTAGGCGAGCGGGATGCCGGTGGGGATGTTCAGGCCCGCGATGTCGGCGTCGGAGATGCCGTCGAGGTGCTTGACCAGGGCCCGCAGGCTGTTGCCGTGCGCGGCGACCAGGACGGTGCGGCCCGCGAGGAGGTCGGGGACGATGCCGTCGTACCAGTACGGCAGCATGCGGACGACGACGTCCTTCAGGCACTCCGTGCGGGGGCGCAGCTCCGGCGGGATGGACGCGTAGCGGGGGTCACCGCTCTGGGAGAACTCCGTGCCGTCCTCGAGGGGCGGCGGCGGGGTGTCGTACGAGCGGCGCCACAGCATGAACTGCTCCTCGCCGAACTCGGCGAGGGTCTGGGCCTTGTCCTTGCCCTGCAGGGCGCCGTAGTGGCGCTCGTTCAGGCGCCAGGAGCGGTGGACCGGGATCCAGTGGCGGTCGGCGGACTCCAGCGCGAGCTGCGCGGTGCGGATCGCGCGCTTCTGGAGGGACGTGTGGACCACGTCGGGCAGCAGGCCGGCGTCCTTGAGCAGCTCACCGCCGCGGACCGCCTCCTTCTCGCCCTTCTCGTTGAGGTTGACGTCCACCCAACCGGTGAACAGGTTCTTCGCGTTCCACTCGCTCTCGCCGTGGCGGAGGAGGATCAGCTTGTACGGTGCGTCGGCCATGGCCTTTAGCCTACCTAAGTGCTCTGCGGGCCAGGAGCGTGTGCCCGGCCTCGTCGGGCCGTCCGGAGGGCGATCTGACAGCGGGGGCGGGAGCCCTCTAAATTAAGGTGAACTCTTCCACAACCTTTTGCCACAGCCACCTGTCTCGTTAGCGCAGGTGTAGCGGTTCAGATGAGGAGCACAGAACGTGACCGTGCGTTCCTTTGCGCGGCGGATGCGACCGCGAATCGAGCGGAAGGCCGCCGAGCGAGTCTGGCAGCTGCGAACCATGCGACGGCGCCGTATGGCGGCCGTGACGGACCCCGTGCTGCGTCCGGTCGAGGTACGCGGCCAGCAGCTGTACGGGCGGGTTGTGACGGAGTTCACCGCCGCCGGTGCCGCCGCCGCCAACCTCGGCCTGGTCGTCGCCGCGCTGGAGCAGGCGAAGATCTCCTACTTCCTGGTGCCGACCGCGCGCACCCGGCACATCGTCGGCGTCAACGCCGTGGACCGTGACCGGTTCATGACCGCCCTGGAGAAGCTGTACGCGGGCAAGGCCGTCTACATCGGCCGTCCGCTGCCCGGCGGCCAGCTCAAGCACCCGGCGATGTTCCTCGACGGGATCCTGCCCCCGCAGCTGCGCACCTCTCCCGTCCTGCGGGTCGGCGAGAACCACCTGGGTCCGGCGGGCCAGCTGCTGGCCGGTCCGGAGCTGGCGTGCGACGTGGAGTTCTGGGAGGACGGCGCGGCGCTCCTCGCCGGCCCGGACGGGGAGCGGCGCCTGGCCAAGGTGCAGCCGCAGGCGTCCGAGGACATATTCGGTGAGTCGCTGATCGCGCCGCGCAACAACGGCATCACCGACGTGCTGCCGGCCTCCGAGCAGAAGCCGGTGTTCGTGAAGGTCGGCGAGCGGGAGCTGCCGAGCTTCGCCCCGCTGACGCTGGCCCCCGTGAATCGCGTCACGTTCCCGGTCGACATCGTCTACACCTGGGTCGACGGCGAGGAGCCCTCGATGCGGGCCAAGCGCGCCAGGTACCAGGACCGCGGCACGGCCGAGATCCTCGACAAGGAGACGAACGCCTCCCGGTACACCAGCCACGACGAGCTGAAGTACTCGCTGCGCTCGCTCGCGATGTACGCCGACTTCGTGCGGCACATCTACATCGTGACCGACGGCCAGAAGCCGCACTGGCTGGACGACACCGCCGAGGGCATCACGGTCGTCGACCACCGCGACATCTTCCCCGAGGATGTCCTGCCGGTGTTCAACTCGCACGCGATCGAGACCCGGCTGCACCACATCCCGGGCCTGTCGGACCACTACCTGTACTTCAACGACGACGTGTTCTGCGGCCGTCGTGTCACCCCGGAGCACTTCTTCCACGGCAGCGGCCTGCTGCGGGTCCCGGTGTCCCCGCTCAAGATCGGCGTGGGCAAGCCGCACGCCGAGGAGACGGCCACCAACTCCGCCAGCAAGAACGTCCGGGCGCTGCTGATGGAGAAGTTCGGCAAGATCACCACGAACAACTTCATGCACACCCCGCTGCCGCAGCACCGCGGCACGCTGGAGGAGCTGGAGGAGCTGTTCGCGGAGGACATCCGGCGGACCACCTCGTCGCGCTTCCGCTCGCCGACGGACATCGCCGTGACGGCGCCGCTGCTCTACAACTACTCGCTGATGGCGGGCCGCGGTGTGCCGGGCAAGTTCAGCTTCCGGTACGTGAACATCAGCCGTCCGGACGCCGAGAAGCGTCTGAACGACCTGAAGAACAACCGCCGCTTCGACTTCTTCTGCCTCAACGACGTCGACGTGCCGGAGGAGGAGCGCGAGCAGGTCCACGTCCGCATGGCCGACTTCCTGGAGAACTACTTCCCGTTCCCCAGCCCCTACGAGAAGCGCGACTGACGGGCCGAGGCCATGGACATACGTCACCGCCTGCCGGCGCCGGCGGGCATGCGGGCCGCACGGGATCTCCTGCTGCGGTTCCGCATGTGGCTGGCGGCCCGGCTGTGGGCACTGCGTGCGGCCCGGCGCCGCCGCCGTCTTCGGCGTGCGGTCCCCGGGCTGCGCCGGGTCGCCTTGGGACCGCAGCGGCTGTACGGCCCGACGGTCGCCGGCTACACCGCCGCGGACGCCGCCGAGGCCGACCTGGAGCAGGCGTGCGGCCTGCTGGAGGACGCGGGCGTGCCGTACTTCCTGGTGCCCTCCGAGCGCGGGCGCGGTGCTCCGCGCCCGGTGATCGGTGTCGCCGAGACGCACCGCGGCACGGTCCTGGCCCGGGCCGGGCGGTACTTCGCGGGCACGGCGGCGTACGTGGGCGCGGTGGCCGCGGACGGCACGGTGTCGAACGCGGTGCTGTGGGCCGACGGAAAGCTGCCGCGGCCGCTGCGCCGGGCCCCGGTGATGCGCACCGGCCTGGTCCGGCTCGGCCCGGCCGGGCAGGTGCTCAGCGGGCTGGAGGCCGGCTGCGACATCGAGTTCTGGCGGTACGGCCGTGACCTGGGCGCGGAGCCCGCGCATCTGACGGTGCCGGGCGACCAGCTGGCGGACGTGTACGGCACGGCGCTGGTCGCCCCGCGCCGCAACCCGGTCTCCGAGGTCGTCCCGGAGGCGGCGCAGAAGCCCGCCCTCGCGGAGGGCCACCGCCGGCCGGTGCCCACGTTCACCGCGTTCGCGGAGCCGGGCATCGACGACGTGCTGTTCCCGGTCGACGCCGTCTACACCTGGGTCGACGGCAACGACCCGGCGATGGCGGCCAAGCGCCGCGCCCACCAGGAGCGCTCCGACAACGACATCGCCGCGCGCGAGACCGGCGACTCCCGCTACACGAGCCACGACGAGCTGAAGTACGCGCTGCGTTCGCTGGAGATGTACGCCGGGTTCGTCCGGAACGTGTACCTGGTGACCGACTCCCAGACGCCGTCCTGGCTGGACCCGCAGGCGGAGGGCCTGACGGTGGTCGACCACCGGGACATCCTCCCGGCGGACGCGCTGCCGGTGTTCAACTCGCACGCGATCGAGAGCCGGCTGCACCACATCCCGGGGCTGTCGGACCACTTCCTGTACTTCAACGACGACGTCTTCATCAACCGTCCGGTGCAGGCGGAGCACTTCTTCCACGGCAACGGCATCGCCCGGATCCCGTTCTCGCCGCTGAAGCTCGGTGTGGGCGCGCCGCATCCGGCGGAGCCGGCCCCGAACTCGGCGGGCAAGAACACCCGTGAGGTGATCAGGCGGTTCCACGGCCGGCAGATCACGCGGAAGTCGCTGCACACCCCGCACCCCCAGCTGCTGTCGGTGATGCGGGAGATGGAGAGCCTCGGGATCGAGGAGCTGGAGCGCACCGCGTACTCGCGGTTCCGTTCCACCTCGGACCTGGCTCCGGCGTCGACGCTGCACCACCACTGGGCGATCGCGAGCGGACGGGCCGTTCCCGCGGAGTACCTGTTCCGGTACGTGCTGCTGGGTTCGCCGGACATGCGCCAGCGGCTGGCGCGGCTGGCGGCCGGCGAGGACATCGACTTCTTCTGCCTGAACGACGTGGACACGCCTCCGGCGGCCAGGGCGGCGGCACAGCAGGCGATCCGTACGTTCCTGGAGCGCAAGTACCCCTTCCCGAGCCGCTTCGAGCGCAGGGCCAAGGTGGCCTCGCCGCGGCCGGTCGCGCAGAAGGCGACACGGGCGCAGGTGGACTGAGTCCCTGCCGGCCGGCCCCGCCGGATTGACGCCGCCCGTCAATCCGGTGGCGCCCGCGGCGGCCGCGTCCGTAAGTTGTGGCTGCCGCTTGAGCCGCTTACCGCCGTGGGGGATGCGCGATGTCACCAGCCTCGATGAGACGTGCCGTCCGGGAGACCGTCTCCGGGCTCCCCCGGGAGTTCTGGTGGCTGTGGACCAGCACGCTGGTGAACCGGCTGGGCGCCTTCGTCGCCACGTTCATGGCGCTGTACCTCACGCTGGAGCGCGGCCACTCCGCCTCCTACGCCGGTCTGGTGGCCGCTCTGCACGGGCTCGGCGGTGTCATCTCCTCGCTGGGCGCGGGTGTGGCGACGGACCGGCTGGGCCGGCGTCCCACCCTGCTGATCGCGCAGTCCTCCACGGCCCTGTCCGTCGCCCTGCTCGGTTTCATGCACGACCCGGTCTCGATCGCGGCCGTGGCCTTCCTGGTCGGCATGGCGTCCAACGCCTCCCGGCCGGCCGTGCAGGCGATGATGGCGGACATCGTGCGCCCCGAGGACCGGGTCCGGGCCTTCTCCCTGAACTACTGGGCGATCAACCTCGGTTTCGCGGTCTCCTCCATGGCCGCCGGTTTCATCGCGGAGTTCAGCTATCTCGCGGGCTTCCTGATCGAGGCGGGCATGACCATGGCCTGCGCGATCGTGGTCTTCCTGAAGCTGCCGGAGTCCAGGCCCGTCAGGACCGCCGCCGAGCGGACCGGGGCCGAGGAGACCGGTCTCGGGACGGTGCTGCGCGACGGGCGGTACATGGGTGTGGTCGGGCTGTCGTTCCTGATCGCGGTGATCTTCCAGCAGGGTTCGATCGGTCTGCCCGTCGCCATGGGCGAGGCGGGTTTCACGCCCGCGGACTACGGCCTGGCCATCGCGGTGAACGGCGTGCTGATCGTCGCGCTCCAGATCCCGGTGACCCGGTTCATCGAGCACCGCGATCCGCGGACCCTCCTCCTGGTGTCGTCCCTGCTGGCGGGATACGGCTTCGCGCTGACCGCGTTCGCCGGGTCGGTCGCCGTCTTCGCCCTGACGGTGTGCGTGTGGACCCTGGCCGAGATCATCCACGCGCCGACCCAGACCGGGATCGTCGTACGGCTCTCCCCCGTCCACGGACGCGGGCGCTACCAGGGTGTGTACACCATGTCCTGGTCCGTCGCCGCCCTCGTCGCGCCGCTGATGTCGGGCTTCCTCATCGACCGGTTCGGCGCGGAGTGGCTCTGGGGGGCGTGTGCGCTGGTCGGCACGCTCGCGGCGGTCGGCTACGGGCTTCTGATGCGCACGCTGCCGACGGACCCGGAGCCCGCGGCGGCGGGATCGCCGGACCCCGCGGACGCCCCGGCCGAACGGCCGCTGCGCGACGGCGAGTCGGAGCCCGTCGCCGGGTGACACCGGCGGGCCGGCCGCGGGCCGGACCCCGGCGCCGCGGCGAGGTCAGTCCTGCGGGCGCTGGAGCAGGTGGGCGAAGGCGTCCAGGTTGCGCGTCGATTCGCCGCGGGAGGTGCGCCAGTCGTACTCGCGGCGGATGGCGGTGGCGAAGCCGAGTTCGAGGAGGGTGTTGAAGCTGCCGTCGGCGGCTTCCAGGACCTGGCCGAGGAGCCGGTCGATCTCGTCGGGGGTGACGGCGGCGAGGGGGAGCTTGCCGGTGACGTAGATGTCGCCGAGCGGGTCGACGGCGTAACCGACGCCGTAGAGCTTGAGGTTGCGCTCCAGCAGCCAGCGGTGGACGCCGGACTCGTTCTCGTCGGGGTGGCGGATGACGAAGGCGTTGAGGGACAGCGAGTGCCGGCCGACGATCAGGGAGACGGTCGTCGAGAGCTTGCGGGTGCCGGGGAGCTTGGCGACGTAGTGGGCGGGTTCGGGACTCTCCCACTCCACCTCGGCGTCCTTCAGGGCGCTTTCGACGATCCGCGCGGCCTTCTCTGCATCACCCATGGTGGGAGCGTACGCGACGGCGATGGGCCTGCAGGGCGGCGGTGTAGACCTCCGCGGTCGCGGCGGCGGAGGCGTCCCAGCCGAAGGCGCGGGCGTGCCGGGCGGCCGCCGCGCCCATGGTCGAGGCCAGCTGCGGCGTGTCGGCGAAGTCGCGCAGCACACGCGCGTAGGCGGCCGGGTCGTGACCCTGCACCAGGAAGCCGGTCTCCCCGTCACGCACGGCCACCGGCAGTCCGCCCACCGCGGCGGCGAGCACGGGCGTGCCGGCCGCCTGCGCCTCTATGGCGACCAGGCCGAAGGACTCGCTGTACGACGGCATGACCAGGACGGACGCGGCACGGAACCAGTCCGCCAGCTGATCCTGTCCGACGGGCGGGCGGAACTGCACGACATCGGCGATGCCGAGGCGGGCGGCGAGCTTCTGCAGGCCCTCCGGCTTGGCGAGGCCGCTGCCGCTGGGGCCGCCGACGACCGGGACGACGGTCCGGGAGCGCAGCTCGGGGCGCTGCTCCAGCAGCACGGCCACCGAGCGCAGCAGCACGTCGGGCGCCTTCAGGGGCTGGATCCGCCCCGCGAAGAGGGGGACCAGGGCGTCCTGGGGCAGGCCCAGGCGGGCCCGGGCGGCGGCGCGGCCGTCACCGGGCCGGAAACGGGCGAGGTTCACCCCCGGGTGGACGACCCCGACCTTCGCCGGGTCGGCGGAGTAGTGCCGTACGAGTTCGTCGGCCTCCTCGGCGGTGTTGGCGATGAGCCGGTCCGCGGCGGCGACGATCTGGGTCTCCCCGATGACACGGGCGGCGGGCTCGGGGGTGTCGCCGTCGGCGAGGTTGGCGTTCTTGACCTTGGCCATGGTGTGCATGGCGTGCACCAGAGGGACGCCCCAGCGCTGGGCGGCGAGCCAGCCGACGTGGCCGGAGAGCCAGTAGTGGGAATGGACGAGGTCGTAGTGGCCGGGACGGTGACCGGCCCATGCCTGCATCACGCCGTGCGTGAAGGCGCACAGCTGGGCGGGGAGTTCCTCCTTGGCGAGGCCCTCGTAGGGGCCGGCGTCGACATGCCGGACGGTGACGCCGGGGACGATCTCGACCGTGGGCGGGAGGGCCGCCGTGGTGGCCCGCGTGAAGATCTCCACCTCGATGTTGATCGCGGCGAGCCGCTGGGCGAGCTCCACGATGTAGACGTTCATCCCGCCGGCGTCGCCGGTACCGGGCTGGTGGAGCGGGGAGGTGTGCACGGAGAGCATCGCGACGCGCCGGGGCCGCCGATGCCCGAGCCTGAGCCGTGAGGGGGCCGCCGGAGAGCGACGCCCGAGCCTGCCGACGTAGTGGCTCACGTGGGCTTCCTCCTTGCTGCGGGCATGCCGGACGGAGGACCTGGTGCGGCCTCCAAGGGGGTGCAACGACGGATGGTCGGGTTCCATTTCCTCCCGTGGCATCTTTGCCGAATCATTACAGTTTGTCGCTCAACCGTTCGATATCGGAGACGGTCCCGGGACACCGGGCCGCATACCCTCGTAGGCATGACATCCCGCGCCTTCCGCCCTGTAGGCACGGTCACGCGCGGGACGACGAACCCCAACCGTCTGCGCCGCATGGACCGCTGGATCGCCGCCGCGCACGGCGCCGAGCTGCGCCGCGCCGCCGACCCCGTGGCGGTCGACCTCGGCTACGGCGCCGCCCCCTGGACGGCCGTCGAACTGCTCGGCCGACTGCGCACCGCGGCGCCGGGCGCGCGGGTGGTCGGCGTCGAGATCGACCCCGCGCGCGTGCACGCGGCCCTGCCCTACGAGCGCGAGGGGCTGGCCTTCCGGCACGGCGGGTTCGAGATCCCGATCCCCGGGCGGCCCCTGCTGATCCGCGCCGCCAACGTGCTGCGGCAGTACGACGAGGAGCAGGTCGCCGCCGTCTGGGAGCGGCTGTGCGCCCGCCTCGCCCCGGCCGCCGGGCCCTCGCGCGGCGGGCTGCTGGTGGAGGGGACCTGTGACGAGATCGGGCGCCGGCACGTGTGGGTCGCACTCGGCCCCGAGGGGCCCCGCACGGTCACCTTCGCCACCCGTCTCGGCTCCCTGGAGCGGCCCTCCGACCTGGCCGAGCGGCTGCCGAAGGCGCTGATCCACCGCAACGTCCCCGGCGAGCCGGTGCACTCCTTCCTGCGCGACTTCGACCGCGCCTGGTCCGCCGCCGCGCCCTACGCCTCCTACGGGGCCCGCCAGCGCTGGATCCGCGCGGTGCGGGACCTCGGCGCCGACTGGCCGCTGACGGACGGTCCGGCCCGCTGGCGCCAGGGAGAAGTGACCCTGCGCTGGGAGGCGTTGGCCCCCGGCCGCTGACCCCTGGCCCTGGCCCCTGGCCCTGGCCCCGGCCGCTGACCCCTCACCCTTGGCCCCTTGGCCTTGCCCTTGCCCTTGCCCTTGCCCTTGCCCTTGCCCTTGCCCTTGCCCTTGCCCTTGCCCTTGCCCCCTGGAACGAACTCCGCGTCCCGTTCGTCACACGGACGGGGAGACGGCACGGCTGTACGGCCGACGGGGGAAGGCCGTCCCCGTCCCGGTACGGCCTCTGTCGTTTTGGGCGGCGGCATGGCACGATCCCTCAGACGTCCGAAGTTACTGACGGTTAATCAGTTGGGGGAATTCGTATGGGAACGGGCAGGCGCGGACTGATCGCAGCGGCAGTGACCGTCGTGTGCGCGCTCACCGTGCTGGCGGCTCCCGGCACGGCCTTCGCCGCCCCGGCACCCACCCCCGAACCCGCGCCCACCGCCTCCGCGGACCGTCCGGCTCCCGCCACCAACCAGGAGCTCGAAGCGGTCCGCAAGCGGCTGGAGGACCTCTACCACGACGCGGCCGTCGCCACCGACGCCCACAACGCCGCCGAGGAGAAGGCCACCCGGCAGTCCGAGGAACTCGCCGCGCTGGCGAAGAAGATCGCCGCGGGCCGCGCCGAGCTCGCCGACCTCAAGGCCCGCATGGGCTCCGCGGCCGCCGCCCAGTACCGCACGGGCGGGCTGCCGCCCGAGGCCCAGCTGGCGCTCAGCGACGACCCGGGCCAGTTCCTCGACGGCACCGGACGCATCCTCCAGGGCGAGCGTGCGGCCAAGCACCTGCTCGGGCGGACGACCCGGACCCAGCAGGACTTGGAGCAGTACGCCGAGGACGCCTCCGCCCAGTGGAAGAAGCTGGAGGCCAGCCGCAAGGCGAAGGCCGCCGCCCGGCAGAAGATCAAGAAGCGGATCGCCCAGGCGAAGTCGCTGGAGAAGCAGCTGGAGAAGGAGGAGAAGGAGCGCCTGGCCCTGCTGGAGCGGCAGGCCGCACAGAAGGCCCAGACCGCCTGGCTCGGCACGGGCGTTCTCGACGGCGCCACCGCCGGTGCCAGCGAACAGGGCGAGAAGGCGGTCCGGTTCGCCGCCGCACAACAGGGCAAGCCGTACGTATGGGGCGCCGAGGGGCCCGACTCCTTCGACTGCTCCGGTCTGACCTCCCGGGCATGGGCGAGCGCCGGCCGGCCGATCCCGCGCACCTCGCAGGCCCAGTGGGCCGGACTGCCCCGGGTCGACGCCGAGGACATGCGGCCCGGGGACCTGATCATCTACTTCGACGACGCCAGCCATGTCGGGATGTACATCGGCAACGGCTCGATGGTCCACGCCCCGCGCCCCGGACGCACGGTGACCGTCGCGGGAGCGGGCTCGATGCCGATACTCGGAGTGGTGCGGCCGGACGCGTGAGGGTCCGGAAGGCCCGGCACAGGGCGTCCTGATGCGGAAACACCTGATGTGCAACCTCCTTGGGCCCTGTGACGCGGACCGCGTGACCCGGGCCTCGTGACGCCCGACACGTGACCCGGCGCACCCCAAGTCGCTGCCGGACTCCGCCGGAACGTGACCTTCGTCATCACCGCCCCCCGGGCGCCTCGCCCAACTGCGGCAGGAAAAGCGGCATATGACAGGGACCTGGGGCCGGACGGGGTGCTGTAGGCCATTCCGCTGCGGCGGCGTCACCCGCTATGGTCCGGATCGGTGGGTCGAGCTCCTCGCCCCGCCGTGCCCTCGGGGGGAGGGAAGGAACACAGGACAATGCCCGTACCCGTACCGCGGCAGAGAGCGATCCCGGCCGTGGAAAGTGGTCAGGCGCAGGCCGCGTCCGTCGTCGGCCCCACCAAGGAGGACACCGCCCCCCTCACGCTGCTGCTGATCGAGGACGACCCGGGCGGCTCCGCCATCGTGCCCGACCTGCTCGACTCGGCCGGCCAGCCGATCCGCGTCCGCACGGCCCGCAATCTCACCGAGGCCGGGCGGCTGCTCACCGACGACGTCCACTGCATCCTGCTCGACCTGGCGCTGACCGCACCGGGCCGCGCGGGCGAGCCGGACGACGAGCTGGCCGTGCTCAAGCACGTGCTGGAGATCGCGCCCCGGCACGCCGTCCTCGCGCTCACCGCGTCCGGTGACGCCGAGCGCGGCGCCCAGGCCGTACGCGTCGGCGCCCAGGACTATCTCTTCCGGGACGAGCTGGACGGCAGGCTGCTGAGCCGGGCGATCCGCTACGCCGTCGAGCGGAAACGTTCCGACACGGCCGAGCGGCGGCTCGCCGAGGGCCGTATGCGTGCTCAGGAGAACCGCCGGCTGGAGCGCGGGCTGCTGCCCACGCCGCTGCTGGACGGCTCCCCGCTGCGCTTCGCCGCCCGCTACCGTCCCGGCCGCTCACGCGCGCTGCTCGGCGGCGACTTCTACGATGTCGTCCGCACCCCGGACGGCACCGTGCACGCCATGATCGGCGACGTCTGCGGGCACGGCCCGGACGAGGCCGCGCTCGGCGTGGAGCTGCGCATAGCCTGGCGGGCGCTGACCCTGGCCGGGCTGTGCGGGGACCAGCTGCTGAGCACGCTCCAGCAGGTGCTGGAGCACGAGCGCTCCGACGACGAGATCTTCGCGACCCTGTGCACGGTGGACATCGCCCCGGACGGCCGCCGGGCGGGACTGTGCCTGGCCGGACACCCGGCACCGCTGATCGCCCGGCCGGGACGGGCGCCGCAGCTGCTGCCGTACGACAACAACGGCCCGGCTCTGGGGCTGCTGCCCGGCGCGCGCTGGCCGCGGATGCAGGTGCAGCTGGGTGCCGAGTGGAGCCTGATGCTCTACACCGACGGCCTCATCGAGGGGCACATCGGCGCGGGCCGGGAGCGGCTGGGCCAGGACGGCATGGTCGAGATGATCAGCCGGCAGCTGGCGGAAGGGCTGCGCGGCGAGGAGCTGCTGCGGGCGGCCGTGCACGAGGTGCGCGAGCTGAACGGCGGCGAGCTGACGGACGACGTGGCCGTCCTGCTGCTGGACCGGGTGCCGTAGCGGGACGCCTCAGGGACCGCAGGACGCGGTCCCCGCAGGGTTCAGCGGCCGCCGTTCCACGGTCCGTAGGGCCCGTCGCTGCTGCTGCCGCCGCCCCGGCGCGGGCCGGAGACCTGGCGCAGGGCCGGGCGTACGTCGACCATGTAGACGATGCTGGCGATGAGGCCGATGATCGGCAGGAACGACAGGATGCCGAAGATCAGGCTCACCACGAAGGCCAGTCCGAGGATGACCATCCAGAACGGCTTGGTCTGCTTGTCGGCGGCGCGGTAGGCGTCCTCGCGGCGCACCGCGGCGTCCACCAGCGCGAAGCCGCTGAAAAGAGTGAAGGCCAGACTCAGCAGGGCCATGAACCCCGCGAATCCCTGCATCAGCATGATGTCCACCATCCGGTTCGGATCGTCCTCACGCGGTCACCGTACCCGCATGCACGGCCCCGCTACCCGGACAACGGGCCGGGCACTCACGAAGTGCCCGGCCCGTCGCCGTGCCCGTCCCGGTCACTTCGCCGGCGGCGTCGTCTTCTTGGCGGCGGTCTTGCGGGTCGACGCCTTCTTGGCCGTGGTCTTCTTCGCCGGAGCGGCCGCCTCGGCCGGCTTCTCCTCGGCCGGCTCGTCCTTGACCGCGACGGGCTCGGCCTTCGGCTCGGCGGGCGCGGCCTCGGGCTCGCTCTTGGCGGGCGCGGCCTCGGGCTCGACGGCCACGGCGAGGTCCTCGATCTGCTCCGCGGCCCCGCCGCGCCAGGCCCGCACGGTCTGCTCGCCGTGCTCGGCGACCTTCTCGTAGGTCTCACGGGCCCTGACGGCGTACTCCGCGGCCACGCCCACCCCGCGCAGCGCGAGGTCCTGGGCGGACTCGCCGAGCTTCTTGAGGTCGGCGTCGAGGGTGCTGCCGAGCTTCTTCAGGTCGCCGTCGAGGGCGCCGAAGAACTCGGTGAGCTTCGTCTGGACGGTCTCCTGCGCCTCGCGGGCCTTCGTCTGGGCCTCCTTGGCCCGGGCGGCGGCGCGCTCCTGGACGGCCTTCGGGTCGGTGCCGCGCACCGCCTCGATGCGGGCCGGGGCGTCGGCGCGCAGCTGCTCGACCAGGCCCGGCACCTTCTTCGCCTGCTGCAGCGCCAGGTCGGCGGTGCCGGCGGCGAAGTAGAGCGGAGTCGGGTCGCTGAAGGTCTTGCGCAGGTCGTCGGTGATGGCCATGGTGAGGGTCCTCCCGGATTCGCGTTCGGCTGAGGGTGCGGTGGATCCGCGGTACGGCGGCCGGTCCCCTGGTCCGGTCAACCGGCCGTCTGCTGCGGATCACCGTCGGCGCCGCTCAGGGCGTCGGCGGTGCTTGCGTGGCCGTTCTCCTTGCGGAACGACTCGTAGATCTGGAGCAGCACCTGCTTCTGCCGCTCGTCGAGCGTGGGGTCGGCCAGGATGACGGCCCGTGTCTCCACGGCGTCCCGGTCCCGCTCCGCGTCCAGGATCCCGGCACGGACGTACAGCGTCTCCGCGGAGATCCGCAGCGCCTTGGCGACCTGCTGGAGCACCTCCGCGCTCGGCTTGCGCAGCCCGCGCTCGATCTGGCTCAGATACGGGTTCGACACCCCGGCGGCCTCCGCGAGCTGCCTGAGCGACAGCTGCGCGCTGCGCCGCTGCTCCCGCAGGTACTCACCGAGACTGCCGACGTTGAGCGATGCCATGCCTCCACTGTGCACCCAACCCGCTAACTATTGCAAGCAGCCCGCTTGCAATAGTTAGACCATCGGGGGGACGGGGCGCCCGTACGGGTCACTCCCCCGCTTCGCTCCGGGCCTGCGCCTTGTGCGCCTCGTTCTCCAGCCGCTCGCGGTAGCCCTCCCACCAAGCCGGGTCCTCCGAGGCCAGGCCGGTGTTGTTCTCGTTCATGCCGACCGCCCCGTCCAGCAGCTCGCGGAGGATGTCGGCGTGACCGGCGTGCCGGTGGGTGTCGGCGATCACCCGGGTCGCGGCGTGGTGCAGCGTGACCTCGTCCCGGCCGTCGGGCCACCAGGGCACCCGGCCGACGGTGTCCAGCGGCAGCGCCTCGATCGTCGCGTCCGCGTGGGCCCACGCGCGGCGGTACAGCTCCACGACGTCCTCGCGGGACTCGTCGGCCGCGGCCCACATGTCGCCGTTGTCCTCGGCGGCGTCCGCCAGCCACGGCAGCGGCTCGCCGTGCGGCCGGCCGAACGTGTCGCCGAGGTAGCCCAGCTCCATGGTCGCCACGTGCTTGACCAGACCCAGCAGGTTGGTGCCGGTCGGCGTCAGCGGGCGCCGGACGTCGTACTCCGACAGGCCCTCCAGCTTCCAGAGCAGCGCGTCGCGGGCCGTCTGCAGATAGAAGACGAGGGCGGCCTTGGGATCGGGATCAGAGGGGTTCATGGGGCCAGTGTGCCGGGCGGGCGGGTGCCCTCCTACCCACTTTTTTGTGGGTACTTGGCAGCCGCCGCCCGCCGGGCGAGGCTGGTCGCAGATGATCAGGAGGCCGCGGCCGCCAGCCGCTCCAGACGGCGGTGGCCCCAGTCGGAGAGGGGGGCGAGAGCCTCGGAGAGTTCACGGCCGAAGCCGGTGAGCGAGTACACCGTCTTCAGCGGCAGGACGTCGTACACCTCGCGGTGCACCAGCCCGTCCTCCTCCATCTCGCGCAGCGCCTGAGTCAGCACCTTCTCGCTGAGTCCGGGCAGCCGCCGACGCAGTTCGCCCGGCCGCTGCGGGCCCGATTCCAGCACCCACAGCAGCGCTGTCTTCCACTTGCCGTCGATCACGGAGATCGCGGCGGTCACTCCGCACACGTTCGGGTCGTGGGCACGGCTGCGCGTCATTCTCGCCCCGTTTCTTGTGAGTTGTTCTTCCCTTTTTCGATTGTGCCGTTCGCACAGAGGAGTTGAAGCATGTCCACGTACGACGACCAGTCTGCCGTCACCGTGATCGGTCTGGGCCCGATGGGCCGGGCCCTGGCCGGGACCTTCCTGGACGCCGGGGTGCGGACCACCGTGTGGAACCGTACGCCCGGACGGGACGGCGAGCTGCTGGCCCGCGGGGCGCACGGGGCGGCGTCCGCACGCGAGGCGGTGGAGGCGAGCGAACTGACCGTGGTGTGCGTGGTGAACAACGACGCCGCGGACGCCGTGCTGCGGCAGGACGACGTCGCACAGGCCCTGAAGGGCCGCACGGTGGTGAACCTCAGCGCCGACACCGCGGCCCGCGCCCGCGACCTCGGCGCCTGGGCCGACCGGCACGGCATCGGCTACCTCGACGGGGCGATCATGGTGCCGACGCCGAGCATCGGCACCCCTGACGCGGTGTTCCTGCACAGCGGCCCGCTCGCCCTGTACGAACGGTTCCGGGGCGTCCTGGAACTGCTCGGCGGCAGCCACACGCACGTCGGCGAGGAGATCGGGCGGGCGGCTGCGTACGACCTGGCGCTGCTCGACGTCTTCTGGACCGCGATGTCCGGCTACGCCCACGCCCTCACGGTGGCCCGGGCGGAAGGGGTCTCCCCGAGGGAGCTCGCGCCGTTCGCGCAGGGCATCGCCACGATCCTGCCGCCGCTGTTCGAGGAGTTCGCCGAGGACGTCGAGAACGGGACGTTCTCCGGGCACCTCAACCCCGTCACCTCGGCCGTGTCGACCATGTCCCACATCGTGCACGCCTCCGAGGCGCACGGCATCGACGCGAGCGTCATGCGGGCGACGGAGGGTCTGGCCCGCCGGCTGATCGGGCTGGGCCACGGCGCGGGCGGCTTCATGCGCGCGACCGAGCTGCTGGCAGGACGCGGCTGACGGCACGGGATCCGGCCCCGGACCTGCGGGGACCGGAGCCGGCGGCCGGGATCCGGCGGCCGACGGCGGGCGGCGGGCGGCCTGGGGTCGGCGGCCGGGGGCCGGATCCCGCCCCGGGGCAGCGGCAGGGGCCTAGGTGTCTGGCGACCGAAGCCGGCGGCAGGCCGCCAGGGCCAGGGGCCGACGGCAGGCGGCAGGCGGCAGGCGGCGAGAGCCCGGGGCCGACGGCGGGCGGCCTGGGGCCGGACCGGAGCCGGGGGCCGGAGCCCGCCCGCGGGGGCCTGGGGCGAAAACGTCTTGCCGCTCTCCCCGGGGCGCGGCTAGCGTGCACCGCATGACTGCCGGGTCGGCCATGTGCCGTGAGCGAGTTGGGTGTTGCCCGGCCTCTGAGTGAGGCCGGCGCGGACCAGGGGTCCGCCGTCTCTGTCCCTCCCCTTCATCAGGAAGAGAAGCGAGCGACAGAGAGAAGAAGAGCATGCCCGACGATTTCAATCAGCAGGTCATCGAGGAGTTCCGCGCCCACCACGGCAAGGTCGGCGGGTTCCTCGAAGGGGCCAGACTGCTGCTGCTGACCACCCGGGGCGCCCGCTCCGGCCGCCCCCGCACCGTGCCGCTCGGGTATCTGCCCGACGGCGGCGAGCGCGTCCTCGTGATCGCCTCGGCCGCGGGGGCGCCCCGGCACCCCGCCTGGTACCACAACCTCCTCGCGCATCCCGAGGTGACCGTGGAGGACGGGGTGTTCACCTACCGGGCCCGGGCCGTGCCTCTGGCCGGCCAGGAGCGGGACCGGGCCTTCGCCCGGGCCGTGGAGGCCGACCCCGGCTGGGCGGAGTACCAGAGCAGGACCGACCGGATCCTGCCGGTGGTCGCCCTGCACGCACTCCCCGCCGAGGGCCCGCCGAACGTCAACGCGGGCTCCATGGCGGAGGGCCTCAAGGTCATCCATGACGCCTTCCGCCGGGAACTCGCCCTGCTGCGGAGCGAGATGAGCGCATCCGGCCCCGGCCTCGGGGCGCAGCTGCGCGCCAACTGCCTCACCTTCTGCCACGGGCTGCACAACCACCACACCGGTGAGGGCCTGGGGCTCCTCCCGGCCGTCGAGGCCCGCCATCCGCAGGCCGCGCAGGCGGTGGCGCGGCTGCACGCGGAGCACGAGAAGATCGCCGCGCTCGTGGAGGAGCTGCGTGCCGCGATCGACGGCGGTGACGCGGCCGTCGCCCGCGCCGAGGTCGAGCGGCTGACGTTCGAGCTGGAGGCGCATCTGGCGTACGAGGAGGAGCAGTTGATCCCCCTGCTGGACGTCTAGGGCCCTTCTGGCGGATCTCCGTGGGAGAAGGAGCGGCGTTCGGTGCGTGCGATCGGTGTGCGGCGCGGAGGGTCATGTGGCGGAGCCACCTGGCCCTTCGTGTCGTGCGGCTGGGGGCACCTCCCGCGCCCTTGAGGCAGTGGGGGAGTGCGTGCCGAACGCCGCGACGCCGCGGAGATCCGTCAGAAGGGCCCTAGGGCCTGTCGTCGCTTGACCTCAAGTGCGGTCGAGGTCGAAGACTGCCGTCACAGCGATCGGCCAGTGCAGGGGGAATCCATGCGTGCGGTGCAGGTGACGGAGTTCGGCGGTCCGGAGGTCCTGGTCCCGGTGGAGGTGCCCGATCCGGTCGCGGGTCCGGGCGAGGTGCTGATCGGGGTGGCGCACGCGGACACGATCTTCCTGGAGACCCAGCTGCGGGCCGGCTGGGGCCAGGAGTTCTTCCCGGTGCGCCCGCCGTACGTCCCCGGGGGCGGGGTCACCGGGGTGGTGCGGGCGCTCGGCGAGGGGGTGGAGCGGGCGTGGCTGGGCCGGCGGGTCGCCGCCTTCGTCACCGGCAGCTACGCCGAGCTGGCGGTGGCCGCGGTGGACGCGCTGACCGTCGTGCCGGACGGGCTGGACCTGCTCACGGCCGCCGCCCTGGTGCACGACGGGGTGACCGCCTGCGGGGTGGTCGAGCAGGCCGGCGTGGGTGCCGGGGACCGGGTGCTGGTCCTCGGCGCCTCCGGCGGGATGGGCACGCTGCTGGTGCAGCTGGGCCGCGCCCGCGGCGCCCGTGTGGTCGCGCCGGTCCGCACCGCGGCCAAGGCCGGCCTGGTGCGGGAGCTGGGCGCGCACGAGACGGTCGACCTCACCGGGACCGACTGGCCCGAGCGGGCCCGGGCCGCGCTCGGCGGGGCGGCGGACGTCGTCCTGGACGGCGTCGGCGGCGAGACCGGCGCCGCCGCGTTCCCCCTCACCGCCGACGGCGGCCGCTTCTCCGCCCACGGCGCCCCGAGCGGCGGCTTCGCGCCCGTCGACGCCGAGGAGGCCGGACGCCGGGGCATCACCCTCCTCGGCATCCAGCACGTCCGGTTCGGGCCCGCCGATCTGCGCCGTCTGACCTCCGCCGCCTTCGCGGAGGCCGCCGCCGGACGGCTGCGGCCGGTGATCGGCGAGGTGTTCCCCCTGGAGCGCGCGGCGGCGGCCCACACCGCGATCGAGTCGCGCGGCCTGCTGGGCAAGGCCGTACTGCGCGGCTGACCGCGCCCGCCCCGGCCCGGCGCCCTCAGGCCAGGGCGCGGGCCAGCCGGGGGTCGGCGCCCCGGCGCAGCGGCAGCCCCAGCGAGGCACCGGCCGCGGCCAGCGTCATGGCGTACGAGTCGACGGCCCGGCGCACGTTGGGGGCGTCCAGGCCGGCTCCCGTCACCAGCCGGTCGAGGTCGACGTACGCCGAGCGCACGACCTCGATCCAGCGGTAGACCCGCCAGTCGCGCTGCCAGTCCGTGGTGTGCGCGCCGGGCAGCAGGGACTCCCAGCGGCGGAACATACGGTCGCGGATCTCCGGCCGGGTCGGCGTCAGATGCATGTGCCGGACCAGGTCGTAAAGGGGGTCGCCGACGACGGCCATCTCCCAGTCGATGAGGGTGAGCGCCGGCCCGTCGTCGCGGCGGACCAGGTTCCACGGGTTCAGGTCGCCGTGCAGCAGGGCGGGTTCGCGCGGGCCGACCCGGTGGCGGGCGAGGATCTCGGCCAGCCGGTCGGCGTCGGGCAGGCCCAGGAAGCGGGCCGCCTGCTGCGACTCGGCGGGCAGGTCGCGGACCATCTGGACGAGCTGGCCGCAGAGCCACTCGTGGAACCGGCCGCCGCCCGCCGCCGGGTCCAGCGAGCGGTAGTTCACCCCGGTCAGCGCGCACAGCTGGTCGACGAGCCGGTCGGCCTCGTGGGGCCGCAGGCCGTCCACCGGGTGGCTGGGGGGCCGGTCGATGTCGGGCTGCCCCTCGTAGGTATGGATGGCGAACTGGTCGGTGCCGTCGCTGCGGCCCAGCGCCAGCACCCGGGGCGCCGACACCCCCGCGCCCGAGGTCTCGACGGCCCGCAGCACGGCGTGCTCGCTGAGGAAACTGCGTTCGCGGCGCGGCACATGGGCCACCCTGCGCCGGACCACGACGGGGAAGTCCACGCCGTCCGGCCACACCACGGAGTTCAGGTGCGCGGTGCCCTTGAACACCCGGCCGGCCGGTGCCGCGCCCTCGGCGGCCAGCGCGCGGTCCACCGCGGACGGCGGGAAGTCGGCGCGCAGGGGGACGCGCCGGTCCCGGGACCACGCGATGCGGTGGGCACCCGGGGCCCGGTCCCGGCGGGTGGCGTCGGCCCGGGAGGCCCGCCATCGCTGGAGGATCCGGCCGATCTCGTCCGTCTCCGGCACGTTCCCCAGCGCGAGGGGCTGTGCCGCGTCCTCCAGGGCCCGGCGCACCCGGTGCGTCGCGAGGTCGAGTCCGCGCTGGTCGAAAGCTTCCTCCAGGGACCGCGCGGCCCGCATGACCTCCGGGAACAGCGACTGGGCCCGCTCGAGGGCGACGTACCGGTCCAGGTCCCGGCCCAGCCCGTTGAGGGCCGCGGGCCGTACCGCGCGCATGGCGTCGGCCCACAGGTCGATCACGCGGGACCACTGCGCGGCCGGGTAGCGCATCCGCACCAGGTGCGTGGCGAGGTCGTACAGGGGGTCGCCGTAGGTGGCCAGTTCCCAGTCGACGCAGACGACCGGCGGATCGCCCCCGTGGGGCACGACCAGGTGCTCGCGGCGCAGGTCGCCGTGCAGGAGGCTGTAGGGCCGGCGGGCCAGGGACGGGATCCGCTCGCCCAGCCGGAGGAGGGCGTCCTCGGGGATGCCCAGCGCCTTGAACAGCCCGCCGAAGAGAGGCTGTCCGGGCTGCCGGAGCTGCTCGTCCGCCATGCGCGCCAGGGCCCGCAGGAAGGCGCGGCTGTCGGTGTAGTTGCCGGGCCAGCCGGCCGGCAGCGGGGGCAGGGCCGTCCGGCGCACCTGGGTCAGCCGGGCGAGCAGCGCGGTGAGCGCCTTCATCGGGCCCGGCCCGACGGGCTCGCCGTCGGCGCACAGGCCGGTCAGGGGAACGCCCTCCACATGGCTGTGGACGGTGTAGCCGTCGCCCTGCACCAGGCACTGCGGCACCTCGGGCAGGACGCTCCGGACGGCGGCGAGGACCCGGGTCTCGTCCCGCCAGGTCCGGACGGCGGCGGGCGGGACGCCGGTGCGCTGCACGCGGACCGTGACCGGGGTGCCCGGCTCACGGCCCAGCAGACGGGCCGCCGGCCCGGTCAGCGGCATCGTGCGGCGGTGGTGCCGGTGGCCGCCGTCCGGCCCGGCGGGGGCCGCGGTGCCGACGGCGTCCGCGGCGAACGCGCCGAAAGGATCCGGCGCGATGTGCTCCCGCGGGGGAGGCGCGGGAACGGGGGGTGCGCCCACTGGCCACTCCGGGGACTCGCACGACGAAGGACGACGAAGGACGACGAAGGACGACGACGAAGGACTGCGAGGAGGACGAGGAAAGAGAGGAGAGGAGGAAAAAGGCACGGCGGACCGCTCGGCTCCGGGCCGGCGCTCCGGAGGGCCGGGGTCCTGGCCGGGTGGGCCCGACGGGTGGTCGGCCACCCGTCCGTCCGGGGCCGGCCGGCCTGATCCGGACGCCGGGCCGGAGCACAGGTGCATGCGGTGCGGGCATGCTAGCGCACCCCCGGCCCCTGCCCGTCGGGCTCGCCCGGCCGGGTGCCCGTGCGGGTGCGGCGCCCGGGTCAGGCCCCCCGCAGCACCTGGAGGACGAGTTCCAGCGAGCCGACGACGGTGGTGGCCCCGGCGTCGCGCAGCAGCTTCTCCTTGCGCGGGTTGCGGGCGTAGCCGAGGAAGGGGACCCCGGCCGTCCGGGCGGCCTGGAAGTCGGTGGCCGCGTCACCGATCATCAGGGCGTCCTCGGGGGCCGCGCCGGTGGCGTTCAGGGCCCGGCGCAGACAGTGCGGGTCGGGCTTGAGGAGGTGGAGGTCCTGGGTGCGGCCGTAGACGTGCGGGGCGAAGCAGGACAGCAGGCCCCGGCCGGAGAGGTAGTCGCGGACCACGCGCGCGGAGTTGTTGGTGGCGACCGCGAGACGTACGCCGACCGCGGCCCAGGTGCGGATCAGCGGGTCGGCGTAGGCGGTCGGCATGGCGAGCCGGGAGGCGCGCAGCTCGTGCTGGGTGAGACGTTCCTCCAGCTCGGCCAGGAGGTCGCTGCCGGGGTGCCGGCGGTCCACCGCGCGCAGCACCACGTGCGGGTCCACGGCCTCGCGTTCCTCGTCCTCCAGCAGCCCTCTGAGTCCTCTTCCCTCCAGCCACTCCACCAGGTCTCCGGCCACCCGTTCCGCGGAGTGGCCGGCGAACAGCCGGCAGACGGGGCCGTCGAAGTCCCAGAGCACGACCCGCGCGCGACCGGTCAGCCGCCGCAGCCGTTCGGCGTCGTTCCTCGTCTCAGAAGTCACTAGGAGAGTGTCAGGTCCGTGGTGATGGTTTCCCAGAGGGCGTCGAACCACGTCCGCGACTGCTCCACGAACGCCTCGTCCCGCGGTCCGCTGCGCCGGTCGAAGGAGAACAGCAGCGACTCGGTGCCGAGCACGTCGTACATGTCGAGCGTCTCGCCGTCGGTGGTCTCCTCGCGGCGGGACACCATGTAGTACGCGAACAGGGCCTCGGTGCCGTTGAGGACGTACAGCTTGGCCGGCGGGGTGAAGGGCAGCGCGCGGAAGCCGACCCGGACGTCGATGCCGTGCGTGGAGCGCAGGGACTGGAGGTTGTGGCGCAGGACATGGCCCTGGGCGTTGCGCTGGGCGAGCCAGCGGTCGTGGACGTCCTCGGCGCGGCCCTCGACCGGGACCGGGAAGGCCAGGTTGATCTTCCGCGAGGGCAGCAGGATCCGTACGTCGATGGACTCGGGGCGCACGCTGCCCACGTGGATGCGGCGCAGCGGCTCGCTGAGGGCGAGCATCAGCGTCTCGGCGGTGAGGCAGGCGGCGTCGATGCGGACGTGCGGGGCGGAGAACGCCTCGGTCAGGCGTGAGGCGAGGGCGACCATGGTCGGCTGCGGTCTGGCCTGCGCGGGGGCGGGCTCGGCGATGCGCGGGGGGCTGCCCTTGCTCACATTGCTGAGCAGGCCGTCCTCCTGGAGGGCGCGCAGCGCCTGGCGGACCGCGCCGCGTTCCACCCCGAACTCCTCGGCCAGTTCCGCCTGGGTCTTCAGGCGGTCGCCCGCCTTGAGTTCCCCGGTCCGGATCCGCTCGCGCAGAGTGGCGGCTATCTCCTGGGGCGTGAGCCTTCTGCTGCCGTTCACTGCCACGTTCTCCTGGGTCACGACCAAACGCTACAACTCTCACCCATCTATGGGGAGTTGCTTGAAAGTTGTTTATGAGTATCGACCAAGTGGGGACAACCTAATCAGAGTTGGTCACCAACTTCGCCAAGTTGGCGGAAGCTTTACCTCCTGCCCGAAGGGGGAACCACCGTGCCCGTCCTCGCCCTCCTCTCCGCGGCCCTCGTCCTCGGCATCGAGCAGCTCGTCCAGTGGAAGTACGGCCCCACCGGCATCGTCGGACTGCTCCTGCTCACCATCGGCATCAAGGCGAGGAGCCCCGCCGTCAGCTCCCTCGGCGCGGTCGTGCTCGCCCTCCTGGTGACCGCTCCCGCCCTCTGAGCAACTTCCCGCCATCTTGGGCCAGTTCATGCGCGGGTGGTTAGAAGTCGGCTCCAAGTGGACATAAGAACAGTGAAGTTGGTCGCCAACTCAGGTGACCTGGTCAAACTTCTCGGGGGGTTGGCCCCCGCCGAGCTCCCCTCCGGAGGGGAGCCGAGAGCTCGGCGGACGCAGACGTACAGCCACAACTGAAGACCTGCGCACGGATCAGCACAGCCACAACCGAACAGCACAGCCACAACCGAACAGCTCGCTACGGATGAGCGGCACAGCCACAACCGAAGAGCACACCAGCACCGTCACCGGCCGGAAGGAGCACCCGTCAGAACACGTCCGGGCACCACGGCCGCCTGGACGTCCGCAGCAGGGCGTCGGCCAGCCGGGCGGCGCCCGCCCGCTGTTCCCGGACCCGCCCCAGCGCCGCGAGCCGCACCGCCGACTCGTCGCCCAGCCACAGCGCGCCCAGCTCACCGGCGCCGAGCACCAGATCGGCGTCCCGCGTGGTCGGCGCACAGGACGCGCCCTCGGCCGACGCCTCCAGCAGATACCGCCCGGCGGCCGGGCCCGCCTCGTCGGCCACTTCCAGCACCAGCGCGCCCGCGCCCCCGTACGTCCGCGCCTCCAGCGCCCGTACGACGTCCAGGACCCGCACCCACAGCCAGTCCGACTGGGTGGTGAGCCGGGCCGCGCGCGGATCCGGCAGCAGCAGCGGCAGCAGGTCGTCCGGGGCCCGCCAGCCCGACTTCACCCGGGTGATCCAGTCGATCGAGCACAGGTAGTGCCACAGCGCCCGCTCCGCGGCCGGGGTCGCCGCCACCATCCAGTCCACGCTCGCGGTGTTGTGCGGCTGCTTGACCTGCCAGTTGTCGTCCGACCGGTACGACACCAGCCCCTCGACCCCGCCGTCCCCGGACCGGTACACCGCGAAGAACGGCTCGCTCCACGGAGAACGCTCCAGCCGCAGCGCGCCGGTGGCGACCTGCCACCACCGCTCGCTGCGGTCGACCGCTCCGGGCTGCGCCCGCCGCACCCGCTCGTACAGCTCCGGCCCCAGCCCGCGCACGTCCTGCGGGTCCACGAGGTCGACCCGGCCCTCGGCCGGCCCCGACCAGCGCCGGTCCAGCCCGGTCCGGGCGACATCGACCGTCCACTCGGCCGCCCAGGTCGCCGGCCCGAACCCGAACCGCCCGTAGATCGGGTACTCGGCCGCGATCAGCGTCGCCACCACGTCCCCGCGCTCCTTCGCGGCCGCCAGATCCACGGCCATCATCCGGCTGAGCAGTCCGCGCCGCCGGTGCGTCGGCGTCACCGTCACATTGGTCACCGCGTCCGCCGGGACGACCGCCCCGCCGACGGCCGTGAGCTCCTGGGCGAAGGAACGGAAGGTCGCCACACAGCGCCCGGCGTCGAACGCGCCCAGCGTCCGGGACAGGTCCACGGAGGAGGCCCGGTCGGCGGCCTCCGCGTCCGAGACGGCCGGGGTGCGCAGGAACCCCGTGTTCAGCGCCCGGGACCAGTCGGGGACCTCGGCCTCGGTGACGGGGCGGACGACGATGTCGGCAGGGTCGGTCATGCCGCCACGGTAGGTGCCCGCCCAAGCCGTGTCGCGCGCATTTCCCGCCCCGGGCGTCCGCGCGCGGACGTCAGACCAGCAGGTCGTCCACCTGGGCCTCGCCCTCCCGGTAGCGGCGCGCGATCTCCGCGCTGCACGCGTCGGTCGTCCCCTGGAGCCCGGCCCGGCGCCGGGACACCTCCTGCTCGTACCGGACGAGCCGTCCCATCGCGGCGTTGAGCTCCCGGTCGGTCCGCGCGCCCAGGTCGGACAGCTCGACCTCGGCGAGCATCTCGGCGGCCAGCCGCCGGTACTCCTCGCCGTGCGGCGTACCGACCGTGACGTGCCGTGCCGAGGACCGGTGCCGGGCGGGCCCGTCGGTGAGGATCTCCGACAGGCGTGCCATGACGGACACCTCGCCCGGCTGCGCGGGCAGGACCGCGCCGCGCCGCGCCTGCTCCGCACGCAGGATGTCGATCCGTCCCTGGAGCAGCCGCCGCACATAGCTGAGGTCGGCCTCGTCGCGCTGCGCGTCCCGCCGCAGCGTGCGCAGCTCGGACAGGCTCAGCAGGCCCGGATCCGGCACGGGAGCCTCCCCGGGGAGTGCGGTGCCCGCCGGGCTCTCCGTCCGCTGCGCGGGCGGGAGCTGGGTGGTCGCGCCCAGCTGCCCGGTACTCGGTGTGCTCATCCTCTACCGTCCCCTCGACCGGCGTGTGGGAAGCATCGTGCCACCCCACGTGGCCGCTATGTGACCGAGTGCCCCCGAACGGCCCTAGATGGCCCTTGAGGATCGAAATGGAAGGCCCGGCTCGGCCACGGCCGGCCGCACGGCATGATGGTCCGCATGCGTGCAGTGGTGCAGAGGGTGGACGGCGCGAGCGTCGTCGTGGACGGCGAGACCGTCGGGGAGATCACCGGCGAGGGCCTGTGCGTCCTGGTGGGGGTCACGCACGAGGACACGAAGGAGAAGGCGGCCCAGCTGGCCCGCAAACTCTGGTCGGTCCGCATGCTGCGCGACGAGCGGTCGTGCAGCGACATCGACGCCCCGCTGCTGGTCGTCAGCCAGTTCACCCTCTACGGGGACGCCCGCAAGGGCCGCCGCCCCACCTGGAACGCGGCGGCCCCGGGCGAGGTCGCCGAGCCCCTCGTCGAGGAGGTCGTGTCCCAGCTCCGCGCCCTGGGCGCGACGGTGGCGACGGGCCGCTTCGGCGCCGCGATGCGGATGTCCCTGACGAACGACGGCCCGTTCACCGTACTGCTGGAGATCTAGGGCCGCGGAACCCAGGGGCTGTCGGGCCCCCGGGGACAGCCGGGAGTCCCTAGGGCTCTACGACGACTTCCTGGGCGGCCGCGGTGTCCCCCGCGACCAGGCGCGCGTCCACCGGCACGTTCCGCTTGACCAGCGCCAGCGCGACCGGCCCCAGCTCGTGGTGGCGTGCGGACGACGTCACGAAGCCGATCCTGCGGCCGTCCGGCCCGTCGTCCGCGAGGCGGATCTCGGTCCCGGGGACCGGGAGACGGACCTCGCTGCCGTCGAGGTGGAGAAAGACGAGCCGGCGGGGCGGCTTGCCGAGGTTCTGCACCCGGGCGACGGTCTCCTGCCCGCGGTAGCAGCCCTTCTGGAGGTGGACGGCCGAGCCGATCCAGCCCAGCTCGTGCGGGATGGTCCGGTGGTCGGTCTCGAAACCGAGCCGCGGCCGGTGGTGCTCCACCCGCAGCGCCTCGTGGGCGAGGATCCCGGCGGCCGGGCCGGCCTTCCCGGCGTACGCCTCCAGCTCCGCGCGCGGCAGGAACAGATCCCGCCCGTACGCCGTCTCCCGGACCACGGCCCCGTCCGGGACCGGGGCGATGGAGCCGGCGGGGACGTGGACGACGGCGAAGTCGGCGGTCCGGTCGGCCACCTCCACCCGGTAGAAGAACTTCATCGACTCCAGGTACGCGATCAGCGTCTCCTGGGTACCGGGCTCGACATGGGCCCAGACGGTCGCGCCGTCGTCGACGAGGTAGAGCGCGTGTTCGATGTGGCCGTTCGCGGAGAGGATCAGCGCCTCGGTCGCCTCACCGGCCGGCAGTTCGCTCATGTGCTGGGTGAGCAGCAGATGCAGCCAGCTCAGCCGGTCGTCGCCGGAGACCGTGACGACACCGCGGTGGGAAAGGTCCACGAAACCGGCGCCGTCGGCGAGGGCGCGCTGCTCGCGGAACAGGTCGCCGTAGTGGGCGGCGACGCCTTCGTCCGCTCCCTCGGCGGGAACGGCGCCGGGCAGGGACAGCAGGGGGCTCTTCATGCGCTCAAGCCTACGACTCGGTAGTTGAACTCTTCAGGGAGCAGTCCTTGCAGCGGCCGAAGATGGCGAAGTGCTTCATGTCGGTGTCGAAGCCGAACTCCTCGCGCAGCTTGGCCGTGAAGTCGGCGGCCACGGAGAGATCGGCCTCGATGACGTTGGTGCAGTCCCGGCAGACGAGATGGATGTGATGGTGCCGGTCGGCCAGGTGGTAGGTGGGCGCCCCGTGCCCCAGATGGGCGTGCGAGACGAGTCCCAGCTCCTCCAGTAGTTCCAGCGTCCGGTAGACGGTGGAAATGTTGACCCCCGACGCCGTCCTCCTCACTTCCGCGAGGATGTCGTCGGGGGTCGCGTGCTCCAGGGTGTCCACAGCTTCGAGGACAAGCTGGCGCTGCGGCGTCAGTCGGTAGCCGCGCTGCCTGAGGTCGCTCTTCCAGTCGGTGCTCACCACACCCTCGAGTCTAGGACGACCGGGGCACTTCCCCGTCGGGGGTGAGGATTCCGTCGAGCAGCGCCACAGCAAGCGTGTCGCGGAATTCGCTCGTCGCCCGGACCAGGTCGGTATACGCCCGGATCTGATCGTCCAGCGCGGCGAGGGTGGCGCCGATCGCGCGCTGTTCCCCGACCGGCGGTACGGGCACGGGCAGTTCACCGAGCGTCCGCATGCTGATCGAGGGGATGACGGCGGCGACCGCGCGCGCGCGGATCCAGTCCTGCGCGGTCGCCGCGCTCAGACACGCGGCCAGATAGGGCGCGAGCACCGGCCCCTCCGACGGCAGACGGAGTCTGATCAGGTTGGGGTGGAACAGCCAGCCTGCCTGTTCCCGGGTCACGAGAGCCGAACGGCCGACGCTTCCCGTGCGGGTGACGAGGATGTCGCCCTCGGCCAGCAGGTATTTCGGCAGGGTCCGCGCCCGGTCCTGGCTCACGGCGGGCACCGAAGCGGGCTCACCGGGCACGATCCGCTGCCCGAGCAGGTCACGCGGGAGCACCACGGGCACGCCGCCGTCCGCCGCTGTACGCTCCTGGTCCGTTGACCGTCCGCCCCCTGGGCCGGTCTGCATCGACGCGCAGATCTCTTTCAGGGGCAGGCGCGGCCAGTCGTGGGACGGCATCGGTTGCTCGGTCCTCCTCACAACCCGTACCTCCTCAGGCGTCGTACCGCCTCCGCGTCGGCCGTCTCGACCCGGCCGCGGAGCGTTTCGATCTCTGCGGCCAGACGGTCCAGGCGCGCCCGCGTCTCGCCGGTGCCGACTGGGCCGGGCGCGAGATCGCGGACGTAGAGATGGGGCTCCAGCCGGTGGCCGTGCTCGCTGATCACCTCGGTCGGCACAGCCCGGCTCAGCCCGGGTGTCCCGCCGTAGACGCTCTCGCGCTCCGCAGCCCGGTTCCATGCCTCGTACTCCCGTACCAGCAGCGCGATCTCGTCGTCGGACAGGGCCCTCTGAGTGCGGGTGACACTGTGGCCAAGAGCTCCCCCGTCGACGAAGAGCACGTCGCGGCCCCGTGCCTGAGGGGTGCCGGGAGCGCGGAGCAGCCAGATCTGCGTCTTGACCGCGGTGAGCGCGAAGAGCCCTGCGGGCAGGGCGATCACGCACTCGACGACCCCGGCCTCCACCAGTCCGCTCCGGATCAGCTGAGCGGCTCCCCCGGTGAAGGCGGCGGCGGCGGGCATGAGCACCGCGGCCCGGCCACCGGGAGCCAGCCGCGACACCACGTACTGGAGCCAGTCGAACTCGGAACGGCGAGCCGGACCATATTTCCAGTACGGCGGCTCGGGTACATCGCTGGGGACTCGGGTGCCGAAGGGGGGGTTGGTGATCACCAGGTCGAAAGCGGCTGCGGGATCTCCCGGACCGAGGGCGGGAACGGCCGGCCCGCTCTGCAGCCGGGCGCCGAGCGCTCCGTGCATCCGCAGGTTCATACGCGCGAGACGCAGCGCACGCTCCTGGCGGGCGCGTCCGCTGCCGCCCGGCCCCGTCGAGCCACCCCGCTCGGTGACCGCGTCCCGGTAGGCGACCAGCAGCTCACCCGCGCGGCAGTAGGGATCGTGCGGCTCCGGGGCGGCGGGCTGTACGGCGGCCAGGGTTCCGGCCATGACGCGGCTGACGGAGCGGGGAGTCCGGTACTCACCCCCTTCGCGGGCGTCGGCGTCGAGGAGCGTGGTCAGGACGTGGTCGAATGCCTGAAGACTCTCGTGCGCGGGGACCGGGAGGCTGCGGTCGAGGACTTCCCCGATCTCAGCCATCAGCCGACGGGGGAAGATCTTCTCCGGTGGCTCGATCTGCCCTTCCATGACAAGGAGATTGTCCACGGCGGACTTCCAGCCGTGGGGCTCCTGGACAGCCACGAAGACGAGATACAGCAGCCACTCCAGGTAGTCGGCGAGCGACATCGGTCCGCGGACCCGCTCCGCCTCCGGTCCGGCGAGCCTGGCCACTGCCTTGAGCATGCCTCCGGACGAGGTTCCGGCCAGCGCCGCCCGGAAGCGGTCGCCGTAGGTGGTGCCTGCGGGCTCACCCGGCCTCAGTGCGTTCGACGGTACGGCTCTGGTGGACAGCCAGGTCAGCACCTCGTCCGCGCGGAATCGCCCGGGTTCCGCACCAGGCCCCTCCTCGTCCGCCACGGGGACCGGCGAAGGGTAGTCGGTGTGCCGTCGCTCCCAGTTGCTGACGGCGGGGCGCTTGACCCCGGCGAGGCGGGCGATGTCGGGCCGGGAGACGAGGACACCCGCGAACTCGCCACGGCCGTCGCCCGGCCGGGGGGCGATGTCGGTCACGCTGTCTCCCGGGTTCAGAAGTGAGCCGGCCTGGTGCCGCTGAGGGCCTGTCCCCGTCCCGCGAGCACGGCCGGGAACCGGTCCATGGCCTGCGCTTCCTTGGCGAGTGTGGGGTTGAGGTAGCCGAGCACGCGATAGATCTTGGCATGGTCCGCCGCGAGGTGCCGGTGGAAGACCGGCTCGTGGTGCATGATCCGGTTGCGGAAGCGGACCAGCGACAGAAGGCCGTCGTGCAGGTCGGCGCGGCGCCCCCGGTAATGGGGGAACGCCTTGTGCGTCGCGGGCACCCAGAAGCCTCGGTCATAGCCGCGCGCACCGCTCACCAGGGAGATCCAGAAACCGAAGGACAGCTCGGCGACGATGCCGTCCACCGGGGCGGGAACGGACACGTTCCGCTCGCACTTCGCGCGCGCGTCGCCGACCAGCCTGAGGCCGTTGACGTTGAGGGGCGCGCATTCCCACCAGTCCGGACGGCCGTGGTGTCTGACGAGTTCGTCGTGCAAGGCGTTCCGCAGCGTGACCTCCAGGCAGTGCAGAGGTCCGTAGAGCGCCGCGGACACCGACACGTTCCACCAGTACAGACGCACCGCCGCCGCGGCGTCGCCACCTGCCGCTGCGAGGTAGGTGGCCATACGCGGCTTCGACAACGCCTTTGCCAGCCACTCGGGCAGATCATCGGCCATCAATTCCCCCTGCTTGAGACGCGTTCTGCTAGAGTGGTCGGCGTACGTCCTGGGTCCGCCTCTGCCTTGCATGCCGCTCGGGACACGGCTTTGGGAACCCCGGTCGCAGACGTGTTGCGACCGGGGTTCCGTGCATTCACGGCCAAGCCCCGCGACGCCATGCACGACACTAGCCCCACCTTGCGGCGCGAAGCAACCGCATTGCCATGCGATTCGAACTGTTAACCCCCTGCAGCGCGGAAAACAGGGCCCCGCGAACAGCGCGAGGCCCTGAGTAAGTCAGTGGTGTGCCGCCATCGCGACAGCGGCTTCACCGAGCGCGACGGCCGAAAGCGGGGCCTACTTGAAGAAGGCGATCCCGTCGTCCGGAAGGTCGTCCGGCAGGGCCTTCGCCCAGCGCTCGACCTCCTCGGGAGTGACAGTCTTCTTGAGCTGGGCCGACATGTAGGGGCGCAGCTCGACCTCGGGGGTCTGCTTCTCGCCGACCCACATCAGGTCGCTCTTGACGTAGCCGTACAGGCGCTTGCCGCCGGAGTAGGGGCGGGAGGCCGCCGTGCGCGCGACCGCGTCCGTGACCAGGTCGATCTGCGGCTTCTTGTCGGCCAGCTCGCCGTACCAGATCTCGACGACGCCGTCGTCGCGGGTCATCGTGACCTCGACCTTGCGGCCGGCGTCGATGCGCCAGTAACCGGTCTCGGACTCCAGGGGGCGGACCTTGTTGCCGTCCTTGTCCAGCACCCACGTGTGCGAGCGGTACTCCAGGAAGTCGCGTCCGTCGTGGGTGAAGGAGACCTCCTGCCCGAAGTTGCACTTCTCGGAACCGGGGAAGTCGTGCACACCCGCGCCGGCCCACTTGCCGAGCAGGAACGCGAGGGGGACGAGGTCCTTGTGGAGGTCCGACGGAATCTCGATCATCAGCGGTAGTTCCTAGACGTGGTTCAGCGCTGGCCCTGGTACAGCTTCTTCACCGACAGAGCGGCGAAGGCCGCCACAGCGACACAGACCAGGCCCAGCAGGATTTCGAAGAAGAGGATCACAGGGTGCTCCTTGGTGAGCGGAGGGTTTCGGTGCACACGACCGGGCCCCAGCTTACGCGGCCGGGGCCCGGCCCTCTCTGTGAGGTGCGCCCACCGAACGTCAGCCGTCCAGGCCGGTCCGCTTCACCCCGCCGACGAAGGCCGACCATGCCTCGGCCGTGAAGACGAGAGGGGTGCGGGCGGTGTCCTTGCTGTCCCGGACGGGGACGAGCGGGGGGAGGCTGTCGGAGACTTCGAGGCAGTCGCCGCCGCTCGTGTTGCTGTGGCTGCTCTTGCGCCACGCGGCGGTGCGGAGGAGGTCGTCGGAGACTTCGATGCATGCGCCGCCGTCCGGGTTGCTGTGGCTGCTCTTGCGCCACGCGGCGGTGCGGAGGAGGTCGTCGGAGACTTCGACGCACTGGCCGCCGTCCGAGTTGCTGTAGCTGCTCTTCCGCCACGTCACGCCGCTCAGGTCGATGGCTCGCACGGCATTCCCTCCAACATCCGCAGGATGAACTTCCGCGACTCGGCGGGGCTCAACGCCAGGTCTCGTACCGCATCATAGGTGCGGTACAGGCGCTCCACCCTGCCTGTTTCCTCGACCAGTTCACCCCACACATCGTTCTCCGCGTAAGCAACCGTTCTGCCATCCAGCAGGCGCAGGAACATCACGTCGGTGCTCGCCAAGCCGTGGAGCCCGGTGCCAAATGGCAGCACGTGCAGGGTGATGCTCGGCCGCTCCGACATCTGCGCCAGATACCCCAGTTGCTCTCGCCAGTCGCCCGGACTGCGCAGCGAGTTGCGCAGTACTGCCTCGGAGAGGATCACGCGGAAGGGCGGGGGCTCGTCCGACTCCAGCAGCACTCGTCGTCCCAGTCGCGCATCGACCTGCTGTTCCAGCTCTCGGCCCCGGAGGCCGCCCGCCGCGAGCGCCTCACGCACGTACGCGGCCGTCTGAAGCAGGCCAGGTGGCCTGCTCACTCCGTAGTGCCACAGGCTGATCGCCTCCGCTTCCAGCACCATGTACCGCCGGTACTGCTCCTTGAACTGCGTCGGGTCGGCCATCGCCAGCTCCCACAGGGTCAGCAGCAGTCCCGGGGTCCCGTAGTACTGGTCGAGCGCCTGGGCGATCTCGGGGCCGCCCAGCGTGTGCCCGTTCTCCAGCTTGCTGAAGGTCGACGAGTCCCAGCCGGCCACGTCCGCCAACTCGCGCAGGCTCAAGCCCCTCTCAGCCCGCAGCGACCGCAATTCCTCCGCGAACCGCAGCCTCGGTTCCTGGCTCCGGCCCGTGATCGCCCGCCTCGGCGGCATCTCGCCCCTCCGTCCCCTGCGCCGTTGAATTTGTTGAATTAAGGCCGCCCGTTGTGGAAGTAACGCCCGTCAACGCCACATCGGCCCCCGCCCTGGGCCATCCTCGTAGCACCCAGGAATGCACTCAGAGTAGTTCAACCGTCGCATTCCGTAAGAAAGTTCCGCAAAAAGGAGGCCCATGGAACCCGGAACGCTCCTCTACGACCCCGCCACCGGCAAGATCGGCGAGTACCAGGACCGCCAAGGCCCGCACGCCCTGCTGCGACCCGTCGGCGGGGGCCGCGAATGGGAGGCCGACCCGGCGGCCCTGCGGCCGGCCACGGACCGGGAGCGGCTCAGCGCGCGCGTACGGGCGGCCAACAGGTCGGCGACCGCGCCGCCCGGCCCGGACCCCGCCCACAGCCCGCCCCGGCCCGAGCCCGGCTGCCCGGCCTGCGAGGAGCTGACCGCGCTGCGGCGGATCGCTCGGGCGGCGTACGACCACAGCGCGGAGACGGACGCGAACGTCCTGCTGCGCCAGCACCAGCGCCAGGACCACCGATGACCGGGCCGGGCGCGCGCGACGCGCGGGGCGGGCCCCGAGGGCACATCGTCCAGGAGCCGGTCCCCAGGTACGCTCTGCCGCCCGCGCCCCTCCCACCACCGCCACCGCCCACGGAGGCCGGCCCTCCCCCACGGACCCGCCGAAGGCGTCGGCGGCACAGGCACCGGCACGACGACGCCCTGTGGAGCGGCCTGCTCACGGCGGCGAGCGTCGCGTGCCTGCTGGTGGCCTCCGGCCTGCGCCTGTTCGAGTAGACGGACGCATTACGCTGCGCGCATGGCGAAGAACCTGGTGATCAAGGTGACGGCGGGCGCGGACGCGCCCGAGCGGTGCTCGCAGGCGTTCACGGTCGCGGCGGTCGCCGTGGCGAGCGGCGTGGACGTGTCGCTGTGGCTGACCGGCGAGTCGGCGTGGTTCGCGCTGCCGGGCCGGGCGGCGGAGTTCGAACTGCCGCACGCCGCGCCGCTGCCGGACCTGATCGAGTCGATCCTGGCGGGCGGACGCGTCACCCTGTGCACGCAGTGCGCGGCCCGCCGGGACATCACGGAGAAGGACGTCATCGAGGGCGTCCGGATCGCGGGGGCGCAAGTGTTCGTGCAGGAGTCGCTGGCGGACGACACCCAGGCACTCGTGTACTGACCTACGCCTCGGTCCACAGACAGAACGGGTGCCCCGACGGATCGGGAGGCACCCGTACGTCGTCCTGGGGCTGGTGCTCCGCGAGCGTGGCCCCCTCCGCCGGCGCCCGCGCGGTCCCGGCCGCCAGGTCGTCGGCCCCGACGTCGAGGTGCAGCGTCCGCCTTCCTACCGCGGCCGCTTCCTGCCGTCGAGCTCGTCCCACCACTCGTCGGACTGAGGGTCCCCGGAGGGGTCGTCCCACCAGCGGTCCTCGGGCCCCCGCCGGTTCGCGACCATCGCGGCGACGGGCGGGATCACCATGGCCACCACGCACATCCCCACGGCGACCGGCACGGACCACAGGCGTACGACGGCCCAGGCCAGGACGAAGAGCACCAGGCAGGTGCCCATCATCACGAAGTACAGGTGCCGTCGCCGCGCGTACACATGTCCAGAGTAGATCCGGGCATGCCGAAGGGCCGCCGCTCAGGTGTCCAACCCGGGAGCTGCGGCCCTACGACGTCTTCGTGCCGTCAGACGGCGATCGCGACCTCGGCGAGGCCGCCCTGCTGGGCGACGACCGTGCGGTCCGCGGTGCCGCCGGGGATCAGCGCGCGAACGGTCCAGGTGCCCTCGGCCGCGTAGAACCGGAACTGGCCCGTGGCGGAGGTGGGGACCTCCGCGGTGAACTCGCCGGTCGAGTCGAGCAGGCGCACGTAGCCCTGCACCGGCTCGCCGTCGCGGGTCACCTGGCCCTGGATGGTGGTCTCACCGGGCTTGATCGTCGAGGCGTCGGGGCCGCCGGCCTTCGCTCCGCACATGTGCAACTCCTAGCTGGGAAAGGTCGGTTGGGTCTTACTTGTTGGCGCCGAGCTCGATCGGCACGCCCACGAGGGAGCCGTACTCGGTCCAGGAGCCGTCGTAGTTCTTGACGTTCTGCACGCCGAGCAGCTCGTGCAGCACGAACCAGGTCAGCGCGGAGCGCTCACCGATGCGGCAGTAGGCGATGGTGTCCTTCGCCAGGTCGACCTGCTCGTCCTCGTAGAGGGCCTTGAGGTCGTCGTCCGACTTGAAGGTGCCGTCGTCGTTGGCGTTCTTCGACCACGGGATGTTGCGGGCGCTCGGCACGTGGCCCGGACGCTGCGACTGCTCCTGCGGCAGGTGCGCCGGGGCGAGCAGCTTGCCGGAGAACTCGTCGGGGGACCGGACGTCCACCAGGTTCTGGCTGCCGATCGCCGCCACGACGTCGTCGCGGAAGGCACGGATCGAGGCGTCCTGGGCCTTGGCCTTGTACTCGGTCGCCGGGCGGGCGGGCACGTCGGTGCCGTCGACCAGCTCGCGGGCGTCCAGCTCCCACTTCTTGCGGCCGCCGTCGAGAAGCTTGACGTTCTCGTGGCCGTAGAGCTTGAAGTACCAGTAGGCGTACGAGGCGAACCAGTTGTTGTTGCCGCCGTAGAGGACGACCGTGTGGTCGTTGGAGATGCCCTTCTCCGACAGGAGCTTCTCGAAGCCCTCCTGGTCGACGAAGTCACGGCGGACCGGGTCCTGGAGGTCCTTGGTCCAGTCGATCCGGATGGCGTTCTTGATGTGGTTCTTCTCGTAGGCCGAGGTGTCCTCGTCGACCTCGACGATGGCGATCGCCGGGTTGTCCAGGTTCTCCTGAAGCCAGTCGGCGTCGACCAGGACGTCGGTGCGGCTCATGCTCGTTCTCCTCCGGGGCAGTTGCGGCGGGGGTGTGCGTGAAGAATGGGTGCGCGGCCGGGCATGCGGCAGAGCGCGCAGGTGCCCTGGGAGCAGGGCGGCTGGAGAATGCGGCCGGCTTCGCTGCCGGGCCGCTCAGAAGGGGCGACAGAGCATGGCGGCGACGCGGCACAGGTCTACTGCCCGCCGCTTCGTGAGGTCCGCCTGTCGCTTCATGTGCTCGATCGTAGGGACGGACAGCGGGGCGTGTCACCGGCGTGTCGCATGTTGAGACACGATCGTCCGCATCGCGGGACCGCGAGTGCCGGAAGGCTGTCCCCGCACGGGTTCCGGAGCCGTCGCAGGGCCCCGGCATCTGCGGTGCGGACCAGGCTGTCTCGCCTTTCGGACAGTCGGCCGCTCACGCCTCCCCGGACCTACCCGACCAGCCGGACGTCCGAACCCTTCACGGAGATCTCGACGCCGTTCTCGGCGGCCTCCACCTTGTCCAGCTCGATCCCGCCGGGCAGCTGCTCGATCGCCTGGTCGAAGTCGGTGATCTCGCGGACCTTGTCCTCCGCGATGGTCACGCCGCCCAGCTCGGGCAGCGCGTCGGCCTTGACCCGGACGGTGTCGCCCTCGACGGTGACGGTGCTGAGCACATCGACCGGGCGGGGCAGCTTCGCGCCGAGGACCGACGCCTCGACCGCGACCTTGATCTTGCCGTTGCCGCCGTCGGACAGGCCCACGACCTCGGCCGTGACACCGGGCGCGACCTGGGTGGGCCCGGACTTGGCGGTCTTGAGCAGCTCGTCGTAGGAGATGGTGGCGACGCCGGTGGCGGAGGCCGCGGTGGCGGAGCTGTAGTCGCCGGAGAACCGGACGCCCTTCATGTTCGCCCGGAGGTCGTCGATGCGGATCTGCTTGCCGTCGCCGGTGTCCGCCTCGTAGTCCGCCATGCCGACCTCGACGTCGTCGAGTTCGCCGCCGGCCATCTGCGTCAGGAACGGAAAGCCCTTGATGGACACGTCCGGCGTCCGGGCGAGGCCCTCCGTGGTCCGCAGCCTGTCGGCGGCCTCGTCCTCGGCGAAGTTCACGGCGAGGCGGTCCGCGACGACGAAGACGCCGCCCAGCACCACGGCGACGATCAGGATTATTCGCAGCGCTCGCATGTTCCCCCACCTCGGCGTACGTTCGGTCGCCTGTCACGGTAACCCGGGCGGGCGAGGGCGCCCTCGGATTGTCGATCAGCTGTGACGGAAGGGCCGGGGCGAACCCGCCCCGGCCCTTCGCGTGCTTTCCCTGCGGCTCCTCCTCCGGAGCCCCCGGTCTACAGCCCCCGGCCCAGCACCCACACCACCGGCGCGGCCGCCGCCAGCGGCAGGGCGACACCCGCGGTGAAGTGGACGAAGCGGGACGGGTAGTCGTAGGCGGCGACCCGGTGGCCGATCAGCGCGCACACCGCCGCTCCGGCGCCGACGAGGGCGCCCCGGGTGCCGGCCCCGGTCATGCCGCCGGCCGCGATGCCCGCGCCGGCCGCCGCGAGCAGCGCCACGACGACGGAGGCGGGCGTCGGCAGGGGCAGCGCCCGGGCCGGCACGGCCACGGCGACCGCCGCCGCACCGACCGTCGCCGCGTCGGGCTCCGCCGCGAGGAAGGCGGCCGCGAGGATCGCGAGCGCCGCCGAGACCACGGTGGCCATCAGGCCGTACATCCGCTCGTCCGGGTCGGCGTGCGAGCGCAGCTGGAGGACCAGGACGAGCAGCACCCAGACCCCGAGCGTGCCGAGGATGGCCGCCGGGGCGTCGTCCCGCCCGACCACCAGCAGCGCCGCGTCCGCGGCGAGCGCCCCGGCGAAGGCGAGCGCGATGCCCTGCCGGGCCGGCCACATGCCGTTCAGCCGGAACCAGCCCGCGGCGGTGAGGCCCTGGAGCGCGACCAGCGGCACGAGCAGGGCGTACGAGCCGATCGCCGCGGCACCCGACAGCAGCAGACCCAGCAGTGCCGTGAGCAGCGCGGGCTGCATGCCGGGGTCGATGATCGGGGAGCGGCCCTCCAGCCGGGCCCGCTGGGCGTCGGTGATCCGGGAGTTGCCGGCGAGGGTGGCGGGACCGTAGGCGGGACCGGAGCCGTCGGCGGACCCGTCGGCGGACGGGGCGGAAGCCGCGGCTGGCGCGGGCACGGCGGCACCAGGAGCGGGCATCGCGGCACCGGCCCCCGGCATCGGGCTCCCGGCCCCCGGCATCGGGCTCCCGGCCCCCGGCATCGCGGCACCGCCGGCGAAGCCCTGCGCGGGCGGCTGCGGCTGCTGCCAGCCCTGGAGCCGCGCCTGCGCCTGGGCGTCGCCCTGCCCGTGAGCGGGCCCCTGGGCACCGCCCTGCGCCTCCGGCGTGCCGTACTGCTGCGGCGCCGGATACGCCGCGCCCGCGGTGCCCCCCGCGTCGACGGGGGCCTGGAGCTGGGTCTCCCAGGTCTGCCCCTGCCACTGCTGGGTGGTCTGCGGGTCCTCGTAGGACTGCGGATAGGGCTGCTGCTGCGCGTACGGGTCGTACGCGCCGCCCCGGCCGTCGTGCTGACCGCCGTAGGGCCCCTGATAGCCCTGGTGAGGCTGGTTGCTCATGGTCCGGTCATCCTCCTGCGAACGGCGGGAGCACCTCGACCGTGCCGCCCTCGGCCAGCCGTACCGTGTCGTGCGCGCGGGTCCCGACGGGGTCGCCGTCGACGAGGAACGAGCAGCGCAGCAGGACGCGTGCGAGTTCGCCGGGGTGCCGCTCGCGCGCCGCGTCGAGCGCCCCGGCGAGCGTCCCGGCCTCGAAGCGCTCCTCGGCGACGCCGGCCGCGGCCTTGGCGGCGGCCCAGTAGCGGACCGTGACCTTTGCCATCTCGTCCCTCTAGTCGGTTCGGCAGTGAACAGGGTCAGGCTAGCCCGCCCTGGACACCGCCCAGTCCCCGATCCTGGCCAGCAGGGCGTCGCCGGCGGCGTGCTCGGCGTGGCCCATGCCGGGCTCCAGCCAGAGTTCGCCGTGCTCGCCCGCGGCGGCGGCCAGCATGCGGGGGTGGTCGAGGGGGAAGTAGCCGTCCCGGTCGCCGTGGACGATCAGCAGCGGGGTGGGCGCGATCCGCGGGACCGCCTCCACGGGTGACAGCGGCACGGGGTCCCACTCCTTGCCGTGGATGCGGGTGCGGAAGCCGTAGCGGCCGACGAGCCGGCCCGCGGGGCGGGTGACCAGCCAGTGCAGCCGCCTCATGGGGGCGGTGCCGCGGTAGTACCAGCGGGCGGGCGCGCTGACGGAGACGACCGCGTCGGCGGCGCCCGGGTGCAGCGCCGCGTGCCGCAGCACGACCGAGCCGCCCATGGAGAAGCCGACGGTGACCACGCGCGTGTGCCCCCGTTCCCGCGCGAAGGCCACGGCTGCGGCCAGGTCGAGCACCTCCCGGTCGCCGACCGTGGAGTGGCCCCCGGAACGGCCGTGACCGCGGAAGGAGAAGGTGAGGACGGCCCCGTACCGTCCGAGCGCGGCCGCGATGCGGCGCACGTGCGGCCTGTCGACGTCCCCCGTGAAGCCGTGGGCGACGACGAACACCGGATCGACGGGGGGTGGCGGGGAGGTGTCCGGCGCGGTGCCGCGTCCGTCGGGCGCTTCGTATACAACCGGACGCGGATCGTATACGAAATCGATCCGAACCCCGTCGGCCGTGCGCAGATACGTCCGCAATGGTGCACTTCCGCCTGTCTCGCCATGCGGACGAACGGTGGAACGTGCCACATCACCTGCCGGAGCGTTGCTCATGTCGGCTATTCTGCTGGGCAGAGGACTCGGGCAGCGTTGCCCCCGGGTCCTTTTGTGCTTTCGGAAGCGTTGTATACGAAGCGGGAAACCGCAGGTGTACGGGGCCCCGGGATCGCAGAGCAGTTCCGTACCGCATCGTCCTCGCAGGGACCGAGGAAGGAACCAGACGTATGAGTTCTCTGCTGCTCCTGACCAACGCTCTCCAGCCGTCGACGGAGGTGCTCCCCGCCCTCGGCCTGCTTCTGCACAACGTGCGGGTCGCCCCGGCGGAGGGACCCGCGCTCGTCGACACCCCGGGCGCCGACGTGATCCTCGTCGACGGCCGCCGCGACCTTCCCCAGGTCCGCAGCCTGTGCCAGCTCCTGCGCTCCACCGGACCCGGCTGTCCGCTCCTGCTCGTCGTCACCGAGGGCGGCCTGGCCGCCGTCACCGCCGACTGGGGCATCGACGACGTCCTGCTGGACACGGCGGGGCCCGCCGAGGTGGAGGCGCGGCTGAGGCTCGCCATGGGCCGGCAGCAGATCGTCAACGACGACTCCCCCATGGAGATCCGCAACGGCGACCTCTCGGTCGACGAGGCGACCTACTCCGCCAAGCTGAAGGGCCGGGTCCTGGACCTGACCTTCAAGGAGTTCGAGCTCCTGAAGTACCTCGCCCAGCACCCCGGCCGCGTCTTCACCCGCGCCCAGCTGCTCCAGGAGGTCTGGGGCTACGACTACTTCGGCGGCACCCGGACGGTCGACGTGCACGTACGACGGCTGCGGGCGAAGCTCGGCCCCGAGCACGAGGCGCTCATCGGAACCGTCCGGAACGTCGGTTATCGATTCGTTACTCCCGAAAAAGTCGAGCGCGCCGCCGACGAGGCGAAGGCCAAGGCGGCCCGGCCAAAGCCGGAAGATGCGGACAACACCGCCTCCCAGACGGCCGCAGAGGTCACGGCCGACGCATGAGGGACAGCCGGGCGGGGCGTTGCACCCGCACAGGGAGCTCCTCACCGAGCTCCTTCACGCCCTGCCCAGAGCCGGTCCATCCGCGTAGACTCCGCGCGTGGCCAAGGTGACTCGGGATGACGTTGCACGACTTGCGGGAACCTCCACCGCCGTCGTCAGCTACGTCATCAACAACGGACCCCGGCCGGTCGCCCCGGCCACGCGCGAGCGTGTCCTCGCCGCCATCAAGGAGCTGGGCTACCGGCCCGACCGTGTCGCGCAGGCCATGGCCTCGCGGCGCACGGACCTCATAGGTCTGATCATCCCCGACGCGCGCCAGCCCTTCTTCGGGGAGATGGCGCACGCGGTCGAGCAGGCCGCCTCCGAGCGCGGAAAGATGGTCCTGGTCGGCAACACCGACTATGTGAGCGAGCGCGAGGTGCACTATCTGCGCGCGTTCCTCGGGATGCGCGTCTCGGGCCTGATCCTCGTCTCCCACGCGCTGAACGACATGGCGGCCGCCGAGATCGAGGCATGGGACGCCCGTGTGGTGCTGCTGCACGAGCGGCCCGAGTCCATCGACGACGTCGCCGTCGTCACGGACGACCTGGGCGGCGCCCAGCTCGCCGTGCGCCACCTGCTGGAGCACGGCCACCCGTACGTCGCCTGCATGGGCGGCACCGCCGAGACCCCGGCCGTCGGCGACCCGGTCTCCGACCACGTCGAGGGCTGGAAGCGCGCGATGGACGAGGCGGGCCTGTCCACCGAGGGCCGGCTGTTCGAGGCGCCGTACAACCGCTACGACGCCTATCGCGTCGCCCTGGACATCCTGTCCGGGCCCCGCCGCCCGCCCGCGGTCTTCTGCTCCACCGACGACCAGGCGATAGGCGTGCTGCGCGCGGCGCGCGAACTGCGGATCGACGTTCCCGGCGAGCTGGCCGTGGCCGGCTTCGACGACATCAAGGAAGCGGCGCTGGCCGACCCGCCGCTCACCACGGTCGCCTCGGACCGCTCGGCGATGGCCCGCGCGTCCGTCGACCTCGTCCTCGACGACGGGCTGCGGGTCGCGGGCTCCCGCCGCGAGCGGCTGAAGGTCTTCCCCTCGCGGCTGGTGGTACGCAGCTCCTGCGGCTGCGTGTAGCCCCCGCCGGACAGTCCTTCATATCGGGCATACGAGGTTCTGCCGGGCTTCTCAGACGGCACTCAGGAAGCTCTCATGGTCGGGCGCCAAGCTCCTGGACATGACCGAGAGCAACCGCCGAAGCGGCGAGTACGAGCACCCGTACCAGGGCGGCGCGCAGCACCCGTACCAGAGCGGCGAGCAGTACCCCGGCGCCCCCTCAGCGAGCTTCGCGAACCCGGTGAACGCCCAGACCCCGGCACCCCCGGCACCTCCGGCGCCCCCGGTGAATCCGGAGTGGCCGCCTCCGCCCGCGTACGCGCCCACCACGCTGCTGACCGAGCCCGTGACCCGGCCGCGCGAGCGCCGGCGCGGCCCGGCGGCCCTTCTCGCCGCGGTCGCGATCGTCGCGGCGGCGGTCGGCGGCGGCACCGCCTACGGCATCCAGGAGCTGGCCGGCGACACCGCCACGGCCGCCGCCCCCGCCACCGACGTGGTCCCCGTCAGCAAGAAGGGCACGGTCGCCGGGGTCGCCGAGGCGGTCAGCCCGAGCATCGTGGAGATCAGCGCGACCGGCGGCGCCGGCTCCTCCACCGGCTCCGGCGTGATCATCACCGACGACGGCGAGATCGTCACCAACAACCACGTCGTCTCCGGCGCCTCGCAGATCAGCGTGCGGACCAGCGACGGCAAGGAGTATCCGGCCGAGGTCGTCGGCACCGACAGCGCCAAGGACCTCGCCCTGATCGAGCTGTCCGGCGCGTCCGGTCTCAAGGCGGCCTCCCTCGGCGACTCCGGCGCCGTCCGGATCGGCGACCAGGTCGTCGCGATCGGCTCCCCCGAGGGCCTCACCGGCACGGTGACCAGCGGCATCGTCTCCGCCCTCGACCGCGATGTCACCGTCTCCACCGGCGAGGGGCAGCAGCAACAGCAGCCGGACGGCGGCTGGCCCTTCGAGTTCGGCGGCCGCGAGTTCAACGGCGACACCGGTTCGTCCACGACGACGTACAAGGCGATCCAGACCGACGCGTCCCTCAACCCCGGCAACTCCGGCGGCGCGCTGATCGACATGAACGGCAACATCATCGGGATCAACTCCGCCATCTACTCGGCCGGTTCGAGCTCCTCCGCGGACGCGGGCAGTGTGGGTCTCGGCTTCGCGATCCCGATCGACACCGTGAAGGCGGACCTGGCGAAGCTGCGCGCCGGTGCGACCGACTGACCCGTCCGGCCGCCGTGAGGAGCACGTCATGACCGAGCCGATCACAGCCATCGCACAGAACACGGGCGCCGTGCAGAACACGGCGCCCGAGGTCGCGCCCCGCGCCGCGGCCGCCCGCACCCGCCGCCGGTCCGCCGCCCGCCGCCGTACGGCCCCGGACGTGCGAGGCTGAGAAGCGCGACAGCACCGCGCGCGAGCACCTCATCCCCGTCCCCACCCCACGCGAGGAACACCCGCCCATGAGCCCCGCCGAAGGCGACCGTGACCCCCAGCGCATCCTCATCGTCGACGACGAGCCCGCGGTGCGCGAAGCACTCCAGCGCAGCCTCGCCTTCGAGGGGTACGGCACCGAGGTCGCCGTCGACGGCATGGACGCGCTGGACAAGGCGACCGTCTACCGGCCGGACCTGATCGTCCTGGACATCCAGATGCCCCGCATGGACGGCCTGACGGCCGCGCGCCGCATCCGCGGGGCGGGCGACACGACCCCGATCCTGATGCTGACGGCCCGCGACACGGTGGGCGACCGGGTGACGGGCCTCGACGCCGGCGCCGACGACTACCTGGTCAAGCCCTTCGAGCTGGACGAGCTGTTCGCCCGTATCCGGGCCCTCCTGCGCCGCAGCTCCTACGTGGCGGACACGGACCCGGCCCCCCGGGACGAGGCACTGGCCTTCGCCGACCTGCGCATGGACCTCGCCACCCGCGAGGTCACCCGCGGCGGCCGGCCGGTGGAACTGACCCGCACGGAGTTCACCCTGCTGGAGATGTTCCTGGCCCACCCCCGCCAGGTCCTCACCCGTGAGCAGATCCTCAAGGCGGTCTGGGGCTTCGACTTCGAGCCGTCGTCGAACTCCCTGGACGTCTACGTCATGTACCTGCGCCGCAAGACGGAGGCGGGCGGCGAGGCCCGCCTGGTCCACACCGTCCGGGGCGTCGGGTACGTCCTGCGCCAGGGCGGCTCGGAGTGAACCGACTGCGCTCGCTCCCGCTGCGCTCCCGGCTGGCCCTGCTGGTCGCGGCGGCAGTGGCCTTCGCGGTGGCGGCGGTCTCGGTGACGTGCTGGTTCCTGGTGAAGGGCCAGCTGTACAACCAGGTGGACGACAACCTGCGCCATGGAAACGTCCGGGTCTCGATCCCCGACATCCGGCAGACCCTGGCCTCCTGCGCCCAGACCACGGACGACGCCGTGCCCGTCGGCCCCCGCAACCAGGCGTACCTGGAGCTGGTGAAGGCCGACGGCACCTCCTGCGTCTTCGAGAACTCGGCCGGGTCGGTCCGCGCCACCGACGGCGACACGGACGTCGCGCAGAACCCGCAGAGCGACGTGCGCTTCCGGACCGGCGAGGACGCCGACGGCAAGCCCGTACGGGCACTGACCCTGCCGCTGGGCGGCGGGGTCGCCCTGCTGATCGCGCTGCCGCTGAAGGACATCCAGGACACCCTGGACGAGCTGGCCCTGCTTCTCCTTCTGCTCTCCGGCATCGGGGTCCTCGGCGCCGGAGCCGCCGGCCTGGCGGTGGCGCGGGCGGGGCTGCGGCCGGTGGACAAGCTCACGGAGACCGTGGAGCACGTGGCCCGTACGGAGGACCTCACGGTGCGGATCCCCGTGGAGGAGGACGCCGAGGACGAGATCGCCCGGCTCTCCCGTTCGTTCAACTCGATGACGACGGCGCTGGCCGGCTCCCGGGACCTCCAGCAGCAGCTCATCGCGGACGCCGGCCACGAACTGCGCACCCCCCTCACCTCCCTGCGCACCAACATCGAGCTGCTCACCCGCAGCGAGGAGACCGGACGCCCCCTGCCGGAGGCGGACCGCAGGGCGCTGCTGGCCTCGGTGAAGGCGCAGATGACGGAGCTGGCCGCGCTGATCGGCGACCTCCAGGAACTGTCGCGGTCGGAGGGCCAGCGGGGCGAGCGCGTCCAGGTGGTCTCGCTGGAGGACACGGTGGAGGCGGCCCTGCGCCGGGCCCGGCTGCGCGGCCCGGAGCTGACCGTCACCGCGGAGCTGAGCCCCTGGTACGTCCGCGCCGAACCGGCCGCGCTGGAGCGGGCCGTGGTCAACGTCCTCGACAACGCGGTGAAGTTCAGCCCGCCGAACGGCACGATCGAGGTGAGTCTGACGCAGGGCACCCTGCGGGTCCGCGACCACGGCCCCGGCATCCCCGCCGACGAACTCCCGCACGTCTTCGACCGCTTCTGGCGCTCCCCCTCGGCCCGTTCCCTCCCCGGCTCCGGCCTGGGCCTGTCGATCGTCGCCCGTACGGTCCACCGCTCCGGCGGCGAGGTGGGCCTGGCCCCGGCGGAGGGCGGCGGCACGGTCGCGACGCTCACCCTGCCGGGAGCGGCCACACCTCCGCCCGAGGTCCCCTAGGCACAGGTCAGCCAGGCACAGGTCAGCCGGTCCGCAGAAGCCTGCGCACCTCGGGCGGCAGCGTCCTCTCCGCCTCCTCCGCCACCAGGACCACGTCCGGGGCGGAGGGGTCCAGGACGAAGGCCAGCGCCGGGTCGACGCCCTCGATCGCGTAGACGGGCACCCGCTCGTCGGGGGTGCCGGGATCGTCGGGGTAGCCCCCCGTGTCGTCGCAGCCCGGCTTCACGGCGGTGCCGAGCCGCTCCCCGACCTCTACGTCCGCCGGTTCATGGTCCAGATACCGGCGCCCCTCGTACAGCACGACGTACGCGCAGGACGCGGCACCCTCCCCGCCGCCGTCCGTCACCGTGCAGCCGGCGAGCAGCGCCGTGACCGCAAGTACCCCCGCACCCACCACAGTTCGTTTCACGTCACCAGGACGCGGGACCCCGCCCTTTCGTTCGGCGTCCCGCCCGCGGACGGACGAGAAGGGGCCCGGCGGACCTCACAGGTCTGCCGGGCCCCTTCCGGGTCAGGCCGGGGTCACTTCACGACGGTGATGCGGTTCGCCGCGGGCGGGGCCAGCGGGGAGGCGGCCGAGGTGTTGGCCGTCAGGTACTTCTCCAGGGCGACGAGGTCGTCGGCGCCGACCAGGTCGCCGGTGCCCTGGCCGAGGGTGGTGAAGCCGTCGCCGCCGCCCGCGAGGAAGGAGTTCGTCGCGACGCGGTAGGTGGCGGCCGGGTCGACCGGGGCGCCGTTGAGCTTGACGGAGTCCGTGACCACGCGGTCCGCGCCGGCCTTGGTCAGGTCCAGGGTGTAGGTGAGGCCGGCCGAGATCTGGAGGTACTTCGGGGCGGCCGCGTTGACGCCGCTGACCTGCTCCTTCAGGACCTGGATCAGCTGCGCGCCGGTGAAGGACTGGAGGTTGACCGTGTTGGCGAACGGCTGGACCGCGAACGCCTCGGCGTAGGTGACGACGCCGTCGCCCTCGGCGCCCTTGGCGGCGAAGGTGAGGGGCGCGCGGATGCCGCCGGGGTTCATCAGGGCCAGGTCGGTCTCCGGGTCGAGCTCCTTGCCGTAGGCGAGCTGGGCGTCGGCGATGAGGTCGCCGAGCGGCGACTCGGTGCCGGTGTTGCCGATGTCGCCGGAGATGTAGCCGATGGCGCGGTTGCCGATGGGCGCGGCCAGCTCGTTCCACCTGCCGATCAGGGCCGTCATGTCGGCGGCCTTCGGCACGTCACGGGTGACCACGCGGTTCGCCGACTTCACCGACGTACGAGCGATGTCACCCGTCCAGCGGTCGTACGTCAGCGTGGTGTCGGTGTAGAGGCGGCCGAAGGAGGCGGCCGAGGTGACCATGCGGGCCTTGCCCGACGGGTCGGGGACCGAGCAGACGTACGCGGCGTGCGTGTGACCGGTGACCAGCGCGTCGACCTTCGGCGTGATGTTCTTCGCGATGTCGACGATCGGGCCGGAGATGCCGGCGCCCGCGCCCGGGGAGTCGCAGTTGTAGTTGTACGACCCGGACGCCGGGGCGCCGCCCTCGTGGATCAGCGCGACGATCGACTTCACGCCCTGCTTCTGCAGGATCGCGGCGTACTTGTTGATCGTCTCGACCTCGTCCTTGAACTTGAGGCCCTTGACGCCCTCGGCGGAGACGACGCCGGGGGTGTCCTCCAGCGTCACACCGATGAAGCCGATCTTGACGCCGTTCTTCCGCCACACCGTGTACGGCTGGAGGATCGGGCGGCCGGTCCGCTCGTTCAGGACGTTCGCGGCGAGGTAGGGGAAGTCGGCGCCCTTGAACTTCTTGTCCGCGTAGCAGCCCGCGGTGGGGTGGCAGCCGCCGTACTGCAGACGGCCCAGCTCGCGCGCGCCCTCGTCGAACTCGTGGTTGCCGACGGAGGTGACGTCGAGGTCCAGCCCGTTCAGCGCCTCGATGGTGGGCTCGTCGTGGAACAGGCCCGACAGCAGCGGGGAGGCGCCGACCATGTCGCCGCCGGCGGCGGTGATGGAGTACTTCTTGCCCTCGCGCGCCTTGCGCAGATGCGTGGCCAGGTACTCGACACCGCCCGCGTCGATGGTCTTCGTGGTGCCGTCCGCCTGCAGCTCGGTGACCCGGCCGGAGGAACCGGCCGGCGGCTCCAGGTTGCCGTGCAGGTCGTTGAACGACAGCAGCTGCACGTCCTGGTAGCGGCCCGGGTGCTTTCCGGTGCGGTCGGCCTCGTGGGCGCTCGCGGTGCCGGGCAGCGCGGCGGCGAGCGCGCCGACCGTGGTGAGTGCTGCGGCGGCCGCGAGAAGCCGGTGCGTACGGCGTCCGCGGTGATGCGGCTGAGGTGTGGCAGGCATGCGCCCCCCTGTGGTGCATGTGATGGCTCGGTCCGGGCGCAGCCTAGAGTCAACGCGCGTAGCGCGACAGGGGTTTCACGGTTACATCTGGGTTTCCCTTTGCCGCTCCTTCGCGGGTGCGGCCCTTTACCCTCGTAGGCATGACCAGCGACGACTTCGCACGGCCCGGCCAATCCCGCTCCGTCGAGACCTTCACCGCGCTCGACGCGGAGCAGATCGGCGCCGTACTCGCCCTGCTCGCCGACGCGGCCCGTAACGACGGCCAGCAGGCGGTGTCCGAACAGGGCCGGCTCCAGCTGCGCGGCGGCGAGCGCGCGGGCGTGTCCCATCTGCTGCTCACCGTCGGCGGCGAACTCGTGGGCTACGCCCAGCTGGAGGACACCGACCCGGTGGAGGCGCCGGCCGCCGAGCTGGTCGTCCACCCCTCGCACCGGGGGCACGGGCACGGCCGGGTGCTCGGCTCGGCGCTGCTCGCCTCGTCCGGCAAACGGCTGCGGGTGTGGGCGCACGGGGGCCACCCGGCCGCCCGTCATCTGGCCCAGGTGCTCGGCCTGACCCTGTTCCGCGAACTGCGTCAGATGCGTCGGCCGTTGACGGGGCTGGAGCTGCCCGAGCCGGTGCCGGCGGAGGGGGTGACGGTCCGTACGTTCGTGCCCGGTGAGGACGACGCGGCCTGGCTCGCGGTGAACGCGGCCGCCTTCGCGCACCACCCCGAACAGGGCTCTCTCACCCAGCGTGACCTCGACGACCGCAAGGCCGAGCCCTGGTTCGACCCGGCCGGTTTCTTCCTCGCCCTGCGCGGTGAGGAGCTGGTCGGCTTCCACTGGACGAAGGTGCACGCCGCGGAGCAGCTCGGCGAGGTGTACGTGGTCGGTGTCTCGCCGGACGCGCAGGGCGAGGGCCTGGGCAAGGCGCTCACCACGATCGGGCTGAACCATCTGGCGGCCCAGGGCCTGCCGACGGCCATGCTCTACGTCGACGCCGACAACAAGGCCGCCGTCGCGGTGTACGAGGCGCTGGGCTTCACGACCCACGAGGCGGACCTGATGTACCGCACGGAGACCTGATCCCGGGAGACCGCGCCCAGGGCCTCCACCCCGGCGAAGGCCCCCTCGCCCCTGGCGGTCCCGGCGGAAGGGACCGCGGGAGAGAGGGGCCCGTCGGGCGGCCCCGCGGGGACGTACAGAAGCCGCACCGGGCAAAGCCCGCCCCACCGAAGCCGGCCCTGCGGGCAGGAGCCCCCGGACACCGCGTCCCCGCCCCACCCGCGGAACAGAAGCGGCCCCGGCACCACCCGCCGACGGCCCCGGCGGGCGAACCCACGGAGGGACCGCACCGGGCAAAGCCCGCCCCACCGCAAGCCGACCCTGCGGACAGGAACCCCCGGACACCGCGTCCCCGCCCCACCCGCGGAACAGAAGCGGCCCCGAGGCCGACCACCCGCCGCAAGCCGGCCCTGCGGGCAGGAGCCCCGGACACCGCGCCTCCGGCTCCACCCGCGGGACAGAAGCGGGCTCCGACGCCGTCCGCCGGCGGACGGGGCCTGCCCGGCCGCGCCTCGGGACCCGCTCCCGGAACCGGCACCACCCGCCGGGACCCGCGGACGGGACCTGGCACCGGCCACCGGAGGGGCGGGACCCCCGCCACGGCCCCGCCGCTCATCGGCTCCGCACCGGGGAGCCCGTACAGGCCACCGGCAGGGGCCCGCGCCCCGGCGGGGCACCGCCCACCCGGCAGCAGGGCCGCACCGGGCGCCGCGAGCCGCACGGCCGGCAGGGGCCCGCGCACCGGCACCGCAGGCCGTCGGAGCCCGCAGGGGTCGCGAGCCCCGCGGCGGGGCCCCCGGTGCGGGCGGCGCCCGCACCGCCCCTCCGCCCCCGCCGCGGCGGGGAACACCGGTCCTTCCGGTACACGGCCGCCGCCGCCCGCCGCCCGCCGTTCCCGGCCACCGCCGCGTCCCCGCCTTCCCGGGCCTCGGGCCCGGCCTCCGCCTCCGCCCCGCCTCCGCCCGGTGCGGGCCCCGTCGCGATGCCGGAGGGGGAGGAAGGTCTGGTTCCGGGCCCGTGATCGCCCTCGATCCGCTCCCCGCTATCCCGCACGCCATGTCTCCGTAACCATCGGTTCAGACATCCTTGCGACGCTCGGCCAATGAACCCCGCCGTGCCAGAGCCTTCGCCGCCCCCCGAGCGGGCCGCCGCCACGCTCCCGCCCGCGACGTCCGACGCGCCGGTCAGCCTGTTGGCGCGGAAGAATGGGTCCATGAGCCAGCAGAACACCGCAGCCGAGGTCCAGCACCCGCAGCCCTCCGTGGGCTCCATAGCCGCGCACCGCCCTCACACGGTGGCCGCCGCGGTCTCCGATCTGGAACCCGACCTCGACGCCGACCTCGACGCGTACGAGGACACCCAGGAGGACGGGGTCCAGCTGCCACAGGGCCGGTTCCTGGACCGGGAGCGCAGTTGGCTCGCGTTCAACGAGCGGGTTCTGGAACTCGCCGAGGACCCGAACACCCCTCTCCTGGAGCGGGCCAACTTCCTCGCGATCTTCGCCAGCAACCTGGACGAGTTCTTCATGGTCCGGGTCGCCGGCCTGAAGCGCCGTATCGCCACCGGCGTCGCCACCCGCTCCGCCTCCGGCCTGCAGCCCACCCAGGTCCTGGAGATGATCTGGGCCCGCTCCCGCGAACTGATGGCCCGGCACGCCGCCTGTTTCCACGAGGACGTCGCCCCGGGCCTCGCGGAGGAGGGCATCCACCTGGTCCGCTGGAGCGAGCTGACGGAGAAGGAGCAGGCCCGCCTGTTCACCCTCTTCCGGCACCAGATCTTCCCCGTGCTGACCCCGCTGGCGGTCGACCCGGCACACCCCTTCCCCTATATCTCCGGCCTGTCGCTGAACCTGGCCGTCGTCGTGCGCAACCCGGTCAGCGGCCACCGGCACTTCGCCCGGGTGAAGGTGCCGCCGCTGCTGTCCCGCTTCCTGGAGTCCAGCCCCGGCCGCTACGTCCCCATCGAGGACGTCATCGCCGCGCACCTGGAGGAGCTGTTCCCGGGCATGGAGGTGCTGGAGCACCACGCCTTCCGCATCACGCGCAACGAGGACCTGGAGGTCGAGGAGGACGACGCCGAGAACCTCCTCCAGGCCCTGGAGAAAGAACTCATGCGGCGCCGCTTCGGCCCGCCGGTGCGCCTGGAGGTCGAGGAGTCCATCGACCGCGAGGTGCTCGACCTGCTGGTGCGCGAGCTGAAGATCACCGAGGCGGAGGTCTACCCGCTGCCCGGCCCGCTCGACCTGACCGGCCTGTTCCGCATCCACGGCCTGGACCGGCCGGAGCTGAAGTACCCCAAGTTCATCGCCGGCACCCACCGCGACCTCGCCGAGGTGGAGTCCGCCTCCCCGCCGGACATCTTCGCCGCGCTGCGCAGCCGGGACGTCCTGCTGCACCACCCCTACGACTCGTTCTCCACGTCGGTGCAGGCATTCCTGGAGCAGGCCGCCGAGGACCCGGACGTCCTCGCGATCAAGCAGACCCTGTACCGCACCTCCGGCGACTCCCCGATAGTCAACGCGCTGATCGACGCCGCCGAGGCCGGCAAGCAGGTCCTCGTGCTGGTCGAGATCAAGGCGCGCTTCGACGAGCACGCCAACATCAAGTGGGCGCGCAAGCTGGAGGAGGCCGGCTGCCACGTGGTCTACGGCCTGGTCGGCCTGAAGACCCACTGCAAGCTGTCGCTGGTGGTCCGCCAGGAGGGCGACACCCTGCGCCGCTACAGCCACGTCGGCACCGGCAACTACCACCCCAAGACGGCCCGCCTCTACGAGGACCTCGGTCTGCTGACGGCGGACCCGCAGGTCGGCGCCGACCTGTCGGACCTGTTCAACCGGCTCTCCGGCTACTCGCGCCGCGAGACCTACCGCCGGCTGCTGGTCGCCCCGAAGTCCCTGCGGGACGGCCTGGTGTCGCGGATCAACAAGGAGGTCCAGCACCACCGTGCCGGACGCCCCGCGTTCATCCGCATCAAGGCCAACTCGATGGTCGACGAGGTCATCATCGACGCCCTGTACCGCGCGTCCCAGGCGGGCGTGCCGGTCGACATCTGGGTGCGCGGCATCTGTGCCGTGCGCCCGGGGGTGGCGGGCCTGTCGGAGAACATCCGGGTCCGCTCGGTCCTCGGCCGCTTCCTGGAGCACTCGCGGATCTTCGTCTACGGCAACGGCGGCGAGCCCGAGGTGTGGATGGGCAGCGCCGACATGATGCACCGCAACCTCGACCGCCGTATCGAAGCCCTGGTCAGGGTCGTCGACCCGGCCCACCGCGCCGCGCTCAACCGGCTGCTGGAGACCGGCATGTCCGACACCACGGCCTCCTGGCACCTGGGGCCGGACGGCGAGTGGACCCGGCACGCGGTGGACTCGGAGGGCCAGCCCCTGAGGAACGTCCAGGAGATGCTCATAGACGCCCGGAGGCGCCGGCGTGGCAAAGCAACACCTTGAACCGACGGACCCCCTGGCCCAGCCGGTGACCGGAGAGGCCCTCGCGGGTCATCTCCGGTGCCAGGCCACGGAGTTCCTGCGCGCGCTGCGCCGGCACCGGGAGACCGGTACCGGTGGGAGCGCCCCCGCGCGGGCGCGTCCGGGCGCGGGGGACGGCGGCACGCCGGAGTCCGCCGGAGCGGCGCGTGCCCTGCGCCGCTCGGCCCGCCGCATCAGCGGCAGCCTGCACACCTACCGTCCCCTGCTGGACACGGACTGGTCGGAGGGCATGCGTCCCGAACTCGCCTGGCTGTCGGGCACCCTCGCGCTGGAGCACGCCTTCGCCGCCCGCCTGGAGCGGCTGCTGGCCGCGCTGCACCGGCTGTCGGGTTCGGCGGCGCTGCCCGCCCAGCCGTCCGGAACCCCGGGCGGCGCCCCACCGGTGCCCGAACGCGGCAACCTCACCGTGGGGGCGGCGAAGGCGGGCGCCCTGCTCGACCGCCAGCTGACGCTGGCCCGCACCCGGGCCCACTCCACCGCCCTGCAGGCGCTCGGCAGCAGCCGCTTCCACGCGGTCGCCGACAAGGTCGCCGTGCTCGCCAGCGAGGTGCCGCTGGTGCCGGGCGCCGCCGGCACCGACCTGCGCCCGCTCGCGGTGGCCGCCCAGGAGCGGCTCGCGGACGCCGTCGTCGCGCTGCCGCTGGTCACCGCGGGCAGCCCGTACAACGCGGAGGCCCTCGTCCACGGCCTGTCCCCGGACCTGTCCCCGCACCCCCAGGACGGCCCCTGGCACCAGGTGCGGCTGCTGCTGCGGCTGCACCGGTACGCCCGTGAGGTGCTGTACGGCCAGAACGCGCCGGTGGACGTACGGCTGCTCACCGCGGGTCAGGCCCTGAACCGGCACCGGGACGCCGCCGAGGCGGCGGCCGCCGCCGCTCAGGCCGCCCGCACCCCGCGGATCGCCCCGGCGACGGCGTACGCCCTCGGCGTGCTCCACGCCGACCAGCGGCACGAGGTGGAGGCGGCGCGCTTCGCCTTCCAGCAGTCCTGGCAGAAGCAGACGGTGGCCGCGCCCTGACCCGCTCCTCCCCCGGTCCCTGTGGAACGAAGGCGGTGAACCAGCCGTGTCCCCAGCCTCCCCGGCCCCTCCGTCCTCCCCCGCGGACGGCGCTCCCGTCCGCGCGGCCGGCTGTGTCCTGTGGCGCCGCTCCCCGGTCGACGGGGAGCTGGAGATCTGCCTGGTGCACCGGCCCAAGTACGACGACTGGTCCCACCCCAAGGGCAAGCTGAAACGCGGCGAGGACGCGCTGGCGGGCGCGCTGCGCGAGGTCGTGGAGGAGACCGGCTACACGGCCCGCCCGGACGCCGAGCTGGCCACCCTGCGCTACCTGGCGGCCGGCCGCCCGAAGGAGGTCCGTTACTGGGCCGCCGAGGCCACGGGAGGCGGCTTCGTCCCCAACACCGAGGTGGACCGCCTCCTGTGGCTGTCCCCGGTCACGGCCCGCCACCGTCTGACCCAGCCGCGCGACCGGGAGCTGGTGACGGAGATGCTGCTGTCGTACGGCCGGTCTCACTGACCGGCCGCGTGCCCCTCCGCGTCCGTACGGGCGAGGCTGCGGGCGCGGCGGGCCGGGCCACGCCAGCCGCAGGTGCACCGGGCCACGCAGAACGGCCCCTGTTCAACGGTGGTGGTGCTGTGCTCGGCACGGTCCTGAGCGGGCGCGAAGCCCTCCTGCTGCGTCACACCGACAACGTTACCCAGCCAGGGGTGAGGGCAGCCTTCCGAGTCCTCGTCTCACTCCCGCGCCCGCGTGACGGCCGCGCCCTGCCCGTCGTTAACCGTCACGACGGGAGGCCCTTGACGGACGTACGGCTGGGGGTAGGCGGGCGATGGCGGAGCGGCAGCACGGCAGGGCGGGCGGGACGGTCGTGACGGCGGGGCTCATGGCCTGTGTCTGTCTCGGCGCCTCCGGGTGCGGCGGCCGCGGCGCCGCCGTCGAGGACCCGGTGCGCACCTTGCACGACGCCGCCGACGCCCTGGTGGACGCGAAGAGCTCCAAGGCGCGTACGTCGATGGAGATGGCGACGGGCGGCACCCGGGTCACCATCCGCGGCGAGGGCGTCTACGACTACACCCGGCAGCTGGGCCGGCTGAAGGTGCTGCTGCCGCGGGATCCGACGGGCCGCTCCGAGCACCGGCCGATCACCGAACTGCTCGCGCCGGGCGCCCTGTTCATGAAGAACCGGGGTGCCGGGGTGCCGGCCGACAAATGGGTCCGGGTGGAGACCGCCGGCCTCTCGGACGGGAACCTGGTCACCGGCGGGGCCACCGACCCGTTCGCGGCGGCCGAGGTGCTGCGCGGCACCCGGTCGGCCGAGTTCGTCGGCACGACCGACCTCGCGGGCACGCAGGTGCGGCACTACCGGGGCACGGCCGATCTGACGGTGGCGGCGCGCAGCGCGTCCAAGGGCGGCCGGGCCTCCCTCTCGGCCGCGGCGAAAGGGTTCGCCACGGCGGTGGTGCCGTTCGACGTGTTCCTCGACTCCGAGGGCCGCATCCGCAAGATCCGGCACCGGTTCAGCTTCGTCAACAGCACACGGGAGGGCACCGTGGCCGTGGCCTCGACGACCCTGCTGTACGACTTCGGGGCCCTGGCCGACGTACGCCTGCCGGCCGAGCGGGACATCTACGCGGGCCGTATCGCCGAGGAGTGAGCGCCGGCCGGACCCGTGGGAGAACTAGCCCGTCCGTGCCATGCGCGGGCCGTGGGCCGCTCCCTACTCTAGGAAGCCGGTGACGGCGGAGAAGAGGTGATGCGCGTGGCTCCGGTCGGCGGTACGGCGGTGCAGGACCACGTGGCCCTCGCCGAGATCGAACTGTGCGGAGAGCTGATCATCGCGGCCTCGGCGGCCGATGTGGACCGGCTCAGCCTGGACTGCATCGACGAGGTGCTGCGGGTGGCGGAGGAGCGGGAGGCGGCGGACGGCTGAGACCGGCCGCCCGCCGCCGGGCCGGGTCCTCAGGTGCGCAGCATCCGCCCGATCGCCTTGGTGGCCTCCTCGACCTTGGCGTCGATCTCGTCGCCGCCCTTGAGGGCCGCGTCGGCGACGCAGTGCCGCAGATGCTCGTCGAGCAGCTGGAGGGCGAAGGACTGGAGCGCCTTGGTGGACGCGGACACCTGCGTGAGTATGTCGATGCAGTAGACGTCCTCGTCCACCATCCGCTGCAGACCGCGGATCTGCCCCTCGATCCGCCGCAGGCGCTTGAGGTGCTCGTCCTTCTGCTTGTGGTACCCGTGCACTGCGTGGTCGTGGTCGGTCACCACGGCCTCGGCGGGCGCTCCGGCACCGGCCTCGGTGGTCGTCATCACGGCCTCCCAATCAAGACGAGCTCGGTCATATACCCCCGGTGGGTATATGGTACCGAATTTCGCGGGTATGAGGGCCTGTGGCCGACACCACCCGGACCGACCCTTGCCCCGCCCGCCTGCCGATAACTCTGCCTGATGGGCGACACTGGGGGACGGCCCGATAGCCGTGGCCGAATGTTGCGCCTAGCATCAGCCTGACCGAAACCGAAGCACCCCGAGGACCCCACGTGCGCTTTCGTCTGACCCCCAGGGAGACGAGCTTCTACGACATGTTCGCCGCATCCGCGGACAACATCGTCACGGGCTCGAAACTCCTGATGGAACTGCTCGGGGCGGACGCTTCCGCCCGGGCTGAGATCGCGGAGCGGATGCGGGCAGCGGAACACGCCGGCGACGACGCCACACACGCGATCTTCCACCAGCTGAACTCCTCGTTCATCACGCCCTTCGACCGCGAGGACATCTACTCCCTCGCCTCCTCCCTCGACGACATCATGGACTTCATGGAGGAGGCCGTCGACCTGGTCGTCCTCTACAACGTCGAAGAGCTTCCCAAGGGCGTGGAGCAGCAGATCGAGGTGCTGTCCCGGGCGGCCGAGCTGACGGCCGAGGCCATGCCGAACCTGCGCACGATGGACAACCTCACGGAGTACTGGATCGAGGTCAACCGTCTGGAGAACCAGGCCGACCAGATCCACCGCAAGCTGCTGGCCCACCTCTTCAACGGCAAGTACGACGCCATCGAGGTCCTGAAGCTCAAGCAGATCGTGGACGTCCTGGAAGAGGCGGCGGACGCCTTCGAGCACGTGGCGAACACGGTGGAGACCATCGCGGTCAAGGAGTCCTGACCCCTTCATGGACACCTTCGCTCTGGTCGTGACCATCGGGGTCGCGCTCTTCTTCACGTACACGAACGGCTTCCACGACTCGGCGAACGCGATCGCCACGTCCGTGTCCACGCGCGCGCTCACCCCGCGGGCGGCGCTCGCGATGGCGGCCGTGATGAACCTCGCGGGCGCGTTCCTCGGGTCGGGCGTCGCCAAGACGGTCAGCGAGGGACTGATCGAGACGCCCGAGGGCTCCAAGGGCATGGGCATCCTGTTCGCCGCGCTCGTGGGCGCGATCGTGTGGAACCTCATCACCTGGTACTTCGGGCTGCCCTCGTCCTCCTCGCACGCGCTGTTCGGCGGCATGGTGGGCGCGGCGCTGGCCGGCGGGACCACCGTCTACTGGGACGGGGTCCTGGAGAAGGTCGTCATCCCGATGTTCGTCTCCCCCGTCGTCGGCCTGCTCGCCGGCTATCTGGTGATGACGGCGATCCTGTGGATGTTCCGGCGGGCCAACCCGCACAAGGCCAAGCGGGGCTTCCGCATCGCGCAGACGGTGTCGGCGGCGGGCATGGCGCTCGGCCACGGCCTCCAGGACGCGCAGAAGACGATGGGCATCGTGGTGATGGCCCTCGTGATCGCCGACGTCGAGGACTACGGCGACCCGATCCCGGTGTGGGTGAAGATCGCCTGTGCCGTGATGCTGTCGCTGGGCACGTACGCGGGCGGCTGGCGCATCATGCGCACCCTGGGCCGCAAGATCATCGAACTGGACCCGCCGCAGGGCTTCGCCGCCGAGACGACCGGCGCGACGATCATGTTCGGGTCGGCGTTCATCTTCCACGCGCCGATCTCCACCACGCACGTCATCACCTCCGCGATCATGGGCGTCGGTGCGACGAAGCGGGTGAACGCGGTGCGCTGGGGCGTCGCCAAGAACATCGTCATGGGCTGGTTCATCACCATGCCGGCCGCGGCGGTGGTGGCCGCCCTCTCCTTCGGTGTGGTCAACCTGGCGTTCCTGTAGGGACCCGCGACACCGGCAGGTCCCTCCGAGGACCGGCACGGACAAAAGGCCCGCCCCCTGCCGTGCAGGGGGCGGGCCCTTTTTCGGCCTCACGGTGGCACCGCCATGCAGCACCGCGAGGAGTCCGTGCGGACGGCCGGATCAGCCGAAGCGGCCCGAGATGTAGTCCTCGGTCGCCTGGACGGACGGGTTGGAGAAGATCCGCTCCGTGTCGTCTATCTCGATCAGCCGGCCCGGCTGCCCCACCGCGGCGAGGTTGAAGAACGCCGTCCGGTCGGACACGCGCGCGGCCTGCTGCATGTTGTGCGTCACGATGACGATCGTGAAGCGCTCCTTCAGCTCACCGATGAGGTCCTCGATCGCGAGCGTCGAGATCGGGTCGAGCGCCGAGCAGGGCTCGTCCATCAGCAGCACGTTCGGCTCCACGGCGATCGCCCGCGCGATGCACAGACGCTGCTGCTGACCGCCCGAGAGACCCGAGCCCGGCTTGTTCAGGCGGTCCTTGACCTCGTTCCAGAGGTTCGCGCCCCTGAGCGACTTCTCGACGACGTCGTTCAGCTCGCTCTTCTTGTACTTCCCGTTCAGCCGCAGCCCCGCGGCCACGTTGTCGAAGATCGACATCGTGGGGAAGGGGTTCGGCCGCTGGAACACCATGCCGACCTCACGCCGCACGGACACCGGGTCGATGCCCGTCCCGTACAGGTCCTCGTCGTCCAGCAGCACCTTGCCCTCGACCCGCCCGCCGGACGTGACCTCGTGCATCCGGTTGAGCGTGCGCAGGAACGTCGACTTGCCGCAGCCGGACGGGCCGATGAAGGCCGTCACCGAGCGGGGTTCCACGGTCATCGAGATGTCCTCGATCGCCCGGTGGGAGCCGTAGTAGGCGGTCAGCCCGCTCACGTCGATTCGCTTGGCCATGTCTGTTTCACTTCCGATACGTCTTGGTCAGTCGCCGATTGGCCGCGTCAGCGACCGGTCTTCGGGGCCTTCCAGCGGGCGATGCCGCGGGCCACCAGGTTGAGGATCATCACGAAGGCGATCAGCGTGAGCGACGCGGCCCAGGCGCGGTCGTACGCCGCCTCGGACTGGCTCTGCTGGTACTGCTGGTAGATGTACAGCGGCAGCGACGCCTGTGCGCCCTCGAAGGGGTTGGTGTTGATGAACGGGTTGCCGAACACCAGCAGCAGCACCGGCGCGGTCTCACCGGCGATACGCGCCACGGAGAGCATGATGCCGGTCGTGATGCCGCCGATCGCGGTGGGCAGCACGATCTTCAGGATGGTCCGCCACTTCGGCACGCCGAGCGCCAGGGACGCCTCCCGCAGCTCGTTCGGCACGAGCTTGAGCATCTCCTCGGTGGAGCGCACGACCACCGGCATCATCAGGATGGCGAGGGCGAGCGAGCCGGCGAAGCCGAAGGGCTGCATGTCCCACATCAGCATCAGGCTGAGGATGAACAGACCGGCGACGATCGACGGGATGCCCGTCATGACGTCGACGAAGAAGGTGATGGCCCGGGCCAGGTTGCCCCGCCCGTACTCGACCAGGTAGATCGCGGTGAGCACACCGATCGGGGCGCCGATCACGGTGGCGAGGGCGACCTGCTCCAGGCTGCCGATGATGGCGTGGTAGATACCGCCGCCCACCTCGGAGTCGGCGACGACGCCCATGGAGTGGGTGAGGAAGTAGGTGTCGAGGACCTTGACGCCGCGCTGCACGGTCGCCCAGATCAGCGAGGCGAGCGGCACGACGGCGAGGACGAAGGCGACCCACACGACGGAGGTCGCGACCCGGTCCTTGGCCTGGCGCCTGCCCTCGACGCGCGCGGCGATGCCGTACGTGCCCAGGACGAAGAGCAGTGCGGCGATCAGACCCCACTGGATGCGGCTGTCGAGGCCGGCGGCGAGGCCGATGCCCACGGCGACGGCCACGGAGCCCACGGCGATGGCCCAGGGGGACCACTTGGGCAGGCTGGCGCCGCGCAGGGTGCTGGGGCGCTTGTCGCTGACGACGGCTGCGTGGCTCATGCGTTGGCCCCCGAGTACTCCTTGCGGCGGGCGATGATCGCGCGGGCCGCGCCGTTGACCAGCAGGGTGATGACGAACAGCACCAGACCGGAGGCGATGAGCGCGTCACGGCCGAACGGCGTCGCCTCGTTGAACTTGCTGGCGATGTTCTGGGCGAAGGTGCCGCCGCCCGGGTTGAGCAGGCTGGCCTCGATGGTGAAGCTCGGGGACAGCACGGTCGCCACGGCCATGGTCTCGCCGAGGGCGCGGCCGAGGCCCAGCATCGAGGCGGAGATCACGCCGGAGCGGCCGAAGGGCAGGACGGCCATGCGGACGACCTCCCAGCGCGTGGCGCCGAGGGCGAGCGCGGCCTCCTCGTGCATCTGCGGGACCTGGCGGAAGACCTCGCGGCTGACGTTGGTGATGATCGGCAGGATCATGATCGCGAGGAGGATGCCCACGGTGAGCATCGAGCGGGGGGCGCCGCCCTGCCACTCGAAGATGCCGGTCCAGCCGAAGTAGTCGTCCAGCCAGCCGTAGAGGCCGTCCATGTGCGGGACGAGGACCAGGGCACCCCACAGGCCGTACACGATGGACGGCACGGCGGCGAGCAGGTCGACCACGTAGGCGATCGGACCGCTCAGCCTGCGCGGGGCGTAGTGGGTGAGGAACAGCGCGATGGCCACGGCGACCGGGACCGCGATGACCATGGCGATGACCGACGAGACGATCGTGCCGAAGGCCAGGACGGCGATGCCGAAGACCGGGGGCTGGAGGTTGGTGTTCCACTCGAACGTGGTCAGGAAGTTGCCCTCGTCCTCGCCGATGGCGAGGACCGCCCGGTACGTGAGGAAGAGCGCGATCGCGGCCATGACCGCGAGCAGCAGGATGCCCGATCCCCGGGAGAGACCGAGGAAGACGCGGTCTCCGGGGCGGGTGGCGCCGCGCGCGTTGCGCTTGCGCTCGGCCGCTCGGGGCCGGGGAGCGGGAGGGGGTGCTTGAGTGTTCTTGGTGGTTATGTCCATCGGGTTCTCCGGTCTGCGGAGCCGTCGGATGAGGCGGCTCGGGCGGGGCCGCAGTCGTGGCGGCCCCTGGCGGCGGTGCACCGGACGGTGCGGCCCGGCCCCGGACGGGGACCGGGCCGCACTCGGGTCAGCTCAGCTCTTCGATGGTCGTGCGGACCTTGGCGATGATGTCGGCCGGGATCGGCGCGTAGTCGTTGTCGACGAGGACCTGCTGGCCCTCCTCGCTGGCGATGTAGCGCAGGAACGCCTTGGTGGCGGGCAGGGTGTCGCTCTTGTTGCCCTTGTCGCAGACGATCTCGTAGGTGACGAGGGTGATCGGGTAGGCGCCGTCGGCCGTGGTCTTGTAGTTCAGCTCCAGGGCGAGGTCCTTGCCCGTGCCGACGACCTTGGCGTCCGCGATGGCCTTGGTGGCGCTGTCGGTGGACGCCTTGACCGGCGCCGCGGCGCCCGTGTCCAGGGAGATCGTGGTCATGTCCTTGGCGTAGGAGAGCTCCATGTAGCCGATGGCGCCGGAGTTCTGCTTCACCTGCTGGGCGATGCCCGCGGAACCGGAGGCCGCCTGGCCGCCCTTGGCCTGCCACGCCTTGCCGCCCTCGTACTTCCAGTTGTCCGGGGTGGTGGCGATCAGGTACTTGGTGAAGTTGTCCGTGGTGCCGGAGTCCTCGGAGCGGTGGAACGCCTGGATCTTCAGGTCGGGCAGCTTGGCGTCGGGGTTGAGCGCCGCGATGGCCTTGTCGTTCCAGTTGGTGATCTTGCTGTCGAAGATCTTCGCGAGGGTCGGGGCGTCCAGGACGAGGTTCTCGACACCCGGGACGTTGTAGCTGACCGCGATCGGGCCGCCGACCATCGGCAGGTCGATGCCCTGGCCGCCCTCGCAGACCTCCTTGGAGGCGGTGAGCTCCTCGGGCTTCAGGGCGGAGTCGGAGCCGGCGAAGGCGACCTGACCCTGGGTGAACGCGGTGACGCCGGCACCGGAGCCGCCGCCCTTGTAGTTGATCTGCACGCCGTTGCACGCCTGGGTGAAGCCCTTGACCCAGGCGTCGATCGCGTTCTTCTGCGCGGAGGAGCCGTCGGCGAGCAGCTGGCCCTTGGCGTCGTCGCACTTGATGTTGCCGGAGGCGGCGCTGGTGGAGGCGCCGCCTCCGCTGGTCTTCTCACCCGTGTCGTCCGAGCCGCACGCCGTGAGGGCCAGGGCGCCGGAGACGGCGAGAGCACCGAGGGTGAGGGCCCGCCGGTTCATGCGCTGAAGCTTCACTTTCGGGAATTCCTTCCAGGAGCCGCCGTCCTGAATCGGCGGCGTGCGGAATCTGGTCGGCACGAGCGGCGCTGGCGCGCCCGTCACCGGGTAAGGCCGAAATTAGGCAGAACAGGTGAAGCCGCCTATGGCCGGAAGTGAACGGCGGGTGAACCCCTGCGGTCGGTGCGGTTAGGTCACGGAATGCTCACGGGGAGGGCACGTGGAGGTTCCGGAGCGAGTCGGCCCTCCTGCACCGACGACTCCGCCAATACGGACAATCAGGACATCTTTCCATGACGCTACACCACGGATCACAGGCCGTTGCCGGGACGGCTCCAGGCCGTCCCGCGGCAGTGGAACCCGCCGCACCGGGGACCCGTCTCGTTCCACAGGAACCGGCGCGACGCGGAGGCGGACATGGAACGGCGTACGTTCATCGGCGGCGGTGTCGCCGCCCTCGCGGCGGGCGCCTCGGTCGCCTGCACCGGCGGCAGCGGATCCGCCCGCCCCCGCCGGACGCCGTCCCCCTCCTTCTCCGCCACCTCGATGAACGCCCCCGCGGCGGCGGCCGGCTGGACCGCCCTGGCCCGCGACCTCGACGGCCCCCTGGTCCGCCCCGGCGACGCGGCCTGGGCGGCCGCGCGGCAGCTGTACAACACCCGTTTCGACGGCCTGAAGCCCGCCGCGGTCGCCTATGCGGCGCACGCGGCCGACATCCGCACCGCCCTGTCGTACGCCAAGGCCCACGGCATCCGCGTGGCCGTCCGCAACGGCGGGCACTCCTACGCGGGCTGGTCCTCCGGCAACGGCCGGCTGATCATCGACGTCTCCAAGCTGAACCGGGTCCGCGCGAGCGGCGGCGAGGCGGTGGTCGGGGCCGGCGCCAAGCTGATCGACGTCTACCGGGCACTGGCCGCACGGGGCGCGACGATCCCGGCGGGGTCCTGCCCGACGGTCGGCGTCTCCGGTCTCGTCCTCGGCGGCGGGCACGGGGTGGTCTCCCGGGCCTACGGGCTCACCTGCGACAGCCTCACCCAGGCCACCCTGATCACCGCCGACGGCCGGCAGCTCACCGCGAACGCCCGTGAGAACAAGGACCTCTTCTGGGCCCTGCGCGGCGCGGGCAACGGGAACTTCGGCGTCGTCACCGAGCTGCACTTCCGCACCCACCCGGCCCCGCAGGCCGTGTCCGCCTATCTGAGCTGGCCGTGGAGCAGGGCGGCCGCGGTGGTGAGGGCCTGGCAGGAGTGGGGGCCGTCCCAGCCCGACGAGATCTGGTCCTCGCTGCACCTGGCGAACGCCGCCGGAGGTGTCCCGACCGTCTCCGTCGCCGCGTTCTCCCTCGGCACCCACGGCGAGCTGCAGAACGCCGTGGACCGCCTCGCCGACCGCGTCGGCGCCCCCGCGAGCAGCGTCTCGCTGCGCCGGCGCTCCTACGAGGAGGCCATGGAGGTGTACGCGGGCTGCTCCTCCTTCGCCACCGACGCGCAGTGCCATCTGCCGGGCTCGACCCCGGGCCGCTCCCCGCGGGGCGCACTGGGACGGGAGACCTACGCGGCCCGCTCGGACTTCTTCGACCGCTCGCTGTCCGCGGCCGGCATCCACACCCTGCTGTCGCAGATCCGCTCGGTGCGCGGCGGCTCCGGGAGCATCGCGCTGACCGCGCTGGGCGGGGCGGTCAACCGGGTCTCCCCGACGGCGACGGCCTTCGTGCACCGGCGCTCGCGCATGCTGGCCCAGTACATCGGTGCCTGGCGGGCGGGAACCTCGGGCGCCACGGCCCAGTCCTGGCTCACCGACGCGCACCACGCGATGCGCCCCCACGCCTCGGGCGCCGCCTACCAGAACTACACCGACCCGACGCTGCGGAACTGGCGCAGGGCCTACTACGGGGACGCGGCTCCGCGCCTGACCCAGCTGAAGCGGCGCTACGACCCGCAGCGGATGTTCACCTACCCCCAGGCCCTCTAGAGGCCCGGGGCGGGCGCTAGGCGGCCAGGTCCCGCTCGGAGGCCGAGGCCGTCTCCGTACGGCCGCGCGGGATCATCTCTCCTTTGCCGTCCCCGTCCGGGCGGCGGCGGATCAGCCCTCCCGCACGCGGGGAGCGCTCGATCGCCCGGGTCAGCGGGGTGAGCAGCGCCATGGCCGGCGGCGACAGCAGCAGGGCCACCGCCGTGCCGAGGGCGAAGCCGCCGATGACGTCGGTCGGGTAGTGGACGCCCATGTAGACGCGGCAGAAGCCCGCCGGCAGGGCCAGCGCTATGGCGACGAGGCCGAAGCGGCGGTTGGCGACGAACAGGCCGACCGCCATGGCCATGGTGATGGTGGCGTGGTCGCTGACGAAGGAGTAGTCGGTCTTGCCGGACACCAGGACCTCGAGTCCCTGGTGGTCCAGGAACGGCCGGGGCCGCTCCACGAAGCCTCTTATCGGCACGTTCACCAGGACCGCCACCGCCGCCGCGAGGGGCGCCCATATCAGCGCGGCCACGGAGGCCGCGGCCTCCTCGGCGTCGGCACGCCTGCGCACGGTCCACCAGCACCACAGCACGAGCAGCACCACGGCGAGCGGCAGCCCGTACTCACCGACGTACTCCATGAGCCGGTCGAACCAGTGCGGCGCGGCCTTGGCCAGGCCGTTGATGTCGTAGAGCAGCTCGACGTCGGGGTTCGACCCGGATTGCGCGAGTCCAGCCATCGTGCAGCGGCCCCTTCGTCGTCCTCAACCGTCCGCGCACCCGTGCGTGCGCGGCTCCGCCACCCCATGGTGCGTGGATCCGTCAACAGGAACGCACGGTCCCCGTCCGTTCGTTCCACATTCCACCGGATGATCACGCAGACGTTATCGAAGAGAGACCCATAGCCGCAGCTCAGGGGGAGGGTTCACGCTCGGTTCACCCCGGTTCAGACACCTGTGGGCAGCGCTTTCGCGCCATCGGCGGTGACCCGGGTCGCGCCGAAGTACTTCCGGGTGTCGATCGGGTCGAACCGGATGACGGCGCCGGTGTACGGGGCGTCGATCATGTACCCGCCGCCGACGTAGATCCCCACGTGGTCGATGGCCCGGGAGTTCGTGGGGTCGGTCGAGAAGAACACCAGGTCACCGGGGAGCAGTTCGTCCCGGCCCGGGTGCGGGCCCGCGTTGTACTGGTCGTTCGCGACCCGGGGCAGGGTGATCCCGACACTCTCGTACGCCGCCTTGGTCAGCCCCGAGCAGTCGAAGCGGCCCCCCTGGTCGGGCGTGCCGTTGCCGCCCCAGAGGTAGGGCGTGCCGAGCTTGCTCTGGGCGTAGTGGATGGCCGCGGCGGCCTGTTCGGAGGGGGCGACCCGGCCGGCGGGCGCGGCGAAGCTCGTCTGCAGGCTCGTGATGGTCTGCACATAGTTCTGGGTCTCCTTGTACGGCGGCACGCCCCCGTACTTGATGACCGCGTACGCCCCCGCGTTGTAGGCGGCGAGCATGTTCTCGGTGGCGTCCCCCGGCACGTCCTCGACGTACCCGGCGAGCGCGCAGTCGTACGAGGCCGCCGAGGGGATCGCGTCCTTGGGGTCCCACACGTCCCGGTCGCCGTCGCCGTCGCCGTCCACGCCGTGGGTGGCCCAGGTGCCGGGGATGAACTGCGCGATCCCCTGCGCCGCGGCCGGGCTCTGGGCGTCGGGGTTGAAGCCGCTCTCCTGGTAGAGCTGGGCCGCGAGCAGGGCGGGGCTGATGGCGGGGCAGAGGTTGCCCCACCTCTGCACGAGGTCCCGGTACGCGGCCGGCACGGCCCCCTTGGCCAGCGCCCGGCCGCCGCCGCCCGCACCGTTCACCAGGTTGCCCGCGACGATGTACACCCCGATCACGAGCAGCATCACGAAGCTCAGGCCCACCCCGAGCGCGACACCGCCGGCCACCCACACTCTGCGCACGGCTCAACCCTCCCCCATCCGCGCCCACTTCATGACGACTTCTCCGGCGCGCCCCCGGAGTCCGCCATTATTTCGGCCCATTGGACCGCTCGGACAGGGGGTGGCGTCAGAGGACGGGGAGCCGGGCCGGGAAGTGCGTGCCCGTCAGTTCCTCGGAGACGTCCCACAGCCGGCGGGCGGCCTCGGGGTCGCTCGCCGCCCGGGAGCGGCCGACCAGGGTGGGGGCGCCGCGCATCTCGCCGGGGCCGTCGGGGCCGACGTAGCTCGCGCCGGGAAGGTCCTGGGACGCGGCGTAGAGGGTGGGCAGGGCGCCGGAGGCGTCGTCCTGGGCGAGGAAGCGGTTGCCGATCTGCATGGCGACGCGGGCGACGGGGCTGGCGGCGTGGCTCTGCAGGTTGGTGGCGGACCAGCCCGGGTGCGCGGCGAGCGCGCGGACACCGGAGCCGGCCTCGCCCAGACGCCGCTGGAGCTCCAGGGTGAACAGCAGGTTGGCCAGCTTGGACTGGGCGTAGGCGGCCTGCGGGTTGTAGCCGGAGGTCCAGTCGAGGTCCTCGAAACGGATCCGGTTCTTCGCCCCGCCCCAGCGGTGGGCCCCGGAGGAGACCGTGACCACGCGGTCGGTGACGTACGGCAGCAGCAGGTTCGTCAGCGCGAAGTGGCCGAGATGGTTCGTGCCGAACTGCATCTCGAAGCCGTCCCTGGTCCTCTGCCGCGGCAGCATCATCACGCCCGCGTTGTTGATCAGCAGATCCAGCGGGCGCTCCTGCCACTCCTCCCCGAAGGCGCGCACGGAGGCCAGGTCGGCGAGGTCGAGCCGGCGCACCTCGGTGCTGCCCCCGATGGCCGCGGCCGCGCTCCTGCCCCGCTCGGGGTCGCGCACCGCGAGGACGACATGGGCCCCGGCCCGGGCCAGCGCCGCGGCGGCGGTGCGGCCGATACCGCTGTTCGCGCCTGTCACCAGTGCCGTGCGGCCGGACAGGTCAGGAAGGTGGGAGGCGTTCCACTTGGCCGACCGGGACGCCGGCGTACGCGTAGAGGACATGACCTCAATGTAGGCAGCGACAACAATGATGTCAATGACAACACCGGCCCTGCCGGACCGCCGCGGCCGGCGATTACCTACAGCTACGATGCTGAGCATGTCCGAGCCCCGCCCCTACCACCACGGAGACCTCCGCGCCGCCCTCCTCGCCGGCGCCGAGGACACCCTGCGGGACAAGGGGGCCGCCGCGCTCTCCCTGCGCGAGCTCGCCCGCACCACCGGGGTCAGCCATGCCGCCCCCACCCGCCACTTCAGGGACAAGCAGGCCCTGCTCGACGCGCTCGCGCTGACCGGCTTCGAGCGTATGACCCGGGCCGTGCACGGCGCCGACGACCCGGCCCTGCCCCTGGAGACCCGGCTGACCGCCCTGGCCCGCGCCTACCTCCGGTTCGCCGTCGACAACGCGGCCCTGCTGGAGCTGATGTACGCGCGCAAGCACGACCCGGACATCTCCGAGCAGCTCGCCGCCGCGGTCGAGGGGGCGCTCACCCCCTTCTTCCAGCTGATCACCGACGCCCAGGCACGCGGCCAGATCGTCGAGGGCGACCCCGAGCACATCACCCTCCTGGCGGGCGCCGCGCTGCACGGCGTGGCCGCCTTCAGCGCGAGCGGCCACCTCCCGGCCGAGGCCGCGCTGGACTCCGTCGGCGAGCTGGTCCACCACCTGCTGCACGGCCTCACCCCCCGGCGGGGATAGCCTTCACCCCGACGGGCCGTCAAAAGCGGTGCGCCGGACGGGAAGCAGTGACGTGCGGGACGAAGAGGGCGAAAGGGGTCAACGACGGAGCCGCCGACAGGTTCCGCCCTGGCCTCATTGCCCGGCGTGACCTGCCGTGATACACAGAGTGACCAAGGTATTCGTACGAAACCTGCCAAGCAATGACGCCAAGTCGACATACTGCGGCGCCATTGTCGGCGAGAATGGGTCTGACCTCTGCACACCGCAGGGGATGGCGGAACTACCCACCAGGGGCGGTGACTTACATGCTCTTTGCGGCCGACAAGGGAGACATCAACACCATCATCGGCGGGATCGCTCCGGACTGGGGCCCCTTCGGCAGCCTGGGCAACGAGGCCAAGGTCATGATCGAGGTCGTGATGGCGGTGGCCATCCTGCTCTGCCTCGGCATCGCCATCTGGGGCGCTGCGAAGCAGAGAATCGGCGCGACCGCCCTGCGGGACACCTTCAGCGCGGAACAGGGCAAGGGCCTGATCATCGCCGGCCTGACGGGCGTCTTCATCATCGGCTCGCTCGGCACGCTGTTCACGATCGTCTACGGCATGGCCGTGTAGCACCTCGCCCGCACGGGCACGCCCGGCCCGCCCACACACCCCACCCGTCCGTCGTGCCCACCGGCTGAGGTTGCGTCTCCCTGATGTCGAGTCACCACACCGCGCCCGCGCGGGAACCAGCACGGCTACCGTCGTACTTCTACGTCGAGGGGGCGTACGCCGCATGAGCCTGGGAGACGAACCGGACACCACCGCCTCCGGCGGCTACACGGGCACCCGCATGCGCCTGCCCGAGGGCGACCCCTACGCCGGCGGCCCGGGCCCCCGCCGCCGTACGTCGTCCCCCCGCAGCCTCGTCACCGTCGTCGCCGTCGTCGTCCTCCTCGTCGCGGCGATCGCCTTCGCCAACCGAGGAGACGATTCCTCACCCGAGCCCACCCCTGCGAACGGCCCCGAGACCAACCCCACAGCCCCCACGGGGACCCGGCCGGTGGCAACGGGGTTCGCACAGAACGAGCAAGGGGCGCAGTCGGCGGCGAGCAACTACTCCGTCGCCCTGGGCTCCACGGGCATGTTCGACAAGGACCGCAGACACACGCTCGTGGACCGCCTCTACACGTCAGAGGCCGCTGCCCGGCTCAAGAGCCCGATGGATGACGCCTACTCGGCCGACTTCCTGAGCAAGCTGGGACTGGACGCCGACGGCAACCCCCCGAAGGGGAACACCTTCGTGTCCCGAGTCGTCCCGGTCGGCGCAACCGTCCAGAACTTCAGCGGCAGCAGCGCCAAGGTCGCGGTCTGGTACCTGGGACTCATCGGCATGTCCGGAGAGCGCTCGACCGACCCCGTCACCTCCACGTGGAAGACCTGGACGTTCGACCTCCAGTGGGCCGACGGCGACTGGAAGATCGCCGCCGACACACAGACGGACGGCCCCGCGCCGGTACCCGGCGACGACAGGGCCGCCACCTCCGACGAGATCAGCAAGGCCATCGAGGAGTACGGAGGGTTCACGTATGCCCGGTAACCCGCATCGCGTGCTCAAGCTCGCCGGAGCGGCCGCAGCCGTCCAGACGTGGGCCGTCCTGCTGTCCGGACGGGCCTTCGCTGCGCCCACCCCGACGCCGAGTCCCTCGAAGAGCAACGACCCTTGCGACCTCATCGTCGGCGAGGCCAAGAAGTACTGCGAGAAGGGACAGGGAGACGGCGGCAGTTCCCCGTCCGTCGACCCCGCCTCCGCCCTCGACCCCCTCTCCTCCCTCGCGCGGGGATGCGCGGACGCCGCCTCGTGGACCGTCGGCAAGCTCAGCGAGGCCGTGAAGGACACGGCGACCGTGGACTTCACCAACGCGAAGTTCCTCCAGCAGTACGCCGTCGTGTTCGCCGCCTCGACCATCCTCACCCTCCTCCTGTGGCTGCTGGCCGTGGCCAAGAGGGCCGTACGCGGCGTCCCCGTCACCACCGCCGTCTCCGAGGCGATCGGCTTCCTCTGGCTCACGGTCCTCGCCTCCGCCTTCACCCCCCTCATCCTCTACACCGTCGTCTCCGCCACCGACGGTGTCAGCGAGGTCCTCGCCGACACCACGGGCGACCAGACCGACGTCTTCTTCGGCAACTTCTCCGGCGCCCTGGAGAAGGGCGAGGACATCGGCGGCGGCCCGATCATGCTGATCGTCGTCTCCCTGGTCAGCGTGCTCGCCGCCGGCGTCCTGTGGCTGGAGCTCGTCATCAGGGCCGCGCTCCTCTACGTCGGCGCCCTCCTCGGCACCGTCGTCTACGCCGGTCTCGTCGACAAGAACCTGTGGGGCCACGTCCGCCGCTGGGCGGGCATCATGATCGCCGTCATCCTCGTCAAGCCGGTGATCGTCATCGTGCTCGGCCTCGCCGGAGCCCTCTCCGCCGACGACGGCCCCGACGCCTTCTCCGCCGTCGTCTCCGGCCTCGCGATCATCCTGCTCGCCATCTTCGCGTCCGCGATGATCTACCGCTTCGTCCCCGGCTTCGGCGACGAGATCGCGAACTCCCGCAGCAACCGCATCATGCAGGGCGCGGAGGGCAAGGCCGCCGCCGTCATCAGCTCCCCCGCGACCCTCGTCGCCCAGGGCATCAAGACCCACAGCACCCGCGCCGACAGCAACGGCGGCCAGACCGGCGGCGCCGCCCGCCCGGCCAACCAGACCGCCGGCGGCATGGCCGCGCACAGCTCGCGCACCCCGACCGGTGGCGGCGGATCTGTCCCCTCCGCCGCACCCTCCCCCCGCGCCGGCAGCCCGGTCAACACACCCCACGCCAGCAACACCCGCAACAGCAGTACCAACCGCACGGGAGGTGAAGGGCGTTGACGACCGAGTCCCATCTGTCCCATCCGGTCACGCCCCGCCGTACATATCTGATCGGCCGTGCCCGGCCGAACGCGATCGTCGGACGGAACCGTGAGTCCGGCGAGATCGCGCTCATCATCGGCGGCGCGTTCCTCGGCATGATGTGCGGTCTCCTCGTCCCGGTGCTCTCCCTGCGCATCGTGCTGCTCATGGGCTTCCCGCTGCTCGCTCTGGCCGCGGTCTACGTGCCGTACAAGCAGCGCACGTTCTACCGGTGGTTCGAGATCAACCGCAGCTACAAGCGCACCCTGCGCCAGGGCACCGTCTACCGGTCCTCCGCCATGGAGGCCGGTACCCGGCTCGACGGCGACGAGGTGGAGATCGGGCCCCCGCCGGGCATCGGCCGCATCACCTGGCTGGCCGCCCCGTTCGGTCCCGACGAGATCGCCGTCCTGCTGCACGCGGACCGCAGGACCGTCACCGCGGCCATCGAGATCGAGGGCCCCGGCGTCGGCCTGCGCGACAGCGAGGACCAGGAGGCCCTCGTCGACCGTTTCGGCACCCTGCTCAAGCACGTGGCCAACGGCGACGGCTTCGTCACCCGGCTCCAGATGCTCGCCCGCACCCTGCCCGCCGACCCCGACGCCCACGCCAAGGACGTCGCCGTCCGCGGTGACGAGAAGGCACCGGGATGGCTGCAGCAGTCGTACGACCAGCTCCAGTCGATGGTGTCCACCAGCAGCGAGCAGCACCGCGCCTATCTCGTCGCCTGCATGCACTTCACACGCGAGCTCGCCGCCGAGGCCAACGCCATGGCCCGCGCCGCCCGCCCGCACGGCGGCAAGGTCGACCGGGACGCGGGCCTCGCCATCGTCATGGCGCGCGAGCTGACCGACATCTGCTCGCGGCTCCAGGAGGCCGACATCCGCGTCCGGCAGCCGCTCGGCCAGGGCCGGCTCGCCTCGCTGGTCCACTCCATGTACGACCCGGACCACCCGATCGACCACATCCAGGCGATGACCCGCCGCAACGCCTGGCCCGCCGAGCTCGACGCCATGGAGCCCACCTTCCTCCAGGCCAAGACCCGCGAGTCCAGCACCCGCGCCCCCTGGTGCCACGCCACCGCCTGGGTGAAGGAATGGCCGATGACCCCGGTCGGCGTCAACTTCCTCGCGCCGCTCCTCGTCCACACCCCGGACGTCATCCGCACGGTCGCCGTCACGATGGACCTCGAACCCACCGAGATCGCCATCGAACGCATGCTGACCGAGAAGACGAACGACGAGGCCGAGGCGTCCCGCGCGGCCAAGATGAACCGGACCGTCGACCCGCGTGACGTGGCCGCCCACAGCCGCCTCGACCAGCGCGGCGAGGACCTCGCCAGCGGCGCCGCCGGAGTGAACCTGGTCGGCTGGATCACCGTCTCCTCGCGCAGTCCCGAGGCTCTGGCCCGCGACAAGCGCACCATAAGGGCCTCGGCCGGAAAGTCGTACCTGAAGCTGGAGTGGTGCGACCGCGAGCACCACCGCGCCTTCGTGAACACACTTCCCTTCGCCACCGGCATCCGGAGGTAGGACCTGATGCGGGATCCGCTGTCCGTCCTCACCGACGCCTTCACGTCCTTCCTGTTCGGGAAGGTCGAGACGACCCGGCTGCCCGTACGTACGTCGACGGGCCAGGCCCAGGCCGTCTACCTGCCGACGGCCGCGCCCGGCCTCGGCGACTCCGGCGTCATCATCGGCCGCGAGGTGTACTCCGGGAAGGGCTACATCTACGACCCCTTCCAGCTGTACGGCCAGCAGCTCCCCGCCCCCCACTGGCTGGTCCTCGGCGAGTCCGGCAACGGCAAGTCCGCGCTGGAGAAGACGTACGTCCTGCGGCAGCTGCGGTTCCGCGACCGCCAGGTCGTCGTCCTGGACGCCCAGGGCGAGGACGGCGTCGGCGAATGGAACCTCATCGCGCAGGAGCTGGGGATAACTCCCATCCGCCTGGACCCGATGGCCGCGCTGGACCACGGCATCCGCCTCAATCCCCTGGACCCCTCGATCACGACCACGGGCCAGCTCGCCCTGCTGCGCACGATCATCGAGGTGGCGATGGGCCACGGCCTCGACGAACGCTCCGGCTTCGCCCTGAAGGTCGCGCACGCCTTCGTCAACGAGACGATCGTCGAGCGCCAGCCCGTCCTGACCGACATCGTCGAGCAGCTGCGGCATCCCGAGCCGGAGTCGGCCGAGGCGATGAACGTCGACATAGACGACGTACGGGCGTGGGGCCTGGACGTGGCCCTGGTCCTCGACCGCCTGGTGGACGGCGACCTGCGCGGCATGTTCGACGGCCCGACGACGGTCGGCATCGACCTGGACGCGCCGCTGATCGTCTTCGACCTCTCCCACATCGACCGCAACTCCATCGCCATGCCCATCCTCATGGCGATCGTCGGGGTGTGGCTGGAGCACACCTGGATCCGCCCCGACCGCAAGAAGCGCATCTTCCTGGTGGAAGAGGCATGGCACATCATCAACAGCCCGTTCGTGGCCCAGCTGTTCCAGCGCCTGCTGAAGTTCGGCCGCCGGCTCGGCCTGTCCTTCGTCGCGGTCGTCCACCATCTGTCCGACGTCGTGGACGGCGCGGCCGCGAAGGAGGCCGCGGCCATCCTGAAGATGGCCTCGACCCGGACGATCTACGCCCAGAAGGCGGACGAGGCGAGGGCGACGGGCCGGGTCCTGGGCCTGCCGCGCTGGGCGGTGGAGATCATCCCCACTCTCACCCCGGGTATCGCGGTGTGGGACGTCAACGGCAACGTCCAGGTGGTCAAACACCTGGTCACCGAGACGGAACGCCCGCTGGTCTTCACCGACCGCGCGATGACGGAGTCGTCGTCCGACCTCACGGACGAGGCGCTGCTCGCCGCCGAACTGGAGGCCGAGGAGCGGGCGGCGGCCTTCATGGAGCATCATCTCGGCGACTCCGAGTCGACGGTCGCGTAGGGGGCGGCGTGAAGGCGGTGGACCAGCGGCGGGAGGCCCAGGGCGGCGTCCCCGACGGCCTGCTGATCGGCATACTCGTGTTCCTCGTCGGCATGACCCTGCTGGTCTGGACGGCCACGGGACTCGCCGCCTGGTTCGCCCACGGCACCTGGCCGGGGACGGTGACCTTCGCCCGCACCCCCCTGGCCATGCGTCACCTCGTCACCAGCCCGCACGACATGCCCGGCGCCTGGCCCGACACCCCGGCCGCCGCACTGTCGGGCTACGGCCTCTTCTGGGGCCTGCTCATCGGCCAGCTGATGGTCCTGGTCGTCCTCACGGTCTTCGTCCTGGGCACCCTGGCCCGCTGGAGAGCCGTCCGCAGAAGACTCAGGGACCGGCCCCAGGAACAGCCCCAGCCGTACGAGGTCCCGCAGCCGCGTACGGAACGGCAGCCGGCACCGTCGCACCCGCGCCAGGAGCCCCCCGCGGAACCGGAACGGGCGACGGAGCACGTCCCGCGGGCCTCCTCCCCCCTGTTCGGCCGGGAACCGGCGGACGCCGGGTGGGAGAGAGTCCTCGTCGCGGAGCGCGAGACCCGCCAGGAGGCAGCGGCCCGGGCCGTGCAGGACGCCGAGGGCCCCGTCCTGCTGGTCACCTCGAACCCCGCCCTCTGGCAGTCCACCAAGGACGCCCGCTCGAAACTGGGCCCGACGCACCTCTACGACCCCGCCCACCGCTGCGACACCCCGGCCCGCCTCCACTGGTCCCCGACGAGGGGCTGCGAGGACAAGGAGACGGCGGCCGCGCGAGCCGCCGCGCTGCTCACCCCGGTCCGCCCCGCCTCCCGGCTCGACCAGGCGGTCAGCGACACCGCCGAAACGCTCCTTCGGAGTTGTCTCCACGCGGCCGCCCTCGACAACCGCACCGTCCGCCATGTCCACCGCTGGTCCCAGGGCAACCAGATCCAGGAAGCCGTACGCACCCTGCGCACGCATCCCAAGGCCGCTCCCGGCTCCGCCGGCGAACTGGAGGCCGCGCTCACCGCGCACCCCGAACGCCGGGACATGGCACAGGAGCTGACGGGCCGTGCGCTCGCCGCACTGTCGACGGTCAACATCCGTGAGGCATGCACTCCCAACCGAACTGATGCGCTCGCCTTGGATTCCTTCGTCCAGGAAGGGGGCACTCTTTACGTGGTCGGCGAATCCATCGAGGACCCCCGGACCGACCCCGGCGCGATGCCGCTGCTGACGGCACTCGCCGCAAGCGTGGTCGAGCACGGCCGGCGCATGGCCGAACGGTCATCCTCCGGTCGGCTCGACCCACCACTGACGCTCGTCCTGGACGACATCGCCGCCGTCGCCCCGCTCCCCCGGCTCCCGGACCTGCTGGCGACCGGAGCCGACCGCGGCCTGCGCACGCTCGTGCTGCTGCGCTCCCGCGAACAGGCCCGCTCCCGCTGGCCCCACGACGAACTGCCGGTCTGAGCGGTCAGCCGGCTTCGGCTTCGGCTTCGAGGACGAACTCCAGCTCCTTCTCCCCGGCCGCCGCGCTCAGCGGCACGGTCACCCCGCTGGGCACGAACCCGGCCTTCCGGTAGAAAGTCTGTGCCCGTGTGTTCTCCTCGTGCACGATGAGCCGCACCCGCTCGACGCCCTGCGCCCACGCCCAGTCCAGACCGGCGGAGAAGAGCACTTCGGTGAGCCCGATGCCCCGGCAGTCGGCCTTCACGAAGACTCCGACGACATGCCCCTGCTTGCGCTCCACCGGAAATCCGGCCCAGTCCGTCGATCCGGCTTCCTCGATGAGCACGGTCAGCGTGCCGACCCATTCGCCGTCCGGGTCCTCGGCGATGATCTGCTGGGCACCGGTCGCGCCCTCGGCCGCGCCGGCGGCCCGTTCCTGCCAGAAGGAGTCCGGGCGGGCCCTGGCCTGCTCGTAGGTCTCCAGAAAGGCGAGATGGGCCACGGGATCCTGCAACGAGGCGAGCCGAAGCCTCCTGGCCGCCGGCCACTCGTCGGAACGTATGGAACGAACCTGGTAGCTCATGCCGGTCACAGTAGCCGAAACGCAGAAAACCCCCGTACCGGTTTACGGTACGGGGGTTTCCTTCAATATTTGTTCGGCGGCGTCCTACTCTCCCACAGGGTCCCCCCTG
>NZ_JBIVOX010000011.1:49185-316334 GCF_044754345.1 Streptomyces sp. NPDC093094 | reverse complement strand
CCTGCACACCTACAACCACCACCGCAGCCACACCGCACTCGGAGGCAAGCCCCCGATCAGCCGTGTCAACAACCCTGCGGGTCAATACACCTAGGACGTGATCAGCTCGCCCGTGTCCACGCGTGCCGTCGCGTCCGCCGCGCGCCTCGCCTCCGGGGCGACCTCGGCCGCCGTCAGGACGTAGCCCGTCTCGGCGTCCGACGTGGAGCGGGCGAAGACCACGCCGAACACCCGGCCCTCCGTGGTCAGCAGCGGGCCGCCGGAGTTGCCGGGCCGGACCGTGGAGCGGATCGAGTAGATCTCCCGGGTGACCGCCTCGTCGCTGTAGATGTTCTGCCCGGTCGCGTGCAGCCTGCTCGCGACCGTGGCCGCCTGGAGGTCGAGGCCGCCGTCCTGCGGATAGCCCGCCACCACGGCCGCGTCCCCTCGCCCGGCCTCGTCGTCGAACCGCAGCACCGGCGCGCGCAGCCCCGGCACGTACAGCACGGCCACGTCCTTGTCCGCGTCGAACAGCACCACCCGCGCCTCGTACGGCTCCCCGACCCCGCCGACCCGCACCTCCGGCTCGTCGATGCCGGCCACCACATGGGCGTTGGTCATCACATGCTCCGGCGCGTACACGAACCCGCTGCCCTCGCGGCCCTGGGTGCCCACGGCACCCTCGATCTTGACGGTGCTGCGCCGGGCGGCCGCCGTCGCCGCCGGCGTGACGTTGTCGCCGGAGGGCTGCGCCACCTCGGCCGTCGACTCGTTCTCGAACGGGTTGAACACCTGCGGGAAGCCCGCCTCGGTCAGCGCCGCCGTGGCCCGCGAGAACCACGACGGGGTGGTGTCGGGCATCGCCTCCTGCACCGTCCCCAGCAGCCGTGAGTCACGGATCGCCCCGGTCAGCAGGGGCGAGGAGGACGCCGCCAGCACGCTCGCCGCCACCCACGCCACGATCAGCACGGCCACCGAGTTCGCCACCGCGCCGCCGATGCCGTCCGCCACTCTGAGCGGCCCCCGGTCCAGCTCCCGCCGCAGCCGCAGGGCCAGCCGGCCCGCCAGCTCGTGCCCCACCACCGCGGGCAGCAGCACCGTGCACACCGCCGTCACCGTGGCCGCCGTCGTCCCCGGCGTCACCAGCTCCATCACCCAGGGCAGCACCCACACACCGACCACCGCACCGCCCACGAACCCCGCGAGCGAGACACAGCCGGCCACCAGGCCGCGCCGGTACCCGGCGCCGGCATAGACCAGGATCGCCAGCAGCAGAAGGATGTCGAGCAGGTCCACGGAGCCGCCTTTCTCTCGGACCCCTTGGTACGTGGGGGACGGGCCCAGTGATCAGCCCTTCGTGCGTGTACCCCGGAAAACGTCCCGGACCGGGACGATGGTTCCACCGGGTGGCACAGCACACATCGCGGGCGGAACGCGGCGGCCCGAGAGTGGGATCATGTGTGCCTTGCGAGCGGTCCGGCGAAGGACCGCGGTGGCCGTACGCCACTGTCGCGCCGTGCGGATACCAGGACCGGCCCTGGTGGCCCTCGGCTGTCTGCCCGGCGTGGCGGCCGCCGTCGTGCTGGTGCTGTGCGCCGGCGGGGTCGAGCGGCCCGTGGCCCGCCCCGTCGCCGTGCGCCCCGTCCCCGGCGTCCACACCGCACCCCGGCCGTCCATCGTGCCCCGCTCGGTCTGGCTGACCGGGGACGGCGCCCCGGACCACCCCCCGCCGCCGCGCTACGACGACCGCGTGCTGGCGGTCTTCGTGCACCACACCGACTCGCCCAACGCCTACGACTGCACGGAGACGCCCCGCATCATCCGCTACCTGTACGCGGGGCAGACCGGCGCCCGGGACTGGGACGACATCGGCTACAACTTCCTCGTCGACCGCTGCGGCGTGATCTACGAGGGCCGGGCCGGCGGCATCGAGCGCGCCGTCACCGGAGCCCACACCCAGGGCTTCAACCACCGCACCGCGGGCATCGCCGCCATCGGCACCTTCACCGCGGGCGCCGAGGTGCCGCGCGTGATGACCGACGCGATCGCCGCGCTGGCCGCCTGGAAACTGGGCCTGTCGGACACCGACCCCCGGGCGACGGTGCGGCTGGTCTCCAGCAACAGCCGCAGCCGCTTCAGCGCGGGCACCTCCGTCACCCTGCCCGCCCTCGCCGGGCACACCGACGCCTTCATGACCAGCTGCCCCGGCGCCGCCCTCAAGGCCCTGCTCCCGCAGATCCGGCAGCTCGCCGCCCGCCTCCAGGGCCGGCTCACTCCTTGAAGCGGTCCCACAGACGCGGGTAGCGGGCCGACAGCTCCTGCTCGCTCTCCAGGTTCAGCGGGGCGCCCTCGGGCTCGGCCGCCGCGGACGGGATGCCGAGGTCGGGGGCCACGGTGCCGGTGAGCTGCTCGTACGCCTCGTCCGCGGCGTAGCCGAGCTCCTCGCCGTCGCCGTCGATCTCCTCGTCGAAGTCCTCCCGCAGGAGCTCGGCGAGCGCGTCCGGATCGTGCAGCGCCCCCTCGAACACCTCCCTGCCCTGCCCGATGAGCCAGCAGCGGAAGAAGTCGAAGGCGTCGTCGCTGGCCCCGTCGAGCAGCACCCAGGCCGCGCCCCACAGATCCCAGCGGTAGGCGCGGTTGTAGCGGGCCTCGAAGTGCCGGGCGAAGTCGAGCACGGACTCGGGGTCCATCCCGGTCAGCCGCTCCACCAGCAGATCGGCCTGGTCCTCGGGATCACCCTCGGCGGACTCGCGGGTGGTGTCCACCAGCTCCCAGAACTCCGTCTCGTCCATCACGGGTCCAGCATCCTGCCTCCACCGGGGCGACGCACGCGGAAAGCGCAGGTTCACGGCTCGCGGTACAGCTCCGCCAGCCGGCGGGCGTCCCGCGCGAACCGGGCCCGCAGCGACGCCGGGGCCAGCACCTCCGCCTCGGGCCCGAGCGCGGTGAGCTGGGTGTGGGCCACGTCCTCCGACTCCACCCGCAGCGTCAGCACGACCCGCCCCTGCGCGTCGGCCGCGCGCGCCGCCGCCAGGGCGTCCCGTGCGGCCGGCGGGTCGACGGCGTGCGGCAGCATCCGCAGACCCCGCGCCGACAGCCGCAGCACCACCTCGGCCCGCAGGATCGACCGCGCGAACCGCTCGGCCTGCTCCGCCCAGAACCCGGGCAGATCGAACTCCTCGTCCCGGCAGAACCGTTCCCCGGACGGCTCGACCTCCGTGAACCGGTCGATCCGGTACGTCCGGAAGGACCCGCCCCCCTCCTCGGCGACCACCCGCGCGCACAGGTACCAGAGCCCCGCCTTCAGCACGAGCCCGTACGGCTCCAGCACCCGCTCCACCTCGGCGTCCCCGCGCCGGTAGCGCGCGGTGACCGGCCGGTCGTCCCACACCGCCCCGGCGACCGCCGGCAGCAGCGCGGGCGTCTCCGGCTCGCTGAACCAGCCCGGCGCGTCCAGATGGAACCGCTGCGCCGCCGTACGGGAGGCGTCGCGCAGGGACGGCAGCAGCGCCGCGGACACCTTCAGCCGGGCCGCGGAGGCCGCGTCCTCCAGCCCCATCTCCCGCAGCGCCCCCGGCACCCCCGACAGGAACAGCGCCTCCGCCTCGCCGCGCGCCAGTCCCGTCAGCCGTGTCCGGTACCCGCCGATCAGCCGGTACCCGCCGGCCCGGCCCCGGTCGGCGTACACCGGCACGCCCGCCTCCGACAGCGCCTGCGCGTCCCGGGTGACGGTCCGCTCCGACACCTCCAGCTCCCGCGCCAGCTCGGCCGCGGTCATCGACGGCCGGGACTGGAGGAGGAGCACCATCTTGATCAGCCGGGCCGCGCGCATGAGCCCATCATGCAGGAGGCCCCCCACCGAAGTGAGGGGCCTCCCCGCGTGACCTGCCCGTGGGCCTACAGGCCGTACTTCGCCCGCGCTTCCTTCACCGCGGTCGCCTTCACCTCGCCGCGCCGGGCGAGCTGGGCGAGCGCCGCGACCACGATCGACTCGGCGTCGACACCGAAGTGGCGGCGGGCCGCGTCACGGGTGTCGGACAGACCGAAGCCGTCGGCACCGAGCGAGGACCAGTCCTGCTCGACCCACTGCGCGATCTGGTCCGGGACCTGGCGCATGTAGTCCGACACCGCCAGCACCGGGCCCTCGGCACCCTGGAGCGCCTGGCGGACGAACGGCACCCGCTCCTCGCCGCGCAGCAGGGCCGCGTCGGCCTCCAGCGCGTCGCGCCGCAGCTCCGTCCAGGAGGTCGCGGACCACACGTCGGCGGCCACGCCCCACTCCTCGGCGAGCAGCTTCTGCGCCTTCAGCGCCCAGTGGATCGCCGTGCCGGAGCCCAGCAGCTGGATGCGCGGGGCGTTCGCCGCGGCCACGTCCAGGCCGGCCGTCTCCGCCGTGTTGAAGCGGTACAGGCCCTTGACGATGCCCTCGTCGATGCCGGGCACGGACGGCTTGGCCGGCTGCGGCATCGGCTCGTTGTAGACGGTCAGGTAGTAGAAGACGTCCTGGTCCTCGCCCGGCGCGGCCTCGCCGTACATCCGGCGCAGACCCTCCTTGACGATCGCCGCGACCTCGTAGGCGAACGCCGGGTCGTACGTCAGCGCCGCCGGGTTCGTCGCCGCGATGACGGGGGAGTGGCCGTCGGCGTGCTGGAGGCCCTCACCGGTCAGCGTGGTCCGGCCGGCGGTGGCGCCGACCAGGAAGCCGCGGCCGAGCTGGTCGCCGAGCTGCCACATCTGGTCGGCCGTGCGCTGCCAGCCGAACATCGAGTAGAAGATGTAGAACGGGATCATCGCCTCGCCGTGCGTGGAGTACGCGGTGGAAGCGGCGATGAAGTCGGCCATCGAACCGGCCTCGGTGATCCCCTCGTTGAGGATCTGGCCGTTCTTGGCCTCCTTGTAGTACATCAGCTGGTCGCGGTCGACCGGCTCGTACGTCTGGCCCTTTGGCGAGTAGATGCCGAGCGACGGGAACAGCGACTCCATGCCGAAGGTGCGCGCCTCGTCGGGGACGATCGGCACCCAGCGCTTCCCGGTCTCCTTGTCGCGGACCAGGTCCTTGACGAGGCGGACGAAGGCCATGGTGGTGGCCACGTTCTGCGAGCCGGAGCCCTTGTCGAAGGAGGCGAACGCCTTCTCGGCGGGCGCGGGCAGCGGCGCGACGGGGTGGACGCGGCGGGCCGGGGCCGGACCGCCGAGGGCGGCGCGGCGCTCCTGGAGGTAGCGGACCTCGGCGGAGCCGGCGCCCGGGTGACCGTAGGGGACCTGGCCGTCGGTGAAGTCGCTGTCCTTGATCGGCAGGTCGAGCAGGTCACGCATGACCTTGAACTCGTCCACCGACAGCTTCTTCATCTGGTGGTTGGCGTTCTTCGACGCGAAGCCCTCACCGAGGGTGTGGCCCTTGACCGTCTGGGCGAGGATCACGGTCGGCGCGCCCTTGTGCGACAGGGCCGCCCGGTACGCGGCGTAGACCTTGCGGGCCTCGTGGCCGCCGCGCGAGAGGCGGAAGCACTCCAGGATCTTGTCGTCGCTCAGCAGCTTCGCCATCTCCACGAGCGCCGGGTCGGACCCGAAGAAGTTCTCGCGGATGTAGGCGGCGTCACGGGTCTGGTACGTCTGGACCTGCGCGTCCGGTACCTGGCGCAGCCGGCGTACGAGCGCGCCGGTGGTGTCGAGCGCGAACAGCTCGTCCCAGGCGGTGCCCCACAGCGTCTTCACGACGTTCCAGCCGGCGCCGCGGAACTGGGCCTCCAGCTCCTGCACGATCTTGAAGTTCGCGCGGACCGGGCCGTCGAGGCGCTGGAGGTTGCAGTTGATGACGAAGGTGAGGTTGTCCAGCTCCTCACGCGCGGCCAGGGCGAGGGCCGCCGTCGACTCCGGCTCGTCCATCTCGCCGTCGCCGAGGAACGCCCACACGTGCGAGGACGAGAGGTCCTTGATGCCGCGGTTGGTGAGGTAGCGGTTGAAGCGGGCCTGGTAGATGGCCGACAGCGGGCCGAGGCCCATGGACACCGTCGGGAACTCCCACAGCCACGGCAGGCGGCGCGGGTGCGGGTAGGAGGGCAGGCCGTTGCCGCCGGACTCCTGGCGGAAGTTGTCCAGGTGCGTCTCGGTCAGCCGCCCGTCGAGGAAGGCGCGGGCGTAGATGCCGGGGGAGGCGTGGCCCTGGATGTAGAGCTGGTCGCCCGAGCCGTCGCCCTCCTTGCCCTTGAAGAAGTGGTTGAAGCCGGTCTCGTACAGCCACGCGGCGGAGGCGAAGGTGGCGATGTGGCCGCCGACGCCGTACTTGCTGCCGCGGGTCACCATGGCGGCCGCGTTCCAGCGGTTCCACGCGGTGATCCGGGCCTCCATGGCCTCGTCACCGGGGACGGCCGGCTCGGCGGCGGTCGGGATGGTGTTGACGTAGTCGGTCTCGAGGAGCTTCGGCAGTACCACACCGGCGCCCTCGGCGCTCTCCAGCGTGCGGCGCATCAGGTACGCCGCGCGGTGCGGGCCCGCAGCCTGCGCGACGGCGTCCAGGGAGGCCCGCCATTCGGCGGTCTCCTCCGGGTCACGGTCGGGGAGCTGGTCGAGCTCGCTGGGCTGGATGGCGTTGGGGTCGGTCATGTCGCCGCCTTCCTCAGTCGAAGGGGGTTCCCTCATCGGTAAGGGTTCGGGGGTGCCCTTGGTCTTTGGCAGGACAGGGCTGAGGCTCGGGTGCGAGCCCGTCGGCGACTTTAACCCCCTGATCGATGATCGATCAAAGGGTTCGGGACGAAAACCTCTTGATCACAAGAAAGTAGGCACGCGGTGCCTCGGACGGAGACACCGGGTGCCTGGTTTTCGAAGGATTCCCCCAGGTGGGAGCACGTTTGAGCGAGGGGCCGCTCAGGTCTCGTGGCGGGGTGCGCAGCCCAGCACATGGGCCTTCACCAGATCCGCGATCCGCGGGTCGCGGCGCCGGAACGCCTCCACCAGCTCGTGGTGCTCCTCGGCGTACGACTGCTGCACGGTGCCCAGCCAGCGGATGGACAGCGCCGTGAACACCTCGATGCCGAGGCCCTCCCAGGTGTGCAGCAGCACGGAGTTGCCCGCGGCGCGCACCAGCTCGCGGTGGAAGCCGACCGTGTGACGCACCTGGGCGGTGCCGTCCGCCTTGCTGTCGGCCTCGTAGAGGGCCGTGACGTGCGACTCCAGGGCCGAGCAGTCCTGGGCGAGGCGGTCGGCCGCCAGCTCGGCCGCGATGGCCTCCAGGCCGGCCCGCACGGGATAGCTCTCCTCCAGGTCGGCCGCGGTGAGGTTGCGGACCCGGACACCCTTGTTGGGGGCCGACTCGATCAGGCGCAGCGACTCCAGCTCGCGCAGGGCCTCGCGCACCGGGGTCTGGCTGACCTCCAGCTCGGTGGCGATGCGCCGCTCCACGATCCGCTCGCCCGGCTGCCAGCGCCCGCTGATGATCCCCTCCAGGATGTGCTCGCGGATCTGTTCGCGCAGCGAGTGGATGACGGGGGCGGTCATGAGGGCTCCTTAGGGCGCGGCTGACCTTTAGACAATAGAGCTGGGACGCGCTTCGGGGGATGCTCACGCGGGTGCTTCTCCGCAGGTGAGACGAGACTTACACCGCGCACCGGCCACGCTGTGCACCGTCGTGCCGCGGCCGGCGGGCCGCCTTGGGCCGTCTCGCCCGGTTCCCCGCCCCCGGGAGGACGGACGAATGCCCCCACCCGTGTCTCCGGGATGGGGGCATTCGGTTCCGGCCTTCGGGCGTCGCCCTTACAGGCCCAGCTCGACCTCGAACTCGCCGGCCTCCAGGATGGCCTTGACGGCCGTCAGGTAGCGGGCGGCGTCGGCGCCGTCCACGAGGCGGTGGTCGTAGGACAGGGTCAGGTACGTCATGTCGCGGACGCCGATGACCGTGCCCTCCTCCGTCTCGATCACGGCGGGACGCTTGACCGTCGCGCCGATGCCGAGGATCGCGACCTGGCCCGGCGGCACGATGATCGTGTCGAAGAGCGCACCGCGCGAACCGGTGTTGGAGATGGTGAAGGTCGCGCCGGACAGCTCGTCGGGCGTGATCTTGTTGGCGCGGACCTTGCCCGCGAGCTCCGCCGTGGCCTTGGCGATGCCGGCGATGTTGAGGTCGCCCGCGTGCTTGATGACCGGGGTCATCAGGCCCTTCTCGGAGTCCACCGCGATACCGACGTTCTCGGAGTCGAAGTAGGTGATGGTCCCCTCGGCCTCGTTGATCTTGGCGTTGATGACCGGGTGGGCCTTCAGCGCCTGGGCCGCCGCCTTCACGAAGAACGGCATCGGGGAGAGCTTGACGCCCTCACGCGCGGCGAAGGAGTCCTTCGCCTGGCCGCGCAGCTTCATCAGGCGGGTGACGTCGACCTCGACGACCGACGACAGCTGGGCCTGCTCGTGCAGCGCCTTGACCATGTTGTCGCCGATGACCTTGCGGATGCGCGGCATCTTGACGGTCTGGCCGCGGAGGGGGGAGACCTCCAGCGCCGGGGCCTTGCGGGCGGCGGCCGGAGCGGCGGCGGGAGCGGCGGCGGGCGCCTTCGCGGCCTCGGCGGCGGCGAGGACGTCCTGCTTGCGGATACGGCCGCCGACGCCGGTGCCCTTGACGGAGCCCAGGTCGACACCGTTCTCGGCGGCGAGCTTGCGCACCAGCGGGGTGACGTAGGCGCCCTCGTCGGTGGCCTGGGCGGCCGGGGCCGGGGTGACCGGGGTCGGAGCCGGGGCCGGGGCCGGGGCGGGAGCCGGAGCGGCCGGAGCCACCGGGGCCGGAGCCGGGGCGGCGGGCGCGGCCGGAGCGGCGGGGGCCGGGGCCGGGGCCGGAGCCGCGGGGGCGGCCGGGGTCTGGGCGGCGGGGGCGGGGGCCGGGGCGGCCGGGGCCGGGGCGGCGGCCGGGGCGGCACCCGGGGCGCCGATGACGGCGAGCTTGGCGCCGACCTCGGCGGTCTCGTCCTCGCCGACCGTGATCTCCAGCAGCACGCCGGAGACCGGGGCCGGGATCTCGGTGTCGACCTTGTCGGTCGACACCTCCAGCAGCGGCTCGTCGGCCTCGACCGAGTCGCCGACCGACTTCAGCCAGCGGGTGACGGTGCCCTCGGTGACGGACTCGCCGAGCGCGGGCAGGACCACGTCCGTGCCCTGGGCGGAGCCGGCGCCGGCGGTGGCCTCGGCGGTGGGCGCCGGAGCCGGGGCGGCCTGCTCGGTGGAGGGCTGGGCGGCCGGGGCGGGCTCGGGGGCCGGCGGGGCCACCTGCTCGGCGGCGGGCGCCGGAGCCGCGGCCGGGGCGCCCGTGCCGTCGTCGATGATCGCCAGCTCGGCGCCCACCTCGACGGTCTCGTCCTCGGCGACCTTGATGGAGGCGAGGACACCGGAGGCCGGGGCCGGGATCTCGGTGTCGACCTTGTCGGTCGACACCTCCAGCAGCGGCTCGTCGGCCTCGACGCGCTCACCCTCGGCCTTCAGCCAGCGGGTGACGGTGCCCTCGGTGACGCTCTCGCCGAGCGCCGGAAGGGTTACGGAAACCGGCATGGTTTCTGTTGCTCCTTACGAATTGCGGAAGTCTGTGTCGTCGCGACGTGTTTCGCCCGAGGGGACGGTCAGTCGTGCGCGTGCAGCGGCTTGCCCGCCAGCGCCAGGTGGGCCTCGCCGAGCGCCTCGTTCTGCGTCGGGTGGGCGTGGATGAGCTGGGCGACCTCGGCCGGCAGCGCCTCCCAGTTGTAGATCAGCTGGGCCTCGCCGACCTGCTCGCCCATACGGTCGCCGACCATGTGGACGCCGACGACGGCACCGTCCTTGACCTGGACGAGCTTGATCTCGCCCGCGGTCTTCAGGATCTTGCTCTTGCCGTTGCCCGCGAGGCTGTACTTCAGAGCGACGACCTTGTCCGCGCCGTAGATCTCCTTGGCCTTGGCCTCGGTGATGCCCACGGAGGCGACCTCCGGGTGGCAGTACGTCACCCGCGGGACACCGTCGTAGTCGATCGGGACGGTCTTCAGACCGGCCAGACGCTCCGCCACCAGGATGCCCTCGGCGAAGCCGACGTGCGCGAGCTGGAGGGTCGGGACCAGGTCACCGACGGCCGAGATCGTCGGGACGTTGGTGCGCATGTACTCGTCGACCAGGACGTAGCCGCGCTCCATCGCGACACCCTGCTCCTCGTAGCCCAGGCCCTGCGAGACGGGGCCGCGGCCGACGGCGACCAGCAGGACCTCGGCCTCGAACTCCTTGCCGTCGGCGAGGGTGACCTTGACACCGTTCTGGGTGTACTCGGCCTTCGAGAAGAAGGTGCCCAGGTTGAACTTGATGCCGCGCTTGCGGAACGCGCGCTCCAGGAGCTTGGAGGAGTTCTCGTCCTCGACCGGGACGAGGTGCTTCAGGCCCTCGATGACGGTCACGTCGGAGCCGAAGGACTTCCACGCCGAGGCGAACTCGACGCCGATGACACCGCCGCCCAGGATGATCGCGGACTGCGGCACGCGGTCCAGGACGAGGGCGTGGTCGGAGGAGATGATGCGGTTGCCGTCGATCTCCAGGCCCGGCAGCGACTTCGGCACGGAGCCGGTCGCCAGCAGGACGTGGCGGCCCTGGACGCGCTGACCGTTCACGTCCACGGAGGTGGGGGAGGACAGCCGGCCCTCGCCCTCGATGTAGGTCACCTTGCGGGAGGCGACGAGGCCCTGCAGACCCTTGTACAGGCCCGAGATGACATCGTCCTTGTACTTGTGCACACCCGCGATGTCGATGCCCTCGAAGGTGGCCTTGACACCGAACTGGGCGCTCTCGCGAGCCTGGTCGGCGACCTCGCCCGCGTGCAGCAGGGCCTTGGTGGGGATGCAACCCCGGTGCAGGCAGGTACCGCCGACCTTGTCCTTCTCGATCAGGGCGACGTCCAGGCCCAGCTGCGCCCCGCGCAGGGCCGCGGCGTAACCACCGCTGCCACCGCCGAGGATCACTAGGTCGAAAACGGTGCTGGCGTCGTTCGCCACGTCACGTCCTCCATGCATGTGCGCCACGCCGGTCTCCAGTGACCGGTCGGCGGCTGGTGTCCGGCCGCTCGTTCTTCGGCCCTTAGGTGGGGGCCCTGTCCTGCCGTGCCCCATCTTCGCACTTGTCCGAACCGAACGAGACGCCGGGCTGCTGTGTGAGACGCAGCACGTCGGGTCACCCGGGGGCGCGGAGAACCGCGCGAACCACCGCACATCACCCCGCCCGCCGGTGAGCGGCAGGCTCCGGGGAAAGGGGAGAAGAGGAAAAGGGGAGAAAGAGGGAAAGAGGACGGGACCCCGCTCTACCCGCAAACGAGGTCCCGTCGAACGGGTCTCAGCCCAGGTCGCCCGCGGCCGTCAGCTCGGCCAGCCGGACCAGCGTCCGCACCGAGGACCCGGTGCCGCCCTTCGGGGTGTAGCCGAACGGCCCGCTCTCGTTGAAGGCCGGTCCCGCGATGTCCAGGTGCGCCCAGGTGATCCCCTCACCCACGAACTCCTGGAGGAACAGACCGGCGACCAGGCCGCCGCCCATCCGCTCGCCCATGTTCGCGATGTCCGCGACCGGCGAGTCCATCCCCTTGCGCAGGTGCTCCGGCAGCGGCATCGGCCACGACTCCTCGCCGACCTCCTCCGCGGCCTCCACGACGGCCGAGCGGAACGCGTCGTCGTTGGCCATGACACCGAAGGTGCGGTTGCCCAGCGCCAGCACCATGGCCCCGGTCAGCGTGGCCACGTCCACGATCGCGTCCGGCTTCTCCTGCGAGGCCGCCCACAGGGCGTCGGCCAGCACCAGCCGGCCCTCGGCGTCGGTGTTGAGCACCTCGACCGTCTTGCCGCTGTACATGCGCAGCACGTCACCCGGGCGGGTGGCGGAACCGGAGGGCATGTTCTCGGCCAGGGCCAGCCACGCGGTGACGTTCACCTCCAGGCCGAGCCGGGCGACCGCGACCACGGCGGCGAACACGGCGGCGGCACCGCTCATGTCGCACTTCATGGTCTCGTTGTGACCGGCCGGCTTCAGCGAGATGCCGCCCGAGTCGTAGGTGATGCCCTTGCCGACCAGGGCCAGGTGCTTCTTCGCCTTGGAGGAGGTGTAGGACAGCTTGACCAGGCGCGGGGCCGACGCCGAGCCGGCGCCGACGCCGAGGATGCCGCCGTAGCCGCCCTTGGCGAGCGCCTTCTCGTCGAGCACCTGCACCTTGATGCCGTGCTCCTTGCCGGCCGCCTGCGCGACGGCGGCGAACGCCTCCGGGTCCAGGTCGTTCGGCGGGGTGTTGATCAGGTCACGGGCACGGTTCAGCTCCGCGGCGACGGCCGTGGCGCGCTCGACGGCGGCCTTGTGGGCCTTGTCGCGGGCCTTGCCGCCCAGCAGGGCGATCTCCGCCAGCGGTCCCTTGCCGTTCTTGGCCCGGGCGTCCTTGCCGTTGCCCTTGTAGGCGTCGAAGGAGTACGCGCCGAGCAGCGCGCCCTCCGCGATCGCGCCCGCGTCGCCGGAGTCGGCGAGCGGCAGGGCGAAGCCGGCCTTCTTGGTGCCGGCGAGGGCGCGGGCGGCCGCACCGGCGGCGCGGCGCAGCGCCTCGGTGCCGTAGTCGGCGTCCTTCTCCGGCGCGGCGCCCAGGCCGACCGCCACGACGAGCGGGGCCTTGAAGCCGGCCGGGGCCGGCACCTTGGTCACCTCGCCCTCGGCACCGGAGGCGCCGAGGGTCTCCAGGACGCCGGCGAGCTTGCCGTCGTACGCCTTGTCCACGGCCTCGGCGCCCGGGGCCACGACAGGGCCCTTGGCGCCCTTGGCGACACCGATCACGATCGCGTCGGCCCTCAGATTGGGTGCCGCGGACGTGCTGAGAGTGAGAGCAGTCACGGTGGTGAAATCTCGCTTCCGATGTGAAGTTGCTGTGGCCGAACGGTGTGGGTCGGCCGGGCCCGACAGCCGACCCTAGAACCGGGGTGAGTCTGTGCTCCCCACCGGGGCCCTCACCGTGCGGCGCATGCCTGGGACGAGACTACGCGCGTGCCGAGCGTTCGCTCATTCCTCCGTACGTTCACCGGCGGGTGGCGTCGTGGTTGTTTCCCGATCCTCACACCTGGTGACTTGAGCCACACTCGTCGCGTTCGTACCAGTGCCGGGCGTGCCGCTTTGAATGATTTCCCATGATCCTCCGTGTAATGAGCAACGGGGGATCTTCTGGGGGGAGGACCATCAATGGCGCAGAGCGCGCACATCTGGAGAAACGCGGCCGCGGCTCTGACGGCGGCCGGCCTGCTGTCCCTGGGGGTGGGGGCACCGCAGGCGTCGGCCGCCACGGCACCGCGCATCGACCTGAGGGTGCTGGTCGTCGACAACGGCGACGGCGCGGTCGGCGCGATCGCCGCACAGCTGAGGAGCACGGGCATCCCGTACACCACCGTCGACCTGACGGACCCGGGCCGGCCGACCGTGGACGCCGCCTTCCTCAGCGACACCGCGGGCGGCACGCCCCGTGCGAAGTTCCAGGGCGTCGTCCTGCCGTACGAGGCACCCTTCGGCGCGGGCTCCGCGGAGCAGACCGCGCTGGAGAACTACGAGCGGACGTACGGCATCCCGCAGGTCGACGCCTACACCTGGGCGCATCCCGGGGTCGGCCTCGATTACACCACCGAGGGCGGCTGGGCCGGCCCCCTCGACGGCACGGAGGCATCGGTCACCGCCGCGGGCCGGGCGGGCCTCTTCGGCTACCTGGACGGCGCCTTCGCCTTCGAGGACAACGACCCGGGCGTCCAGGAGAGCTACGGCTACGCCGCCCGCCCGCGCGAAGGCTTCACGTCCTACGTCGACATCGCCGTGCCCGGCGGCACCGGCCGCGGCAGCCTGGTCGGCGAGTACACCCACGACGGGCGCCGCGAACTGGTCGTCACCTTCGCCTACAACCAGCACCAGCGCCAGTTCCGGCTGCTGGCCCGCGGCATCGTCGAGTGGCTGACCGACGGCATCCATCTGGGCCGGGACCGCAACTACTTCGCCGTGCACGTGGACGACGTCTTCGCCCCCGACGCCCGCTGGGACAGCGAGCGCAACTGCACGCCCGGCGACATCGACTGCGCCGGCGGCGGCGACGCCGGGGACGCCGGGTCGATCCGCATGACCGCCGAGGACGCCGCCTACGCCGCCCAGTGGCAGCGCGAGCGCGGTTTCACCATGGACATGGTCTACAACGCGGGCTCGGGCGAGGAGTGGAAGGCCGAGCACGGCGGCACCGACGCGCTCGCCGCCCGGCTGCTCGCCGACAAGGCGCAGTACCGCTGGATCAACCACACCTACACGCACCCCTTCCTGGGCTGTGTGCAGGACACCTCGACCGTGCCGTGGACCTGCGCGAAGAACGCCGACGGCTCGACGAGGTACATGAGCCGCTCCGAGATCTCCGCGCAGATCCGCGACAACAACGACTGGGCCTCGCGCAAGGGCCTGCCCGTGGACCGCACCGAGCTGGTCACCGGCGAGCACTCCGGACTGAGGACGCTGCCGCAGCAGCCCTCCGACAACCCCGGCCTGGCGGGCGCCCTCGCCGACAACGGGGTGAAGTGGATCGCCTCGGACAACTCCCGCGAGCCCGCCCAGCGGGCCGTCGGCGCCGCGTCGACCGTGCCGCGGCACCCGATGAACGTGTACTACAACGCGGGCACCGAGGCCGAGATGGCCGACGAGTACAACTGGATCTACACCTCCGCGGCCGACGGCGGCAGCGGCATCTGCGAGAACAACCCCACCTCCACCTGCCTGCCCGCGCCGCTGGACCCCGCCACCGGCTACGACGCGCACATCGTCCCGCAGGAGGCCCGTACCGCCCTCGGGCACGTGATCTCCAACGACCCGCGCCCGCACTACGCCCACCAGTCCAACCTGGCCGAGGACCGGATCCTGTACCCGGTCATGGACAGGGTGCTGGCCGACTACCGGGCCCTGTTCGCCGACAGCGCCCCGCTGGAGAACCTCCGCCAGAGCGCCGTCGGCACCGAGTTCAAGCGCCGCGCGGCCTGGGAGTCCGCACTCGCCCAGGGCCGGGTCACCGCCTACCGGGTCGGCAGGACGGTCACCGTCACGGCGCCCTCCGGTGTGCAGGTCCCGGTGACCGTCCCCGAGGGAACGCGCAAGCAACTCCTGCTCGGCACCAGCGCGTTCGGCACCCCGTACGCGGGCCGGCGCTCGGCCTGGACCGTGCCGGAGCCGCTCCGGTCGGCAGTCACTCTGAAACTGCCCTGAAGCCAGGTGCCCCGAGGGGCGCGGGGAACTGCACGACCAGCCCGTCATGGCCCGCGGCCGGGCGACGGGCGGCAGTTCCCCGCACGCATTTCCGAACCAGCAGGGGGGTCACGCAGCGATGCGCTCAGGCCGTCACGTCACCATGCTCACCGAAGGCACCTATCCGCATGTCCACGGCGGCGTCAGCACCTGGTGCGACCAGCTCGTCAAAGGCATGCCGGAGGTGGACTTCCACCTCGTCTCGATCACCGGCAGCGGCCGGGAGCCCGTCACCTGGGAGCTGCCGCCCAACGTCCGCGGCCATGCCACCGTCCCCACCTGGGGACCCCGCCCGGGCCGCGCCCGCGCCCCGTACGGCAGGGCCCGCCGCCGCTTCACCGACGCCTACGAGCGGCTGCTGCTGTCCTTCCTGGACCCGCAGTCCGGCTGCGACTTCGGAGAGGCGCTGACCGAGCTGGCGCTGCTCGCCCGCGACGGCCGGCTGTCGGCGGCGCTGCGCACCGAGTCCGCGCTGCGCTCGCTGATGTGGATCTGGACCATGCCTCATCTGCCGACCGCGGCCGCCCGGCCCACCGTGCACGACGCGCTCACCGCCACCGACCTGCTGGAGCACGCCCTGCGTCCGCTCGGCACCCGGATCCCCGAGGACTCCGTCGCGCACGCCGTCAGCAGCGGTCTGGCCACCCTGCCGGCGCTCGCCGCCCGCGCACTGGAAGGCGTACCGTTTCTGCTCACCGAGCACGGCATCTACCTGCGCGAGCGCTACCTCGGCTACCGCAAGGACGCCCAGCGCTGGCCCGTGAAGGCGTTCATGCTCGCCTTCTACCGCGAGCTCAACTCGTACGGCTACCGGTCCGCCGACCTGATCACACCGTGCAACCAGTACAACCGCCGCTGGGAGGAGCGCGGAGGCGCCGACCCCGGCCGCATCCGCACGGTCTACAACGGCGTCGACCCCGCCGCCTTCCCGCACGCCGGGCCCGAACCCGACGTGCCCACCCTCACCTGGTGCGGCCGCGTCGACCCGATCAAGGACCTGGAGACCCTGATCCGCGCCTACGCCATGGTCCGCGCCGAGCTCCCCGAGACCCGGCTGCGCCTGTTCGGCCCGGTCCCGCCCGGCGGCGAGGCGTACGGCACCCGGCTGGAGAAGCTCGCCGCCGAACTCGGCGTCACCGACGGTCTCACCTTCGAGGGCCGCATCAGCGAGGTACGGCGTGCCTACGCGGCCGGCCATGTCGTCATGCTGTCGTCGATCTCCGAAGGCTTCCCGTTCTCCATCATCGAGGCCATGTCCTGCGGTCGTACGACCGTCTCCACCGACGTCGGCGGGGTCCGCGAGGCCGTCGGCGACACCGGGCTCGTCGTGCCGCCGCGCGAGCCGGAGAAGATGGCCGCCGCCGCGCTCACCCTGCTCAAGGACGACGAACGGCGGCTCAGGCTGGCCGAGTTGTCCCGGCAGCGGGTCATCGACCGGTTCACACTGCGCCGCTGCGTGGAGCACTTCCGCACGATCTACCAGGAACTCGCGGGCCTCCCCGAGGTCTACGAGCCGACCGTCGAGACGGTCACCGACTGGACCCTGGAACTGCGCGACCCCTGGTACGCGGCCGTCGCGACGGAAGGGGCGGACCGGTGAGCGGAAGCGTCTGGCTGCCGCCGGGCGCGCGCGCCGACGTCATGCCGTCGGTCCCGCGCCGGCGCACACCGAGCTGGGCCGCCCCCGACCCCGTCGACGAACTCGCCGACCGCCTGGAGGACTTCGTCGCCGCGGCCGTCCACCCGGACGAGATCGCCGCCCTGCTGGAGTCCGACGGCATGTCCGACGACCGGATACGCGAGACGTACGGGGTGAAGAGCTCCTTCGCGCTCGCCGAGGAGCTCTACGACCGCGTCGAGCGCCGCCACCCCGAACCCGAGGGCCCCGCCCACGACCCCTGGCGGGCCGGCCTGCTCGGCTGCCTGGTCCGCGGCGTCGTCTTCGCCCTGCCCGGCCTCGCCTACGTCCTCGGCGCGCCGCTCCTCGCGGGCCCCCGGGACGGGCCCGGTCTCCCGGCGGGAACGGTCCCGCTGCTCGCGGGCGCCCTCGTCGGCTGGACCTGGAACCAGGGCCTGTCCCACCGCGCCTACTCCTGGCTGGGCCTCGGCGACCGCGCGGCCGCCCTGCGCTGTCTGCTCCTCGGCGCACCCGCCGGCGCCCTGCTCGGCGCGCTGTGCGCCCTCGCCGTCTCGGGCGCCGCCGGTCCGGGAGCCCTCGCCTTCGCCGCCGGGCAGTCCTGCTACCTGGGCGCGGCCACCGTCCTGCTGGTGACCGGCCGCGAACGGCCCCTGCTGTACGCGCTGCTGCCGATGGCCGCGGGTGCCGCCGTCACACCCCTGACGGCGCTCCCGGCACCGGTCCGGTACGCGCTGCTGCTCGGCTCCCTCGCCGCCGTCGCCGTCCTCGCCGCCCTCGCCCTGCGTGAAGCGGCGCCCGCCCCGGGCGCCCTGAAGGGGCCCGGGGCCGTACGCGCTGCGCGGCCGGCCCCGGGCCCCCGGCTGCCGGCCTCCGTCCCGTACGCCGTGTTCGGCCTCGGCAGCGGGGTGCTCGTGCTGTACGCCGCCCTCGGGGACGTGCTCGCCGACGGGACGGCCGGGGCGGTCGCGGCCCCCGCGGCGGTCGCGCTCACCCTCAGCATGGGCCCCGCCGAATGGCTGCTGCACCGCTTCCGCAGCGGCAGCCTCGCCGGGCTGCGCTCCACCGGCACCGCGAGCGCCTTCCGCCGGGCCACCACCCTCACGGTCACCCGCTGCCTGGCCGGCTACCTCGCCGTCCTGCTCGCGCTCGCGCTGTCCACCGCCGCCGTGTGGCCGCACTCCCCGGACCTCGACGGGCCCCGCCTCACCGGGCTGCTGCTGCTCGGGGTGGTGGTGTGGACGGGGCTGCTGCTCCAGTCCTTCGGCGCGATAGCCGGCGCCGCCTCGGTGTCCTGCGCCGCGGCGCTCGCCCAGACCCTGCTCCTGCTCACCCACACCGGGGACCCGCGCTGGACGGGCCCGGTGGTGTACGGCGTCGCGGCGGCGGCCCAGACGGCCCTCGCCTGCGTCCTGCTGGGAAGGGCGACGGCCCACCGATGAACACCCTGCTCGTCCCGTACTACGAACACCCCGGCGTCCGCCCCGTCGAATGGGCCGCGGTCCTCGCCGCCGCGCCCGGCCTGTACGGCGTCGTCCTCAACCCGGCCAGCGGCCCCGGCGAGGGCCCGGACCCGGCCTTCGCCGAGACCGCGGCCCGGCTGCGGGCGGCGGGCGGCGCCCGCGTCCTCGGCTACGCCGACACCGACTACGGCCGCCGTCCGCACGCGGACGTCGTCCGCGACCTGGCCCGCCACCGTGCCTGGTACGACATCGACGGCGCCTTCCTGGACCAGGCGGCCTCGGGCCCCGACCGGCTGCCGTACTACCGCCGCCTGGCCTCCGCCGCCTGGGCCGCCGGCTGCTCCACCGTCGTCCTCAACCACGGGACCCCGCCCGATCCGGCGTACGCCAGGATCGCCGACGTGCTGGTCACCTTCGAGGGCACCTGGGAGACCTACCTCGCCTCGCCGCCCGCGCTCCCCTACGGGGCCGGGACCCGGGTGTGCCACCTGGTGCACGGCGTCCCCGCGGATGCCGATCCAGCCGCCGAGGTCCGGGCCCGGGGCGCCGACCTGCACTGCGCGGTGCCCGGCACGGGGGATCATCCTTGGGGTACGTTGCCGACCGCCCTGGAGCCCGCCCGATGAGACGCCCCCTCCTTCTCGTGGTCCTGCTGCTCCTGCTGGCGGCCTGCACCTCCGCCCCCGACGACCCCGAGGGGAAGCCCTCCCCCGGGAAGCGCTGGCAGCCACGCCCCGGCACGGCCTGGCAGTGGCAGCTCAGCGGCCGTCTCGACACCTCCGTCGACGTACCGGTGTACGACATCGACGGCTTCGACCACGACGCCGGCACGGTCGCAGGCCTGCACGACGACGGCCGCAAGGTCATCTGCTACCTGTCCACCGGCGCCTGGGAGGACTGGCGCCCGGACGCCGGCGACTTCCCGAAGGCCCTGCTGGGCCGCGGCAACGGCTGGGACGGCGAACGCTGGCTCGACATCCGCCGCACCGACGTCCTGGAGCCCCTCATGGCGGCGCGGATGGACCTGTGCCGGCAGAAGGGCTTCGACGCCGTCGAGCCGGACAACATGGACGGCTACGCCAACGACACCGGCTTCCCCCTCACCGCGGCCGACCAGCTCCGCTACAACCGGCTGATCGCCCGTCTCGCCCACGACCGGGGCCTCGCGGTCGGCCTGAAGAACGACCTGGACCAGATCCCGCAGCTGGTGGGGGAGTTCGACTTCGCGGTCAACGAGCAGTGCGCCCAGTACGGCGAGTGCGACACGCTCACGCCCTTCGTCGAGGCGGACAAGGCGGTCTTCCACGTGGAGTACGAACTGCCGACCGCACGCTTCTGCCCTCAGGCCCGCGAACTGGGCCTGAGCTCGATGCTGAAGAAATACGAACTGGGAACCTGGCGCAAGCCGTGCCCCTAGGGCCCTTCTGACGGATCTCCGCGGCGTCGCGACGCCCGGCACGCACGCTCGCCGCACGACACGAAGGGCCAGGTGGCTCCGCCGCGCGGGTGGCCGCGCTTCGAGGGGCGCGGGGAACTGCGCGACAGGCCACGACGGCGCCGCGCTTCGAGGGGCGCGGGGAACTGCGCGACAGGCCACGACGGTGCCGCACCCGGCACAGGACGCCGAGCCGCACCTCGTCAGCCGAGCGCGAGCACCACCAGCGAAACCGTCGCGGCCGTCTCCGCGAGCCCCCCGAACACATCCCCGGTCACCCCGCCGAACCGCCGCACGCAGCGCCGCAGGAGCCCCTCGGCCGCGGCGAGCCCCAGCAGCACCGCCGCACCCGTGCGCACCCCGTCCGCCGGCCCGAGGACGAGTCCTCCGACGACGCCCGCCAGCAGCGAGGCCCCCGCGCAGACGCCGTAGGCGGCCCGTACCGGGACCACCTCCGCGACCGCGGCCCCCAGCCCCTCCGGCCGCGCCGCGGGCACCCCCGTGCGTGCGGCCGACGTCAGCGCGAGCCGCGCCGTCACCGCGGAGACGACGACGGCGAACGCCCCCCGCGCCCCCGACCCGCCGAACACCTCGGCCACCGCCGCGACCTGCGCGAGCAGCACGAACAGCAGCGTGATCACGCCGAACGGCCCGATGTCCGACTGCTTCATGATCCGCAGCGCGTCCTCGGCAGGTCTCCCGCTGCCGAGCCCGTCGGCGGTGTCGGCGATCCCGTCCAGGTGCAGTCCCCGGGTCAGCGCCGCGGGCACCGCCACGGAGGCGACGGCGGCGAGCAGCGGCCCCGCCCCGAGCACCAGCAGCACCAGTCCGGCGGCCCCGGCGGCCGATCCCAGCACCACCCCCACGAGCGGAGCGCACAGCATTCCGCCCCGGGCCGCCCCCCGGTCCCAGCGCGTCACCCGCACGGGCAGCACGGACAGCGTGCCGAAGGCGAAGCGGAGGCCGGGCGAGGAGGGTATCGAAGGCACGGCGGAAGGCTACGCGACGGCCCGGTCCGGCAGGCGGCCGCGTCCGTACCGGCGCACACTGCGGACATGGGCGACTGGTTCCACCGCAACATCATCGAACCCGGCAAGCTGCCCCTGCTGCTGGCCCTGCTCGCCTTCGTGGTGACGTTCCTGGTCACCCGCGTCATCACCCGCCTCATCCGCGCGGGCAAAGGCCCCTTCGGCAACGTCAAGGCGGGCGGTCTGCACATCCATCACGTCGTGCCCGGTGTCGTCCTGACCGTCGTCGGAGGGTTCGCCGCGGTCGCCGGGGGCCGCCACGGCTTCGGCTCGTCCCTCGCCGCGGTGATCTTCGGCGTCGGCGCGGGCCTGGTCCTCGACGAGTTCGCGCTGATCCTCCACCTGGACGACGTCTACTGGACGGAGGCCGGACGCAAGAGCGTGGAGATGGTGGTGCTCACCGCCGCGCTGGTCGGGCTGATGCTGATCGGCTTCTCGCCGCTGGGGGTCGACGGGCTCACCGACGACCAGGTCCAGAACCGGGGTGCAGCGCTCGGGACGATCGCCCTCAACTTCCTGATCGCCCTGATCGCCCTCGACAAGGGCAAGACCCGCACGGCCGTCTTCGGGGTGATCATCCCGGTCGTCGCCCTCGTCGGCGCGATCCGTCTGGCCCGCCCCGGCTCCCCGTGGGCCAGGCGCTTCTACGGCCGCCGCCCCCGCGCCCGGGCCCGCGCGGGGCTGCGCGCCTACCGCCACGACCGGCGCTGGGCGAGCCGGGGCCGGCGGTTCCAGGACTGGATCGGCGGCAGACCCGACCCGGCGCCGCCCCGCGACGTCCGCTGACGCCACCGCCCCCGGGGAGGACCGCGACGACGGCTCGCGGGCGGCGCCGGCGCCGGTCCGGCGGGCACCGGGCCGAGGATCCGGGCGGCCCGCCCGCGCGGAAGGGGTTCCGGGCCCCGCGGTCCGTGACAGGCCGGGGAGGGGCGGCACACCTGTTCCCGGCGCGTCAGGCCCCGGGCAGCTCCTCCTGCGGCTTCTCCCCGGGCCGCTCCGGCAGCTCCGCCGCCAGCGCCGCCGCGGACCGCACCAGCGGCAGCGCGAGCAGCGCCCCCACGCCCTCACCCACCGTCACGCCCTGGTCCAGCAGCGGCTCCAGGGCCATCCGGTCCAGCGCCTTCGCCTGCGCGGGCTCGCCGCTGAGCTGTCCGGCCAGCCACCAGTCGGGTGCCCGGAAGGCGATCCGCTGCCCCACGAGGGCGCACGCCGCGCCGACGACACCGTCCAGCACGACCGGCACCTTCCGTACGGCCGACTGGAGCAGAAAACCCGTCATCGCGGCCAGATCGGCCCCGCCCACCGCCGCCAGCAGCTGCAGCTGCTCGCCGAGCACCGGCCGCGCCCGCCGCAGCGCGTCACGGATCGCCGCGCACTTGCGCATCCACGCCAGGTCGTCGATCGCCGTCCCGCCGCGCCCGGTCACCACCGAGGCGTCGGTGCCGCACAGCGCGGCGACCAGCACGCCCGCCGCCGTGGTCCCGCCCACGCTCAGATCGCCGAGCACCACCAGATCCGTACCGGAGTCGGCCTCCTCGTCGGCCACCGCCGTACCGGCGCGGAAGGCGGCCTCCGCCTCCTCCTGCGTCAGCGCGTCCTCGACGTCGATCCGCCCGCTGCCGCGCCGCACCCGGTGCCGCACGACGTCCCGGGGGAGCGTGTCCGGGTCGCAGTCCAGGGCCATGTCGACCACCCGCACCGGCACGTCCAGCCGCCGGGCCAGCACCGACACCGGACGGGCGCCCTCCAGCACCTCGCGCACCAGGTCCACGGCGCTGCCCGCGGGCCGCGCGGACACACCGAGCCCGGCGATCCCGTGGTCGCCGGCGAACAGCACCACCCGCGGCCGCTCGATCGGCCGCACCGGTACCGCGCCCTGCGCCGCGGCCAGCCACTCACCCAGATCGTCCAGACGTCCCAGCGATCCGGGCGGCACGATCCGACGCTCCCGGCGTGCCTCCGCGTCGCGGCGCACCCCTCCGTCGGGGCGCTCGATCAGATCGGTGAAGTCGTCGAGATTCAGCGAGCTCATTCGCCGAACAGTACCGGCACCGGTCGAACAGGACGCCGCCACATGGCCCCCACACCCCCGTGACGTCGTTGCACCCAAGATCCAGATCCCATACGTTCCTTTTGCGGCGGATTGTCGTGCGTCGCTGTCCGCCGTCCCGGCCGTCCCCTGGGAGTCGCCGATGCCCTCCGTCCCGACCGATCCGCGCCGTGACGACTGCCCCTGGTGCGGTTCCCCGAGCCTGCGCACCCGCACCAAGCCGGGCACGCTCGCCGTCGACGAGTGCCGCGACTGCGCCCATGTCTTCCAGAACCCGCGTCACGCTCCCGAAACCCGTGCCGCCGTGCGCCCGGACGCTCCGGGCCGGCAGGCCCCGGGCGCGCAAGCCGCACGACCGGACGGCGCACGACCGGACGGCGTGCGGCCCGACGGCGTGCGGGGGGACGCGGTACGAGGGGACGGCGTACGGGTGGACCGGGTCCGTGCGGCCGTCACCCGCCTGAGGCACCGCCTCGCCGCCCGCGCGATGCTCCCCTTCCCCGAACCCGAGAGCTGGCTGGACGTCGGCACCGGCCACGCCGACTTCCCCGAGACGGCCCGCGCCTACTTCCCGTACACGGCCTTCGACGGCGTGGACGCCACACCCCGCGTCGAACGGGCCCGCGCGGCGGGCCGCGTCGAGGAGGCCCACGTCGGCACCCTCACCGCCCCGGCCGTCCTCGCCCGGCTGCGGGCCCGCTACGACGTGGTGAGTCTCCTGCACCATCTGGAGCGCACCCGCGACCCCCGCGGCGAACTCCGCGCCGCCCTCGCCGCCCTGCGCCCCGGCGGACACATCCTGATCGAGTCGACGGACCCCCGCAGGCTGCCCCTGCCCCGTCTCCCGCACCTGCTGCCCCCGTCCAACCTGCGCACCGAACTGGAGGCGGAGGGCTGCGAACTGGTGACGTCCCCGGACCCCACCCTGCTCACCCGTTCCCGGCTGACCCGGGCGTACCGGATGATCGCGCGCAGATCCGTGTGAGGGCGCCCGGCCCTGTGTGAGGACGCCGGTTCCGCCCGGCCCCCGCCGAGGGGGGTCAGCCCCGCAGCACCATGGCCTGGCCCGCCACCACCAGCAGCACCTGCTCGCACTCGCCCGCGAACGCCGCGTTGAGCCGCCCGAGTTCGTCCCGGTAGCGGCGCCCCGAGGCCGTGGCCGGCACGATCCCCGACCCCACCTCGTTCGACACCGCGACGACGACCCGCCGGGCCTCGCGCACCGCGTCCGTCAGCTCCGTCACCCGCTCCCGCAGAGCACGCTCGCCCCCGCCGGCCCACTCGGCGTCGTCCCACGCCCCCACCGCGTCCATCGCGTCCGTCAGCCACAGCGACAGACAGTCGACCAGCAGCGGCGGCCCGTCGTCCTTCAGCAGCGGCACCAGGTCGCAGGTCTCCGTCGTGCGCCACGACCCCGGCCGCCGCTCCCGGTGGGCCGTCACCCGTGCCGCCCACTCGGTGTCCCCGCCCCGTGTCCCCCCGGTCGCCACGTACAGCACGTCGGGGAAGGACTCCAGCCGACGCTCGGCCTCGACCGACTTCCCCGACCGCGCCCCGCCCAGCACCAGCGTCCGCCGCGGCACGTCGGGCACGTCCTCGTAGGTCCCCACCGTGAGCGCCGTCCCGTCCGGCACCGCCCGCGCGCCCGCCGCGGCCAGCCGCCGGTGCAGCTCAGCGCCCGGCGGCACGTCGTGGTCCAGATGCACGGCGACCACGTCGGTCGTCGGCCCCACCGCACCCACCGCCCGCAGCCGGGCCAGCGCGTCCGGCCGCCCCACCACGTCCGCGAGCACCATGTCGTACGGCTCGCCGGACCAGGTGCCCTCCTCCAGCCCGGCCGGTGCCCCGCCCGGCGGCAGATACAGCAGCCGCAGGCCCTCCGGCCCCGTCACGGCGTACCCCGTGCCCGGCGCGTCCGTCGGCACCGCCCGCACCCGATGCCCGGTCAGCAGCGTCAGCTCTCGCCCGTCCGGCACCCGCACGGGCTGCGGCAGACCCGCCGGCACCTCCACGGCCGGCCCGTCGTGCGGATGCGACAGCAGCACCTGCGCCACGCTGCTCAGCGACCGTCCGGCCCGCGCCGCGGCGAACGCCGCCCCAGGCGTCAGGTCCAGCAGCAGCGCCCCGTCGACCAGCAGCGCGGTCGCGGCACGCGCGTTCGTCGCGAGGGCGGCGGCACACGCCGCACAGGGACAGCCGGGACGGGGAAGTCCGGCAGGGGCGCCGGTGCCGAGCAGAGTCAGTTCCACGGACCGATTCTCGCCGCTCACCACTGATCACGCCCACGCGGGGACGCCCCGCGGGGCGCGATCTTCTTCTGCAACCCCGGCCGACCCCCTAGGCTCGTCCCCGAACCGAGGATCACCAGGGAGGCTTGCATGGCGACATGGACGTGGCGGTTCGAGAAGACCGACGGGACGGAGGTCCAGCCCGCGGTGCAGCCCGAGGAGTTCACCACCCAGGGCGACGCGGAGTCCTGGATCGGCGAGCACTGGAAGGACCTGCTCGCGGGCGGCGCCGACCAGGTGCACCTGTTCGAGGACACCACGGCGATCTACGGCCCGATGAGCCTGCACGCCGGCGAGGCGTGAACCGAGGGGGCGGCCGTCGCCGGGGCCGCCCCTGAACCGGCCCCGGACGGAAGAGCCGGCCGGGGCCGCGCGGAGGTCAGCCGCGCACTCCGCACAGATGCAGCAGCGCCGCGACCGCGCGGTACGGGTCCGTGCGCCCCGCCCGCTCCTCGCACGCCAGCAGCCGCTCGACGTCGTCGGGGATCTCCGCCCCGTCCGGCGCGGTGTCGGTGAAGACCCGCACCCCGTACCAGGCGTGCAGCGGCGTCCCGATGCCGCCCAGCGTCGCGGAGAGCGTCTCCAGACGGTCGGCCCGTACGTCCAGGCCCAGACGGTTGCGGTAGGCGGTGGTGTCGAAGGCGGTCAGCGTCCCGGCCCAGTCGCCGGACAGCCCCGGCCGCAGGGCCAGCGCGTCGGCGTTGCGCACCAGCAGCGACAGCAGCCCGCCGGGCGCCAGCACCCGCGCGAGCCCGGCCAGCAGCGGGTCCGGCTCCTCCACGTACATCAGCACGCCGTGGCACAGCACCACGTCGAAGGCGCCCGGCAGGAAGTGCACGCCGGTGTCCCGGCCGTCGCCCTGCACGATCCGCACCCGCTCCCGGATGCCCTCGGGCTCGGCGGACAGCGCCTCACGGGCCACGGAGATCATGGTGGAGTCGCGCTCGACACCGGTGACCTTGTGCCCGATGCGGGCCAGCCGCAGCGCCTGCGTGCCCTGGCCCATCCCGACGTCGAGCACCCGCAGCCGCTGCCCGACCGGGAACCGCCCGGCTATCTGCTCGTCGAGCTGCCGGGCCACCAGCTCCTGCCGTACGACATCCCGCAGCCCGCCCAGCCTGTTCAGCCAGGCGTCGGCCGCCCCCCCGGTGAATGCAGTTGTGCTCAGGGCCGCTCTCCGCGCTTGACCTGCGGCTTGGGCAGCCGGAGCCGACGCAGCTGGAGGCTGCGCATCAGGGCGTAGGCCACCGCGCCGCGCCGGTTCTCGTCCGGGAAGCGCTCGGCCAGCCGCTTGCGCAGACGGAAGCCGGTGGAGACCGAGTCGAGCACGATCAGCACGATGACGACGAGCCACAGCAGCAGCGCCAGCGTCTGGATGTTCTGCACCCGGATCACGCTCAGCACGAGGATGAGCACGGCCATCGGCAGGAAGAACTCGGCGATGTTGAAGCGCGAGTCGACGAAGTCGCGAGCGAAGCGGCGCACGGGCCCCTTGTCGCGCGCCGGCAGATAGCGCTCGTCGCCGCCCGCCAGCGCCTGGCGCTGACGGTCCAGCGCGGCACGGCGCTCCTCGCGCTGCCGCTTGGCGGCCTCCTTGCGCGTCGTGGGCGTATGGGCCACGCTGCGGCGCTGGGACTGGGCCTCACTGCGCTTGGGCGTCGGCCGGCCCTTGGGGGCCTGCGGGTCACGGGGCTGATTGGAGTCGGTCACCGGCGCCTTGTCGGCGGTCGGGGCCTTCTCTTCCTTGGCACGGCTACGGAACACAAAACCCAAGGGTACGGGGTAGCCGCGCATGGACCCCAGCCCCGTGGGGAACGATCCGGCAACACCGGGCGTCTGTCAGAGGGACAGAGGGGACGTTGTGCGCACCTTCCTGGAGATCCCTCGGTCCCCTCGGGGACCACCTACTCCCTACGCCGGAGCCGGGACGTCCGCAGTCGTCCTCGGGGATGAGCGCATCCGTCCCGGAACAGTGCGTCAATGGAAGCAGGGCCCGTACTGTGGGTTCTGTCGCAGAGCTGGAGCCGGTTCGTCAGAAGGGGGCGCGCGAAGCCCATGAGCGGTGTCATGAAGCGGATGGGGATGATCTTCCGCGCGAAGGCGAACAAGGCCCTGGACCGGGCCGAGGACCCGCGCGAGACCCTCGACTACTCGTACCAGAAGCAGCTGGAGCTGCTCCAGAAGGTGCGCCGCGGTGTCGCCGACGTGGCCACCTCGCGCAAGCGTCTGGAGCTCCAGCTCAACCAGCTGCAGCAGCAGTCCTCCAAGCTGGAGGACCAGGGCCGCAAGGCGCTGGCGCTGGGCCGTGAGGACCTGGCCCGTGAGGCGCTGTCCCGCCGGGCCGCCCTCCAGCAGCAGGTCACCGACCTGGAGACCCAGCACGCCACCCTCCAGGGCGAGGAGGAGAAGCTCACCCTGGCGGCGCAGCGGCTCCAGGCCAAGGTCGACGCCTTCCGCACCAAGAAGGAGACGATCAAGGCGACGTACACCGCGGCCCAGGCGCAGACCCGGATCGGCGAGGCGTTCACCGGCATCTCCGAGGAGATGGGCGACGTCGGCCTGGCCATCCAGCGCGCCGAGGACAAGACCGCACAGCTCCAGGCCCGCGCCGGAGCGATCGACGAGCTGCTGGCCTCCGGCGCCCTCGACGACCCCACCGGGATCGCCAAGGACGACATCCAGGCCGAGCTGGACCGGCTCTCGGGTGGTACGGATGTGGAGCTGGAACTCCAGCGCATGAAGGCCGAGCTGGCCGGAGGCTCGTCCGACCGGCAGGCCATCGAGGGCGGACCGGGCCGGCAGCAGTCCCAGCAGCAGCCGCAGGACACCCCGCGCCTCGACAAGCAGTAGCCGGACGGCAGGGGCCCACGCCGAGGGAGGCGACATGATCGTACGGATCATGGGGGAGGGGCAGGTGAGGCTGGACGACAGCCACCTCACCGACCTGAACAAGCTGGACGACGCCCTCCTGTCGGAGCTGGAGGGCGGCGACGAGCAGGGCTTCCGCCGCACTCTGGGCGCCCTCCTGGACGCCGTCCGCGGTCTGGGCGCCCCGCTCCCCGACGACTCCCTCGACCCCTCGGACCTCATTCTCCCGTCACCGGACGCGACGCTGGACGAGGTCCGGGACATGCTCGGCGACGACGGCCTGATCCCCGGCTGACCACGGGGCCGAAGGCCGAAGACCCACCACGGGGCCGAAGACCTGTCACCGGACCGAAGCCGGCCCGCACCCCTCCCGCGCCCCCACGACCGGGCCACACCCCCCGGCGCCCCCGTCCGCCCTCCGGCCCTCCGTTCCCGGCCGGTGGGCCCTTCCTCTCGCGTCTCCGAGCCCCGTGTCCCGGCGGGCCGGGCCTTTTGCGGCACCTGTTTCCCGGCCGGTCAGGTGCCCCGCCGCGTTCTGCGGACGGCCGCCCGCTTCCTTGCTGCCCCGTTCCCGGCCGGTGGGCCCTTCCTCTCGCGTCTCCGAGCCCCGTGTCCCGGCGGGCCGGGCCTTCCGCGGCACCTGTTTCCCGGCCGGTCAGGTGCCCCGCCGCGTTCTGCGGACGGCCGCCCGCTTCCTTGCTGCCCCGTTCCCGGCCGGTGGGCCCTTCCTCTCGCGTCTCCGAGCCCCGTGTCCCGGCAGGCTGCGCCTTCCGCAGCGCACGCTCCCCGGCGTCCCCGTCCGCCCTCCGCTCCCGGCCGGTGGCCCGCTCCCCGGCGCCCTCCGGCCTCCTGTCTCCTGTCTCCCGGCCGGGGCTCGCCCCTCGTGTCCCCGGGGCCCGGTGCGCGGGAGGTCCGTTCCCCCTCGGGGACCGGTGTGCGGCCGGGCGGGTGGCTCACCGCGGCCCGCGGTCCGCGCCGTCGGGCTCCCGCCGCCCCGGCGGGCCGCGTCGTGCGCTCCGCTTCCGGTCCGTCGTGCGCCCCCCGGTGCGCCCCCAGGTCGGGGGCGGGCGGTCACAGGCCGGGGTGCGCCCCGGTTACCGTAATCACCCGTGAGCCCCATCGACCGTGCCCGCGCCCGCATGAAGGCGCATCCCATGGCGCTGGACGCGGCCCTGGCGGCCGGCGTCCTCGTCTGCATGGTGGCCGGCTCCTTCGTCGACCCCCGCGGCGAGAACGGCGTCACCTGGGGCCTGCGCACCCCCGACCCCCTCAGCCTGGTCCTGATGGCGTTCGGCGCGGCCGCGCTCGTGTTCCGCCGCCGCACCCCCAGGACCGTCCTCGCCGTCACCGGCGGCTTCTCGCTCGTGGAGTGCGTCACAGGCGACCCGCGCGCCCCCGTCGCCATGGCCGCGGTCATCGCGCTGTACACCGTCGCCGCCACCACCGACCGGCACACCACCTGGCGGGTCGGCGTGCTCACCATGACCGTGCTGACCGGCGCCGCCATGCTCGCCGGGCCCCTGCCCTGGTACGCCCAGGAGAACCTCGGCATCTTCGCCTGGACCGGCATGGCCGCGGCCGGCGGCGACGCTGTCCGCAGCCGCCGCGCCTTCGTGCAGGCCATCAGGGAGCGCGCCGAGAGGGCGGAACGCACCCGCGAGGAGGAGGCCCGGCGCCGCGTCGCCGAGGAGCGGCTGCGCATCGCCCGCGACCTGCACGACGTGGTCGCCCACCACATCGCCCTGGTCAATGTGCAGGCCGGCGTCGCCGCCCACGTCATGGACAAGCGTCCCGACCAGGCCAAGGAGGCCCTCGCGCACGTCCGCGAGGCCAGCCGGTCCGCGCTCAACGAACTGCGCGCCACCGTCGGCCTGCTGCGCCAGTCCGGCGACCCCGAGGCCCCCACCGAACCCGCCCCCGGCCTCGACCGGCTCGACGAACTGGTCGGCACCTTCCGCGCAGCCGGCCTCCATGTGGAGGTCGCCCGCACCGACCAGGGCGTCAGCCTGCCCGCCGCGATCGACCTCGCCGCCTACCGCGTCATCCAGGAAGCCCTCACCAATGTGCAGAAGCACGCCGGACAGCGGGCCAGGGCCGAGGTCAGCGTCGTCCGGGTCGGGCCGAGCATAGAGATCAGCGTCCTCGACGACGGCCCCGGCGACGCCGCCCCCGCCGACGGGGGCGGACACGGCCTGCTCGGCATGCGCGAACGCGTCACCGCCGTACGCGGCACCCTGACCACCGGCCCCCGCTACGGAGGCGGTTTCCGGGTGCATGCGATCCTGCCCGCCAGGACCCGTACCAGCCCAGCAGAGGACTCCGTATGACGATCCGTGTCCTGCTCGCCGACGACCAGGCCCTGCTGCGCAGCGCCTTCAGGGTGCTCGTCGACTCCGAGCCCGACATGGAGGTCGTGGGAGAGGCGTCCGACGGCGCCGAGGCGGTACGCCTCGCCGGGGAACAGCGGGCCGACGTCGTCCTGATGGACATCCGCATGCCCGGCACCGACGGCCTCGCCGCCACCCGCATGATCAGCGCCGACCCGGACCTCGCCCGGGTACGCGTGGTGATCCTGACGACCTTCGAGGTCGACGACTACGTCGTGCAGTCGCTGCGCGCCGGCGCCTCCGGCTTCCTCGGCAAGGGCTCCGAACCGGAGGAGCTGCTGAACGCGATCCGGGTCGCGGCGGGCGGCGAGGCCCTGCTGTCCCCGGCGGCCACCAAAGGACTGATCGCCCGCTTCCTCGCCCGGGGCGACGACGGCGACGACACCGACCCGGCTCGCTCCGAGCGGCTGGACGCGCTCACCGTGCGCGAGCGCGAGGTGCTGGTGCAGGTCGCGGGCGGACACTCCAACGACGAGATCGCCGAGCGCCTCTCCGTCAGCCCGCTGACCGTGAAGACGCACGTCAACCGGGCCATGGCCAAACTGGGCGCACGCGACCGCGCCCAGCTGGTGGTGATCGCGTACGAGACCGGACTGGTACGTCCGAGGGTGGACTGACCTCAGAAGGTCACTACTCCACCCGCAGTATGCGCGGGATAAGGAAATGGACCTGGGGGCTACGGGCCACGGCCCGCGGATGGCCCAGGGTGGTGGGGTGGGCGCTCGCATGCGCCGCTCCCCCCGCTCCGGCCACCGAAAGAGACCCCGACCCATGTCCTGGCTGTCCAGGTTCAGCCTCGCCCAGAGGGCCCTGATCGGGCTGATGTCGATCATTGCGCTCGCCTTCGGGGCGATCGCCATACCCCAGCTCAAGCAGCAGCTGCTGCCCACCATCGAACTGCCCATGGTCTCGGTGATCGCGCCGTACCAGGGCGCGTCCCCCGATGTGGTCGAGAAGCAGGTCGTCGAGCCCATCGAGGACAACCTGGAGGCCGTCGACGGCATCACGGGCGTCACCTCCACCGCGAGCGAGGGCAACGCCGTGATCATGGCGTCCTTCGACTACGGCAACGACACCGAGCAGCTCGTCGCCGACGTCCAGCAGGCCGTCAACCGGGCCCGCGTCCAGCTCCCGGACTCCGTCGACCCGCAGGTCGTGGCCGGTTCCACGGACGACATGCCCACCGTCGTCCTGGCCGTCACCTCCGGCAAGGACCAGCAGGCCCTCGCCGACCAGCTCGACACCACGGTCGTGGCGGACCTGAAGGACATCGACGGTGTCGGCCAGGTCACCGTCGACGGCGTGCGCGACCTCCAGGTCACCGTCACGCCCGACGACCGCAAGCTCGCCCGCGCCGGCCTCACCACCCAGTCCCTGGCCCAGGCCCTCCAGGCGGGCGGCGCCACCGTCCCGGCCGGTTCCTTCGACGAGGACGGCGCCAACCGCACCGTCCAGGTCGGCGGCGGCTTCACCTCGCTGCAGCAGATCGAGGACCTGAGGATCACCGGCGAGCGCGGCGGCAGGCCGGTGCGCCTCGGCGACGTGGCGGCCGTGAAGCAGGAGCAGGCCCGCGCCGACGCCCTCACCCGCACCGACGGCCGGCCCAGCCTCGCCGTGATGGTCACCATGGACCACGACGGCAGCGCGGTCGCCATCTCCGACGCGGTGAAGGACAAGCTGCCGCAGATGCGTGAGGACCTCGGCTCCGGCGCGACCGTCACGGTCGTCAGCGACCAGGGACCGGCGGTGAAGAAGTCCATCGAGGGCCTGACCACCGAGGGCGCCCTCGGTCTGCTCTTCGCCGTGCTGATCATCCTGGTGTTCCTCGCGTCCGTCCGCTCGACGCTGGTCACCGCGGTCAGCATCCCGCTGTCGGTGATCCTCGCCCTGATCGTGCTGTGGACGCGCGACCTGTCGCTGAACATGCTCACGCTGGGCGCGCTCACCATCGCCATCGGCCGGGTCGTGGACGACTCGATCGTCGTCCTGGAGAACATCAAGCGGCACCTCGGCTACGGCGAGGAGCGCGAGGCCGCCATCCTGACCGCCGTCCGCGAGGTCTCGGGCGCCGTCACCTCCTCCACCCTCACCACGGTCGCCGTGTTCCTGCCCATCGGCCTGGTGGGCGGCATGGTCGGTGAACTGTTCGGCTCCTTCAGCCTCACCGTGACGGCGGCGCTGCTGGCGTCCCTGCTGGTGTCGCTGACGGTCGTGCCGGTGCTGTCGTACTGGTTCCTGCGCGCCCCGAAGGGCACGCCCGAGGACGCCGGGGAGGCCCGCCGCAAGGCCGAGGAGAAGGAGGCGAACAGCCGTCTCCAGCGGCTCTACGTCCCCGTCCTGCGGTTCGCCACCCGCCGCCGGCTCACCAGCGTGGCCCTCGCGATCGTGGTCCTGTTCGGCACCTTCGGCATGGCGCCCCTGCTGAAGACGAACTTCTTCGACCAGGGCGAGCAGGAGGTGCTCACCGTCCGCCAGGAGCTGGCGCCCGGCACCAGCCTCGCCGCGACCGACGTCCAGGCGAAGAAGGTCGAGCAGCTGCTCGCCGGCACCGAGGGCGTCAAGGACTACCAGGTCACCGTCGGCTCGTCCGGGTTCATGGCGGCCTTCGGCGGCGGCACGGACACCAACCAGGCGCAGTACAACGTGATGCTGGAGGAGTCCGCCTCCTCCGAGGACGTCACCGACCGCATCGAGGCCGGTCTGAAGAAGCTCTCCGGCATCGGCACCACCACCGTCGCGGCCGGTGACGGCTTCGGCAGCCAGGACCTCAGCGTGGTCGTGAAGGCCGCCGACGCCGGCGCCCTGCGCGACGCCGCCGAACAGGTCCGCGCCACCGTCGCGAAGCTCGACGACGTCACCGACGTCACCAGCGACCTCGCCCAGAGCGTCCCGCGCATCTCCGTGAAGGCCGGCGACAAGGCCGCCGCGGCCGGGTTCACCGACCAGACGCTGGGCCTCGCCGTCACCCAGGCGGTGCGCGGCACCACCGCCGCCCGGGCCACGCTGGACGACACCGAGCGCGACATCGTGATCCGCTCGGCGAAGCCGGCCGAGACCCTCGCCGAGCTGCGGGCGCTCCCGCTGGGCGCGGTGAAGCTCGGTGACATCGCGACGGTGGAGCTGGTCGACGGGCCGGTCTCCATGACCCGGATCGACGGTCAGCGCGCTGCCACCGTCACGGCCCGCCCGACCGGTGACAACACCGGTGCCGTCGGCGCCGACCTCCAGACCGCGATCGACGGGCTGAAGCTCCCGGCGGGCGCCACGGCCGAGATCGGCGGTGTCTCCCAGGACCAGGACGAGGCGTTCGCCAACCTGGGCCTGGCGATGCTCGCCGCGATCGCGATCGTCTTCATGCTGCTGGTGGCGACCTTCCGCTCGCTCGTCCAGCCGCTGATCCTGCTGGTGTCCGTCCCGTTCGCCGCGACCGGCGCGATCGGCCTGCTGGTGGTCACCGGCACCCCGATGGGCGTTCCCGCGATGATCGGCATGCTGATGCTGATCGGCATCGTGGTCACCAACGCGATCGTGCTGATCGACCTGATCAACCAGTACCGCAGGCAGGGCCACGGTGTGGTGGAAGCCGTGATCGAGGGCGGCCGCCACCGGCTGCGCCCGATCCTGATGACCGCCCTGGCGACCGTCTTCGCCCTGCTGCCGATGGCCCTGGGCGTCACCGGGGAGGGCGGCTTCATCGCGCAGCCCCTCGCGGTCGTCGTCATCGGCGGTCTGATCTCCTCGACCCTGCTGACCCTGCTCCTCGTCCCGACGCTCTACGCGATGCTGGAGCTCCGCAAGGAGCGCCGTGCGAAGAAGCGGGCGGCGAAGCGGGAGAGGAAGGCCGAGGTGCCGGCCCAGCCCGAGCCCGCGGGCGTCTGAGCGGAGAAGACGGACGGCCGGGCCGCGCACCTTCGAGGTGCGCGGCCCGGCCGCTGTCGTCCGCGGGGCGGGAGCCGCCGGTCACGGCAGCGCGAGCATGCGCTCCAGGGCCAGCTTGGCGAACGCCTCGGTCTCCTTGTCGACCTCGATGCGGTTGACCAGGTTGCCCTCGGCGAGGGACTCCAGGGTCCAGACCAGGTGGGGGAGGTCGATGCGGTTCATGGTCGAGCAGAAGCAGACCGTCTTGTCGAGGAAGACGATCTCCTTGCCCTCGGGGGCGAACCGGTTCGCCAGACGGCGGACCAGGTTCAGCTCCGTGCCGATGGCCCACTTGGAGCCGGCCGGGGCGGCCTCCAGGGCCTTGATGATGTACTCGGTCGAGCCGACGTAGTCCGCCGCGGCGACGACCTCGTGCCGGCACTCGGGGTGCACGAGCACGTTCACGCCGGGGATGCGCTCGCGCACGTCGTCGACGGAGTCCAGGCTGAAGCGGCCGTGGACCGAGCAGTGGCCGCGCCACAGGATCATCTTGGCCGCGCGCAGCTCCTCGGCGGTCAGTCCGCCGCCGGGCTTGTGCGGGTTGTAGACGACGCAGTCCTCCAGGGACATGCCCATGTCGCGGACGGCGGTGTTGCGGCCCAGGTGCTGGTCGGGCAGGAACAGCACCTTCTCGCCCTGCTCGAAGGCCCACTCCAGGGCCCGCTGGGCGTTGGAGGAGGTGCAGATGGTGCCGCCGTGCTTGCCGGTGAACGCCTTGATGTCCGCCGAGGAGTTCATGTACGAGACGGGGACGACCTGCCCGGCTATGCCGGCCTCGGTCAGCACGTCCCAGCACTCGGCCACCTGCTCGGCCGTGGCCATGTCGGCCATGGAGCAGCCGGCCGCGAGGTCGGGCAGCACGACCTTCTGGTCGTCGGAGGTCAGGATGTCCGCCGACTCGGCCATGAAGTGGACGCCGCAGAAGACGATGTACTCCGCCTCCGGGCGCGCGGCCGCGTCCCGGGCCAGCTTGAAGGAGTCTCCTGTGACGTCCGCGAACTGGATGACCTCGTCGCGCTGGTAGTGGTGGCCGAGCACGAAGACCTTGTCGCCGAGCTTCTCCTTGGCCGCGCGGGCCCGCTCGACCAGGTCCGGGTCGGACGGCGAGGGGAGGTCACCGGGACACTCGACGCCGCGCTCGCTCCGCGGGTCGGCCTCGCGGCCGAGCAGGAGCAGGGCGAGGGGCGTCGGCTGTACGTCGAGCTCCTGGGACTGGGCGGTGGTCACGACACGCACCTTCTGTTCTGCGGCTCGCCGGGCCGTGCAGGCCGGACCGGCGGGACATGCGGGACAAACTCTTCGACCTTTTCGTCGAAATGACGTTATCTATCATAACCGCTTCACGTCAGTTTGACGATGGCCATTGTGTCGATGTGACGTGAATCCCCATGCGTCGTTTTCCGCCCGCGGCGGCGTGTGCGAGCATGAAAAGGAGGACCGGCCCGGAATGAATCCGAGGCCCCGCCGGTTGCAACCGTCGGCAAGCAGTCTCCGTACAAACCGGGAGAGATGTAGATGTCCGTATCGGACGAGACCAGCACCGTCACCGACGGCATCATCCTGACCGACGCCGCCGCGTCCAAGGTCAAGACCCTGCTCGACCAGGAAGGCCGTGACGACCTCGCCCTGCGCGTCGCCGTCCAGCCCGGCGGCTGCTCCGGCCTGCGCTACCAGCTCTTCTTCGACGAGCGTTCGCTCGACGGCGACGTCGTGAAGGACTTCGGCGGTGTGAAGGTCGTCACGGACCGCATGAGCGCCCCGTACCTGGGCGGCGCCACGGTCGACTTCGTGGACACGATCGAGAAGCAGGGCTTCACGATCGACAACCCGAACGCGACCGGCTCCTGCGCCTGCGGCGACTCCTTCAACTAGAGCCGCAGCCCAGCGAGGCGACACGAGGACGGCGGCGGCCCCGATCGGATCGGGGCCGCCGCCGTCCTCGTGTCCGCTAGCGCGCCGTGGACGCCTCCGGCAGCCGGGCGCCCGCCTTCTCCAGCGGTACGGCCCGGCCGTCCGAGCCGGTCACCGGGCGGCCGCCGAGCGGCTCGTCCAGCTGCACCGTCCGGTGGAAGACCTTGGCGATGAGGATGCAGACCTTGTCGGGCCAGGGCTTCTCGGTCACCGTCACCGTCACCCGGTCAGCGCTCTCGGCGGCCTTCACCTCGTAGTCCGCGCACACCCCGCCCGTGAACCGCACGGTCAGCTCCCGGCCCTCGGCGGCGTACGCCTCGACCTGGACGTCGCGCGTGCTCGGCGCGGAGGTCGGTTCGTCCGGGCCCGGCCCGGTCGGCCGCGGGCTCGGCGGCGCGGTCGGCTCCCCGGGCGGCGGGACGGCCGCCGTGGGCGTGGCCAGATACTGCGGTGCGACCGCCGGACTCGTCACCGTGAAGGTGTCCTGCGCACCCGGCGTCCGCACCTCGAACAGCCACGAGGGCACCAGTGCCTGCCGCCCGTCCACCTGGTGGGAGGCCAGCCCGAAGACCGCCTCGCGCACCTGGACGGTCTGCCTCTGGGCCGGCTCCGGCTCGCACGGCGCCACCTGTCCTGAGCCCTCGTCGCCCTCCAGCGGCACCGGGCTCGCGCACCCGCCGACCCCCGAACCGCGGCCGACCGTGTCCGCGTTCATCCGGTCCAGCGTCTCGCGCGCGCCCAGCACGGGATAGGTGTCGCCCTTCACCGGTTCCTTGAGCAGGCCGTTGCCGCCGACGACCTCGCCGTCCGCGCCCACCGCGATGCCGGTCGCCCAGCCGTAGGTCGGCAGCCCGCCGATCACCGGGTCGGCGTTCACCACCCGCTGAGCGCCCATGACCTGGCTCGCGTCGATCTTCGCGTCGTCCTGGCCGACCGCCTTCAGCACCGGCGCCGCGGCCTTCTTCGCCGCCTCCTCGCTCACCGCGTCGGCGGCCGGGGCCATGGGGCCGCGGTGGGGGCACTCGCGGGTGTCCTTGCAGTTGTCCGTGCCGGGCGCGTACCGGTGGAAGGTCCAGGTGCCGGGCGCCTGCCGGGTCACCTGGAGGCTCGGGCCGAAGCCGTCCTTCGCGCCGACGTGCCAGGACTGTCCCTGGAGCACCGGCGTCCCCTCCATGCCCAGCGCCGCCGCCAGCCTCGTCACCTCGGCCCGGGTGACCTCGCCCTCCGCCCGGTGGACGGGCGCCGAGTCCGGGCCGTCGGGCAGCGTGCCCGAAGCCTTGTAGACGACACCGTTCGGGTCGGGCTCGCCCGGGGCGATCCCGGCGCCCTCGGAGGGGCCGTCCAGCGTCAGCGGCGGGGGAGTGGAGTCGTCGCCGGGCACGCCGGAGGACGTGCCGCCGTCCGAGCCGCCGGCCGCCGCGGCGGCGAGGTAGGCGCCGCCGCCCGCGACCAGCAGCACGGCGGCGGCGACGGAGGCGACGGCGAGGGACGGCCGGCGCCGCCCCGGCCGCTCCTCGTCGGCCGGGGCACCGGCCCGCTCGGAGGCACCGGCGACCGCGCCCACGCTCTCGCCTGCGCTGCCGGCGGCATCGGCACCGCCGCCGGCACCCACGCTGCCGACGGCATCGGTACCGGCATCGGTACCGGCATCGGTACCGGCATCCGTAGCGGTACCGATACCGGCATCGGCATCGGTACCGGCATCGGCATCGGTACCGGCATCGGCATCGGTACCGGCATCGGTACCGGCATCGGCATCGGTACCGGCATCCGCATCCGCATCCGTACCGGTACCGGCATCCGCATCCGTACCGGCATCCGCATCCGTACCGGCATCGGCGCCGTCGGCGGCACCCGTGTTCTCGGCGTCGGCGTCGGCCGCACCCGCGACGACGTCGTCGTCGCGCTCGCGCTCGGGCTCGTCGCGATCGGGGTTGTCGGATCGCTCGGTGTTCACCGCATCGCTCCTGCTGCTGTGGAGGGTCGTATCCCGCATCCCCACCTCGGGGGACGGCGATGAGACGCAGCGGGGGAGCGCACGGTTCCCTCGGACGCGCCGGCTCACCCCGAGGGGTGAGCCGGACGGAGGGGAGCGGGGCTCAGTCGCCGTAGTCCGACATGGCGTCCAGCAGCCGCGCCGAGGCCGGCGGCACCTGTACTCCGTGAATGCTGGAGGGGGAGACCGGGCGGGAGTCGATCCGGTCGGGGGCCGCCCAGTGGGGGGCCATCCGGGCGCAGTCGCCGCGCAGCGACGCCAGATCGCCCTCCAGATCGGCCGGGGCGGGGACGGAAGCCTTGAGGTTCGTCATAGACGCACCGTATGCACGATGCCACTCACGAAGAAAGATCTACTATCGGGTAGTTTCGGCTGCTTCAAGCCAACCCCGCCCAACGGGTAGCGTGGACTGTCATTACCCCTCCACTCAGGAGTCCTACGCCGTGCGCATCGCAGTCACCGGCTCCATCGCCACCGATCACCTCATGACCTTCCCCGGCCGGTTCGCCGAACAGTTCGTCGCGGACCAGCTGCACACGGTCTCCCTCTCCTTCCTGGTCGACAACCTCGACGTACGGAGGGGCGGTGTCGGCGCGAACATCGCGTTCGGCATGGGCCAGCTCGGCACGGAACCGATCCTCGTCGGCGCGGCCGGCTTCGACTTCGACGACTACCGGGCCTGGCTGGACCGGCACGGCGTCGACACCGACTCGGTCCGTATCTCCGAGACCCTGCACACCGCCCGCTTCGTGTGCACCACGGACGCCGACCACAACCAGATCGGCTCCTTCTACACCGGCGCCATGAGCGAGGCCCGGCTGATCGAGCTGAAGACCGTCGCAGACCGCGTGGGCGGCCTCGACCTCGTCTCCATCGGCGCCGACGACCCCGAGGCGATGCTCCGTCACACCGAGGAGTGCCGCTCCCGGTCCATCCCCTTCGCCGCGGACTTCTCCCAGCAGATCGCCCGTATGGACGGCGACGAGATCCGGATACTGCTCGACGGCGCGACCTACCTCTTCTCCAACGAGTACGAGAAGGGCCTCATCGAGTCCAAGACCGGCTGGACCGACCAGGAGATCCTCGGCAAGGTCGGCCACCGCGTCACCACGCTCGGCGCCCGCGGCGTCCGCATCGAGCGGGCCGGCGAGGACCCGATCGAGGTCGGCTGCGCGGAGGAGGAGCGCAAGGCGGACCCGACGGGTGTCGGCGACGCCTTCCGCGCCGGCTTCCTGTCGGGCCTGGCCTGGGGCGTCTCGCTGGAGCGTGCCGCGCAGGTGGGCTGCATGCTGGCGACCCTCGTCATCGAGACGGTGGGCACCCAGGAGTACCAGCTGCGGCGGGCCCACTTCATGGACCGGTTCACCAAGGCGTACGGCCATGAGGCGGCCGACGAGGTCAAGGCCCACCTGGGCTGACTCAGGAGAGCCGGCGGACCAGGTACGCGGTTCCCCCGTCCGCCGGCTCCTCGCCCAGGTACTCCTGCTCCCGCATCTCGCACCACGCCGGGATGTCCAGCCGGGCCGCCGCGTCGTCGGACAGGACGCGCACCCGGCCGCCCACGGGAACGTCCCCGATCACCTTGGCCAGTTCGATGACCGGGATCGGGCAGCGCTTGCCCAGGGCGTCGACGACCAGTTCGTCCTCGCGCAGGACCGCCACAGGCGTCTGCGCCCCGAGCTTCTCCCGCACCGCGGCCACCGCCTCCGGCAGGACGTCCAGGAATCCCTCGACGTCCTCGGACACCGCGCCCATCGGCAGGGAGACCCGCACGTTGCCCTCCGTCAGCACCCCCATCGCCTTCAGCACATGGCTCGGTGTCAGGGTGCTGCTCGTGCAGGACGACCCGGACGAGACCGAGAAACCGGCCCGGTCCAGCTCGTGCAGCAGGGCCTCGCCGTCGACGTAGAGGCAGGAGAAGGTGACGATCCCGGGCAGCCGGCCGGCCGGGTCGCCGACCACCTCCACGTCCGGCACGAGCCGCGGCACCCGGGCCCGGATCCGGTCCGTCAGCTCCCGCAGCCGCACGGCCTCCTGAGCCGCCTCGGCCCGCACCGCCCGCAGGGACGCGACGGCCGCCACGATCGCGGGGATGTTCTCGAAACCGGCGGACCGCCCCGACTCCCTCTCGTCCACCGGCCCTTGGGGCGCGAACCGCACGCCCTTGCGCACCACGAGCAGCCCCACACCGGACGGACCGCCCCATTTGTGGGCGCTCCCCGCCAACAGGGACCAGTCGCCCTCCACCGGCCCCCACCCCAGCGACTGCGCGGCGTCCACCAGCAGCGGCACCCCCGCCGCCCGGCAGACCTCGGCCACCTCCGCGACCGGCTGCACGGTCCCCACCTCGTGGTTGGCGGACTGAAGACACGCCAGCGCGGTGTCCTCCCGGAGCGCGGCGGCGTAGGCCGACGGGGTCACCCGCCCCGATCGGCCGACACCCACATGGGTGACCGTGCCGCCCTCCCGCTCGTGCGTCTCTGCCGAATGGAGCACGGCGGAATGTTCGACCGATGACACGATCAGGTGGCGTCCGACGCGCCGCCGCCCGGCCAACGCCCCTGCCGCACCCATGTGCAGGGCCCGCGTCCCCGAGGGGGTGAAGGCCAGTTCGTCGGGCCGGCACCCGATCGCCTCCGCGGCTGCCTCCCGCGCGGCGTCCAGCAGCATGCGCGCGCGCCGCCCCTCCCGGTACAGCCGGGCGGGATCGGCCCACCCTTCATCCAAAGAGGCCAACAGGGCCTGACGGGCGACGGGATGGAGAGGGGCGCTGGAAGCGGCGTCGAAGTAGGACATACGGCAACGCTAGAACGCGCCGGAGGACAGCATGCCCAAGGGGGGCGGGGAACCGTGCGACGAGCCGCGCGCGATCCGCACCCGCCAAACCAGCGAACCACCCCCTTCACTAGGCACCCCTCCCCGCGAACCCCTGGAAGGCGTCGGCTAGGGTTTGGTCCGCATAAACATCCAAACCCCTGCCCGACGCAGGGCGGCGACCGACCAGCGAGAAGGCCGCAGCCGTACAGCGCGGGCGAGACTCTCGGGAAGGCGCTACGTGAGTCCCAACGGCTCCGACCGCTCGCCGCGGCGCCCGATGCGGCGGAAGCTGCTGCAGGCATTGACCGCGGGCCTGGTCCTGGCGACCGCGACCGGTTGCACATGGAAGGACTTCCCCCGCCTTGGCATGCCCACCCCCGTCACAGAAGAGGCTCCGCGGATCCTCTCCCTGTGGCAGGGTTCCTGGGCCGCCGCGCTCGCCGTTGGCGTGCTGGTGTGGGGCCTGATCCTCTGGAGTGCCATCTTCCACCGGCGCAGCCGCACGAAGATCGAGGTACCTCCGCAGACCCGTTACAACGTGCCGATCGAGGCCCTGTACACGGTGGTCCCGATCATCATCGTGTCGGTCCTCTTCTACTTCACGGCCCGTGACGAGTCGAAGCTCCTCGAACTGTCCAAGAAGCCCGACGTCACGGTCAACGTGGTCGGCTTCCAGTGGAGCTGGTGCTTCAACTACATCGAGAACGTCGAAGGTTCCACGGGCGACGCCAAGACCTCCAAGGAACTGGACGCGATCCCGGACCGCTACAAGGAGGCGTTCCCGGACAACGCCGGCGGCGTGTACGCCTGCGGTGTCCCCGGTGAGCGCAACCCGCAGACCGGCAACCCCGGTCCGACCCTGTGGCTGCCCGAGGGCAAGACGGTCCGCTTCGTCCTGACCTCGCGTGACGTCATCCACTCCTTCTGGGTGGTGCCGTTCCTGATGAAGCAGGACGTCATCCCGGGCCACACCAACGCCTTCCAGGTGACCCCGAACCACGAGGGCACCTTCCTGGGCAAGTGCGCCGAACTGTGCGGCGTCGACCACTCCCGGATGCTGTTCAACGTGAAGGTCGTCTCCCCGGAGCGCTACGAGCAGCACCTGAAGGACCTCGCCAAGAAGGGGCAGACCGGTTACGTTCCCGCGGGCATCGAGCAGACCGCCCATGAGAAGAACCGGGAGACGAACCAACTGTGAGCATCCTCAACGAACCTCAGGGTGCCGGGGCAGCCGAAGACTCGTACTACGAGGACGAGCTGCCGGTCCGGCGCAAGCAGCCCGGCAACGTCGTGGTGAAGTGGCTGACGACCACCGACCACAAGACGATCGGAACGCTCTACCTGGCCACGTCGTTCGTCTTCTTCTGCATCGGCGGCGTCATGGCGCTGCTCATGCGCGCCGAGCTGGCGCGCCCGGGTCTGCAGATGATGTCGAACGAGCAGTTCAACCAGGCGTTCACGATGCACGGCACGATCATGCTGCTGATGTTCGCGACGCCGCTGTTCGCCGGCTTCGCGAACTGGATCATGCCGCTCCAGATCGGTGCCCCCGACGTCGCCTTCCCGCGGCTGAACATGTTCGCCTACTGGCTGTACCTGTTCGGCTCCCTCGTGGCGGTGGCCGGCTTCCTCACCCCGGACGGCGCGGCCGACTTCGGCTGGTTCGCCTACTCCCCGCTGTCGAACGCGGTCCGCTCGCCGGGCATCGGCGCCGACATGTGGATCATGGGTCTGGCCTTCTCCGGCTTCGGCACCATCCTCGGCTCGGTCAACTTCATCACCACGATCATCTGCATGCGCGCTCCGGGCATGACGATGTTCCGTATGCCGATCTTCGTGTGGAACGTCCTGCTGACCGGTGTCCTGGTCCTGCTGGCCTTCCCCGTCCTGGCCGCGGCCCTGTTCGCGCTGGAGGCGGACCGCAAGTTCGGTGCGCACATCTTCGACGCGTCCAACGGCGGCGCCCTGCTGTGGCAGCACCTCTTCTGGTTCTTCGGACACCCAGAGGTGTACATCATCGCCCTGCCGTTCTTCGGCATCATCAGTGAGGTCATCCCGGTCTTCTCCCGCAAGCCGATGTTCGGCTACCAGGGTCTGATCGCGGCGACCATCGCCATCGCCGGTCTGTCGGTCACCGTGTGGGCGCACCACATGTACGTCACCGGCGGCGTGCTCCTGCCGTTCTTCTCCTTCATGACGTTCCTCATCGCCGTCCCGACCGGCGTGAAGTTCTTCAACTGGATCGGCACGATGTGGAAGGGCTCGCTGTCCTTCGAGACACCGATGCTCTGGGCGACCGGCTTCCTGATCACCTTCACGTTCGGTGGTCTGACCGGTGTCATCCTGGCCTCGCCGCCCATGGACTTCCACGTCTCCGACTCGTACTTCGTGGTGGCGCACTTCCACTACGTCGTCTTCGGCACGGTCGTCTTCGCGATGTTCTCCGGCTTCCACTTCTGGTGGCCGAAGTGGACGGGCAAGATGCTCGACGAGCGCCTCGGCAAGATCACGTTCTGGACGCTGTTCATCGGCTTCCACGGCACCTTCCTGGTCCAGCACTGGCTGGGCGCCGAGGGCATGCCGCGCCGGTACGCCGACTACCTGGCGGCCGACGGCTTCACCGCCCTGAACACGATCTCGACGATCGCCTCGTTCGTGCTCGGTCTGTCGATCCTGCCGTTCATGTACAACGTCTGGAAGACGGCCAAGTACGGCAAGAAGATCGAGGTCGACGACCCGTGGGGCTACGGCCGCTCCCTGGAGTGGGCCACGTCCTGCCCGCCGCCGCGGCACAACTTCCTCACCCTGCCGCGGATCCGCAGCGAATCCCCGGCGTTCGACCTGCACCACCCTGAGATCGCCGCGCTGGAGCAGCTGGGCCACGGTGGCCAGGAAGCCGCCGCGCTGGCGGGCGGCAAGGAGGCCGGCAAGTGAAGATCCAGGGCAAGATGTTCATGTGGCTGAGCGTCTTCGTGCTCGCCATGGCCGTGTTCTACGGCGTGTGGTCGAAGGAGCCGGCCGGTACCACCGCTCTGTTCCTGGCCTTCGGCCTGTGCATCATGGTCGGCTTCTACCTGGGCTTCACCGCCCGGCGTGTCGACACCGGTGCCCAGGACAACAAGGAGGCCGACGTCGCGGACGACGCCGGTGAGCTGGGCTTCTTCAGCCCGCACAGCTGGCAGCCGCTGATGCTGGGTGCCGGTGGCGCCATCGCCTTCCTGGGCGTGGCCGTCGGCTGGTGGCTGCTGTACTTCGCCGCCCCGATCATCCTGCTCGGCATCTGGGGCTGGGTCTTCGAGTACTACCGCGGTGAGAACCGCACCCAGTGAACCGCGGTGAGAACCGCAACCAGTAACACGCGCTGAGCGCTTCGGAACCCGGACACTCCGTCACGGAGGGTCCGGGTTCCGCCTTTTCGCGCAACATCCGTAATCCGATCGAGTTCCCCGGCGTGCCGCGGTTGACGCGGCTTCCTAGCGTGAGGCCATGAACACCTCTCCGCGCATCGTCGCCGGCTGCACCCTGCTGGTCATGGCCCTGGGATCCGCCCTCGCCGCCTGTGGCGGCGACGGCAACCCGCTGTCCGAGGCGCCGTACGACGCCGCGGACCAGGTCTCCTTCAACGCTCCCGAGGGCGACGGCGAGAAAGCCGATCCCGCCAGGCCCCTGGAGATCACGGCCGAGGACTCGGACGGCCGGATCACCGACGTCACCGCCGTCGACGCCGCAGGACGCCATGTGGCGGGCGAACTCTCCGCCGACGGCACCCGCTGGCACAGCACCTCACCGCTGGCCGCGGACGCCCGCTACACGGTCCGGGTGAGCACCGAGGACGAGGGCGGCGCCCCCGGCCGCAAGGTCGTCACCTTCGACACCGGGAAACCCCTCACCAAGCAGCGCCTGGACGTCACCTTCGGCCCCAAGGCGGGCAAGTACGGCGTGGGCCAGCCCGTCACCGCCGAGCTGAGCAGGCCCGTCAAGGACCCCGCCCAGCGGGCCGTCGTCGAACGCGCCCTGAAGGTCCGCTCCACCCCCAGCGCGGACGGTGTCTGGCACTGGGTGGACGACAAGAACCTGCACTACCGGCCCAAGGACTTCTGGCCCGCGGGCGCCACGATCCGGATGAGCAGCAACCTGGAGGGCATCAAGGTCAGCGACCGCCTCTGGGGCGGCCGGGCCAAGCCCCTGACGATCACCACCGGCGACCGCGTCATGGCCGTCACCGACGCGTCCTCGCACTGGATGACCGTCTACAAGAACGGCAAGGAGATCAACTCCATGCCGGTCACCACCGGCAAGCCCGGCTTCGAGACCCGCAACGGTGTCAAGGTCGTGCTGGGCAAGGAGTACTACGTACGTATGCGCGGCACCAGCATCGGCATCGCCGAGGGTTCCGCCGAGTCCTACGACCTGCCGGTCTACTACGCCACCCGTGTCACCTGGAGCGGCGAGTACGTGCACGCCGCGCCCTGGTCCGTGGGCTCCCAGGGCTACGACAACGTCAGCCACGGCTGCGTCGGCATGAGCACCGCCAACGCCGAGTGGTTCTTCGACAACGTCCGCGAGGGCGACCTGGTCAAGGTCGTCAACTCCTACGGCGACACGATGGAGCCCTTCAGCAACGGCTTCGGCGACTGGAACCTCACCTGGGCCAAGTGGCGCGAGGGCAGCGCCCTGACCGGCGGCAAGCCGGAGACCCCGAAGGCGGAGGAGACGGCCCGCCTCAGACCGGCCGCGGTGTAGCCGGACGCGGGCACCCCGAGGGGCGCGGACCACGGTCCGCGCCCCTCGGGGTGCTCAGGCGCTCTGGAGGCGCTTCTGGCGCAGCAGGGAGGCCAGGGCCGCGGCGAACTCCACCGGATCCACAGGAAGCGTCACAGCGGCGTCGGCCCGGCTCCACGTGGCCAGCCACGCGTCCTGCGGCCGGCCGATGAGCAGCAGCACGGGCGGGCAGTTGAAGACCTCGTCCTTGATCTGCCGGCACATCCCCATGCCTCCCATGGGCACGGCCTCGCCGTCGAGCACGCACACGTCGATGCCGCCGCGGTCCAGCTCCCGCAGCACCGCGTCCGGCGTCGCGCACTCCACGAACTCCACCGAGGGGACGTCCGGGGCGGGCCTGCGCCCCGCGGCCAACCGGACCTGCTCACGGGTGTTGGAGTCGTCGCTGTAGACCAGCACGGTGGCGGTCGGCTGCATGGTTCCTCCGAGACGTCGGCGTCGTACGGACGGGGCCCTTCGCTCGGATGCTACTCCCATGAACACCACGTCAACACCGGTTCGGAGGGCAGCAACACTCCGAACGGCACCCCCCGGAGTGAGGGCGGGATAAGCGACCGACATAATGTCGGTCGTGGCGACAGCAACGACAGTAGAAACCGGGCACGCGCACCCGTCGGTCAACCGGCCGAACCTCACCAGCGTCGGAACCATCATCTGGCTGAGTTCCGAGCTGATGTTCTTCGCGGCCCTCTTCGCGATGTACTTCACCCTGCGATCGGTGACGGGTCCAGAGTTCTGGAGTGAAAAGGCGGACGCCTTGAACTTCCCGTTCTCGGCGACCAACACCACGATCCTGGTGCTCTCCTCCCTCACCTGCCAGCTCGGCGTGTTCGCCGCCGAGCGCGGTGACGTGAAGAAGCTCCGGATGTGGTTCATCGTCACCTTCGTCATGGGTGCGATCTTCATCGGCGGTCAGGTCTACGAGTACACCGAGCTGGTGAAGGTGGACGGGCTCTCGCTCTCCTCCGACCCGTACGGCTCGGCCTTCTACCTGACCACCGGCTTCCACGGCCTGCACGTGACGGGCGGACTCATCGCCTTCCTGCTGGTCCTCGGGCGCACCTACGCGGCCCGCAGGTTCACTCACGAGCAGGCGACGGCCGCCATCGTCGTGTCCTACTACTGGCACTTCGTCGATGTCGTCTGGATCGGTCTCTTCGCCACGATCTACATGATCAAGTAGCAGGAACCGATCACTCGCGCGCTCACCCGACGCGCGCACATCCCAGAAGCATCGACGCAGAAGATCCTGACACCGGGGTAATCCGTGAAAAAGCTCTCCGCACGACGACGCCATCCGCTGGCGGCGGTCGTCGTCCTACTCCTCGCGCTGGCGGCCACCGGGGGGCTGTACGCCGTGTTCGCGCCCGCGGACAAGGCGCAGGCCGATGAAACCGCCCAGTCCCTCGCCATCGACGAGGGCAAGAAGCTCTACGCCGTAGGCTGCGCCAGCTGCCACGGCACCGGCGGTCAGGGCAGCACCGACGGCCCCAGCCTGGTCGGCGTGGGCGCCGCTGCCGTCGACTTCCAGGTGGGCACCGGCCGCATGCCGGCGGCGACCTCCCAGGGCGCCCAGGTGCCGAAGAAGAAGAACCTCTATTCGCAGGCCGAGATCGACCAGCTCGCGGCGTTCATCGCCTCGCTGGGCGCGGGCCCGACCGTTCCGACCGAGGAGCAGTACGGCCCCGAGGGTGCGGACATCGCCAAGGGTGGCGAGCTCTTCCGCACGAACTGCGCGCAGTGCCACAACTTCACCGGCAAGGGTGGCGCGCTCACCAAGGGCAAGTACGCCCCGAGCCTGGAGGGCGTCGACCCGAAGCACCTCTACGAGGCCATGCAGACCGGCCCGCAGAACATGCCTTCCTTCCCCGACACCACCCTGTCGGAGCAGAACAAGAAGGACATCATCGCGTACCTCGACGCGGTCAACAGCGACGACACCGAGAACCCGGGTGGTCTGGAGCTGGGCGGCCTCGGGCCGGTCAGCGAGGGCCTCTTCTCCTGGATCTTCGGCCTCGGCGCGCTGATCGCGGTCGCCGTCTGGGTCGCCGCTCGGACCGCAAAGGCCAAGAAGTCATGAGTAGCCAAGACATTCCAGAAGAGAACCTGCCCGCTGAGCAGGGGACCGCGCACGGCGCGGTGAGCGTCGCGGACGAGAAGAACCCGTTCGCCGACCCGGGGCTGCCGCCCCACGAGCACCGGATCCAGGACATCGACGAGCGGGCCGCCAAGCGGTCCGAGCGTGCGGTCGCCCTGCTGTTCACGGTGTCGATGCTGGCCACCGTCGGCTTCATCGCCTCGTACGTGGCGATCCCGCACGACAAGTCGGTCTTCGTCTTCCCGATCGGTCACCTCAACGCGCTGAACTTCGCGCTGGGCCTGACCCTCGGCACGGCCCTGTTCTGCATCGGCGCGGGCGCGGTCCACTGGGCCCGCACCCTGATGTCCGACGTGGAGGTCGCCGACGACCGTCACCCGATCGCCGCGTCCGAGGAGGTCCGCGCGAAGGTCCACGAGGACTTCCGCCAGGGCGCCAAGGAGTCGGTGATCGGCCGGCGCAAGCTGATCCGCAACACCATGTTCGGTGCGCTCACCCTGGTGCCGCTGTCGGGCGTCGTGCTGCTGCGCGACCTCGGCCCGCTGCCCGAGGACAAGCTCCGCCACACCCTGTGGAGCAAGGGCAAGCTGCTCGTCAACATGAACACCAACGAGCCGCTGCGTCCGTCCGACGTCGCCGTCGGCTCGCTGACGTTCGCCAAGCCGGAGGGCCTGGAGGAGGACGACCACGACTTCCAGAACGAGATCGCCAAGGCTGCTCTGATGATCGTCCGGCTCCAGCCGGAGGACATCAAGGACAAGCAAGAGCTCGCGTGGTCCCACCAGGGCATCGTGGCGTACTCGAAGATCTGCACCCACGTCGGTTGCCCGATCTCCCTGTACGAGCAGCAGACGCACCACGTGCTCTGCCCCTGCCACCAGTCCACCTTCGACCTGTCCGACGGTGCCCGGGTCATCTTCGGCCCCGCCGGTCACGCCCTTCCGCAGCTGCAGATCGGCGTGAACGACGAGGGCTACCTCGAGGCGCTCGGCGACTTCGCGGAGCCCGTCGGTCCTGCTTTCTGGGAGCGCGGATGAGCACTCAAGAGACCACCGAGTCCCGCTCTCGCGGGAAGGCCCCGGCCGGCGAGCGCATCGCCGACTGGGCCGACGGCCGGCTCGGGATCTACTCCCTGGCCAAGGCCAACATGCGCAAGATCTTCCCCGACCACTGGTCGTTCATGCTGGGTGAGATCTGCCTCTACAGCTTCATCATCATCATCCTCACGGGTGTGTACCTGACGCTGTTCTTCCACCCGTCGATGAACGAGGTGGAGTACCACGGCAGTTACGTGCCGCTGCAGGGCCAGCTCATGTCGGAGGCGTTCTCCTCCACGCTGGACATCAGCTTCGACGTCCGTGGCGGTCTGCTCATCCGGCAGATCCACCACTGGGCCGCGCTGATCTTCCTCGCGGGCATGTTCGTGCACATGATGCGCGTGTTCTTCACGGGCGCGTTCCGCAAGCCGCGTGAGATCAACTGGCTGTTCGGCTTCCTGCTGTTCGTCCTCGGCATGTTCACCGGTTTCACCGGTTACTCGCTCCCGGACGACCTGCTCTCCGGCACCGGTGTCCGCTTCACGCAGGGCGCGATCCTGTCGACGCCGGTCATCGGCACCTACATCTCGTTCTTCCTCTTCGGCGGCGAGTTCCCGGGCACCGACTTCGTGGCCCGCTTCTACTCGATCCACATCCTGCTGCTGCCGGGCATCATGCTCGGTCTCGTGGTCGGCCACCTGATCCTGGTCTTCTACCACAAGCACACGCAGTTCGCGGGCCCCGGAAAGACGAACAAGAACGTCGTCGGCATGCCGCTGCTGCCGGTCTACATGGCCAAGGCCGGAGGCTTCTTCTTCCTGGTCTTCGGTGTCATCGCGGCCATCGCGGCGATCGCGCAGATCAACCCGATCTGGGCCATGGGCCCCTACCGTCCGGACCAGGTGTCCACCGGCGCCCAGCCCGACTGGTACATGGGCTTCGCCGAGGGTCTGATCCGCTTCTTCCCGGGCTGGGAGATCAACCTCTGGGGCCACACGCTGGTCCTGGGCGTGTTCATCCCGCTGGTCCTGTTCGGTGTGGTGCTGATCGCCCTCGCGGTCTACCCCTTCATCGAGTCCTGGATCACCGGCGACAAGCGCGAGCACCACATCCTGGACCGTCCGCGCAACGCCCCGACGCGCACCGCGTTCGGCGTCGCCTGGATCACGATGTACATGATCACGCTGATCGGTGGTGGAAACGACCTCTGGGCCACCCACTTCCACCTGTCGATCAACGCGGTCACCTGGTTCGTCCGCATCGGCTTCTTCGCCGGACCGATCATCGCGTTCGTCCTCACCAAGCGGATCTGCCTCGGCCTCCAGCGCCGTGACAAGGACAAGGTCCTGCACGGCCGCGAGACCGGCACGATCAAGCGCCTGCCGCACGGTGAGTTCATCGAGGTGCACGAGCCGCTCAGCCAGGAGCAGCTGCACACCCTCACCGCGCACGAGCAGTACAAGCCGGCCGAGATCGGGCCGACGGTCGACGAGAACGGTGTCGAGCGCAAGGTCAAGGGTTCCGAGAAGCTGCGCGCCAAGCTGAGCAAGGCGTACTTCGGCGAGGACTCCCAGATCGAGAAGCCGACCGTCGAGGAGTACAAGGAGATCACGAGCGGCCACGGCCACCACTGATCGCTGCGTTCGCCACGCCACAGCGAAGGGCCCCGTCCGGTGTTCGGACGGGGCCCTTCGCCCTGCCCCGGGCTGGATAGGCTGGGGATCACACTCCCTCACGACACTCAGGAGCGGCTGATGAGCGCTGTGACCCCCGCTGGAGGCGACACCGCGGCGGGCCGTTCCTGGCCCCAGGTGCTGAACGCCCTGCTCGACGGGCACGACCAGAGCGCCGAGGCGACCGCCTGGGCGATGGACCGGATCATGCGCGGCGAGGCCACCGACGCCCAGATCGCCGGGTTCGCGGTGGCGCTGCGCGCCAAGGGCGAGACCGTGGAGGAGATCACCGGTCTGGTCCGCACGATGTACGAGCACGCCAATGTCATCGAGGTGCCCGGCGCCACCGTCGACATCGTCGGCACGGGCGGGGACGGCGCCAGGACGGTGAACATCTCCACCATGTCCTCGATCGTGGTCGCCGGCACCGGCGCGAAGGTCGTCAAGCACGGCAACCGCGCGGCGTCGTCGGCGTCCGGCGCGTCCGACGTGCTGGAGAAGCTCGGCGTCAACCTGGAGCTGACCCCCCAGCGGGTGGCGCAGGTCGCGGAGGAGGCCGGGATCACCTTCTGCTTCGCGGTGAAGTTCCACCCGGCGCTGCGTCATGTGGCCGCCGCCCGCGGGCAGTTGGGCATCCGGACCACCTTCAACTTCCTCGGCCCGCTCACCAATCCGGCGAAGGTCAGGGCCCAGGCGGTCGGGGTCGCGGACGCGCGCATGGCGCCGATCGTCGCGGGCGTCTTCGCCGAGCGCGGCAACTCCTCGCTGGTCTTCCGCGGGGACGACGGCCTCGACGAGCTGACGACCACCGCCACCTCCCGGGTGTGGGTGGTCAGGGACGGCAAGGTCACCGAGGAGGCGTTCGACCCGCGCGAGGTCGGCATCGGCCTGGTCCCGGTGGAGGCCCTGCGGGGCGCGGACGCCTCCTACAACGCCGAGGTCGCGCTGCGCGTGTTCGGCGGCGAGACGGGGCCCGTCCGGGACGCCGTACTGCTCAACTCGGCGGCCGCGCTGGTGGCGCTGGAGCCGACCGGAGCGCCGCTGGCGGAGCAGATCGGGGCCGGCATGGCGAAGGCCGCGGAGTCGATCGACTCGGGCGCGGCGCAGCGGACGCTGGACCGCTGGGTGGCGGCCAGCAACGCCTGACCTCCCGCCGACGGCCGTCCCGCGATCCGGACACGGGTTGCGGGGCGGCGATCACTTCGCGTACGTTCCTGTACCAGGTCATGAGTGACAGTCATGAGGCCCCGGCCGACTGTCCGGCAACCCTCCGTCCGTGGCGGGGTGCCCCGGGTGAGGACCAGGCCGTGGACAGCAAGGTCCACGGCAAGCGCGGACCCCTCTCGACACCAGGGGTCCTGGTCGTTCGAGGGAGCCTTCCGTGAGCAAGCGAATGCGATAGGGCCGCCGAGCCCCGCCTCCGCGTTCCCTTCTTTCTCTTCTTCCTCCACCCTCACGGGAGTCCTCGCCATGTCTGTCTCCGTCGCTGCCGCCGACCAGTCCGTTTGTGCCCCGCTGCCCGTTCTGGGCCGGGATGTCACCGTCCCGCTCGTCACCGGCGGCGAGGTCGTCTACGCGGCCCTCGACTACGCGGCCAGCGCCCCCGCCCTCCAGCGCGTCTGGGACGACGTGGCCGCCTATGCCCCGTACTACGGCAGCGTGCACCGCGGCGCCGGCTACCTCTCCCAGCTGTCCACCGACCTGTTCGAGAACGCCCGCCGCACGGTCGCCGGGTTCCTGGACTGCCGGGAGAACGACCAGGTGGTCTTCACCCGGTCCACCACCGACTCCCTCAACCTGCTCGCCCGCGCCCTGCCCGCCGACTGCCAGGTCTTCGTCTTCGAGACCGAGCACCACGCCTCGCTGCTGCCCTGGCGGGACGCCCGGGTCACCTGCCTCGACGCCCCGCGCACCCCGCGCCAGGCGGTGGAGACCCTGGAGCGCGCGCTGGCCGGCCGTGACCCCTACGGCCCGGCCCTGGTGTGCGTGACGGGCGCCTCCAACGTCACCGGTGAGATCTGGCCGGTGCGCGAGCTCGCCGCGGCCGCCCACGCGCACGGCGCCCGGATCGTGCTGGACGCCGCACAGCTGGCCCCGCACCACCCGGTGAGCGTGCGCGACCTGGACGTCGACTGGGTCGCCTTCTCCGGGCACAAGCTGTACGCGCCCTTCGGCTCGGGCGTCCTGGCCGGCCGTGCCGACTGGCTGCGGGAGGCGGAGCCGTATCTGGCGGGCGGCGGCGCCAGCCGCAAGGTCACCCGGCGGGAGGACGGCGGCGTGGCCGTCGAGTGGCACGAGAGCCCGGCCCGCCACGAGGCCGGCTCCCCGAACGTGATCGGCGCCTACTCCATCGCCTCCGCCTGCAAGGCCCTGACGGAGGCGGGCTGGGACTCCCTCGTCGCCCGGGAGACGCAGCTGGTCGACCGGGTCCGCGCGGGCCTCGCCGAGGTCCCCGAGGTCAGGATCCTCTCCCTCTTCGGCGACGACGCCCCGCGGGTGGGGGTGATCTCCTTCGTCGTGGAGGGCTGGAACAGCTCCCACTTCGCCGCCGCCCTCTCCGCCGAGTACGGCATCGGCGTCCGCGACGGCCTCTTCTGCGCCCACCCCCTGGTCCGCACCCTCCTGGGCAGCGACCCCCAGACCCAGGGCGAGTGCGGTGCCCCCGAGGCGGCTCCCGGCGAGAAGTCCCTCAACGCCATCCGGGTGAGCTTCGGCGCGGGCACCCCCGACGAGCACGTCGACCGCTTCGTGGCGGCCGTGAAGGAACTGGTGACCGAGGGCGCCAGGTGGACCTACCGCACGGAGGAGGGCCGCTGCGTCCCGGCCGTGTGAGGTGACGCGCCCCCTGGGGACGCTCCAGGGGGCACGGGACGCTCAGGAATCGAGCCCGATCGCGAAAGCCGCCTCGAGGTCGTGCTGCGAGTACGTCCGGAAGGCGACATGCGTGTCCGTCGCCTCGACGCCCGCGATCTTGCTGATCCGCCCCGGAATGACATCGGCCAGGTCCTCGTGCTGCCGCACCCGGACCATGGCGATCAGGTCGTACGTCCCCGTCACGGAGAAGACCTCGCTCACGGAATCCAGCGAGGCGACCTGCTCGGCGATCTCCGGGATCCGGTCCACGCTGGTCTTGATCAGAACGATCGCGGTGATCACGGCTGGTTCTCTCCCTCGGGGGCCGGAGCTGGGGCGGCTTTCACTCTAGTCGTACGGCCGTGACGGGCCCACGCGTAGGCGAAGCCCAGGCCGAAGCCCACCAGGTGCGCCAGGTACGCCACCCCCGGCCCGCCCGTGGCCCGCCCCGCGGCCAGCCACTGCAGGGCCGCCCAGAACGGCAGCACGACCCACGCGGGGAACCGCAGCGGCAGGAAGAACAGGAACGGCAGCAGACTGGTCACCCGCGCCCTCGGGAACAGGTACAGGAACGCCCCGAGCACCGCCGAGATCGCCCCGGACGCCCCCACCAGCGACTGCCCGGAGCCGGAGTTGGCGGCCGCGTAGCCCAGCAGGGCCAGACAGCCGCACCCCAGATAGAAGAGGGTGAACTCGACTCGCCCCAGGCGTCTCTCGGTCATCACGCCGAAGACGTAGAGAAAGAGCATGTTGCCGAGCAGATGCACCCAGCTGGCGTGCACGAAGAGCGCCGTCGCCGTGGTCAGCGCGGCCCGGGGGGAGCCCTCGAACAACTGGTCCGGGACCACTCCCCACCGCCGGAAGTAGGCCCGCTGCGCCAGGGCCAGCCCGTCCCCGCTGCCGTGGACCGGGTTCAGGCCCGACGCCGGGCCGATCAGGAAGATCAGGCAGCACAGGCCGATCAGTCCGTACGTCACCGGCGCCGTCGGCCGCCGCATCGCCACGGCCGTCCGGCCGGCCCTCGCGCTCCAGTCGCTGATCATGAACACAGAGCATGGCGTAACCGGACGCATACATACAGATCGCCTCGCCGCCGTGGACAGGCGGGCGGGGTGTCGTCCCCAGGCCGTAGGGTTACGAGCCACACGTGCCGGTACGCCGGCGCATCGCGGAGACTAGAAGGAAGTGAACAGCCACGATGACGGTTCCCCTGCCCACCGACTCGACCCGGTGGCGCTGCACCCTGTGCGGCAACCTCACCCGCTTCGATGTGACCCGCTCGTCGAAGGTCGTGGAGTACGTCCACCTCGACCTCGCAGGACAGCCGAGCGTGGAGGAGCGCGAGGTGGTCAGTGAGACCATCGAGTCGGTGCGCTGCCGCTGGTGCAACGCGGTGGATCAGGTGGAACTGGTGGACAGGCCGGGCGCCGGCTCCTGACGGGAGCGGGCCCCGCACGGGCATTGGGGTGTGACGGATGGTGGAGACCACGGGCGGGGGGCCGGGCGACGGCGCCGCCGAGGTGCTCGACCGTCCGCTGCCCGACGGGGTGCGGCGCCGGGTCGTGCAGATCGTCTCGGACGGGTTCGGGGGGCTGACCGTGGCCGAACTGCCCGCCCAGCTCAGACAGTACGCCCGATTCGCAGCCAACCGCCGCGCCAAGTTCGCGGGCAACGCGATGGCCTCCGCGCTGGAGACCGACTCCCTGTTCCGGCAGCGGATCGGGGAGAAGTTCCGGGAGGCCCAGCCCGAACTGGCCGCCGCGCTGGACTCGGGGTCGCCCCCGCCGGCCGCGGACCCCCTCGACGTGGCGGCCGCGGCCTATGTGCTGCGTCCGGCCGGCTGGGTGAAGCTGGTGACGGCCGCGGGCGAGGAGGCCCAGCGCGCCGACGCCGAACGCGCCGACGAGGAGAGCCGGGCCGAACTGGAGCGGCTGCGCGCCGAACTGGCCGCCGCGCGCGAACAGGCCCGCGCCGAGACCGAGCGCACGCGCGTGGAGCTGGAGGCCGCCCGCAAGGAGACGGAGTCGCTCCACCGCAAGCTGCGCGCCGCGCTCAGCGACGTCAAGCGCGGCGAGGCCGCCCTGCGCAAGATCCAGGGCGAGATCGAGGGCGTGCGCACGGAGAGCCATGCGCAGGTGTCCGCCGCCGAGAGCGAGACACGGCGTCTCAAGGCCCGCCTCGGGGAGACCGAGGCCGCCCTGGAGGCCAGCCGCAAGGCGGCACGCGAAGGGCGCAGCGTCGAGGACATGCGGGTGCGGCTGCTGCTGGACACCGTCCTGGAGGCGTCCCAGGGGCTGCGCCGTGAACTCGCCCTGCCGCCGGTGTCGGTGCGCCCGGCGGAGACCGTGGACGCGGTCGAGCCGGGGCGGATGACGCCGAAGGACATCGCCGCGCGGGCGCTGTCCGAGGACGACCCGGCGATCCTGGACCAGCTGCTCGCCCTGCCGCAGGCGCATCTGGTGGTCGACGGCTACAACGTCACCAAGACCGGCTATCCGCAGATGCCGCTGGAGAAGCAGCGGCTGAGACTGCTGGGCCAGCTCTCGCAGCTCGCCGCGCAGACCGGCGCCGAGGTCACCTGTGTCTTCGACGGCGCCGAACTGGCCGCGCCGGTGCTGCTGGCGCCGCCGCGCGGGGTGCGGGTGCTGTTCTCCAAGCCCGGCGTCACCGCGGACGAGCTGATCCGTCAGCTGGTGCGCGCCGAGCCGCCGGGCCGGCCTGTCATCGTCGTCTCCACCGACCGTGAGGTGGCCGACGGGGTCGCGCGCGCCGGGGCCCGCCCGGTGGCGTCGGTGGTGCTGCTGAAGCGGTTCTCGCGCGGCTGAGCCCGTCACGGCGTATGCCCCATGGGCCACGTACGCACCAAGCGCAACGTACAGGCGCATTGCCCGAATTGGCCCGTTCTTCACGCAACGTAGCGTCAAGCGCGTATCACTGCACGTGAGTTGCGGGCAAAGAATGCGCTCCGTGAGCGGAATTTTTGCCTCAGGATTTGAACTGATCACAGCAAGGTCACTAGGGTCATGCCTCGAACCTCCGATCGGGTGATCGCTCACAAGAAGGAGTCCACCCCCGTGGCTTCCCACCGTCGACCCAAGCAGCCCAGTCGCGCACGCGTGACGGTGCTGACCACCGCCGCCGCCGCTGCCGTCGCGATCAGCGCGCAGGCCGCCAATGCCGCGCCCAGCGAGAAGCCGAGCAAGGACGAGGTCAAGGCGAAGGTCGACAAGCTCTACGAAGAGGCGGAGCAGGCCACCGAGAAGTACAACGGGGCCAAGGAGAAGCAGGAGAAGCTCCAGAAGGAGATCTCCACCGTCCAGGACAACGTCGCCCGCGGCCAGGAGGAGCTCAACGAGCTGCGCGACGGCCTGGGTTCGATGGCCAGCGCCCAGTACCGCAGCGGCGGTATCGACCCCTCCGTCCAGCTCTTCCTCTCCGCCGACCCCGAGGACTACCTCGACAAGGCGTCCACGCTCGACCAGTTGAGCGGCCAGCAGGTCGAGTCGCTGAAGAAGATCCAGGACAAACAGCGCGAACTCGCCCAGGAGCGCGCCGAGGCCACGGAGAAGCTCAAGGACCTCGCCTCCACCCGCGAGGAGCTGGGCAAGAAGAAGGAAGAGGTCCAGGGCAAGCTCTCCGAGGCCCAGAAGCTGCTCAACTCCCTCGACGCCGCCGAGAAGGCCGCCCTCGCCGAGGAGCAGGCCCGCGCCAACCGCTCCTCCGCGGAGCGCGTGGACCTCGGCAACAGCGCGAAGGGCTCCGGCCGCGCCATGGCCGCCTTCCAGGCCGCCCAGAGCAAGATCGGCACGCCCTACGTCTACGGTGCCTCCGGCCCGTCCTCCTTCGACTGCTCGGGTCTGACCTCCTGGGCCTTCGCCCAGGCCGGTGTCGGTATCCCGCGCATCTCGCAGGACCAGGCCAACGCCGGTACCCGCATCTACAGCCAGTCCGACCTCAAGGTCGGCGACCTGGTCATCTTCTACGGCGACCTGCACCACGTCGGCTTCTACGCGGGCAACGGCCAGGTGCTGCACGCCCCGCGCACCGGCGCCTATGTGCGCTACGAGTCGATCAACAACATGCCGTACCAGTTCGGCGTCCGGATCTGACCTCCGGACGTCCCGGCGACTCCTTCAAGATCAGGACACCGTGCCGCCCGAACGGGCGAATTGCACGGGCGCGTTCTGACTCCACGCCCCGCTGCTGACCTGCGTCTGCGGCGGGGCGTCACCGTGTGTGCCCGCCGAGGTCTTTGGCCGGTGCCCCCGCGCGGGGTTACTGTCTGCCGCGTTTCCAGCCAGCCAGTGGAAGGAGCGCGTCCCGTCGTGGGCTCTCACCGCCGCCTTGCACCGTCCGGGTTCGACCGCGGGATCGGTGCCCTGTGCGCCCTCTCCGTCGCCGCTCTCGGCGCCGTACCCGCCGCCACGTCCGCGGTGGCCGCGCCGCACGACGACCCCCGCGCCGAGGTGGACCGTCTCCACGCGGAGGCGGAGAGGGCCACCGAGGCGTACAACGAGGCCGACGAGCGCGCCGACGCGCTGCGCGACCGGATCGCGCACGCCCAGGACCGCATGGCCCGCCAGCAGGAGCGCGTCAACACCCTGCGGGAGAAGCTCGGTTCGCTGGCCGGGGCCCAGTACCGCTCCGGCGGGATCGACCCCGCCGTCGCCCTGCTGTTCTCCGACGACCCGGACGACTACCTCGACAAGGCGTCCGTCCTGGACCGCATCGGCGCCCGCCAGGCCGGACAGCTGAAGGAACTCCGCGGCGCCCTGCGCGAACTCTCCCAGGAGCGCGCCGAGGCGCTCGGCACGTTCGACGAGCTGGAGCGGAGCCGCAGGGCGGTCGCCTCCCACAAGCGCACGGTGGAGCAGAAGCTCCTGCGGGCGCGTCAGCTGCTCGCCTCCCTGCCGGACGCCGACCGTGCGGCCTACGACCGGGCCTCACGCTCCGGCCGTTCGGGCATGCCGGGCCCGGACGGCGCCGTCTCTGTCCCGGGCCGCGCGGGTGCCGCCGTCGCCGCCGTCCGCTCCGCGCTGGGCAGGCCCTACGTCTGGGGCGCCAACGGGCCCGGCGGGTTCGACTGTTCGGGCCTGATGCAGTGGTCGTACGCCCAGGCCGGCGTCGCCATCCCGCGCACCTCGCAGGCCCAGCGTCACGCGGGCCGTCAGGTGCCGCTGTCCCAGGCGCAGCCCGGCGACCTGGTCATCTACCGCTCCGACGCCAGCCATGTCGGCATGTACGTCGGCGACGGCCAGGTCATCCACGCCCCCTACCCGGGCGCCCCGGTGCGCTACGACCCGGTCGGGATGATGCCCGTCGCGTCGGTGACCAGGGTCTGATCCCGCCGGCCGGCCTTACGATCGGAAAGGTGGCTGGTCGAAGGCGGGCGCTGAGCGCGGGTGTCGCGCTGCTCTGTGTGCTGCTCGTCTCCCCGGCCGGGTGCGGGGCGCCGGCCGTGCGGGACGACACCCGCACCGAGGTGCAGCAGCTGCTGGACCGGCGCGGGCGGGCGCTCGTCGCCCATGACGCGAAGGCGTACCGGGCCACCGGCGGCGCCGTGACGTACGACCGGCTGCGGGCCGTGTCGCTGGCCGGCTGGACCTACGAGGTCACCGGTCTGCGCCGCAGCGGCGACACGGCCACCGCCGACGCCGAGCTGCGCTACAGCCTCTCCGGCTACGACACGGCCCCCGCGACCGCCGGCCGCACGCTGGACCTCGCGCGCGACGCGGAGGGCGACTGGCGGGTGGTGTCCGACCGGCCCGCGCGGAGGTCCGCGCAGCAGCTGTGGGACCAGGGCGAGGTCGCGGTCGTGCGCGCCCGGCACGGCATCGTGCTGGGCGTCGGGCAGTCCCGCGAGGCGCTGGACGGCTTCGCGCGTCTCACCGACGACGCCGTACCGGCCGTGTCCGACGCCTGGGACGGGGAGTGGAGCCGGCGCGTCGTGGTGCTGGTGCCCCGGTCGCTGGACGGCATGGCGGGGCTGCTCGGCTCACCGGCCTCCGCCTACCGGGGGATCGCCGCCGTCACCACCGGCGAGGTCGGCGGTTCGCGGCGGGCGCCGGCGGACCGGGTCATCGTCAACCCCGACGCGTACGGGGTCCTCGGCCCGACGGGCCGGCAGGTCGTGCTCACCCACGAGACCACTCATGTGGCCACCCGCGCCCACACCAACGCCGCGACCCCGCTGTGGCTGTCCGAGGGGTACGCCGACTGGGTCGGCTACCGCGGCACCGGCCGCACCCCCGCCGAGGCCGCGCCGGAGCTGGCCCGGGCGGTGACCGAGGGGCGGCTGCCCGCGGCGCTGCCGGCGGACGGCGACTTCGGCTTCGACGGGGACTCGGCCGCGCTGGCCCGGGCGTACGAGGGCGGCTGGCTGGCGTGCCGGATGATCGCCGAGCGCTGGGGCGAGGCCCGGCTCGGGGCGTTCTACCGCGCGGTCGGGGAGCACCGGCAGCGGGCCGGGTCGGTCGAGGACGCGCTGGAGCGGGTGCTCGGGACGACCCCGGAGGAGTTCACCGGGCAGTGGCGGGAGTATCTGCGGGCTCAGCTCGGCTGACCGAGCACGTCCAGAGCCTCCCTCAGCCACTCCAGCTCGGCCTTCCCGGTCGCCCGCGCCACGCGCAGCATGCCCTGCCGGAAGAGGTCGTCGGCCTCCTCGGCGCGCACGGGTGCGCCGTCGTCGTAGAAGAAGCTCGTCGGGGTCTCCAGGAAGTCCAGGCGGCGGCGGAGCACGGCGGCCTGCTCCTGCCGGTCGGGCAGATGCCGCAGGAACGCGAGCAGGATGTTGAAGCGGACCTGGTCGGTGATCTCGGTCTGCTTCGGGTGCCGCAGCCGCTCCAGCAGGTCCTCGCGGCCCTCCGGCGTCAGGGACAGCACCCGGCGGGGCGCCGCGCTCGCGCCCTCCTCGGTGTGCTGGTCGAGCCTGCCCGAGGCGATCAGGCGGTTGATCGCCGGGTAGAGGGCCCCGTCGCTGACCGGGCGGACATGGCCGCTGAGGGCCCTGATCCGCTCCTTGAGCTCGTAGCCGTGCAGGGGTGTCTCGGCGAGGAAGCCGAGGATCGACAGCTCCAGCACCTTTTCCTCCTTGTGATGTGCCGCTGCCTCATGCTACCTCTTATCGAGCTACCTCGAATCGAGGTAGCTCGAAGTGTGGCAACTCGAAACGAGGTGCCGCGCCGATCCGAGGGGGACATCCGTGAACGCCCATCGCAAGCAGCTCGTCTCGCTCGCCGGACCCGTCTATGTGCAGTTCCTGGCCTTCGTCGCCGCGGGGATCGTCAACACCGTCTGGGTCGCCCGGCTCGGCGGGCCGGCCGTGGCCGCCGTGGCGATGGCGACCACGGTGGAGAACGTGCTGCTCGGTGTGGCTCTCGTCTTCGGCTCGGGCACGACCGTGCTGGTCGCGCACGCACGGGGCGCACGGGACCCCGCCGCGGTGCGGGCGGCCGTACGGGGCGGCTGGGCGCTGTGCGCGCTGGTGACCCCGGTGGTGGCCGTCGGCGGGTTCCTGCTGCGGGAGCCGCTGGCCCGTCTCGCCCTGGGCGGCGGCGACGCGGTGCCCCTGGCCGCCGCCTACTTCGCGGTCTCCCTGCCGGGCGTCACGGTCTTCTTCGCGCAGCAGCTCGTCGACGGCCTGCTGAAGGGCGCGGGCGACACCCGGACGCCGATGCGGCTCGCCCTGCTCGCCAACGGGCTGATCCTCGTGTGCGACCCCTGGTTCGTGCACCGCTACGGCGTCGAGGGCGCCGCCGCCTCCACCGTGCTGTGCCGCTGCGCGGCCCTCGCGGCCGGACTGGTCGCCGTACGCCGCAACGCGGTGCTGCGGGGGGCCGGGGCGCGGCCCGCCGGGCCGGTGGCGGCGGCGCTGCGGCGCACGCTGCGGACCGGGCTGCCCATGTCCGCCGACTTCACCGTGCGGCAGACCGGCACGCTGGTGCTGGTGGCGATCGTGGCACGGCTCGGGGTGACGGCGGTGGCCGCGTACGCGATCGCGTTCAAGGTCATGTTCGTCGTGACCATGGCCTGCTACGCGGTGCGGCAGGCCGCCTCCATCCACACCGCGCACACCCTCGGGGAGGGCCGTGAGGAGCGGCGGGCGATCGGACGGGAGGCCGTGCTGGTCGCCTGCGCGGTCGCGCTGGCGGGTGCCGTGCTGCTCGCGGTCACGGCCTCCTGGATCATGGCCGCCTTCGGCGCCGGCCCCGACGTCGCCCGCGAGGGCGTGCTGTTCCTGCGCTGCATCGGCCCCTACCTGGTCCTCATGGCGGGCTTCATCGCGCTCGGCGGGGTCTTCGAGGGTGGCGGGGGAGCGGGGGTGCTGCTGCGGGTGACCCTGTTCGGCACGGCCGTGCAGCTGCCGCTGGCGTACGGCCTGTCAGGACTCGGTCTGCCCGGCGTGGCCCTGGCGGCGGCGCTCGCGACGGGCCTGCAGGGTGCGGTGTGCGCCGTGCTGTTCCGGCGGGCCGGGCGTCAGGAGGAGACGGGGGTCCCCTTGGCCGCGGCGGTCTGACCGGGCAGCGGCGCGGGGGGTGTGCGGGCCGCGGTCGCCCGCCACAGCTCACGGGCCGCGAGGAACCCGGCGGCCACCAGCATGCCGTTGCGCAGGACCAGCAGGCCGACGCCCAGCGTGTCGCTCGCGACGACGTGCGCGAACCACACCGGGAACTCCAGCACCGTCACCAGCGACGCCGCCACCACCAGCAGGCCCGGCAGCCGCATCCGGCTGGAGCGGTACCCGAGGCAGACCGCGGCGAGGCCGACCAGCCACACCATGTACTGGGGGCTGATCACCCGGCTGGTGGCGGTGAACAGCAGCACCGCCGTGAACGCGGCGTCGGCGAGCGTGGTCGCCGTGAACCGCACCGCCGCCAGCCGCCACAGCAGCAGCCAGCCCATCGCCATGCCCGTCAGCGCCAGCGCGGCCGTGCTCACCATGTCGACGTACGGGCCGAGGAACTCCACCGAGCCGTAGTTCAGCAGCACCTGGCCCTCCCAGCCGTGGTGCCGGGCCACATGGAAGACCAGCGAACCCAGCGACTCCACCTCGGTGCCCCGGTCGCGCTGGAAGGTCAGGAAGGCGAACGCGCCGGGCATCACCAGGCTGAACAGCACCGCCAGCCCGGCCGCGGTCGCGGCCGCCGCGCCCCAGGCCCGGCGCTTCACACAGCCCACCAGCAGCAGCGCCGGCCACACCTTCAGCATCGCCCCGAACCCGGCGAGCGCCCCCATCAGCCGGGGCCGCCGGGCCCCCGCGAGCAGCGCGGCCACCGCGACCGCGGTCACCATCAGGTCGTAGCGGGCGTACACCGTCGGGCCGAGCAGCGGCACACCGGCCACCCACACCCAGGCGCCGCGCAGCGTACGGCCCGGCCGCTGCCCGGCGGACATGAGCAGGGCCAGGACGGCGAAGTCGGCGAGGAAGGCCAGGACGAAGAACGCCTGCGCGTACTCCAGGAAGGGCAGCAGGGCGGGGGACAGGATCGCCAGGGCGGCGGCGGGCGGGTACTGCCAGGTGACGTCCTCCTGCGGGAACGTTCCCTCACGCAGGACCTCGTACCAGCCGTGGTAGATGAACGACACGTCGCTGGTGACGTCGGGGCCGGGGAAGACGAAGACCTTGAAGACGAAGAGCAGCAGGGCCAGACGCGTCAGGCCCCACACCGCGAACAGAGCGAACGCGGCACGTCCGACGTCCGTATTCTTCACCTGAGCCCCACTTCGTCCGCCGGCCGCCGTCCGGTCCATGATCCCCCGTCGGCCTGTGCGCGAGCCGTGCAGCGCGGCCGTGCCGACCCGCGAGTCTACGTTGGGTAAGGTCGGCGGCGATGCGCAAGACCCTGATCGTGACCAACGACTTCCCGCCCCGCCCCGGCGGCATCCAGGCGTTCCTGCACAACATGGCGCTGCGGCTCGATCCCGGGCAGCTCGTCGTGTACGCCTCCACCTGGAAGCGCGGACGCGAGGGCGCCGAGGCGACCGCCGCCTTCGACGCGGAGCAGCCCTTCACCGTCGTCCGTGACCGCACCACCATGCTGCTGCCGACCCCGGGCGCGACCCGGACGGCCGTGCGGCTGCTGCGGGAGCACGGCTGCACCTCGGTGTGGTTCGGGGCGGCGGCACCGCTCGGTCTGATGGCGCCCGCGCTGCGCCGGGCGGGTGCCGAGCGCCTGGTGGCCACCACCCACGGCCACGAGGCCGGCTGGGCCCAGCTGCCCGCCGCGCGGCAGCTGCTGGGCCGGATCGGCGACTCCACCGACACGATCACCTACCTCGGCGAGTACACCCGCTCGCGGATCGCGACCGCGCTGAGCCCGGCCGCGGCCTCGCGCATGGTGCAGCTGCCGCCGGGCGTCGACGAGAAGATCTTCCACCCGGCCTCCGGCGGCGACGAGGTCCGCGCCCGGCTCGGCCTCACCGACCGCCCGGTCGTGGTCTGCGTCTCGCGGCTGGTGCGCCGCAAGGGCCAGGACACGCTCATCCGGGCCATGCCGCGGATCCTGGCCGCCGAGCCGGACACGGTCCTGCTGATCGTGGGCGGCGGCCCCTACGAGCAGGACCTGCGCCGTCTGGCGAGCGAGACCGGGGTGGCGGACTCCGTCCGCTTCACGGGCCCCGTGCCGTGGTCCGAGCTGCCCGCCCACTACGGCGCCGGCGACGTCTTCGCGATGCCGTGCCGCACCCGCCGCGGCGGCCTGGACGTGGAGGGCCTCGGCATCGTCTACCTGGAGGCGTCCGCGACCGGCCTCCCGGTCGTGGCCGGCGACTCCGGAGGCGCTCCCGACGCGGTCCTGGACGGCGAGACCGGCTGGGTCGTGCGGGGCGGCTCCCCCGAGGACGCCGCGGAGCGGATCGTCGCCCTCCTGGGGGACGAGGAACTGCGCCGTGCCATGGGCGAGCGCGGCCGGGCCTGGGTCGAGGAGAAGTGGCGCTGGGACCTGCTGGCGGAGAACCTGAGGACGCTGCTGTAGGGCCCTCGCCGGAACGCGGTGAACCGACGGGACCCGCCGGAGGTGCGGGGAATCGGCGCGGATGCGCCGGGGGTGCGGGGAATCGGCGCGGATGCGCCGGGGGTGCGGGGGATCGGCGGGGACCCGCCGGGGGTGCGGGGGATCGGCGGGGACCCGCCGGGGGTGCGGGGGACCGGCGCGGACCTGCCCGGGGACGCGGGGAGCCGACGGGGTGCGGGGGATCGGCGCGGACCCGCCGGGGTGCGGGGGATCGGCGCGGACGCATCGGGGGTGCGGGGGATCGGCGCGGATGCGCCGGGGGTGCGGGGGATCGGCGGGGACCCGCCGGGGACGCGGGGACCGCGCGGATGCACCGGGGGTGCGGGGAATCGGCGCGGACGCACCAGGGACGTGGGGAATCGACGCGGACGCACCGGGGGTGCGGGGACCCGCCGGGGGTGCGGGGGACCGTGCGGGCAGGCTGCGGGCGACGGGAAGCCGCGGACGGGCGGACCGCGGCGCACCGGACCGCGCGCACGCCCTAGGCGGAACCGGAAAGTCGACGCATGCTGCGGAACATGACAGCAAACCTGATGCAGCGTCAGCTGACAAGACGTCAGATCCTGGGCATGATGGCCCTCCAGACCGCGGCGGCCTCCGGCTTCACCCGGATCGGCCTGCAGTCCGCGCACGCGGCCGAACCCGCCCCGGCCGACTCCGCCCCGGCCGTCGTCGTCGGCTCGGGCTACGGCGCCGCGGTCGCCGCCCTCCGCCTCGGCCAGGCCGGCATCCGCACCCTGGTCCTGGAGATGGGCCGTCTGTGGAACACCCCGGGCGCGGACGGCAAGGTCTTCTGCTCCACCGCCGCCCCCGACGAGCGAGCCATGTGGTTCCGCACCCGCACCGAGGCCCCGCTCGCCACCTTCCTCTGGCTGGACGTCGTCAACAAGGACATCGCCCGCCACCCCGGCACCCTGGACCGCGTCCGCTTCGACCACATGTCCGTCTACGTCGGCCGGGGCGTCGGCGGCGGCTCCCTGGTCAACGGAGGCATGGCGGTGACCCCGCCCCGGGACTACTTCGCCGAGCAGTTCCCCGCCGTCGACGCCGACGAGATGTACGGCACCTACTTCCCGCGCGCCCGCTCCATGCTCGGCGTCAACACCGTCGACCCCACCTGGTTCGAGTCCACGGAGTGGTACCGCTTCACCAGGATCTCCCGCAGGCACGCGGCGCGGGCCGGCCTGCGCACCACCTTCGTGCCCAACGTCTACGACTTCGAGCACATGCGCCGCGAGGCCGCCGGCACCGCCCCGAGGTCCGCCCTGGCCGGCGAGGTCATCTACGGCAACAACCACGGCAAGCGCAGCCTCGACAAGACCTACCTGGCCGCCGCGCTCGGCACCGGCAACGTCACCGTGCACACCCTAGAACGGGTCACCTCGGTGCGCCGGGCGCCCGACGGGAGCTACGTCCTGACCGCCGAGCGCATCGACCTGACCGGCAGGGTCGTCGAGACCAAGGAGTACGGCTGCACGTACCTCTTCCTCGGCGCCGGCAGCCTCGGCACCACCGAACTCCTGCTGCGCGCCCGAGAGTCGGGCACCCTGCCCGACCTGGACGCCGGCGTCGGCACCGGCTGGGGCCCCAACGGCAACGTGATGCTGGGCCGGGCCAACCATCTGTGGGACACCGTGGGGGCGAACCAGTCCACGATGCCGGTCATGGGCATCGACGACTGGTCGAACCCCGCCAACCCCGTCTTCGCCGAGATCGCCCCGCTGCCCATGGGCCTGGAGCACTGGGTCAGCCTCTACCTGGCCATCACCAAGAACCCGGAGCGGGCCTCCTTCAGCTGCACGGACGGCGCGCTGCGGCTCGGCTGGAGCGCCGCGCAGAGCGCGGTCTCGGCGGGCATGGCGAAGAAACTGTTCGACCGGATCAACGCGGCGAACGCCACGATCTACCGCTACGACCTGTTCGGCTCGTCCGGCCGGGTCTTCGCCGACGACTTCACCTACCACCCGCTGGGCGGCTGCGTCCTGGGCAGGGCCACGGACGGCTACGGACGCGTCAAGGGCTACCGGCGGCTCTACGCCGTGGACGGCTCGCTCGTGCCCGGCTCGATCGGCGTGAACCCCTTCGTCACCATCACCGCCCTCGCCGAACGCATCATGGCGCGGGTCCTCGTGGAGGACACCGCGCCATGAACCCGACGTCGCGTCGGCCGGCCGCCTACTTGGCGTAGATCGCCTCGATCTCGGCGGCGTAGTCCTTCGCCACCACGTTCCGCTTCAGCTTCAGCGACGGAGTCAGGTGGCCCGACTCCTCCGTGAACTGGGAGGACAGAATGCGGAACTTCCGCACCGATTCCGCCTTCGACACCGCGGCGTTGCCGTCGTCGACCGCCGACTGGATCGCGGCCAGCAGGTCCGCGTCCTCACGCAGCGACGCCGCGGTGGACCCCGCCGGCTTGCCGTGCTCGGCCGCCCAGCGGCCCAGGAACTCCTCGTCGACGGTGACCAGCGCGCCCACGAACGGCCGCCCGTCACCGACCACCATGCACTCCGCGACCAGGGCGTGCGCCCGGATGCGGTCCTCGATCACGGCCGGGGCGACGTTCTTGCCGCCCGCGGTGACGATGATCTCCTTCTTGCGCCCGGTGATCCTGAGGTAGCCGTCCTCGTCGAGCGTGCCGATGTCACCGGTGTGGAACCAGCCGTCGGCCAGCGCCTCCGCCGTCGCGCCCGGGTTGTTCCAGTACTCCTTGAACAGGTGCTCGCCGTGCAGCAGCACCTCGCCGTCGTCCGCGATGCGCACCACCGAGCCGGGCAGCGGCTGGCCGACCGTGCCGATCTTCTGCCGGTCCCACGGGTTGAACGCGGTCGCCGCGCAGGACTCGGTCAGCCCGTAGCCCTCCAGCACCGTGAAGCCGATGCCGCGGAAGAAGTGGCCGAGGCGCTCGCCGAGCGGGGCACCACCGGAGATGGCGAACTCGCCGCGGCCGCCGAGGACCGTGCGCAGCTTGCTGTAGACGAGCTTGTCGAAGACCTTGTGCTTCAGCTTCAGGCCGAAGGACGCGCCCGAGGGGGTGTCCAGCGCCTTGCTGTAGGCGATCGCGGTGTCCGCGGCCTTGTCGAAGATCTTGCCCTTGCCGTCCGCCTGCGCCTTGGCGCGCGCGGAGTTGTAGACCTTCTCGAAGACGCGCGGCACACCCAGGATCAGCGTCGGGCGGAACGCGGCGAGCTCGTCGGTGAGGTTCTTGATGTCCGGGACACAGCCCAGCTTGATCGGCGCGATCATCGGCGCGATCTGCACCAGGCGGCCGAAGACATGGGCCAGCGGCAGGAACAGCAGCACGGAACACTCGCCCGTGCGGAACAGCGGCCGCAGCCGCTCGACGATGTTGCCGCACTCGGCGAAGAAGCTGCGGTGGGTGAGGACACAGCCCTTGGGGCGGCCCGTGGTGCCCGAGGTGTAGACGATGGTCGCCGCGTCGTCCGCCTTGGCGATCGAGCTGCGCTCCTCGACCGTCTCGTCCGCCACGTCCTGTCCGAGCCTGCCCAGCTCCTCCAGCCCGCCGGCCTCGATCTGCCAGACGTTCTTCAGGGCGGGCAGCGCCTCGCGGATCTCCTCCAGCGCGGCGGCGTGGCCGTCCAGCTCCACGATGCAGGCGGTGGCGCCCGAGTCGGACAGGATCCACTGCACCTGCTCCGGCGAGCTGGTCTCGTACACCGGCACGGTGACGGCACCCGCGCTCCAGATCGCGAAGTCCAGCAGCGTCCACTCGTAGCGGGTGCGCGACATCAGGCCGACGCGGTCGCCCGGCTGCACGCCGGAGGCGATCAGGCCCTTGGCCGCGGCCCGGACCTCGGCCGCGAACTGCGTGGCCGTGACGTCCTGCCAGCGGCCGGACACCTTGCGGGCCATGACGGCGACATCGGGATGCTGCGCGGCGTTTCTGCGCACGATGTCGGTCAGATTGCCGTCCGCGGGGACCTCGTACAAGGCCGGAAGGCTGAACTCGCGCAAGACTGCTGCTCCTCACAGGGCGCCGGCGCCACGACGTTGTGTGCTGCGACGGTGCGGTCCAAGGCTCGGGCAAGTGCTCGCGGATTCACATGTTGAAATCCAGAGCACGACTGGACTGCCCGGACGTTACCCGCCGGTATGGCGTCTCCGACAGGGGGTCCCGGGGAGATGTTCGCTGCGTCACACAGATCGGTACTGCTGTCGATGTTTCTTCGCGCACAGTAGTCGACAGCGTTCGGAACCAGCCAGTAACCGCAGGTCCGCCCGCCACTGTTCACAGGCGCGTTCCGCCGCCTACCCTTGATCGCCATGGCATCCACACGAGGCAGCAGGACGCGCGTCCATGTGGTCAGTGACGTGCACGGCAACGCGGCGGACCTCGCCCGGGCCGGGGACGGCGCCGACGCCCTGATCTGTCTGGGCGACCTCGTCCTCTTCCTCGACTACGCCGACCACTCGCGCGGCATCTTCCCCGACCTGTTCGGCGTGGAGAACGCCGACCGCCTCGTCGAGCTGCGCACCGCCCGCCGCTTCGAGGAGGCCCGTGCGCTCGGCGCCCGGCTGTGGGCCGGTGTCGGCGCCGACCGGACCGCCGTGATCGAGGGTGCCGTGCGCAAGCAGTACGCCGAGCTGTTCGCGGCCTTCCCCACCCCTACGTACGCCACCTACGGCAACGTCGACCTGCCGCCGCTGTGGCCGGAGTACGCCCGCCCCGGCCTCACCGTCCTGGACGGCGAGCGCGTGGAGATCGGCGGCCGTGTCTTCGGCTTCGTCGGCGGCGGCCTGCGCACCCCCATGCGCACCCCGTACGAGATCTCCGACGAGGAGTACGCCGCCAAGATCGAGGCCGTCGGCGAGGTCGACGTGCTGTGCACCCACATCCCGCCCGAGGTCCCGGAACTGGTGTACGACACGGTGGCACGCCGCTTCGAGCGGGGGAGCAGGGCCCTGCTGGCGGCGATCCGCCGGACCCGGCCCCGTTACTCCCTGTTCGGCCATGTCCATCAGCCACTGGCGCGGCGGATGCGGATCGGGGCGACGGAATGCGTCAACGTCGGCCACTTCGCGGGCAGCGGAAGGCCCTGGGCGCTCGAATGGTGAGCGGCGGCAGGGGGTGAGGGCGGCAGGTCGGCCGCGCGGTAGCCTTCACGCTGCACACACGTGCGCACCGTGACCACGCTGCACACCTGTGCGCACCACGACCTCTTGCCGGACCGCATCTGGAGGAGCCACGGCGATGGCGGAACACACCAGCTCGAGCATCACGATCGAGGCGGCACCGGCCGACGTCATGGGGGTGATCGCCGACTTCGTCCGCTACCCGGACTGGACCGGCGAGGTGAAGGAGGCGGAGGTCCTCGCGAAGGACGGACAGGGCCGGGCCGAGCAGGTGCGGCTCGTCATGGACGCCGGCGCGATCAAGGACGACCAGGTCCTGGCCTACACCTGGACCGGCGAGCACGAGGTCTCCTGGACCCTGGTGAAGTCGCAGATGCTGCGCTCGCTCGACGGGTCGTACCTCCTGAAGCCCGCGGGCCCCGGGTCGACCCAGGTGACCTACCAGCTCACCGTCGACGTCAAGATCCCGATGCTCGGGATGATCAAGCGCAAGGCCGAGAAGGTCATCATCGACCGGGCCCTGGCCGGGCTGAAGAAGCGGGTGGAGTCGGGCGCGAAGTGAGGGCGCCGCGCGCAGGGGGCTAACGTCACCCTCATGCGCACCATCCTGATCACGGGCCCCGGCGGTGCGGGGCGCACCACCCTCGCGGCCGCCACCGCGCTCGCCGGCGCTCGCCGCGGGGCCCGCACCCTCGTCCTGAGCGCCGACCGCGCCGACACGCTCGGCACGGCCCTGGGCACGCCCACCGGGCCCGAGCCGGTACAGGCCGAGGAGCGTCTCACCGCCTGGCGGCCCGACCCCGCCGCCGGGTTCCGCGAGGACCTCGCCGCGCTCCAGGACCGCGCCGCCGGCGCGCTCGACCTCCTCGGCGCCGCCCCGCTGGACCCCGCGGAGCTGACGCCGCTGCCGGGCGCCGACGAACTGGCACTGCTGCGGGCGCTGCGCGACGCGGTGCTCTCCGAGGCCCATGACCTGGTCGTCGTGGACCTGCCGCCCCTGGACCGGGCCCTCACCCTGCTGGGCCTCCCCGAGGAACTGCGCCGGTGCCTGCGGCGGCTGCTGCCGCCCGAACGGCAGGCGGCCCGCGCGCTGCGGCCCGTGCTCGGCCGGCTCGCCGGGGTGCCGATGCCCGCGGAATGGCTGTACGAGGCCGCCGAGCGGTGGGCCCTGGAGCTGGGCGCCGTCGAGGCGGTGCTCGCGGACCGGGACACCCATGTCCAGGTGGTCGCCGAACCCACCCCCGCCGGTGCCGACGCCGTCCGCACCGCCGCCCTCGGGCTCGCCCTGCGCGCCCGGCGGCCCGCCCGGCTGGTCGCCAGCCGGGTCCTGCCCGAGTCCGAGGCGGCCCCCGGCAGCTGGCTCGCCGGACCCGTGGCGCAGCAGCGCAAGGTGCTGGAGGAGTGGCGGTGCGTGCACGAGGTGGCGACCGCCGCCCACCTGGGGCGCGACCCGCAGGGCACGGACGACCTGGCCGCCCTCGGCGCGGCCCTGGACGACGACACGCCCCCCCGCGCTTCCTGCGTCGAGTGGCCCGTCCTCGACCGGCTCGCCGAGGACGGTGTCCTCGTCTGGCACATCCCGCTGCCCGGCGCCGCCCGCGACCAGCTCGACCTGATGCGGCGCGGCGACGAACTCGTCCTCGGGGTCGGCCCGTTCCGCCGGGTCGTACCGCTGCCCTCCGCGCTGCGCCGGTGCACCGTGGCCGGGGCGAGCCTGCGCGAGGAGGAACTGCGCATCCGCTTCGCGCCGGACCCCGGGCTCTGGCCGACGGCACGGTGAGAACGCCGCGTCCGGTCCGGTAACGTCGGAAGGACGAACCGCAGTCAGGAGCCCGCCATGAGCGAAGAGCACCCCGCAGCGGGGGAGCGTGCGACCACGGCCGACGCCGACGCCGACGCCTGGGCGACGGCCTGCGCCGAGGACCTCGCGGCGGAGCGGACCCGGCGCCGGGAACGGCACGGGCCGCCTCCCGGCTCGGCCGCCGAGGAGCTGCGCCGGCTCGTCGACTCCGTCGCCGACAAGCTCTCCGGCCTCCAGTCCCCGCTGCTCGGCGCGGTCGCCGGACCCGCCGCGCAGCAGATCGTCCAGCAGGTCGTCCAGCAGGCCAAGGCGGCCGTCGAACCCGTCATCGAGCGCAATCCCGACGTCTTCGACCACCTCGCCTCCGCGGGCCAGGAACTCCTCGCCGCCTACCGCTCCGCGGTCCAGGCCCAGGAGAAACGCTGGACCGCCCGCGCCGCCGACGTCGAGCGGGACCCCGGCAAGGGCGAGAACGGTGGTCCACCAGGCGAACGCATCGACCTGGACTGACCCCCCACTCGGGTACGGTTGGCCGTAGCGGGGCTCGACCGGAACTGAGGGATTCATGGGACTCACCATCGGCGTCGACATCGGCGGCACGAAGATCGCGGCCGGCGTGGTCGACGAGGAAGGCAACATCCTCTCGACCTTCAAGGTGCCGACCCCCACCACGCCCGAGGCCATCATCGACGCCATCGCCTCGGCGGTGGAGGGCGCGCGCGCGGGGCACGAGATCGTCGGCGTGGGCATCGGTGCCGCGGGATACGTCAACCGTCAGCGCTCGACCGTCTACTTCGCGCCGAACATCGACTGGCGCAACGAACCGCTCAAGGAGAAGGTCGAGGCCCGCACCGGCCTCCCGGTGGTCGTGGAGAACGACGCCAACGCGGCCGCCTGGGGCGAGTACAGGTTCGGCGCGGGCAAGGGCCACCGGAACGTCATCTGCATCACGCTCGGCACCGGCCTCGGCGGCGGCATCATCATCGGCAACAAGCTGCGCCGCGGCCACTTCGGCGTCGCCGCCGAGTTCGGCCACATCCGCATGGTGCCGGACGGCCTGCTGTGCGGCTGCGGCTCGCAGGGCTGCTGGGAGCAGTACGCCTCCGGCCGCGCCCTCGTCCGCTACGCCAAGCAGCGCGCCAACGCCACGCCGGAGCGCGCCGAGGTGCTGCTCGCCCTCGGCGACGGCAGCCCGGACGGCATCGAGGGCAAGCACATCTCCGTGGCCGCCCGCCAGGGCTGCCCGGTCGCGGTCGACTCCTACCGCGAGCTGGCCCGCTGGGCCGGTGCCGGCCTGGCCGACCTGGCCTCTCTCTTCGACCCGTCCGCCTTCATCGTCGGCGGCGGTCTCTCGGACGAGGGCGACCTGGTGCTCGACCCGATCCGCAAGTCGTACAAGCGCTGGCTGGTGGGTGGCAACTGGCGTCCCGTGGCCGACGTGATCGCGGCCCAGCTGGGCAACAAGGCCGGCATGGTGGGCGCCGCGGACCTGGCCCGGGAGCCCGACCCGATCATGTGATGCCGTACGGGGGCGCGGAGAACGGCGCGACGAGCCACGGGAGACGGCCAGTCGCGCACGTCCGCCGCGCCCCGGCCCGGTGGGCGTACATTGGCGGCCATGGTGGCGCTCCCCGACTCCCGTACAGAGTCCGACGGTTCCGCGGTCATCCGGGTGCTCAGCTACAACGTCCGCTCCCTGAGGGACGACACCGCGGCCCTGGTCCGTGTCATCAGGGCCTGCGCCCCCGACCTGGTCCTCGTGCAGGAAGCCCCCCGTTTCTTCCGCTGGCGCAAGAAACTCGCCCGGCTGGCCCACGCCGCCGACCTGGTCGTCCTCTCCGGCGGCGCGACCGCCGCGGGCCCCGCCCTGCTCTGCTCGCTGAGAGCGGGCGTCGAACGCACCGAGGACGTCCTGCTGCCGCTCACCCCGGGGCAGCACCGGCGCGGTCTCGCGACGGCGGTGGTCCGTTTCGGCGGCGCCCGCCTCGGCGTGATCAGCTGCCATCTGTCGCTGGAGCGCACCGAGCGACACGAGCAGGGCGGACTGCTGCTGGACCGGCTGGCCGCGCTGGACACCCCGTACGCGGTCGCGGGCGGCGATCTCAACGAGCGCCCCTCCGGCCGCACCTTCCGCAGGCTCTCCGAGCAGCTCCAGGACTGCCACGCGGTCGCCCCCTGGGGGGCGTCGGACACCTGGGTCCGGGACGAGCCGCACCGCCGGATCGACGCGGTCTTCGCGACCGGGGGCGTGGAGGTGCTGGGCTGCGGGGTGCCCCTGGAGCAGCCGGGAATCACCGTGGACGACCTGAGGGCGGCCACGGACCACCTTCCGGTCCTGGCCGCCCTCAGGATCCCCGCGGTCTGATCTCCGCGGTCCCGTTTCTCGTGGTCCGCTCTCCGCGGTCCCGCTTCCCGCCGGTCAGACGACCGCCCCGCGCCCGGGGTCGTCGTCCTCGTCGTCGGTGCGCATCCGCGCCACCAGGGTGGCGAAGCCGCCGAGGAAGCCGCCGATGCCCAGCGTGGTCAGCCACCAGGTCATCTCCCAGCCCAGCAGCACCGCCAGCAGAAGCAGCACCGGTCCGCCCACGACCGCCAGCCAGGCGAACTTCGCGGTGACGTCGGCCTCCGGCAGCGGCGGCGGCTCCGGGGGCTCGAAGTGGCCCTCGTCGTCCGCGTCGAAGTCCTGCTCGGAGGGCTCGGCGACCGAGTAGTCGCGCGGACCGACACCGGGCGCGAACGACACCGAACTGCCCAGCGGCTTCGCCGGGTCCTGCTTCGGGGAGGCCGGCGCCTCGCCCCCGCTCCGGCCGGCGTCGTCCGGGCCGGCGTCGTCGGAACCGGGGTCCTGGGAGCCCTGGGAGCCGGTGCCGTTCTTGTCGGACTCCAGCAAAGCCAGGTCCTCCACCGACTTGAACGGCTTCGAGCCCGGCGGGTCCGGCGGCTCGTCGCCGTACCCCGCGACGATCGCCGCCCATGCGGCGTCCTCGTCGAAGGGCACGCTCTGCTCCTCGGAGTCGTGCTCAGCCACCTGCGGCCGTCCCTTCCTTGCCGACGCTGGGTGCGAGCCGGCCGATGAACCCGTGGCTCTCCTCGAAGATCCGGTCCGCGTCGTGGTCCAACGTCGCGACGTGGTAGCTCTGTTCCAGCAGCAGCTCGGTGACGTCCGTGGAGGACACCCGGCTGAGGATGCGGGCCGAGTCCGCGGGCGGCACGACATGGTCCTGCGGGCTGTGCAGCAGCAGCAGCGGCTGGGTGACCTGGGGCAGCTCGCCGTCCACGACCCGGAAGAACTGCCGCAGCGAATGGGCCGCGTGCAGCGGCACCCGGTCGTAGCCGATCTCGGTGCTGCCGGGCCTGGCGATGTCGCTGGCGATGCCCTTGGTCGTGCGCACCAGATGCCGGGCCACCGGAAGGGCGTACGCCGACAGACCGTGCACCTTGTTCGCCGGGTTGACGACCACGACGCCGGAGATCCGCTCGCCGTGCCGCGCGGCGAGGCGCAGGGCCAGGGCGCCGCCCATGGACAGACCGAACACGAACACCTGCGTGCAGCGCTCGGTGAGGGCGCGCAGCTCGCGGTCCACCTCCGCGTACCAGTCCTGCCACCCGGTGAGCTGCATGTCCTCCCAGCGGGTGCCGTGGCCGGGCAGCAGCGGCAGGGACACCGTCAGACCGCGCTCGGCGAGGAACTCCGCCCAGGGGCGCAGCGACTGGGGGGAACCGGTGAAGCCGTGGCAGAGCAGAACACCGACCTCGCCGCCCTCGTGGCGGTACGGCTCGGCTCCGGGAAGGACCGGCACCTTCTGTCTCCTTGATCATCAGAGGGGCTGTGGATCGTGCTGCGGAAAGAGTTCGGGTGTGGTTCACCGTACGCGACCGCACCGACACCGACCAGGGCCGTCGGGCCACTCGCGGGACCTTCCGGGTTAAGGTCTGATCCACAGACACAGGAGGCACTCGGTTGTTGTACGGCGCGATGAAGGTCACCATCGGGGGTTCGCTGAAGCTCGTCTTCCGGCCCTGGGTGGAGGGCCTGGAGAACGTTCCCGCCGAGGGTGCCGCGATCCTCGCGAGCAATCACCTGTCGTTCTCGGACTCCTTCTTCCTCCCGGCGGTGCTCGACCGGAAGGTCACCTTCATCGCCAAGGCCGAGTACTTCACGACTCCGGGCGTCAAGGGACGGCTGACCGCCGCGTTCTTCAAGGGCGTGGGCCAGCTCCCCGTGGACCGCTCCGGCGCGCGCGGTGCCGGGGAGGCCGCGATCAAGAGCGGCATAGAGGTGATCGAGAGCGGTGAGCTGTTCGGCATCTACCCCGAGGGCACCCGTTCGCCCGACGGCCGCCTCTACCGCGGCAAGCCCGGCGGCCTCGCGCGCGTGGCGCTCGCCACCGGTGCCCCGGTGATCCCCGTGGCCATGATCGACACCGAGAAGATCCAGCCGCCCGGCAAGGTCGTCCCGAAGGTCATGCGCCCCGGCATCCGCATCGGCAGGCCGATGGACTTCAGCAGGTACCACGGCATGGAGCACGACCGTTTCGTGCTGCGGGCGGTGACCGACGAGGTCATGTACGAGATCATGAAGCTCTCCGGCCAGGAGTACGTCGACATGTACGCGACGGCCGCCAAGCGGCAGATCGCGGACGCCGCCAAGGCCGAGAAGGACGCGGCCAAGGAAGCGGCGAAGGCGGCCAGGAGCGGGACGTAGGGACGGGGAAGGGGATCCGGGGGAATCGGGGGGTGGGCCGGTGGCGCGGCGCGAGAGAGTCATGACGATGTCGGTCGAGCTGCCGCTGTGGCGTGCGCTCACCGCCTACCGGCTGCTGACCATGCTGTACGCGGTCGGCCTGTTCGTCACCGCCTACGAGGAGTTCACCCGCCCCTGGCTCGCCGTCGGCTACTACGCCGTCCTCGTCGTGTGGACCCTGGCGACCCTGCCCCGGGTGCAGAACGCGACGAGCTGCACCCGGCGCTTCCTCGCCGTCGACCTCACCGTCGCCCTCACCGGCATCCTGCTCACCCCGCTCGCGGACGCGCCCGCGCGGATCGCCGAGGGCGGTCCGACGCTGCCGTCGATATGGACGGCCGGCTCGGTGCTGGCCTTCGCCGTCAAGGGCGGCTGGCGCTGGGCGGCCGGGGCCTCCACGGCCGTCGCGGTCGCCAACCTGATCGAGCGCGGCGCCCCCGCCCGCGACACCGTCCACAACGTCATCCTCGTCTGGGTCGCCGCCATCGCCATCGGCTACGTCGTCGAGGTCGCCCGCGCCTCCGAGCGCACCCTCGCCCGCGCCCTGGAGATCGAGGCCGCGACCCGGGAGCGGGAGCGGCTCGCCCGGGACATCCACGACAGCGTGCTCCAGGTGCTGGCCATGGTGCAGCGGCGCGGCGCCGTCATCGGCGGCGAGGCGGCCGAGCTGGGCCGGATGGCCGGGGAGCAGGAGGTCGCGCTGCGCACCCTGGTCTCCGGCGGCCTGGTGCCCGTCTCCCGCGTGTCGGAGGACGCCGCCGACGGGGCCGTCGTACGGGCCGTGGACGAGCCGGACGACGACGGACCGGTGGACGCGCGCACCCTGCTCGCGTCCTTCGCCTCCGCCCGGGTCAGCCTCGCCGAGCCCGGCGCGCCCGTGCCGATGCCGCCCGCGGCGGCCCGTGAACTGGCGGCGGCGGTCGGGGCGGCCCTGGACAACGTCCGGGTGCACGCCGGGGAGGACGCCCGCGCCTGGATCCTCGTCGAGGACTGGCCCGACGAGGTGATCGTCACCGTACGGGACGACGGCCCGGGCATCCCCGAGGGCCGGCTCGCACAGGCCGAGGGCGAGGGACGCATGGGTGTCGCCCTGTCCATCCGCGGGCGGCTGCGCGACCTCGGCGGCACCGCCGAGCTGATCTCGGTCCCGGGCCAGGGCACGGAGGTCGAACTGAAGGTACCGAAGGTCCCACGGGGGAAGGCGGACGAGCGATGAGCGAACAGGGCCCGATCAAGGTGATGGTGGTCGACGACCACCCCATGTGGCGGGACGCGGTCGCCCGCGACCTGGCCGAGTCCGGCTTCGACGTGGTCGCCACCGCCGGTGACGGCGAGCAGGCCGTGCGCCGGGCGAAGGCGGCCGCGCCCGACGTCCTCGTCCTGGACCTGAACCTGCCCGCCAAGCCCGGCGTCCAGGTCTGCAAGGAGCTGGTCGGCCACGATCCGGCGCTGCGCGTGCTGGTGCTGTCCGCCAGCGGCGAGCACGCCGACGTGCTGGAGGCGGTGAAGTCCGGCGCGACCGGCTACCTGCTGAAGTCGGCCTCCACCGAGGAACTGCTGGACGCGGTGCGCCGCACCGCCGTCGGCGACCCGGTGTTCACGCCCGGCCTGGCCGGCCTGGTCCTCGGCGAGTACCGCCGGCTGGCCTCCGAGCCCGCCCCGGCCCCGGGCACGAACGGCGACGACCCCGAGGCGCCCCGGCTCACCGACCGCGAGACGGAGGTGCTGCGGCTGGTCGCCAAGGGCCTGAGCTACAAGCAGATCGCCGAACGCCTCGTCATCTCCCACCGCACCGTCCAGAACCACGTCCAGAACACCCTCGGCAAGCTCCAGCTCCACAACCGCGTGGAGCTGGTGCGTTACGCCATAGAGCGGGGTCTCGACGACGAATGAACCCCCACGCCCGCGAGTTCACCGGAAATGCCCGGTCCTGACCGTGCCGAAGTGACCTGGGTCACGGTTAGCGTGCTGCCTACGGCACTCGGCACACGCGTATTCGGCAACCGTGGCGAAGGGACATTTCCATGCGGGTCGGAGTACTGACCGGAGGCGGCGACTGCCCCGGGCTCAACGCCGTCATCCGCGGCATCGTCCGCAAAGGCGTACAGGAGTACGGCTACACGTTCACCGGATTCCGGGACGGCTGGCGCGGTCCCCTGGAGGGCGACACCGTGCCCCTGGACATCCCCGCCGTGCGCGGCATCCTGCCCCGCGGCGGCACCATCCTCGGCTCCTCGCGCACCAACCCGTTCCGGCACGACAACGGCATCCGGCGGATCAGGGAGAACCTCGCCAAGCTGGAGGTCGACGCGCTGATCGCCATCGGCGGCGAGGACACCCTCGGCGTCGCCGCCCGGCTGGCCGACGAACACGGCGTGCCCTGCGTGGGTGTGCCCAAGACGATAGACAACGACCTGTCGGCCACCGACTACACCTTCGGCTTCGACACCGCCGTCGGCATCGCCACCGAGGCCATCGACCGGCTGCACACCACCGCCGAGTCCCATATGCGGGTCCTGGTGGTGGAGGTGATGGGCCGTCACACCGGCTGGATCGCCGTGCACGCCGGGCTCGCGGGCGGCGCCAACGTGATCCTCATCCCCGAGCAGCGCTTCGACGTCGACCAGGTGTGCGCCTGGGTCACCTCCCGCTTCAAGGCGTCGTACGCCCCGATCGTCGTCGTCGCCGAGGGCGCCGTGCCCAAGGACGGCGAGGCGGTGCTCAAGGACGACTCGACGGACTCCTACGGCCACGTACGGCTGTCCGGAGTCGGGGAGTGGCTCGGCCGGGAGATCGAACGGCGCACCGGCAAGGAGGCGCGCACCACCGTCCTCGGCCACGTCCAGCGCGGCGGCACCCCCAGCGCCTTCGACCGCTGGCTCGCCACCCGCTTCGGACTGCACGCGATCGACTGCGTGCGCGACGCCGACTTCGGCAAGATGGTCGCGCTGCGCGGCACGGACATCGTGCGCGTGCCCATCGCCGAGGCGACGGCACGGCTGAAGACGGTCGACCCGAGGCTGTACGAGGAGGTCGGCGTCTTCTTCGGCTGACCGTCCCTCATGAGCTCCCGGGGCGGAGCCCGGCACGGCGGGGCCGTCCCGGCCCGCCGTGCGCGGCGGCGGCCCGATCGCGGTGGCGGCGGCCCCGGTGTCCCGCCGCGGAGCGGCACCGGGCGCCGGGAGGCGCCGTCGGCCGTGGACGGCAACGACTGTCTATATTCACGGGTATCACCTCGAAACCTGCGAAATATCCCGGAGGAACCCGTTGGAAATCCTGGCATTCGGTGTGCAGGCGGACGAGACGCCCCTCCTGGACCACGCCTTCAAGGGCCACCACGAGATCCGCTGCCTGGACGTCTTCCTCAACGAGGACACCGCCCCGATCGCGGCCGGCTACGAGGTGATCTCCACCAGCGTCAACGCCGAACTCGGCCCGCGCGTGCTGGAGATCCTCGCGGCGGGCGGGACCCGGATGATCGCCCAGCGCTCCACCGGCTTCAACAACATCGACCTCGCCGTCGCCGAGCGGCTCGGCATGACGGTCGCGAGGGTCTCGTACTACTCGCCGTACGCGGTGGCCGAGTTCGCCTGGACCCTCGCCATGGCCGTCAACCGCCGGATCGTGCGGGCCTCCACCCGCACCCGCGACTTCGACTTCCGTCTGGACGGCCTGATGGGCCGTGACATGCACGGCCGCACCGCGGGCGTCCTCGGCACCGGAAAGATCGGCGAGGCGTTCGCCCGGATCGCGCACGGCTTCGGCATGCGCCTGCTCGGCTGGGACATCGCCGAGAACCCCGAGTGCATGCGCCTGGGCATGCGCTACGTCTCCAAGGAGCAGCTCCTCGCCGAGTCCGACCTGGTCACCCTGCACGTCCCGCTGATGCCGGAGACCGGGCACCTCATCGACGCCGCCGCGCTGAAGGCGATGAAGGACGACGCGGTCCTGGTCAACTCCAGCCGCGGCGGCCTCGTCGACAGCGCCGCCCTCGTCGACGAGCTGCGCGCCGGGCGCTTCACCGGCGTCGGCCTCGACGTGTACGAGGCCGAGGCGGGCCTGTTCTTCCTCGACAAGTCCCTGCAGGCCGTCGAGGACGACACCCTGGCCCGCCTCGTCACGTTCCCGAACGTCCTGGTCACGTCACACCAGGCGTACTACACCGTGGAGGCCGTCGGCCAGATCGTCGAGGCCACGGTGCGCAACGTGCTCGACTACCGGGCGGGCCGCCGCTCGGAGAACGTGCTGGTGCCGCGCAGCTGACCGAGCAGCTCCCGTACGACGGTCGCCCCGTCCAGCGTCAGCACCGACTCCGGGTGGAACTGCACGGACGCGAACCCGGCGCCGCGCAGCGCGTGCACCTCACCGTTCGCGGCCCGGCTCACCTCCACCCCGTGCGCGGCCAGCTCGGCCGCCGCCTCGTCGTCGCAGCGCGCCGTGAAGCTGTTGTAGAAGCCGACGGTCTCAGGCCGCCCGAACAGGTCGATCACGGTCTGCGCCCCCTGGTACGGCACGTCCTTGCGGACGATGTCCAGCCCCAGCTCGGCCGCGATCAGCTCGTGCCCCAGACAGACGCCGAGGACGCCGTGCGCATGGCTGCGGACGACGTCCGCGGTGAGCTCCCGCAGGAACCGCATCTTCGGGTCGGCCAGGTCCGAGGGGTCACCGGGCCCCGGGCCGAGCACGAGCGGCCCCTCGTGCGCGAGCACCGTCTCGCGCAGCCCCGGCTCGTCGTAGCGCCGCACGGTCACCTCCAGGCCGCAGGAGCGCAGCACATGCGCGAGCATCGCGGTGAAGGTGTCCTCGCCGTCGACGACCAGGGCGTGTCCGGTGAGCTCCGCGTCCCGCTTCTGCATCCGCAGCCAGAACGGGGCCAGCGACGCCCGGCGCCCGTCGAGCGCGGCCCGCACGCGCGGGTCGTCCGCGAGCCGTACGCGCGTGTGCTCCGTGCGCGGCACGGGCGGACGCACCCCCAGGGCGGCCAGCACCCCCGCCGCCTTCGCATGGGTCTCGGCGACCTCGCTCCGCGGGTCCGAGCCGCGCACCAGCGTGGCGCCGACCGGGACCCGCAGCCGCCCGCCGGCGTCGATGTCGGCGGTGCGGATCAGGATGGGGGAGTCGAGGGTCTGGGCCCCGCCGGAGTCCCGGCCCAGCAGGGCCAGCGCGCCGGCGTAGTACCCGCGCCCGCCGGTCTCGTGCCGTTCGATGACCCGGCACGCGTTCTGCACGGGCGAGCCCGTGACGGTCGCGGCGAACATCGTCTCCCGCAGGACCTCGCGCACGTCCAGCGAGGACTTCCCGCGCAGCTCGTACTCGGTGTGCGCGAGGTGGGCCATCTCCTTCAGCCGGGGCCCGATCACGACCCCGCCCATGTCGCCGACCGTGCACATCATCTTGAGCTCCTCGTCGACGACCATCGACAGCTCCTCGATCTCCTTGCCGTCGGCGAGGAAGCCGAGCAGATGCTCAGGGGTGGGGCCCTCGGCGGGATAGCGGTAGGTCCCGCTGATCGGGTTCATCACCACGGTGCCGCCGGACATCCGCACATGCACCTCGGGGCTCGCCCCGACCAGCGTGCGCTCCCCGGTGTGCACGACGAACGTCCAGTAGGCGCCCCGCTCGCCCTCCAGCAGCCGCCGGAACAGCGCGAGCGCGTCGGAGCGGGAGAACCCCGGGATCGCGCCCTCGTAGGTCCGCCGGATCACGAAGTTGGCGCCCTCGCCCTGGCCGATCTCCTCGTCCAGCACCCGCCCGACGATCCGCGCGTACTCCTCGTCGTCCACGTCGAAGCCGCCGCCCTCGACCTGCACGTCGTGCGCGGGGAGCTGGGCGAGGGCCTCGGCGAGGGGCACCGTGCACGTCTCCTCGGGGGTGAGCACCGACAGCGGCGTCCCGTCGTCACGGACGTCGAAACCGCGCTCGCGGATCTGCCGGAAGGGGACGAGGGCGAGCCCGTCGTCGGGGAGGTCGGCCAGACGGTCGTACGACGTCACCGGACCGACCAGCACCTCGACCACGTCGTGGTCGTGGCCGGGGGTGCGGCGGCGCAGCAGGGCGAACGGACGGGAGTCGTCCGGCAAGCCGAGCAGGTTCATGGATCCGTGCTCCTTCTCCGTGGGTGCGGCGGGAGAGGAACGGACCCCGGGAAACACCGAAGGCCGCCCCTCGGGCGGCCTTCGCGAAGTCTTGCGTACGCGCAGTCAGTGGGCCGCCGGATGAGCGGGCCACCACCAGTTCTGGGTCGAATGCGCGAACATGACAGGCACCCTACCCCATGTCCGAGGGATGTACCTCGTGTCTCAATTGCTGGGCATGGGGCGGGACGCCCGACACGACCCCGTAGTGTTGTGGTCGTGACCGTGAACGCTAAGACCAGCCCCACCGCTGGCAACACCTGGCGAGACCTGCCCGCGGCGCAGCAGCCCGATTACCCCGACGTCGAGGCTCTGCGCGCAGTGATCGCGGACCTCGAGTCGTATCCGCCGCTCGTCTTCGCGGGCGAGTGCGACCAGCTGCGCGCCCGGATGGCGGCCGTCGCCAAGGGAGAGGCGTTCCTCCTCCAGGGCGGCGACTGCGCCGAGGCGTTCGACGCGGTGTCCGCCGACCACATCCGCAACAAGCTCAAGACGCTGCTCCAGATGGGCGCCGTCCTGACGTACGCGGCCTCGGTGCCCGTGGTGAAGGTCGGCCGTATCGCCGGCCAGTACTCCAAGCCGCGCTCCAAGCCCACCGAGACCCGCGACGGGGTGACGCTGCCGACCTACCGGGGCGACTCCGTCAACGGCTTCGACTTCACCGAGGCGTCCCGTGTCCCGGACCCGGAGCGGCTGAAGCGGATGTACCACGCGTCCGCCTCCACGCTGAACCTGGTGCGCGCCTTCACCACCGGCGGCTACGCCGACCTGCGCCAGGTGCACGCCTGGAACCAGGACTTCGTGAAGTCGTCGCCCTCCGGCCAGCGCTACGAGCAGCTCGCCCGCGAGATCGACAACGCGCTGAACTTCATGCACGCCTGCGGGGCCGACCCGGAGGAGTTCAAGACCGTCGAGTTCTTCGCCTCGCACGAGGCGCTGCTGCTCGACTACGAGTCGGCTCTGACCCGTGTGGACTCGCGCACCGGCCAGCTCTACGACGTCTCCGGGCACATGGTGTGGATCGGTGAGCGCACCCGGCAGATGGACCACGCGCACATCGAGTTCGCATCGAAGATCCGCAACCCGATCGGCATCAAGCTCGGCCCGACCACCACGGCCGAGGAGGCGCTCCAGTACATCGAGCGCCTGGACCCGGACCGCGAGCCGGGCCGGCTGACCTTCATCGTCCGCATGGGTGCGGACAAGATCCGCGACAAGCTCCCCGAGCTGGTCGAGAAGGTCACCGCCTCCGGCGCCACGGTGGCCTGGGTGACCGACCCGATGCACGGCAACACCTTCGAGGCGGCCTCGGGCCACAAGACCCGCCGCTTCGACGACGTGCTCGACGAGGTCAAGGGCTTCTTCGAGGTCCACAAGGCCCTCGGCACCCACCCCGGCGGCATCCACGTCGAGCTCACCGGTGACGACGTCACCGAGTGCGTGGGCGGCGGCGACGAGATCTTCGTCGACGATCTGCACCAGCGCTACGAGACGGCGTGCGACCCCCGGCTGAACCGCAGCCAGTCGCTCGACCTGGCGTTCCTCGTGGCGGAGATGTACCGGGACCAGTGACGGCCACGGCTGTCGCAGCGGCATGAGTGGGGCGCGGATCACATGCGATCCGCGCCCCACGGCACTTTTGCGGTTCCTGTGTCCCGGGTAAGGTTAGGTTAGCCTCACCGATCATCGGACACTCGGTACGTCGGGACGGCACGACCCTTCGACCCCGGCGGGAGGTGGACCGCGTGTACGTGTGCAGTTGCTTCGGCGTCACCGAACAGCAGGTGAGGAAGCACGCGGAGAACGGCGCCTGCACACCGCGCCAGATAGCCTCCGCCTGCAAGGCCGGCACGGACTGCGGGAACTGCGTCCGCCGGATCCAGGCCCTGCTCGGCCGGGGTGCCTGCCCCCGCCGTGAAGCGGCCGGCCAGGGCGAGCCGGTGCTCGCCGGGCTGGAGGAGGCGGCCTGAGAGGGCGCCCCTAACTCGGCTGCTCGATCTGCTGGGCGATGTAGAGCGCCTCGCCGATCTTGTCGATCAGGTCCAGCTGGGTGTCCAGGTAGTCGATGTGGTGCTCCTCGTCCGCGAGGATCTCCTCGAAGAGGTTGGCGGACGTGACGTCGCCCTTCTCGCGCATCACCTTGATGCCCCGCTTGAGGCGGTCGATCGCCTCGACCTCGACCTCCCGGTCGGCCTGGAACATCTCGGTGACCGTCTGGCCGACCCGTACATGGAAGAGACGCTGGTAGTTCGGCAGGCCGTCCAGCATGAGGATGCGTTCGGTGATCTTGTCCGCGTGCTTCATCTCGTCGATGGACTCTTCACGCGTGTACCTGGCGAGCTTGGTCCAGCCCTTGTTGTCCTGGATCCGGTAGTGCAGCCAGTACTGGTTGATCGCCGTCAGCTCGCCGGTCAGCTGCTCGTTGAGGAATTCGAGGACCTCGTCGTTGCCCTGCATCGCAGAGGCTCCTTCCGCACGGGGAGAACTGGCAGATTGCGCCGCATGATTGCACCAGCCAAGGAAGATCGTCCAGTAAGTGCGTGCTTAGTAAGTAAGGGCATGCTTGGTGCTGGTTGTCCGTTTCCGTACCTGCGTGGTCATGTGCACCGTCCCGGGTCTGTCAGGATGGAGCCATGGGTCATCCGGTGGAGCGCGAATCAGGAGAAGCGGCGCCGGCCGAGCTTCCGCCGGGACAGCGACTGCAGCGGGGCTGGCCGGTCACGCACTACGGACCCGTCCCCAAGTTCCGGCCCGAACGCTGGGAGTTCAGGGTCTTCGGCGCCACCGCCGGCGGTGGGAAGCACTGCTGGAGCCATGAGGAGTTCACGGCTCTGCCGCACACCACCGTCGTGGCCGATCTGCACTGCGTGACGAAGTTCAGCATGCTCGGTGCGGAGTGGGGCGGTGTCCCCGCCCGGACCGTCCTGGAGATCGCGCCGCCCGCCGCCGATGTCACCCATGTGATGGTGTGGGCGGAGTACGGCTTCAGCTCGAATCTGCGGCTCGCCGACTTCGCCTCCGACCGCGCGATCTTCGCCACGCACAAGGACGGCGAGCTGCTCACCGCGGAGCACGGCTTCCCGCTGCGCCTGATCGTGCCGCACCTCTACGCCTGGAAGGGGCCCAAGTGGGTCCGGGGCGTGGAGTACATGACCGCCGACCGCCGGGGCTTCTGGGAGGAGCGCGGCTATCACAACATCGGCGATCCCTGGAAGGAGCAGCGCTACTCCTACCAGGAAGAGCCCGGGGACGGCCCCGGGCTCTGATTCCCGGTCCGCGCGCGGTCAGTGGTGGTACCGGTGCACCACCGCGTGGCCCATGCCCCGGCCGATCATCCACTTGTTGACCGGGGTGGTGATCACGAACGCGGCGGCTAGGGCGATGGCCAGCACCCACCAGAACTTCGCGTCGTCGAGGTGGGCCTCCATGGCGCCCGGCCACAGGGCGATCACGCCGTTGTCGATCAGCTCCATCACGGCGATCGAGAGGGTGTCGGCGGCCAGCGCGACCCGGATCGCGGACTTCATGCCGACGCCCGCCTTCAGGACGCCCCACAGGGTGAGCGAGTAGCCGAAGAAGAAGGCCAGGACGATCGCCAGGACCATCGTCTCCATGTTGCCCCAGCCCAGGGCGGTGCCGATGATCATGCCGAGCACCTCGCCGATGGCGCAGCCGGTCAGGCAGTGCAGGGTCGCCCGTGCGGCCGTCGACCAGCTGACGGTGCCGTGCCCCGTGGGGGCGTGGGCTCCATGATCTTCGTGGCCCTCGTGGCCCTCGTGGCCCTCGTGGCCCTCGTGGCCCTCGTGGCCCTCGTGGTGGTGCTGATGTGCAGTGTGTGCCTCGTGCTGCATGGCTCTGCCCCCATGGCCGGACTGCGGTTCCTGCGCCGTCACAGGAACCGTATACCCCCCTGGGGTATTCCCGCCAGGGGTCATCCGTCGCGGAGCTTCTTCAGCCGCTCCACATCGTCGGCGTGTCCCTCCTTGCCGCCGGGAGTCTCGATGACCAGCGGGACGCCCTCGGTCGCGGGATGGGTCATCAGCGCGCGGAACGCGTCCTCACCGATGTGACCGGCGCCGATGTTCGCGTGCCGGTCCTTGTGCGCGCCCACGACGTCCTGGGAGTCGTTGGCGTGGACCAGCTTCAGCCGGCCCTCGCCGACGGTGTCCACCAGCAGGTCCAGGGTCTGGTGCATGCCGCTCGGCCCGGTCAGGTCGTGCCCGGCGGCGAAGACGTGGCAGGTGTCCAGACAGACGCCCAGCTTCGGATGGGCGTCCAGCGCCTCGAAGTACGGCCCGAAGTCCCAGGTCCGCGAGCACAGGGAGGACCCCTGGCCCGCGGTCGACTCCAGCAGCAGCCACGGGTCGTCGTCATGGGTCAGCTCGTCCAGCAGCGGCAGCATGTGCTCCCGCACCTGCCTCAGCGCCACCGAGCGGTCCCGGCCGCCGGTCGCGCTGCCGGTGTGCACCACCACGCCGAGCGCGCCGATCTCCCGGCCCCTCCTGAGCGAGTGCCGCAGCGAGGCGACGGACTTCTCGACGGTCGCCTCGGTGTGGGAGCCGAAGTTGATCAGGTACGGGGCATGGACGTACGCCGGGATCGACTCCGCCGCGCACGCCGCCCGGAACGCCTCGTCCTCCCGGGGGTTCCCGGCCGGGGTCGCCCACCCGCGCGGGTTGGCGACGAAGACCTGCACGGTCTCGGCCTTCAGGTCCCGGGCGTAGGACAGCCCTACGGTGCTCAGACCCCCGGCGACGGGCACATGGCTGCCGACGGGGTTGCGGGACGGGCCGGGGACAGGGCCCACCGGGCCACGGGGATGCTGCTCACTGCTCACCCGTTCAGGGTGTCATGCCCCGCGGGACACCCCCGCCGGAGGATCCCGCCGGGCATCCCGCCGGGCATCCTGCGGGGCGCCGCGGTCGCGCCGCGGTCGCGCCGCCCCTACCGGATCTTGATCGTGATCGTCGAGCCCTTGGGCGCGGTCTCGCCGCCCGCCACCGACTGGTCCTTCACCGTGTCGCCGAACAGTCCGAGCAGCCCGCGGTCCTCGTCCACCTCGAAGCCCGCGCCCTCCAGCTTGTCCTTGGCGTCGCCCACGCTGTCGCCGACCACGTCGGGCACCTCCACCATCACCGGGCCCTTGGAGAGCGTCAGCGTCACGGTGTCGCCCTCGGCGGCCCGGCCGCCCGAGTCCGGGGACTGCAGGGCGACCTTGCCCCTGTCGTGCTCGGAGTGGATCTGCGCGGAGGCGATCTCGACCTTCAGACCCGCCTCCAGCAGGTCCGCGCGGGCGTCGGCCAGGTCCTCCCCGACGACGTCGGGGACGTCCACCGGACTGCCCTTGCTGACGACCAGGGCGACGGCGGAGTCCGCGCGCACCTCGACGCCGCCCTCGGGGTCGGTGCCGATCACCGAGCCCCTGGGCACCTCGTCACTGAACTCGCGCGTGACCATGCCCGGCTGAAGGCCCTCCCGCTTCAGGGTCCGCCTCGCCTCGTCCAGCGGCTCGCCGGCCAGCGCGGGCACCCGTACGGTCTGGGGGCCGCGGGAGATCGTGAGCGTCACCGAGTCGTTGTCCCGGATGCGGGCGCCCGGCGCCGGGTCCGTACGGATCACCAGACCGCGTCCGACGGTGTCGGAGTAGGCGCGCTCGACCTCGCCGACCTCCAGCCCCGCGCCGGACAGCCGGTCACGGGCCTGCTCCTCGGTCTTCGCCAGCACCGGCGGGACCTTGGTGAACTGGCCGGAGTTGATGTACCAGACACCCGCGCCGACGCCGAGGACCAGCAGCAGGGCGGCCAGGACCGTGACCAGCCCGCGCCGGGGCACCGGCCGGCGGCTCGGCGGCGGAAGCGGCGGCGGGCTCGCCAGCCGGCTCGTGCGCTGGACGCCCTCGGACTCCTCGTCCTCGTTCACCGGCAGGGGGCGCGGCACCGTCAGCGACCGCGGGATCACGCTCGTGCGGTCCTCGGCGTTGTCGTGCTCCGCGGAGACCGCCTGCGGCGGCACGGCGTCCAGCTGCGCGTCGGTCAGCCCGGCCCGCGCCTCGCGCACCTGCGCGAGCAGCGCCACGGCGTCGTACGGCCGGATCCCGGCGGTGCGTGCCGTCGCCGAGGCGACCAGCTCGTCCAGCGCGAACGGCAGCCCGGGCACGGACGCCGACGGCGGCGGCACGTCCTCGTGGACGTGCTTGTACAGGATCTGCGCGGGGGAGTCCCCGTGGTGCGGCTTGCCGCCGGTGAACATCTCGAACAGCATCACGCCGCACGCGTACACGTCGACGCGCGGGTCCGCGGTGCCGTGCTCGATCTGCTCGGGCGCGAGGTAGGCCACCGTGCCGAGGACCGTGCCCGTCGTGCTGGTCACCGTGTCCACCGCGCGCACCAGCCCGAAGTCGGCGACCTTCACCCGGCCGTCGTCCCCGATCAGCACGTTCTCCGGCTTCATGTCCCGGTGCACGAACCCGGCCCGGTGGGCGGCGCCCAGCGCGGCCAGCACCGGCTCCAGGATGTCCAGCGCGGCCCGCGGCTGGAGCGCCCCGCGCTCGCGCAGCACGTCGCGCAGGGTGCAGCCGGCGATGTACTCCATCGCCAGATAGACGTACGACCCGTCCGTGCCTTGGTCGAAGACCTGCACCACGTTCGGGTGGGCGAGCCGGGCGACCGACTTCGCCTCCCGGATGAACCGGTCGACGAACGACCTGTCGGCCGCCAGCGTCGGGTGCATCACCTTCAGCGCGAGCACGCGGTCCAGGCGGGTGTCCACGGCCCGGTAGACCGTGGCCATCCCGCCGACCGCGATCCGCGCCTCGACGCGATAACGCCCGTCGAGCACCTGTCCGACCAGAGGGTCCTGAAGGGTCGTGTCCACGCAGGTGAGTCTACGAGCCGTGACCGCCGCACCTGCCGCGTCCGGGGCGATCGGGGCCGTACTGCAGCCGAGCTGTGACGGACCGCGCGGGCGTCAGAAGGCCGGCCGCTCGGGGTCCAGCCGGGCCAGCCCGCCGGCCGGCGAGGACGCCTCGGCGAAGTGCCGCCTGGGGATCCGCCCCGCCCGGTGGGCGAGCCGGCCCGCCTCCACGGCGTGCCGCATCGCGTCGGCCATCAGCACCGGCTCCTGCGCCCGGGTCACCGCGGAGGCGAGCATCACCCCGGCACACCCCAGCTCCATCGCGAGCGCCGCGTCCGACGCCGTGCCGGCCCCGGCGTCCAGGATCACCGGCACACGCGCGTGCTCGCAGATCAGCTGGAAGTTGTGCGGGTTGCGGATGCCGAGCCCGGACCCGATCGGCGAGCCCAGCGGCATGACCGCCGCACAGCCCACGTCCTCCAGCTTCCGGGCGAGCACCGGGTCGTCGTTGGTGTACGGCAGCACCGTGAAACCGTCCTCGACCAGGGTCTCGGCCGCGTCCAGCAGCTCGATCGGGTCCGGCAGCAGGGTGCGCTCGTCGGCGATGACCTCCAGCTTCACCAGGTCGGTGCCGAGCGCCTCACGGGCCAGCCGGGCGGTCAGCACGGCCTCGCCGGCGGTGAAGCAGCCCGCCGTGTTCGGCAGCACCCGGATCCCGAGGCGGTCGAGGACCGACAGCACCGAGCCGTGCACCGAGGGGTCCACCCGCCGCATCGCGACCGTGGTCAGCTCCGTCCCGGACGCCACCAGCGCCCGCTCCAGCACGTCGAGACTGGGCGCGCCCCCGGTGCCCATGATCAGCCGGGAGCTGAACGTCGTACCGCCGAGAACGAACGGATCGTCGGCCATGGGTCAGCCTCCCTGGACGGCGGTGAGAACTTCGATGCGGTCGCCGTCGGCGAGCGCGGTGGCCGCCCACTGCGTCCGCGGGACGACGGTCTCGTTGAGCGCGGCGGCCACACCGGAGGGTGCCGGGGTGAGGGACTTCACGAGCGTGTCGAGAGCCGTTCCCGGCTCGATCTGCCGACGCTCGCCGTTGACCGAGATGTTCATACGGGCTGCTCCGTGAGTGCGAATCGCTTCGGGGTGAAGGGGCGGGCCTCGGCGGTGAGTTCACCGGTGGTGAGCACATGGGCCATGGCGTCCCCGGTGACGGGGGTGAGCAGGACGCCGTTGCGGTAGTGGCCGGTGGCCAGCAGCAGGCCGTCCAGCCCGGTCGGGCCGAGCAGCGGCGCGTTGTCGGGGGAGCCCGGACGCAGACCGGCCCGGGTCTCCGTCAGCGGCAGTTCCGTGATGCCGGGGACCAGCTCATGGGCGTCGCGCAGCAGTTCGTACACGCCGCCCGCGGTCACCGTCGTGTCCCAGCCGAGTTCCTCGCTGGTGGCGCCGACGACCAGCTCGCCGTTCTCGCGCGGCACCAGGTAGACCTGGCTGCCGCGCACCACCGCGCGGACGGTACGGCTCAGGAAGGGCGCGTACGGCTTCGGCACCGTCAGCCGCAGCACCTGCCCCTTCACCGGGCGCACCGGCGGCAGCACGTCGCCCGGGACGCCCGCGAGCCGCCCGCTGAGGCTGCCCGCGGCCAGCACGACCTGCCCGGCCTCCAGCGGCGTGCCCGCGCGGGTGACGACACCCGTGGCCCGCTCCCCGGTGACGGAGAGCCGCTCGGCGAGGTCCCGGTGGAACACCACGCCCGTCCGCTCGCAGGCCGTGACCAGTGCCGCGGCCAGCCGCCGCGGGTCGATCTGGTGGTCGCCGTCCACCCGCAGCCCGCCGCGCACGCCCGGCGCCAGCATCGGTTCCAGGCGCCGGCACTCCCGTCCGGACAGCCACTGCGAGTCCAGGCCCGACCGCTGCTGGAGGGCGTGCAGTTCGCGCAGGTACGCGCGGTCGTCGGCGTCCAGCGCGACGGCCAGCGTGCCGCACTGCCGGTAGCCGAGGCCGTGTCCGGTGAGGTCGGTCAGCTCGGCGGCGAACTCCGGGTAGCGGCGTGCCGAGGCGAGGTTCAGCCCGAGCAGGGTCTCCTCGCCGTAGTGCAGTTCGGTGACGGCGGCCAGCATCCCGGCCGCCACCTGGGCGGCCCCGCCGCCCGGTTCGGGATCCACGACGGCCGTGACGAGACCGCGCTGCGCGGCCCGCCAGGCCGTCACCAGACCGATGATGCCGCCCCCCACGACGAGGACGTCTGACGTACGCGACATGGGCGTCCAGCCCCTCCCTTCGCCGGCATGACCCGGATCAGGTTCGTACGGTCGGAGGCCGGCCAGCCTCCCTCTCAGCCCGGTGCGTCCGGGCTCCCGCGAGTGCTTTACGTTGGCCACCACCCTAACCGCTGGTCCCGCACGTCTGTAAGGGAGCCTTCGCCCGTGGCCCGTTCGCTCGACGGTCTGACCCTCGCCCCGGTCGCCGACCAAGCCCCAGGTCAGGTGGGCACCCGTACCCGGTTCGACTACCACGAGAAGGACGGTGAGATCTGGGCCGACTACGCGGGCGGCGACGTCGTACGGGGCCGACTTGTGGGAACACGGGAAGGAGACCGGCTGGACTTTCGGTATGTCCAGCTCAAACGGGACGGCACGACGTCCGGCGGTCACTGTGCGTCCCGGGTCGTGGAACTGCCCGACGGACGGATCCGGCTGGAGGAGACCTGGCAGTGGGAGTCGCAGACGGGCAGCGGGACGAGCGTCGTGGAGCAGGTCGCCGAGGGTGTGGAGCACGTCACGGGAGCGGACCGCTGACTGACGGGATGTCAGGTGTCTATGGTGATCAGGTGAGCGAGGAGACGCCGGCTCAGCGCCGGGACCAGGGCACGGGAGCGCCGCCGCGCGCGGTCGTCGTCGGCGCGGGCATGGCCGGGGTGCAGACCGCGGTCGCGCTGCGCGAACAGGGCTTCACCGGCACGGTGACCCTGATCGGCGCCGAACCCCATCAGCCGTACGACCGGCCGCCGCTGTCCAAGGCCGTCCTGCTCGGCACCGCCGAGGGCTCCGCCTTCGACGTCGACTTCGAGGCCCTGGACATCGCGCTGCACCTCGGCCGCGAGGCCCTCGGCGTACGCCCCGCCGACCACGAGCTGGACACCGACCAGGGGCCGGTGCCCTACGACGTGCTGGTCCTGGCCACCGGCGCCGAACCGGTCCGTCTGCCCGGCGCCGAGGGCGTGCCCGGCGTCCATCTGCTGCGCACCCTCGACGACGCCGAGCGGCTGCGGCCCGTCCTCGGCCGGCAGCACGACATCGTGGTCGTCGGCGCGGGCTGGATCGGCGCGGAGTTCGCCACCGCCGCGCGCGAGGCGGGCTGCGCGGTCACCGTCGTGGAGGCCGCCGACCGGCCGCTCGCCGGGGCGCTGCCCGCGGAGGTCGCCGCGCCCATGACCTCCTGGTACGCCGACAGCGGCGCCGAACTGCGCACCCACGCTCGCGTGGCGCGGGTGGAGCCCGGGGAGGTCGTCCTCGACGACGGCACCCGGCTGCCCGCGGGCGCGGTCGTCGTCGGCATCGGCGCCCGCCCCGCGACCGGATGGCTCGCCGGTTCCGGCATCGAGCTGGGCGCGGACGGCGAGGTCGTGGCCGACGCGCATCTGCGGACCTCCGCGCCGGACGTCTACGCGGTCGGCGACTGCGCCTCCTTCCCCTCGGGCCGCTACGGTGAGCGGCTGCTGGTCCACCACTGGGACAACGCCCTGCAGGGCCCGCGCACGGTCGCCGGGAACATCGTCGGCGCGCAGACCGGCGAGGCCCCGGTGGCCTACGACCCGGTGCCGTACTTCTGGTCGGAGCAGTTCGGCCGGTTCGTCCAGTACGCCGGGCACCACACGGACGCCGACACGCTGCTGTGGCGCGGCGACCCCTCGGGCCCGGCCTGGTCGGTGTGCTGGCTGCGGGAGGGCCGGCTGGCCGCCCTGCTGGCGGTGGGGCGCCCGCGCGACCTCGCCCAGGGGCGCCGGCTGATCGAGTCGGGCAGGGTGATGGACCCCGGTCTGCTCGGGGACCCGGCGCGGCCGCTGAAGACGGCGGCGGCGTGACGCGTCCGCCCGGGCGGACGGGCTCGACTTCCGACTGTCGGTGGGGGATGGCAGGCTTGTTCCCGTGACCGAGATTGACGCAAAGACCGATGCTCTCGTCCCCGCCTGGCTCACCCTCCCCGACATCGCCGAGCAGTTCGGTGTCGAGGTGACGCGTGTGCGGCAGCTGGTCAAGGAGGGCCAGCTCATCGCCGTACGCCGAGGTGAGAACCGCGCGCTGCACGTCCCCGCCGCCTTCGTCGACGGGGACAAGGTCGTCAAGGGCCTCACCGGCACCCTGACGCTCCTGCGGGACGACGGCTTCACCGACGAAGAGATGCTGGAGTGGCTCTTCACCCCCGACGACAGCCTGCCCGGCACCCCCGCACAGGCCCTCAGCGAGAATCGCGGCACGGAGGTGAAGCGCCGCGCCCAGGCGCTCGCCGTCTGACCTGAGCAGCCCAGCACACCCGGATGTACGGGCCGTGGTCCGCCCACGGCCCGTGCACCACCGACCACGGGGGGACACACGTATGCCCGCGACCGCACGAGCCCGGCTCTCCGACGCCCGGCTCTACCTCTGCACGGACGCCCGCAGGCGCCAGGGCGATCTGCCCGAGTTCCTGGACGCGGTCCTCGCGGGCGGCGTGGACATCGTCCAGCTGCGCGACAAGGGCATGGAGGCCGGCGAGGAGCTGGAGCATCTGAAGGTCTTCGCGGACGCGTGCGCCCGGCACGGCAGGCTGTTCTCCGTCAACGACCGCGCGGACGTCGCCCACGCCGCCGGCTCCGACGTCCTGCACCTCGGCCAGGGCGATCTGCCCGTCCCCGCGGCCCGCGCGATCCTCGGTGACGACGTCCTCGTCGGCCGCTCCACGCACGCCGAGGAGGAGGCCGCCGCGGCCGCCGTCCAGGAGGGCGTGGACTACTTCTGCACCGGCCCCTGCTGGCCCACCCCCACCAAGCCGGGCCGCCACGCCCCCGGCCTGGAGCTGGTGCGCCGCACGGCCGCTCTCGGCACCGACCGTCCCTGGTTCGCCATCGGCGGCATCGACCTCGGCAACCTCGACGAGGTGCTCGCGGCGGGCGCCCGGCGGGTGGTCGTCGTCCGGGCGATCACCGAGGCCGACGACCCCGGAGCGGCGGCGGCCGAGTTCGCCGAGCGGCTGCGGGCGGTCTGAGGCCGCATGGCGAGACGCCCGTCCTCCCTGACCGGGGCATTTCGGGCACCCCTTGTCCAGTCCTTGGACAAGACTCCGGCAATTCGGGCAAATTTCCGTGATCCGGTTGGGGGACCGCCGCCCCCTGGCTAACCTGCCGGTATGGCCCTAGGAACCGCATCCACCAGGACCGATCGCGCACGCACCGTGCGCGACATCCTCGCCGCAGGCAAGACGACGTACTCCTTCGAGTTCTCGGCGCCGAAGACCCCCAAGGGCGAGAAGAACCTGTGGAGCGCCCTGCGCAGGGTCGAGGCGGTCTCCCCGGACTTCGTCTCCGTCACCTACGGCGCCGGCGGCTCCACCCGCGCGGGCACCGTCAAGGAGACCCAGCAGATCGTCGTGGACACGACGCTCACCCCGGTCGCCCACCTCACCGCGGTCAACCACTCCATCGCGGAACTGCGCAACATCATCGGCCAGTACGCCGACGCCGGGATCCGCAACATGCTCGCCGTGCGCGGCGACCCGCCCGGCGACCCGATGGGCGACTGGGTGCCCCACCCCAAGGGCCTGACCTACGCCGCCGAACTCGTCCGGCTCATCAAGGAGTCGGGCGACTTCTGCGTCGGCGTGGCGGCCTTCCCGGAGATGCATCCGCGTTCCTCGGAGTGGGACCTCGACGTGGAACACTTCGTCGACAAGTGCCGCGCCGGGGCGGACTACGCGATCACGCAGATGTTCTTCCAGCCGGAGTCCTATCTGAGGCTGCGCGACCGGGTGGCGGCCGCCGGCTGCGAGACGCCGGTGATCCCCGAGGTGATGCCCGTCACCAGCGTCCGGATGCTGGAGCGGCTTCCCCAGCTCAGCAACGCCGCCATCCCGGCCGAGCTGAAAGAGCGGATCCTCACAGCCAAAGACAATCCCGCCGCTGTACGCTCGATCGGTATCGAGTTCGCCACCGAGTTCTGTGCGCGTCTGCTGGCCGAGGGTGTCCCCGGACTGCACTTCATCACGCTCAACAACTCCACGGCGACCCTGGAAATCTACGAGAACCTGGGCCTGCACCACCCCCCGCAGGCCTAGACCCGCCGCACCGGTTTACGACACACTGCGTAGCGGTCACTGGGAGAGGGGCGTACATGGGCTGGACGGTCCTCTACATCGCGTTCGGCGTCGTCGCGCTGTGGCTGCTGGGCGAGGTGCTGCTGCAGTACAAGGCACGGCTGCGCTGGCGGCTGCTCGCCTTCGCGGGCTTCCTCGGCGTCGTCGCCGGTGTGCTGATCTCCTCCGTCGTCGTCATCGGTCTGGGCGCCTGCGCCTTCGCGATCGGCCAGGTCTACGTCACCATGTCCTTCCGCCGCGGCTTCGCGGCGGGCTGGGCGGTCAGCCGGCCCGGCTCCGACGCCCCCCGCCGCGGCCGCGGCGAGGAGTACCGCGACCCGACCCTGGAGGTCTCCGACCTGGAGGCGTCCGACGCCTCCGCGGACGACCACGCCACGGACGGTTACGACCGCCCGGTCGCCGGCTACCGCCAGGACGACGACTACGACCACGACGACGTCTTCACCCCCGCCCGCGCCCAGGAGCCCGGCGCGGGCGAGAGCGCCGCCGTCTACGAGCCCCAGCCCCTCCCCGACGACACCGGCTCCTACGGCATATACGGCGACACGTCCTACGCCTCGGCGGACCAGACCCAGGACAGCTACGCCGCGACCGCCCAGGGCGCCGACCAGACCTACGGCTACGACGCCTACTCCGGCCAGGCCCAGCAGCAGGGCTACGGCTACGGCTACGACGCCACCGGCCAGCAGCAGTACGCCGCCTACTCCGACCCGTACATCGGCACCCAGACCTACGGCGGCGCCTCGTACGACACCAGCTACGGCGGCCAGCAGCAGTTCGGCCAGCAGGCGTACGGCCAGGACCAGTACGGCACCGGCGGCTACGGCGAGAACACCTCCGGCGGGGCGTGGGTCCCGCAGCAGCGCACCGACGAGCAGTACGGCGGCGAGCTCCCGCAGGAGCAGCCCTACCCCTACCAGGGCGACGGCCAGGCCCAGGGCGGCGCGTACGACGAGCGGTACCGCTACTGAGAGCGGCCGCCGGCAGCGCTCACCGAGAGCCCCGGAAGTCCGCCCCCTCCACGATCAGGCCCGCGACCAGGGCCCCCGACATGCCCGCGTGCGGCAGTCCGCCGCCCGGGTGCGACCAGCCGCCGACCCGGTACAGGCCGGGCAGCCGCGTCGTGTTGGACGGGTGCAGCAGACGCCCCGCGCCGGCGGCCAGCGCCGGGGCGGGCACGGAACCGGCGCGGGCCCCCGTCTCGGCCTCGGTGTGCCGGGGCGTGCGCGCCTCGTGCCACAGCAGGCGCTCCGGCAGCCCGGGGACCGCCGGCCCGGCCGCTTCGAGCAGCAGCTCCGTGTACCGCCGCACGGTGGACTCCTCGTCCCATCCGGCAAAGGCCGGCACCACCGCGGACACCACCACGGCCTCGTGCGCCTCGTCCGGGGCGAGCGTGGGGTCGTCGGGGCGCAGGACGGTCACCGTGGGACACGGAGGCTCGTCGCCGCCCGGGGACGACAGGAAGTCCAGCTCCGTCTCGCGGTCCGGCGCGTGCACGACCGTGCGGTGCACCGCCGTGGCCTCGCGTCCGCCGCGCAGGGCCAGCAGCAGCGTGAACCGGCCGGGCCGGGCCGCCTCGGGGTCGGCGCGCACGTCGCCGTCCTGGTCCAGCGGATGCCCCGTGAGGATCCGCAGCGCCGCCGGGTCGACGTCGGCCACGACATGGTCCGCCTCCGCCACAGCGCCGTCGGCGAGCTCCACGCCCGCCGCCCGGCCGTCCTTCTCCACGATCCGGGTGACCTCGGCGCCGAAGACGAAGTCGACCCTGCGCTGCACACACCGCTCGTACACCGCGCGGGCCAGCTCGCGCAGGCCGCCCCGGACGTACCAGGTGCCGAAGGCGTGCTCCATGTACGGCAGCAGGGCGGCGGCCGCCGGAGCGGTGCGCGGGTCGAGGCCGTGGGCGAGGACCTGGCTCTCCAGGAGGTCGGCCAGGCGTTCGTCCCGCAGCTCCCACAGGCCGATCTCGCGCAGCGTCCTCGCACGGCGCGTGCGCAGCAGCCGCTTGTGCGGGACGGCCGGATAGGGCTCCTGGCCGGCCAGCACCGGCCAGTTCGGCCACAGCGGCTCCTCCAGCAGCGGGCGGCGCGAGCGGTCCCATGCCTCGCGGGCCCTGACCAGGAAGTCGCCCCAGCGGGCACCCGCACCCGCACCGAGTGCCTCGTCGAGCGCGGCGACCACGCCCGCGCGTGAGGCGTCGGGCAGCGCGACCTCGCTGCCGTCCGAAAAGACATGCCGGGAGGAGGGGGCGACCTGCACCAGCTCGACGCAGGACTCCAGCGGCTCCTTGCCGGTCTTGATGAACAGGTCGCGGTAGACCGCCGGGAGCGGCAGCAGGCCGGGGCCCGTGTCGAAGCGGAAGCCGTCGCGCTCCAGCCTGCGCACCGCTCCGCCGTATGTGTCCGTCCGCTCGTACACCGTCACCCGGTGGCCCGCGACGGCCAGCCGGGCAGCGGCCGCCATCGCGCCCAGTCCGGCGCCGATCACCGCAATCCGTGCCATGCCTGCGACTTTATCGGCCGGTGCCGGCCGTCCGGTCCGGGGGCCGTCCGGTGCCGGGGGCCGGTACCCAGGGGTGAGTACCCGTACTCAGGCGCGGAGATGAGTACGCGCACGGATGGGCCGGGGCCCGTCCGGACGGGAGAGTGGAGGCACGGAAAGGGGCACGGCGCCTGTACCGCCGACACGGGGCGGCGGAACGGCGCGGCCCCCGACCGCTCCTTCCGCCGGCCCGGTCGGCGGAAGCGGGACACGGGGGAACCCGGGGGACGACCGGACGGGGGCCCGGCGGGGTACGGGGGAGTACGGGGAGACGGGGGAGTACGGGGGAAGCACGGGGGAAGCACGGGGGCCCGGCGGGAAGCGCCGGTCCGCCTCCGGCCCGCGGGGGACGCGGCCGGAGGCGGACCGGCGCTCTCCTGTGTCCGGGCCCGTTCAGCCGCGCCCGCTCACCCGTCCCTGGAGCAGCCGGGACAGGGCGGAGTGCACGTCGTCCAGCGAGCGCTCCGGCTGGAACGACTGCCAGTCCAGGGCGGCCACCAGCACCATGCCGACCAGCGCGGCGGCGGTCAGCTGGATGTCGATCTCCTCGCTGAGCTCGCCGTTCTTCACACCCGCCCGCAGCACGTCCTCCACGACCGCGACCACCTGCCGGCGCACCACCATCAGCGTGGACTGCCACGCCCGGTTGGTGCGCCAGAGCTCGGCCACGTACAGCTGGGTGAAGGCGGGGTAGCGGGCGATGAATTCGAGGCCCGCGCGGATCATCGCGTCGAGCGCGTCCACCTGGGAGCCGCCGCTGCGTGCCGTCCGCTCCGCCGCCTCCTTCAGGGAGGCGGTCAGCAGGCCCACGCCGTGCCTCAGCAACTCCTCGAAGAGGACGGACTTGCTCGCGAAGTTGTAGTAGACGGTGCCCTTCGCGACCCCGGCCCGCTCGGCGATCTCGTCCACCGTGGTGGCGGAGAAGCCCTGCTCGGCGATGAGCGTGACGGCGGCCTCGTAGAGCTTCTGCCGGGTGGCCTCACGGCGTGTGCTGCCGCCCGACGCGGCGCTGCTGCTTTCCATGAGCCTGATTGTCCCGCGCCCGCTCACAGGCTGAGATCCGGATGCAGCCGGTCCAGCGTCCACACCTGCTTGCCGCGGGCCGACAGCGCGGTCAGGGCGAGTGCTCCGGCCGTGAACACGGCCAGCACGGCGCACGCCTGCCACACCGGGCCCAGCCCGCCTCCGCTGATCAGCCGCCGCAGGGCCTCCACGACGTAGCTCATCGGCAGCCAGGGGTGGATCGCGTTGAAGAAGCCCGGGCTGGTCTGGACGGGGTAGGTGCCGCCGGCCGAGGTCAGCTGGAGCATCAGCACCGCGAGGACCAGGATCCGGCCGGCCGCGCCGAAGCGGGCGTTGAGCCACTGCACGATCGCCGCGAAGCACGCCGTGACCAGGCACAGGAAGCCCACCGTCCCGGCCGCCCGGGCCATCTGGAGCCCGACCGCCCAGTGCAGCACCGCCATCAGGGCGACCGTCTGCAGGACACCGACCGCCACGACCGGCAGCCAGCCCGCCAGCGCGATCCGCCAGGCGGAGGCGCCGGCCGCGAGGGCCCGCCGGTTGAGCGGCGCGATCAGCATGTAGGCGACCATCGCGCCGACCCACAGCGACAGCGGGATGAAGTACGGGGCGAAGCCGGTGCCGTAGTTGGGTGCCTTGTGCAGCGCCTGGTTGGCGAGCTGCACGGGGTCGGCCATGACCTCGGTGCGCAGATCGCGTTCGTCCTTGTCGTAGTCGGGGATCTGCTCGGCTCCGTCGTGCAGGCCGTCGGCGAGCTTCCCGGAACCGCCGACCAGCTTGAACAGTCCGCCGTTCAGGTCGGTCGCGCCGGTCTTCAGCTCGCCCACGCCCTCGTCGAGGTCCTTCGCGCCGGTCCGGGCCGTGCCGAGCCCCGAGTGCAGCTTCTTCGACCCCGTGGCGACCTTCCCGGCACCCTCGTTCAGCTCGTTGACCTTGCTGACGGCCTCGGCCAGGTCCTCCGACAGGTGCGGCGCGCGGTCGGCGAGCGCCTGGGCCTGCTTCTGCAGGGTCGCCAGATGCCGGTCGAGCTTCGCCAGCTCCCCGTCCGCGTCACCGGCCAGCGTCTCCAGCTGCCCGGCGATCTCCGCCACATCGGCGGCCGCGTCCTTGGCGAGCTCCAGGTCGGCGCAGACCGGCCCGGCCGGGTCCTCGGGCAGGACGTCGCCGGGACCGCCGGACGCGGAGGGCACGGGCACGGGGGCCGTACCGCTCTCGCAGCGCGTGCGGTAGACGTCGGCCAGCCGGTCGGAGGCGTCCCGCGCGTCCTGCGCGGCGGCCGGCGCGCGCTCCACCAGGTCGTCCAGGTTCTCCCGTACGGTCCCGGCGGCGTCGGCGACGAGCTGGGCCGTCTCCCCGATGCTCTTCTCGTTCTTCCGCAGGAACGGGCCCACCTCGTCCGCGAAGCCGTTGACCTTGTCGGCGAGCGCCTGTGTGCCCTCGGCGACCTGCGCGGACCCGTCCTCCAGGTCGCCCGCGCCCGTGTCGAGCCTGCTGACGCCCTTGGACAGGGAACCGCTGCCGTCCTTGGCCTCCTTCAGGCCGTCGGCGAGGGCCTTGGAGCCCTTCTCCGCCTTCCCGATGCCGCCCTTGAGCCTGTCCGCCCCGTCGGCGGCCTCCACGGTCGCGCCGTGGATGTCGGAGAAGGAGATGAAGATCTTGTCCAGGAAGGACCGCGAGGTCTTCGTCGACGCCGCCGTGCGCACCTCACTGAAGACCGTGCGCGAGATCTGGCCGACGATGTAGTTGTTCGCGTCGTTGGTGCGCACCTGGAGGGCGCCCGTCTCCGGGGAGTCGCCCGAGCTGGAGGCGATGCGCTCGCTGAAGTCGGCCGGCATGGTCAGCGACAGGTAGTACGTGCCGTCCTCGACACCCGCGCGCGCCGCCTCGGCACTCACCTCGTGCCAGTCGAAGGTCTCGCTCTCGCGCAGCCCCTCGGTGATGTCGTCGCCCGCGTGGATCCGCTTCCCGTCGGCGCTCGCGCCCCGGTCGTCGTTCACCAGTGCCACGGGGATGCGGTCCAGGCGGCTGTAGGGGTCCCAGAAGGACCACAGGTACAGCGCCCCGTACAGCAGCGGCAGCAGCAGGAGTGCCACCAGAGCGGCCCGGGGCAGCCGGCCCCGGGCGAAACGCCGCAGCTCAAGAGCGGCCAGTCTCGGCGAGCGCATCGGCCGCCTCCTTCGCTTCCTCGTCGGGGTCGTGCGCGGCATCGGCATCGGGGTCGGGATCGGTGCCGTGGGCGGTGTCCGCGGCTTTCGCGGTGCTCGCGGTCCGGTCGGTGCCTGCGGCTTTCGCGGTGCTCGTTGCCGTGGTGACGCCCGGGGGCGTCGTGGTGCTCGCGAGGCCGGTGGCGTCCGGCGTGTCCGGCGTGTCCGGGGCGCTCGCGGGCACGTTGGCGTCCGTGGCGTCCGTGGCGTCCGTGGCGTCCGTGGCGTCCGTGGCGTCCGTGGCGTCCGTGGCGTCCGTGGCGGCGGTGGCGTCCGTGGCGGCGGTGGTGGCGGTGGTGGTTCTGCGGGTCCGCTTCATGCGTGTCGCCCGAGCAGCCCGCTTCGAGCGGGTGGGCTGTGCGCTCCCCGTCGGCTCCGCCGTGCCTTCGGCGGTCCCCCGGGCGGTTTCCCCGGTGGTCTCCTCGGAGGCGGTGCCGGGTGTCTCGCCCGGCTTCCGGCCCGCCACGGTGGCCGTGTCCGCCGGGTCGCCCCCCGGCGCCGTCCCGGTGGACACGACCACCGCCCCCTCGGGGGCCTCGCTGCACACGGCCAGCACGGTCGTGCCGTCCGCGGCCAGCGAGCCGAGCAGGGACCAGACCTCGGCCCGCTCGGCGTCCGACAGCTTCAGATCCGTGTCGTCGATCCCCAGCAGCCGGGGTCGGCCGATCAGCGCCAGCGCGATCGACAGCCGCAGCGCCTCCAGCCGCTCCAGATCACGTACGGCCGTCCGGGACCCCTTGGGCAGGGCCGCGGGGTCGAGACCGGCGGCGGTCAGCGCCCTGTCGATCCGCAGCCTCTCCCCGGCGACGCGCTCCCCGCGCGGCCGCAGCAGCGTCCGTACGGAGCCGGTGAACCGCCGCTCCAGCAGCGCGCGCTCGTGCAGATGCTCGGCCACGGTCAGCGCGGGGTCGAGGTCGGTGACCCCGGGAACATGCGCGAGCGCGCTGACCCGGCGCACGGCCGCCATCCGGCCCGGCAGGGCCGTGTCCCCGACGGCGGCGGTCCCCTCCGTCGCCTTCATCCGGCCGGTCAGGGCGAGCAGCAGACACGTACGGCCCGATCCGGACGGCCCCTCGATCGCGATCAGCGAGCCGGGCCCCGCGTCGACGCCGACCCCGCGGAACGCCCATCCGCGGGGTCCCCTGAGCCCGAAGTCCCGGGCCGTGACGGCGAGACCGCCGCCCTCGGCTTCGGTTTCCCCCATGACCTCCCCCTGCCTCGCCCCGTGCCACGGGGTGCAACTTTTTGAACTGACTGGTCAGTTCAAAAAGTAACCCGAACCTTCGTTTGAAGCAAAAGCCCAGGTCAGAACGGATTGTCAGTGCCATACCTCACGATGAGGACATACGGCAGCTCCGTATGAGGACCTGCCGTGCCGCAGACGACAGGAGGTTCGTCATGGCCAGCTCCCACGCAGCAGCCGCGCCCCGGCGCCACGCCACCGGTCCTGCCCCCTCACCGACCGGCCCGGCGAGCGACGTGCACCCGGTGCTGCGCCGGTCCTCGGCCCCGCCCGCCGCCCTCGACCTGCTCGCCCGGGCCCGCGCCTCGCTCGACGAGGCCGCCGTCCTGGAGACCCCCAACGAGCGGTACGCCACCGCGCATCTCGCCGCCCTGCGCACCGCCGCCGCCGTCCTCGCCGCCCGGGGCCGCCCCGAGCCGACCCAGAAGCGCCGGGCCCGCATCCGGAGCGCCTGGGAAGTGCTCCCCGAGATCGCGCCCGAGCTCACCGAGTGGAGCGCGCTGTTCGCCTCCGGGGCCGCCCGTCGCGCCCGGGCCGAGGCGGGCATCCAGGGCGCGGCCGGCCGCCGGGACGCCGACGACCTGATACGCGACGTGGCGATGTTCATCCGCATGGTCGAGCGCCTGCTCGTGCTCCAGCCGGTCCTGCCCCGGTCCCGCCCGGACGTGGACGTGACACCCCGGCCGTCCGCCCCCGCGGACGGCCGGCCGGACATGCCGGACGCGGGCTGAGAGCACCGGCCGCGGCGGTCCGCCCGGCGCGCGAGGGGCCGGCCGTACCGGAGCGGCCGGCCCCGTCCGGGGGCGGCGGGGCCGTGCGGAACCGGGGTGACCTGCCGTCGCGTCAGAGGCAATAGGGTGGAGGCGCCTGATGTCCTTCCTCCCCGTCACCCTCCAGGGCACCGGGAGGGTGACCGTTCGCTCCGCCCTGCAAGAGGCGGTGCCCCGCCGAGGAGTCAACTGCCGTGTCGGACCCGATGCGCCCCCGCGCCTCTCTTCGTACCGCCGTCGTCTGGGAGGTCCTGCGGGACGCCCTGGACCGCCGGGTGAAGGCCACGGGCCGCGAGTCCCTGGACGTCCTCGACACCGGGGGCGGCAGCGGCAACTTCGCGGTGCCCGCCGCACGGCTCGGCCACCGTGTCACCGTCGTCGACCCCAGCCCCAACGCGCTCTTCGCGCTGGAGCGCCGCGCCGCCGAGGCCGGTGTCGCCGACCGGGTGAAGGGCGTGCAGGGCGACGCCCACGGGCTGTTCGACGTGGTCGAGCGCGGCGGCTACGACGCCGTGCTGTGCCACGGCGTACTGGAGTACGTCGACGACCCGGCCGAGGGCGTCCGCAACGCGGTCGCCGCGCTGCGCTCCGAGGGCGTCCTCAGCGTGCTCGCCGCCGGCCTCGGCGGAGCCGTGCTCGCCCGTGCCCTCGCCGGCCACTTCAAGGAGGCCAAGCAGGCGCTGGAGGACCCGGCCGGACGCTGGGGCCAGGGCGACCCGATGCCGCGCCGGTTCACCGCCGAGCAGCTCACCGGTCTCGTCGAGGGCGCGGGCCTCGCCGTGGGCGCCGTGCACGGCGTGCGGGTCTTCGCCGACCTCGTGCCCGGCGTGCTCGTGGACACCGAGCCCGGCGCGCTGGAGGCGCTGCTGAAGCTGGAGGAGGCCGCGGCCGAGCTGCCGGCGTTCCACGCGGTCGCCACCCAGCTGCACATCCTCGGTGAGACGCGAGGGGCCGCGGAGGTCTGAGTGCCCGCTGTGCCGCGCCGCTGATCAGCGGGGTCGGCTCCGCATGGAGTGCACCACAGGCCACCCGATCGGACGGTTCCCGCCGTATGATCGAGGGAGACCGCCCCGGCATGACGGGTCGGCCGCCGGGGAATGGAAGCCTCAGCGAGCCGGTACGCCCATGGCGGGAACCGGTCGGGCAATTGGCGCAGAGGGGCGGGTTTCACGGGGTCGATTCCCTGCCTATCCTGAAGGGACCCCCCGAGTCGCCCAGGCGACTGCACGATGAGGAGGACTCCGTGCCGCTCTCGGAGCACGAGCAGCGCATGCTCGAGCAGATGGAGCGAGCGCTGTACGCCGAAGATCCCAAGTTCGCGACAGCGCTTGAGGGAAGCGGGCTGCGCACGTACACCCGGCGACGGGTCTACCAGGCGGTCGCGGGCTTCCTCGTAGGTATCGCGCTCCTCATGGCCGGAATGGTCGCCAAGCAGGTGTGGCTCAGCGTGGTGGGATTCCTCGTCATGCTGGGGTGCGCGGTACTCGCGGTGACCGGCTGGCGCAAGGCCCCCAGGCCCGGTGAGCAGCATGCCGCCGGTCCGCAGGGCCGCCGACAGGGACACCATCAGCGACGTTCCATGATGGACCGCATCGAGCAGCGCTGGCAGCGGCGCCGCGACGAGCAGGGCCACTGAGCCGTACTCTCGCGTCTACGACGTAGACCTGCGTGAGGGGGCTGCCACCGGTGGGTGGCAGCCCCCTCACGCATGCCCGCTCGTCCGGCCCGCCCGCCCCCCGCTCCGCCGAGCCGGACGAGGGTGCCGGGCGAGCCCGCGAGAGCCGAGGACGGCCGGTGCCCGGCACGGACATTCCGTGCCGGGCACCGGCCGTCCTCGGTGCCGTGCCGTCAGCCGCGCTGGTCCGAGGGCCGGCGGACCAGGGCCGTGAGACGGGCCGTCAGGCGCTCCTTGAAGGCGGCCCAGCGGTCGGTGAGGTCCCACACCGCCCGGACGGCCGAACGGGGCGCGACCACCGCACGCACCCGGGTCGTGCGGCCGGCCCGGGACCGCAGCGCGATCCGCAGCGTGCGCACATCGTCGGCGAGCCCGGACACGGCCTGCGGCCGCGGCGCGAACAGCACCTGCTCCACCGCGCCCGCCACCCGGTGCACGGCCTGCGCGGCGGTCTCGTCCAGCTCCCCGAGCCGTACGATCCGGGCAGCCGCCTTGCGCGGGGTGAGCGCGTCGTCCGGCGGGACGCCGTAGTCCCAGGCGGTGTCCGTGAGCTCGCGCCACACGGCCAGCACATGCCCGGAGACCGCCTCGGAGGGCTGCCGGTCGGGCACCGCGCCGGACGGCGGTGCCGTGATGCCGACGTCGCCGGACGCCTCCGCCCCCGCCGAGGTGTGCCGGGCCGAGGCCAGCCGCACCGCACGCCTCCTGAGCCGGTACAGCATCGGCGTCAGCGGCACCGCGACCAGCCCGAACCCCAGCAGGATCCAGCCGGCGAGCCGGTACCAGGGCGTCCCGTCGTCGGCCGAGGAGCCCGGGTCCAGCGGCAGCACGGCCGCGCAGGCATCCAGACGCCTGTCCTCGGCCGAGCAGTCCGTGCTCCGCGAAGGCTCCGCGGCCGGCGCCGAGTCCGTCGGCCGGGCGTTCTCCGGCAGCTCGGGGTCGTTGCTGCCCGAGGACTCCGGGACGGTGTAGGGAGGGGTGCTGCCCCGGGTGGGCGTCGGCTCGAAGCGGGTCCAGCCCACGCCCTCGAAGTACAGCTCCGGCCAGGCGTGCGCGTCGCGCAGGCCCACCGACATCGTGCCGTCCGCCTGCGGGGTGCCCGGCGCGAAGCCCACCGCGACCCGGGCCGGTATCCCCAGCGAACGGGCCATGGTCGCCATCGCGAAGGAGTAGTGGACGCAGAAGCCCCGCTTGTCCCGCAGGAACCGGGCGATCGCCTCCCGGTCGTCGCCGACCTCGACCTCGGTGTCGTACTGGAAACCGCCGGACAGGGCGAAGTACTCCTGGAGCGCGACCGCCTGCTCGTAGGGGTTCTTCGCCTCCGCGGTGACCTCGCGGGCCGTCCTCGCCACCACCGACGGCATCGAGTCCGGCACCTCCGTGTACGGGCGCCGGATCGAGGCGGGCGGCTCGTCGGCCCGGGCCAGCTGCGCGGCCGTCGGCCGCACCTCCAGGCTGCGCACCTCGTAGGTCTTGCCGCGGGTGTCCTCGCCCCGGTCGCCGACCACCGTCATACCGACCGGCTCGTACCGCCAGCGGCCGTCGATGTCCACGCCGCTCGGCGGGTACGGCATCGGCAGCCAGTCCTGCGCGTACCAGTCGGCGGCGGCGATCCGGGTGCGCACCTCGCGGCGCGCGATGTCCGGGTCGAGGCCGGTCGGCGTGGGGAACTCGTCGGGCACGCCGACGATGTGCCGCTTGGCGGGGCGCCAGGTGGAGCCGTCGAACTCGTCCAGGGACACGATCCGCAGATACATGCCCGACCTGTCCTCGGAGTCGGTGCGCAGCACCAGGACCGTGCGGTCCTCGTCCACGTTCAGGCTGTCGCGCAGCGACACCAGCGGGTTGACCGCGGAGATGGTGCCCCCGCCCCCGCCGCCCGGTCCCACGCCCGAGCCGGCCGCCTCCAGCAGGCCGCCGTTCATGGCGGGCAGGGCCAGCGGCACCACCAGGGCGATGCCCAGGGCCACCGCGCCGATCCGCCGTCCGGCACGCACCGGTGCCACCGCCCCGTCGGAGCCGGGGACACCGGCCCCGGCGCGCGGACCGCCGGCGAAGACGCGGCCCCACTGGGAGAGCCGCTCGCGGCCCTCGGCCAGCAGCAGCATCAGATAGCCGGCGGCGGCGAGCAGGAACCACACCCAGCCGCCGGCGCCGTCCGCCAGTCCCGCCGCGACCGAGTACAGCGCGAGCAGCGGCAGTCCCGCCGGGGCCGCGCTGCGGAAGGTCACCGCGAGGGCGTCGACCATCAGCCCGATCAGCAGCACCCCGCCGACCGTCATCAGCTGGATGCCGTCCGTCATCGGGGCCGGGATCGCGTACCGCTCGACGTCCAGCGTGCCCTGGTCCAGCAGGTCGGCGAAGTGACGGAACGCCTCCGGCCCCGGGAACAGCCCCAGGAACGCCTGCGCACGGGCGAAGGACAGGGTGAGCAGCAGCAGCGACACCAGCACCTGCGCGGCCACGGTCGCCGCCCGGGCCAGCGGCACCCGGCGGGCCAGCGCGCCGACGCCCGACTGGACCGACAGCAGCACGGCCGCGTGCATCAGCCACGCGGGCGTGTCCACCAGCGGCAGCAGCGCGCAGGACGCCAGCAGGGTGGCGGCGAGGGCGAACAGCGCCATCCGAGCCCGTCCGCTCATGACCGCACCTCCCCGGCGGTCGTGCCGCCCGTCGTGGTCAGGCCCGAGTGGTCACGGTCGGCCTGACGCCACAGGTCGCCCAACGGGACGCCCCGCGGTACGGCGAGTGCCGTCCAGCCGGCCTCGCGCAGCATGCGCAGCCGCTCCTCGCTCCGGCCGTCCGGGGCCTGCACGTCGTACGGCTCATGGGTCCAGGTGCCGCTGTCCAGCACGAACGCGAGCGCGCCGCCGCTGCGCCGGCTCATCTTCGCGGCCATCGTGGCCTGCGCCTCGTCGAGGTCGCCGAAGAACGCCACCAGCAGCCCCTCGTTGCCGCCGCGCAGCACGTCGTGGGCGCGGGACAGGCCCGTGCCGTCGGAGTGGTCGATCACGGCGAGGGTGTCCATCATCAGTCCGGCCGCGTCGGCCGACCCCTGGCCGGAGCCTGCGAAGCCGTCGGCGCCCTCGCCGGGCACCGAGCTGCCGGTGTCCGTCAGCAGACGCACCGAGAAGCCCCGTTCGAGCATGTGCACCAGGACCGAGGCGGCGCCCGCGACGGCCCATTCGAAGGCCGAGTCGGGTCCCGCGCCGCGGAAGGCGAGCGCGCGGGTGTCGAGGAGGACCGTGCAGCGGGAGCGCTGGGGCTGTTCCTCGCGGCGCACCATCAGCTCGCCGTAGCGCGCGGTGGAGCGCCAGTGGACGCGGCGCAGGTCGTCGCCGTAGCGGTAGCCGCGCGGGATGACGTCGTCGTCGCCGGCCAGCGCCAGCGAGCGCTGCCGTCCGTCGCCGTAGCCGCTGGCCTCGCCGCTCAGCCGCACCGGCGACAGCGCCTCCACGCGCGGGATCACCGTCAGGGTGTCGTACGTCGAGAAGGACCGGGTCAGCTCGCACATCCCGAACGGGTCGGTCAGTCTCAGCTGGAGCGGGCCCAGCGGGTAGCGGCCGCGCAGGTCGGAGCGGACCCGGTAGGACACCTCGCGGCGGCCGCCCGCCTCCACCCGGTCCAGCACGAAACGGGGCCGCGGGCCGAGCACATAGGGCACCCGGTCCTGGAGCATCAGCAGGCCGGTGGGCAGCCGCGAGACGTTGTCCATGCGCAGATGGACACGGGCCTCGGAACCGGCGGGCACCCGCGCGGGGGAGAGCCGGCGGCTGCCGGCCACCCGGTAGCGGGTGCGGTAGAGCACCGTCGCGCACACCAGCGGCAGCACCGCCAGCAGCAGCCCGACGCGCAGCAGGTCGCTCTGGCCGAGGACGTAGGAGCACACGGCGGCCGCCACACCGGCGGCCAGGAAGGAGCGGCCGCGGGTGGTCAGACCGGCCAGAGCCGTGCGCACCGCGCCTCTGCCGCCCGTGTCGGCCTCCGCCTGGCTCGCCCCCCTCGTGGCGGCGTCGCTCATCACAGCCTCCGCGGCGGCTGCTGGCCGTAGCCCGGGGTGGCGCGGCCGAGGCCGCCGAAGACGTTCTGCTGCGGTCCGGCCGGTACCGGGGTGTGCTGGATGATCTCCTGGACGACCTGCTCGGACGTGCGGCGGTTGAGCTGGGCCTGCGCGGTCGGCAGCAGACGGTGGGACAGGACGGCGACGGCGAGGGCCTGGATGTCGTCCGGCAGGGCGTAGTCCCGGCCGCTCAGGGCGGCGGACGCCTTGGCCGCGCGCAGCAGATGCAGCGTCGCACGCGGGGAGGCGCCCAGTCTGAGGTCGGGGTGGGTGCGGGTGGCGGCGACCAGGTCCACGGCGTAGCGCCGGACGGCGTCGGCCACGTGGACCCCGCGCACGGCCTCGATCAGCTTCACGATCTCGTGCGCGTGGGCGACCGGCTGGAGGTCGTCCAGCGGGCTGACGCCGCCGTGCACGTCGAGCATCTGGAGCTCGGCCTCGGGGCTGGGGTAGCCGATGGAGACGCGGGCCATGAAGCGGTCGCGCTGGGCCTCGGGCAGCGGGTAGGTGCCCTCCATCTCGACCGGGTTCTGCGTCGCCACGACCATGAACGGGCTGGGCAGCTCGTAGGTCTGGCCGTCGATCGTGACCTGGCGCTCCTCCATGGACTCCAGCAGCGCGGACTGGGTCTTGGGGGAGGCGCGGTTGATCTCGTCGCCGATCACGATCTGGGCGAAGATCGCGCCCGGTTTGAACTCGAAGTCCCGGCGCTGCTGGTCCCAGATGGACACACCGGTGATGTCCGAGGGCAGCAGGTCGGGCGTGAACTGGATACGCCGCACCGAACAGTCGATGGACCGGGCCAGGGTCTTGGCGAGCATGGTCTTGCCGACACCGGGGACATCCTCGATCAGCAGATGCCCCTCGGCGAGCAGCACGGTCAGCGAAAGGCGGACGACCTCGGGCTTGCCCTCGATCACCTCTTCCACCGAGCTGCGCACCCGATCTACGGTGGCGGTCAGATCAGTGAGGCTCGCTCGATCGTCATAGGTCGTCACCCGGCCCTCCTCGGCCCGTTCATGTTTCCGGGCCGACGCTCTGCGATGCGAAACCGGCCCACCCCGAATCACGGACGACACGCAGGAAAAGTTCCGCGTGGCGCCCCCACCGCATTCTTGTTGCCGTTACCGGTTCGTGTCACTCGCCTGTGGACAACTGGCCGCGATATGTCGGGTCTTAGGGTCTTTTGTGCATCGCAGAACCTGGAATCAGCGAAAAACGAGCCCGGCGGACCCCGAGGTCAGGCCGGGTCGATCTCGCGCAGCAGCCCCGTCTTCACGTCGAACACGAAACCGCGCACGTCGTCGGTGTGGAGCAGGAACGGCGAGGTGCGCACCCGCTGCATCGACTGGCGGACGTCCTGGTCGACGTCCCGGAACGCCTCCACCGCCCACGCGGGACGCTGGCCGACCTCCATCTCCAGGTCGTGCCGGAACTCCTCGGTGAGGGTCTCCAGGCCGCAGCCGGTGTGGTGGATGAGGACCACGCTGCGGGTGCCGAGGGCGCGCTGGCTGATCGTGAGCGAGCGGATCACGTCGTCGGTGACCACGCCGCCGGCGTTGCGGACGGTGTGGCAGTCGCCGAGCTGCAGGCCGAGCGCGGCGTGCAGGTCGAGACGCGCGTCCATGCAGGCCACGACGGCGACCCGGAGGACGGGACGGGCGTCCATGCCGGGGTCGGTGAAGTCGGCGGCGTACTGCCCGTTCGCCTCGACCAGACGGTCGGTGACCGTGCCGTCACGGGTTATCGAGCCCTCGGATCCGGTGGGAACTGATGCAGAAGTCGTCATGGTTATGACGTTACTGGTCACCTGGGGGCGGGGCCCGTTGTGAGAGGGGACAAAGAACGCCATTGAGTTCTTGTTGTGAGGCAATGCACAGCTTGTCCGTGAGGCTGCTCCCAGGCCCCCGCCGCCACGCGCGGGCCGGTTGATTGACCGCAAGACAGGGTGGACTAAAGTGACGCGAAGCGGGAGGCGAGGCACTCCCGCTTCCGTCACGAGAGGGCGGGGACCCGGCGGTGCGTACGGCCCCGCCGGACCTGAGAGGGCCCCCTTGAACAACAGTCGGCACGTCCCGGTGATGCTCCAGCGCTGCCTGGACCTGTTGGCCCCCGCCCTGCGGCAGCCGGGCGCCGTGGTCGTCGACTGCACCCTCGGTCTCGGCGGCCACAGCGAGGCCCTCCTGGAGCAGTTCCCCGAGGTCCGCCTCGTCGCCCTCGACCGCGACAAGGAGGCCCTGCGCCTGTCCGGCGAGCGGCTCGCCCCCTTCGGGGAGCGCGCCACGCTCGTGCACGCCGTCTACGACGAGCTGCCCGAGGTGCTGGACCGTCTCGGCATCCCGCGCGTCCAGGGCGTCCTGTTCGACCTCGGTGTCTCCTCCATGCAGCTCGACGAGGCCGACCGCGGCTTCGCCTACGCCCAGGACGCCCCCCTGGACATGCGGATGGACCAGACGACCGGGATGAGCGCCGCCGAGGTCCTCAACACCTACCCGGCCGGGGAACTCGTCCGCATCCTGCGCGCCTACGGCGAGGAGAAGCAGGCCAGGCGGATCGTCGCGGCCGTCGTGCGCGAGCGCGAGAAGGAGCCCTTCACCAACAGCGCCCGCCTGGTGGAACTGATCCGGGACGCGCTGCCCCAGGCCGCCAAGCGCACCGGCGGGAACCCGGCCAAGCGCACCTTCCAGGCACTGCGCATCGAGGTCAACGGCGAGCTGTCCGTCCTGGAGCGGGCGGTCCCCGCCGCGGTGAAGGCCCTCGCGGTCGGCGGACGCATCGCCGTCCTGTCGTACCAGTCGCTGGAGGACCGGCTGGTCAAGCAGGTCCTCGCGGCCGGTGCCGCCACCACCGCCCCGCCCGGCCTGCCCGTCGTCCCCAAGCGCTACCAGCCCCGGCTCAAGCTGCTCACGCGCGGTGCCGAACTTCCCACCGAGGAAGAGGTCGCCGAGAACAAGCGCGCGGCTCCGGCGCGTCTGCGCGGCGCCGAGCGCATCAGGGAGGACGTGGAGTGAGCGAGGCGAAGGGGCGGGCGGCCGTGCCGCAGTACCTGCGGGGGAGGGCGAGTGAGTAGGAAACCTCAGCTCAGGGGACGGGCCGCACGGCTCGCGCAGCTGCTGCCGACCGGTCGGGGGCAGGCCGCCCGCACCCCTTTCGTCCTGCTCGTCGTCCTGCTCCTCGGCGGCGGCCTCATCGGCCTTCTGGTGCTGAACTCCGCGCTCAGCGAGGGCTCCTTCCGGCTGGACGACCTGAAGAGGGCCACCAAGAACCTCACCGACCAGGAGCAGGCGCTCCAGCGCGACATCGACGCCTACTCCGCCCCGGACGCCCTCCAGCGCCGGGCCCGCGAGCTGGGCATGGTCCCCGGCGGCGACCCGGCCTTCCTCGAACCCGACGGCAAGGTCAAGGGCGTCCCGTCCCCGGCCTCCGCCCCCGAGCAGGCATCCGCGCGCACCCCGCTGGTGCTGCCCCCCGAGGCGATCACCACGGCACCGGCCGCCCCGCCCGCCACCCCGTCCCCGGCCCCGGGCGGGTGACGGACGTGACCGACAGGCGACCGCCGCACCTCCGTGCGCCGGGCCGTGCCGCCTCTGCCGCCGCGCCCACCCCGGTTCCGGTTCCGGTTCCGGGGCAGGTGACGGGAACGGCCGACGGGCGACCGCCGGGCCGCGGGGGCGCCGGTCCGGGGCGGACGGCCGGCCCGGAAGCGCTCTGCGTCCCCGCGCCGGGCGGCACGGCCGGTCCCGGGCCCCACGGCCGTACCGCCGCGCCCATCCCGTATCCGACTCCGACCCCCGGCAGGTGACGGAAGTGACCGACAGGCAACCGCCGCGCCGGCGCGTGCCCGGACCCGCGCGCCCCGCGCGGCCCGCGGGCCGCAGGCCGTCCGGCCCGGGCGGCCGCCCGGCCCGTCCCGCGCGCCGTCCGGCGGTGCCGCGGCCCGCCGCCTCCCGTCCGCTCCGGCTCGGCAGCCCGCGCCCGCGGCTGCGCCTGGTCGGCCTCGCGCTGACGCTCGTCATGGCCGCCTTCGTCGTACGCCTGCTCCAGGTGCAGGCCGTCGACGCGAGCACCTACGCCGCCAAGGCCGAACAGAACCGCTACGTCGGCCAGGTGCTGGCCGCCGAGCGCGGGGAGATCACCGACCGGACCGGCGTCGCCCTCGCCACCAGCGTCGACGCGTACGACATCACGGCCGACCCCACGCTGTTCAGCCGTGAGCAGCTCAAGATCGACGACGGCCCCGAGCAGGCGGCCGCCCTGCTGGCCCCGATCCTCGGCCAGGACCAGGCCGACCTCGTCGCCAAGCTGCGCCCCGAGAACAAGCAGCTGCGCTACACCCTGCTCGCCAACCGGCAGACCCCGCTGGTCCGGCAGCAGATCAAGGACCTGAAGTCGGCCCTCGCCACGAAGGCCGGCACCGACCCCGGCACCGTCAACGTCCTGGCCGGTGTCCTCTCCGCGCCCAGCAGCAAGCGCGTGTACCCCAACGGCGACCTCGCCGCCGGGATACTGGGCTGGGTCAACGCCGAGGGCAAGGGCGGCGGCGGCATCGAGCAGCAGCTGGAGAAGCAGCTCGCCGGCCAGGACGGCAAGATCCGCTACGCCCAGTCCGGCGGACGCCAGGTGCCCACGGCCGGCTCCACCGAGACGCCCGCCGTGCCCGGCTCCGACGTCGAGCTGACCATCGACCGCGACATCCAGTGGGCCGCGCAGAACGCCATCGCCGAGCAGGTGCGCGAGTCCCGCGCGGACCGCGGCTACGTCATCGTCCAGGACACCCGCACCGGCGAGATCCTCGCGATGGCCAACTCGCCCGGCTTCGACCCCAACGACCTCACCAGGGCCGATCCCGCGGCGCTGAGCAACGCGGCCCTGCTGGACGCCTACGAGCCCGGCTCCACCGCCAAGATCATCTCCATGGCCGCGGTGCTGGAGGAGGGCGCGGCCACCCCCGAGACACATGTCGTGGTGCCCAACCGGCTGCACCGCGGCGACCGCCTCTTCAAGGACGACATCGACCACAAGACCTGGTACCTCACGCTCAACGGCGTGCTCGCCAAGTCCAGCAACATCGGCACCATCCTCGCCACCGGCCAGCTCGGCAGGACGCAGCCCGAGGCCAACCGCGTCCTGTACTCGTATCTGCGCAAGTTCGGCCTGGGCAGCTACAGCGGGCTCGACTTCCCCGGCGAGACCGCGGGCATCCTCGCCCCGCCCGACAAGTGGTCGACCTCGCAGCAGTACACGATTCCTTTCGGCCAGGGCGTGTCCGTCAACGCCGTCCAGGCCGCCTCCGTGTACTCGACCATCGCCAACGGCGGCGTCCGCATCGAGCCGACCCTGGTGCGCGGCACCAAGGGACCCGACGGACGCTTCACCCCCGCCCCCGAACCCGCGAAGAGCAGGGTCGTCGGCGAGAAGACGGCGAAGACGCTCGCCCGGATGCTGGAGTCGGTCGTGGACGACGAGGAGGGCACCGGCACCAAGGCGCGCATCCCCGGCTACCGGGTCGCGGGCAAGACGGGTACGGCCAACCGCGTGGATCCGGCCACCGGCAAGTACCGCGGCTACACGTCCTCGTTCGCCGGGTTCGCACCCGCCGACAAACCCCGGATCACCGTCTACTGCGCGATCCAGAACGCCACCAAGGGCAACTACTTCGGCGGCCAGATCTGCGGCCCCATCTACAAGAAGGTCATGGAGTTCGCCCTGAAGACCCTCCAGGTCCCGCCCACCGGAGCCGGCCCCGCCAGGCTGCCCGTCGACTACGTACCCTGACCGACCTGCTCAAGCCATGACAGCCAGGAACGAGCTCGTGACAACGATCACCCCCGACCCCGGGAACCAGAACACCCCCCGCCCCTCGCTTCGCCCCGGAGCGGGTGAGCCCGGTACGCTCACCGCCGTGCCACACGCTGATCAGTCCCGAACCACCCAGAAGGGCGCTCCCGTGACATACCCGGGACCGCCGCGACCGGCCCGGGTGCCCGCCACACCCCTCGCGGAACTCGCCGGCCGGCTGGGCGTCACCGCCCCCGGGGGAGCCGCCGGGGTCACGGGCATCACCCATGACTCACGCGCCGTCCGCCCCGGCGACCTGTACGCCGCGCTGCCCGGCGCCCGTGTCCACGGCGCCGACTTCGTCGCGCAGGCGGCGGGCCTGGGCGCCGCGGCCGTGCTGACCGACCCGGCGGGCGCCGAGCGCGCCGCGGCCACGGGACTGCCCGTGCTGGTGGTGGACGACCCGCGGGCCCGGATGGGCGGGCTGGCCGCCGAGATCTACGGCCGGCCCGGTGAGGCCCTGCTGCAGATCGGCATCACGGGCACCTCCGGCAAGACCACCACCGCCTATCTCGTCGAGGGCGGACTGCGGACCTCCCGCAGCAGCGGTCTGATCGGCACGGTCGAGATGCGCATCGGCGACGAGCGCATCAAGTCCGAGCGCACCACCCCCGAGGCCACCGACCTCCAGGCCCTGTTCGCGGTCATGCGCGAACGCGGCGTCGAGGCGGTCGCCATGGAGGTCTCCAGCCACGCCCTGGTGCTCGGCCGGGTCGACGGCTGCGTCTTCGACGTCGCCGTCTTCACCAACCTCAGCCCGGAGCACATGGAGTTCCACTCCGGCATGGAGGACTACTTCCGGGCCAAGGCGCAGCTGTTCACGCCGGAGCGCAGCAGGCTCGGCGTGGTCAACCTCGACGACGAGCACGGCCGCAGGCTCGCGCGGGAGGCGACCGTGCCGGTCGTGACCTTCTCCGCGGAGGGCCACCCCGACGCCGACTGGCGTGCCGAGGGCGTCGAGATCGGTCCGATGGACTCGACGTTCACGGTGCTCGGCCCGGACGGCGAGCGCGTTTCCGCCAGGTCGCCGCTGCCCGGCCCGTTCAACGTGGCCAACACCCTCGCCGCGATCGTCGCCCTGGCCGCCGCCGGCCTCGACGCGCAGACCGCCGCCGACGGTGTCGCCGCGGTGCCGGGCGTGCCCGGCCGGCTGGAGCGGGTGGACGCGGGCCAGACCTACCTGGCGGTCGTGGACTACGCCCACAAGACCGACGCCGTCGAGTCGGTGCTCAAGGCGCTGCGCAAGGTCACCAAGGGCCGGCTGCACGTCGTCCTCGGCTGCGGCGGCGACCGTGACACCACCAAGCGCGCCCCGATGGGCGCCGCCGCGGCCCGGTTCTCCGACACGGCCGTGCTGACCTCCGACAACCCCCGCTCCGAGGACCCCCTCGCGATCCTGGCGGCCATGCTGGAGGGCGCGGCGTCCGTGCCGGCCCACGAGCGCGGCGAGGTGCTCCTCTTCGAGGACCGCGCGGCCGCGATCGCCGCCGCCGTCCAGCGCGCGCACCCCGGTGACACCGTGCTCGTCGCGGGCAAGGGCCACGAGCAGGGCCAGGACATCGCCGGCGTGGTCCGTCCCTTCGACGACCGCCAGGTGCTTCGCGAAGCTATCCAGAAGACCCAGGGATGAACTTGTGATCGCCCTCTCTCTCGCCGAGATCGCAGAAGTCGTCGGCGGGCAGACGTACGACATACCGGATCCGGCCGCGCAGGTCACCGGGCCGGTCGTCCGGGACTCCCGTGAGGTGGTGCCCGGCTGTCTGTTCGTCGCCTTCGTCGGCGAACGCGTCGACGGCCACGACTTCGCAGCCGCCGTCGTCGAGGCGGGCGCGGCGGCCGTACTGGCCTCCCGGCCGGTCGGGGTGCCCGCCGTCGTCGTCGACGACGTGCAGGCCGCGCTCGGCGCCCTCGCCCGTCATGTCGTCACCCGTCTCGGCGCCACCCTCGTGGCCCTGACCGGTTCCGCCGGCAAGACCAGCACCAAGGACCTGATCGCCCAGGTGCTCCAGCACCGGGCGCCGACCGTGTGGACGCCGGGCTCGCTCAACAACGAGATCGGACTTCCGCTGACGGCGCTGTCCGCCACCGAGGAGACGAAGTTCCTCGTGCTGGAGATGGGCGCCCGCGGCATCGGCCACATCCGCTACCTCGCCGGCCTGACGCCCCCGCGGATCGGGCTCGTGCTGAACGTCGGCACCGCCCACATCGGCGAGTTCGGCGGCCGCGAGCAGATCGCCCGGGCGAAGGGCGAACTCGTGGAGGCGCTCCCCGCGGCCGAGGACGGCGGCGTGGCGGTCCTCAACGCGGACGACCCGCTGGTACGGACCATGGCTTCCCGTACGAAGGCGAAGGTGGTCCTCTTCGGCGAGACCGACGAAGCGGACGTACGCGCCGAGAACGTACGACTCACGGACAGCGGGCAGCCCTCCTTCACCCTTCACACACCCTCCGGGTGCAGCGATGTGACCATGCGCCTGTACGGTGAGCATCACGTGTCGAACGCGCTCGCCGCGGCCGCCGTCGCCCATGAGCTGGGCATGTCCGCGGAAGAGATCGCCACCGCGCTCTCCGGGGCGGGCACCCTCTCCCGCTGGCGGATGGAGGTCACCGAGCGCCCGGACGGCGTGACGATCGTCAACGACGCCTACAACGCGAACCCCGAGTCCATGCGAGCGGCCCTGCGTGCGCTGGCGGCGATGGGCAAGGGGCGTCGTACGTGGGCGGTGCTCGGCAAGATGGCCGAGCTCGGGGACGAGGCGCTCGCCGAGCACGACGCGGTCGGACGGCTCGCCGTCCGGCTCAACGTCAGCAAGCTCGTCGCGGTCGGGGGCAGGGAAGCCTCCTGGCTGCAACTGGGCGCATATAACGAGGGTTCGTGGGGTGAGGAGTCGGTGCACGTGTCCGACGCACAGGCGGCGGTCGACCTGTTGCGCAGCGAGTTGCGCCCGGGGGACGTCGTCCTCGTGAAGGCGTCCCGTTCGGTCGGCCTCGAGAGCGTTGCCCAGGCGCTGATCGAGTCCGGTGCCGAGGGTGAGGTCGCCGCCCGATGATGAAGCAGATCCTGTTCGCCGGCGTCATCGGCCTGTTCCTGACGCTGGTCGGCACGCCGCTGCTGATCAAGCTGCTGGCCCGCAAGGGGTACGGCCAGTACATCCGTGACGACGGTCCGCGCGAGCACGCCAGCAAGCGCGGTACGCCGACCATGGGCGGTATCGCCTTCATCCTGGCCACGGTCGCCGCGTACTTCCTGTCCAAGATCATCACCGGCTACTCGGTGACCTTCTCGGGTCTTCTGGTGCTCGGCCTGATGGTCGGCATGGGCCTGGTCGGCTTCCTGGACGACTACATCAAGATCGTCAAACGGCGTTCGCTGGGTCTGCGGGCCAAGGCGAAGATGGCCGGCCAGCTGATCGTCGGTGTCGGCTTCGCCGTGCTGTCGCTCCAGTTCGCCGACAACCGCGGCAACGCCCCGGCCTCCACCAAGCTGTCGTTCATCACCGACTTCGGCTGGACCATCGGCCCGGTGCTGTTCGTGCTCTGGGCGCTGTTCATGATCCTCGCCATGTCCAACGGCGTGAACCTGACCGACGGTCTGGACGGCCTGGCCACCGGCGCCTCGGTGCTCGTCTTCGGCGCCTACACCTTCATCGGCGTCTGGCAGTTCCAGGAGTCCTGCGCCAACGCGCAGACGCTCACCAACCCGGGCGCCTGCTACGAGGTGCGCGACCCGCTCGACCTCGCGGTGGTCGCCTCCGCGCTGATGGGCGCCTGCCTCGGCTTCCTGTGGTGGAACACCTCGCCGGCCAAGATCTTCATGGGCGACACCGGTTCGCTGGCGCTCGGCGGTGTCCTCGCGGGCCTTGCCATCTGCTCGCGCACCGAGCTGCTGATCGCCATCCTCGGCGGTCTGTTCGTGCTGATCACCATGTCGGTGGTCATCCAGGTCGGCTCCTTCCGCCTGACGGGCAAGCGCGTCTTCCGGATGGCGCCGCTCCAGCACCACTTCGAACTCAAGGGCTGGTCCGAGGTCCTCGTGGTGGTCCGTTTCTGGATCATCCAGGGCATCTGTGTGATCGTCGGACTGGGCCTCTTCTACGCGGGATGGGCAGCGGACAAGTGACCGACTGGCAGGGGAAGAACGTCACCGTCGCCGGACTCGGCGTCTCCGGCGTCCCGGCGGCCAAGGTGCTGCACGGGCTCGGTGCGAAGGTCACCGTCGTCAACGACGGCGACGACGACCGGGCCCGCGCCCAGGCCGCCGGACTCCGGGCGCTGGGCGTCACCGTGCGCCTCGGTGACGGGGCGACCCTGCCCGAGGGCACCGAGCTGATCGTCACCGCCCCCGGCTGGCAGCCGGACAAGCCGCTGTTCGCGGCGGCCCACGAGGCCGGGGTCGAGATCTGGGGCGACGTCGAGCTGGCCTGGCGGCTGCGCGGTCCCGACGCGGCCCCCTGGCTGTGCGTCACGGGCACCAACGGCAAGACCACCACCACGCAGATGCTCGCCTCCGTCCTGAAGGCGGCGGGCCTGCGCACGGCGGCCGTCGGCAACATCGGCGTCTCGCTGCTCGACGCGGTCCTCGGCGAGGAGCCCTACGACGTCCTCGCCGTGGAGCTGTCGAGCTACCAGCTGCACTGGGCGCCCTCCCTGCGCGCCCACTCCGCGGCCGTCCTCAACCTCGCCCCGGACCACCTCGACTGGCACGGCTCCATGGAGGCGTACGCGCGCGACAAGGGCCGGGTCTACGAGGGCAACCGGGTCGCCTGCGTCTACAACGTCGCCGACAAGGCCACCGAGGACCTGGTGCGCGAGGCGGACGTCGAGGAGGGCTGCCGGGCGATCGGCTTCACCCTCGGCACCCCCGGTCCCTCCCAACTCGGTGTGGTGGACGGCATCCTGGTCGACCGCGCCTTCGTCGAGAACCGGCACAAGAACGCCCAGGAGCTCGCCGAGGTCTCCGACGTGAACCCGCCGGCCCCGCACAACATCGCCAACGCCCTTGCCGCGGCGGCCCTCGCGCGCGCCTTCGGGGTGCCCGCCACGGCCGTACGGGACGGGCTGCGGGCCTTCACCCCGGACGCCCACCGCATCGCGCATGTGGCGGACGTGGACGGGGTGGCCTACGTGGACGACTCCAAGGCGACCAACACGCACGCCGCCCAGGCGTCGTTGGCGGCCTACGACCCCATCGTGTGGATCGCCGGCGGACTCGCCAAGGGCGCCACCTTCGACGAACTGGTCGCGGCGTCGGCGAAGCGGCTGCGGGGCGTCGTCCTGATCGGTGCCGATCGGGCGCTGATCCGCGAGGCCCTCGCGCGACACGCCCCGGAAGTACCCGTCGTCGACCTCGACCGGACCGACACTGGGGCGATGCTCCAGGCCGTCCAGGAGGCCCGGCGGCTCGCACAGCCGGGCGACACCGTACTGCTGGCCCCCGCCTGCGCCTCCATGGACATGTTCGCCAACTACAACAAGCGCGGTGACGCGTTCGCGGAGGCGGTTCGCGAACTCGGCTCCTGACCGACGCGGAGGCGCTGATGCCCAGTAGCCGTACCGGCCGCCGGCCGCCCGTCCAGCGCGCGGCCGTGCGGCCCGCCGCCCGCTCCCCGCGCGACAACCCCGTCCTACGGCTCCACGCCCGTGCCCGCCGGGCCTGGGACCGGCCGCTGACGGCGTACTACCTGATCCTCGGCGGCAGCCTGCTGATCATCGTGCTGGGTCTGGTGATGGTCTACTCGGCCTCCCAGATCAAGGCGCTCCAGATGTCCCTGGGCGGCTCCTACTTCTTCCGCAAACAGCTCCTGGCCGCCGCGATCGGCGCCGGACTGCTGTTCGCGGCCTCCCGCATGCCCGTGAAGCTGCATCGCGCGCTGGCCTACCCGATCCTGGCCGGCGCGGTCTTCCTGATGGCACTGGTACAGGTGCCCGGGATAGGGATGTCGGTCAACGGCAACCAGAACTGGCTCTCCATCGGCGGTCCCTTCCAGCTCCAGCCCAGCGAGTTCGGCAAGCTCGCGCTCGTGCTGTGGGGAGCCGACCTGCTCGCCCGCAAACAGGACAAGAAGCTGCTCACGCAGTGGAAGCACATGCTGGTGCCGCTGGTCCCGGTGGCCTTCCTGGTGCTCGGGCTGATCATGCTCGGCGGCGACATGGGCACCGCGATCATCCTGACCGCGATCCTGTTCGGCCTGCTGTGGCTGGCCGGCGCGCCGACCCGGCTGTTCGCCGGGGTGCTGTCGGTGGCCGCCCTGATCGGCGTGGTCCTCATCAGGTCCAGTGCCAACCGCATGGCGCGGCTGTCCTGCATCGGCGCCACCGAGCCGCAGAGCGGCCCCGTCGACTGCTGGCAGGCGGTGCACGGCATCTACGCCCTCGCCTCCGGCGGAATCTTCGGATCCGGACTCGGTGCGAGCGTGGAGAAATGGGGCCAACTCCCCGAAGCGCACACCGATTTCATCTTCGCCGTCACCGGTGAGGAGCTGGGCCTGGCAGGGACGCTGTCGGTGCTCGCCCTCTTCGCCGCTCTAGGCTATGCGGGCATCCGCGTGGCCGGACGCACGGAGGACCCCTTCGTGAGGTACGCCGCGGGAGGTGTGACCACCTGGATCACGGCCCAGGCCGTGATCAACATCGGTGCGGTGCTCGGCCTGCTGCCGATCGCCGGTGTCCCCCTCCCGCTGTTCTCCTACGGTGGGTCCGCCCTGCTGCCGACCATGTTCGCCATCGGGCTGCTGATCGCTTTCGCGCGGGAGGAGCCCGCTGCGCGGGCGGCGCTTGCGATGCGGCAACCTCGCTTTGGTAGAAAGCGGGGTACGGGGGTCTCCGGGTCCGATGTCCCTGGACGCAGGAGTCCCCGGAGATGGAACACGATGCGACGGCGCGCGCCCGCGCGCTCGTCCGGAGAGCGGTGAATTTCGGTGCATGTCGTACTCGCCGGTGGGGGGACCGCCGGCCACATCGAGCCCGCGCTCGCCCTCGCGGACGCCCTGCGCAGGCAGGACCCGACCACGGGGATCACGGCCCTCGGCACGGAGCGGGGCCTGGAGACCCGCCTCGTCCCGGAGCGCGGCTACGATCTCGCGCTGATCCCGGCCGTGCCGCTGCCCCGCAAGCCCACGCCGGAGCTGATCACCGTTCCGGGCCGGCTGCGCGGCACGATCAAGGCCGCCGAGCAGATCCTGGAGCGCACCAAGGCGGACTGTGTCGTCGGCTTCGGCGGCTATGTGGCGCTGCCCGGCTATCTGGCCGCCAAACGGCTCGGTGTGCCGATCGTCATCCACGAGGCGAACGCCCGGCCGGGCCTGGCCAACAAGATCGGCTCGCGCTACGCCTCCCAGGTCGCCGTCTCCACCCCGGACAGCAAGCTGCGCGGTGCCCGCTACATCGGCATCCCGCTGCGCCGCTCCATCGCCACCCTGGACCGGGCCGCGGTGCGCCCCGAGGCCCGGGCCGCCTTCGGGCTCGACCCGAACCTGCCGACGCTGCTGGTCTCCGGCGGCTCGCAGGGCGCGCGCCGGCTGAACGAGGTCGTCCAGCAGGTCGCCCCGTGGCTCCAGCAGGCGGGCATCCAGATCCTGCACGCGGTCGGCCCGAAGAACGAACTGCCGCAGGTCCAGCAGATGCCGGGAATGCCCCCGTACATCCCGGTACCGTACGTGGACCGGATGGATCTCGCGTACGCCGCGGCCGACATGATGCTCTGCCGCGCGGGCGCGATGACCGTCGCCGAACTCTCCGCCGTCGGGCTCCCGGCCGCCTACGTCCCGCTGCCCATCGGCAACGGCGAGCAGCGGCTGAACGCCCAGCCGGTGGTCAAGGCCGGCGGCGGCCTGCTGGTCGACGACGCGGAGCTCACCCCCGAGTGGGTCCAGCAGAACGTGCTGCCCGTGCTCGCCGACCCGCACCGGCTGTACCAGATGTCCCGCGCCGCCGGTGAGTTCGGCCGGCGCGACGCCGACGACCTGCTCGTCGGCATGGTGTACGAGGCGATCGCCGCCCGCCGTGCACAGTCGTAGGAACCGTATGCACATGTAGGCGAAAGGCAGGGAGCGTGGCCGGAACGACCGCCGCCGAGCGCGGTGACCGTCAGCGGGAGTCGTCCGGCCCGCCCCCCGCCCGGCGGTTCGCCCGGCGCCGTCTGCGCCTCGTCCTCGCCCTCGCGGCCCTCGTGCTGGTCTCGGCGGGCGGCGTCTGGCTGCTGTACGGCTCCCCGTGGCTGCGCGCGCAGAAGGTCGCCGTCTCCGGCACCCGGGTGCTCGCGCCGGAGCGGGTGCGTGCGGTGGCCGACGTGCCGGTCGGGGACCCGCTCGTCTCGGTCGACACCGGCGCCGTCGCGTCGCGGCTGCGCCGCGAACTGCCCCGGATCGACACGGTTGATGTGGTCCGTTCCTGGCCGGACGGAATCAGCCTGAAAGTAGTGGAACGCACTCCGGTTCTTCTGGTCGAAAAGGGCGGAAAGTTTATCGAAGTGGACGATGAGGGCGTCCGTTTCGCTACGGTTTCCAAGGCTCCGCGGGGAATTCCGCTTCTGGAATTGGCCGTCTCCCGGTCCAGTTCGGCCGCCGCCAGTCTGCGCCGCTTCGGTGAGCCGCGGCTGGTGCGCGAGGCGGTCCGGGTGGCCGGTGCCGTCCCGGACGAGGTCGCCCGCGACACCCGGGTGGTCAAGGTGCGCTCCTACGACGCCATCTCGCTGGAGCTGAGCGGCGGCCGCACGGTCGCCTGGGGCAGCTCCGAGAAGGGCCGCGCGAAGGCCCGTACCCTCACCGCTCTCATGAAAGCGGCCCCCGGCGCGCGGCACTTCGATGTGAGCGTCCCCACGGCGCCCGCGTCATCGGGGAGTTGACGTGCATCGGCGCAGGCCAGCACCCTGGTTGGGCAGCGCTACGGCTGATCACATAGGGTGAAAAGAAAAACGGGAGGTTCGGCGTGTTCGTTGAACGCGCGCCACTTGTCGACTTAGTGTCTCGTTCAGAAGACTTCAAGGAACAGACATACTGGTAACCCTAAACTTCAGGGTTAGGGTTCGGGTCGGCGAAACGGACCGTCCCACATTCGGCATCAGTCGTCTGACCGCGGGGCGCAGCGCGTACCGGCGATCCGTCGACACGTAACTCGAGGCGAGAGGCCTTCGACGTGGCAGCACCGCAGAACTACCTCGCAGTCATCAAAGTCATCGGTGTCGGCGGCGGTGGTGTCAATGCCATCAACCGGATGATCGAGGTCGGTCTCAAGGGCGTCGAGTTCATCGCCATCAACACCGACGCGCAGGCGCTGTTGATGAGCGACGCCGACGTCAAGCTCGACGTCGGCCGCGAACTCACCCGCGGACTCGGCGCCGGCGCCAACCCGGCCGTCGGCCGCAAGGCCGCCGAGGACCACCGCGAGGAGATCGAGGAGGTCCTCAAGGGGGCCGACATGGTCTTCGTGACCGCCGGTGAAGGCGGCGGCACCGGCACCGGCGGCGCGCCCGTCGTGGCCAACATCGCCCGCTCCCTGGGCGCCCTCACCATCGGCGTGGTCACCCGCCCCTTCACCTTCGAGGGCCGGCGCCGCGCCAACCAGGCCGAGGACGGCATCGCGGAACTCCGCGAAGAGGTCGACACCCTCATCGTCATCCCCAACGACCGGCTGCTGTCCATCTCGGACCGCCAGGTCTCCGTCCTGGACGCCTTCAAGTCGGCCGACCAGGTCCTGCTCTCCGGCGTCCAGGGCATCACCGACCTCATCACCACGCCCGGTCTGATCAACCTGGACTTCGCCGACGTCAAGTCGGTCATGTCCGAGGCCGGCTCGGCGCTGATGGGCATCGGCTCGGCCCGCGGCGACGACCGCGCGGTGGCCGCGGCCGAGATGGCCATCTCCTCGCCGCTGCTGGAGGCGTCCATCGACGGCGCCCGCGGCGTGCTGCTGTCCATCTCCGGCGGTTCCGACCTCGGCCTGTTCGAGATCAACGAGGCCGCCCAGCTGGTCAGCGAGGCCGCCCACCCCGAGGCCAACATCATCTTCGGCGCGGTCATCGACGACGCCCTCGGCGACGAGGTCCGGGTCACCGTCATCGCGGCCGGCTTCGACGGCGGCCAGCCGCCCGCCCGCCGGGACAACGTCCTCGGCAGCTCCTCGGCCAAGCGCGAGGAGCCGGCGCCGGTCCGGCAGACGGAGACCCGTCCGAGCTTCGGCTCGCTCGGCAGCGTCACGCCGAAGGAGGAGCCGGAGCCCGCCCCCGAGCCGGTGGCCGACATCCCGGTCGCCCCGCCGGTCCCGCCGTCGCGGAGCTACTCGGACAGCGCGGCCGAGGAACTGGACGTGCCGGACTTCCTCAAGTGATAGGACAGCGCGAGAGCGTGAGCGGCGCGCACTTCGCCTTCACCGACAGGTGGGGCGGGGTGAGCGCCGCTCCGTATGAGGAGCTCAACCTGGGCGGCGCCGTCGGCGACGACCCGGAGTCGGTGCGCGCCAACCGGGAACTGGCCGCGAAGTCGCTGGGGCTCGACCCCGCGCGGGTCGTCTGGATGAACCAGGTGCACGGCGCCGACGTGGTCGTGGTCGACGGGCCCTGGGCCGACCGGGCCGAGATCCCCCGGGTCGACGCGGTCGTCACCGCCCGTCACGGCCTGGCACTCGCTGTCCTCACCGCCGACTGCGTGCCCGTCCTGCTCGCCGACCCGGTCGCCGGTGTCGTGGCCGCGGCCCACGCGGGCCGGCCGGGCATGATCGCCGGAGTCGTCCCCGCCGCCGTACGGGCCATGACCGGCCTCGGCGCCGACCCGGCCCGGATCGTCGCCCGCACCGGACCCTCGGTGTGCGGCCGGTGCTACGAGGTGCCGGAGGCGATGCGCGCCGAGGTGGCCGCGGTCGAACCGGCGGCGCACGCCGGGACGAGCTGGGGCACCCCCGCGGTGGACGTCGCCGCCGGTGTGCACGCGCAGCTCGACCGGCTCGGGGTCGCCGACCGGGCGCACTCGCCGGTGTGCACGCTGGAGTCGGGCGATCACTTCTCGTACCGCCGCGACCGCGTCACGGGGCGCCTCGCGAGCTACGTCTGGCTGGACTGATGGGCATGAAGGACCGTAGGGACGAACTCGCCGCGAACCTGGCGAAAGTGGAGGAGCGTATCGCCGCGGCGTGCGCGGCCGCCGGACGCGACCGCGGCGAGGTCACGTTGATCGTGGTCACCAAGACCTATCCGGCGAGCGACGTGCGGATCCTGTCGGAGCTCGGCGTGCGTCATGTGGCGGAGAACCGGGACCAGGACGCGGCGCCGAAGGCCGCCGCATGCTCGGATCTGCCGCTCACCTGGCACTTTGTCGGTCAGTTGCAGACCAACAAGGTGCGTTCCGTGGCCGGATACGCCGGGGTCGTGCAGTCCGTGGACCGGGACCGGCTGGTGACGGCGCTCTCCCGGGAGGCCGTGCGGGCGGGGCGTGAGCTGGGATGTCTGATCCAGGTCGCGCTCGACGCGGGGGAGAGCGGGCGGGGCGAGCGGGGCGGCGTCGCGCCTCGCGGAATCGAAGAGTTGGCCGACCTCGTCGCCGGTTCCCCCGGGCTGCGGCTCGACGGTCTGATGACCGTGGCCCCGCTGACCGGGGAGTACGCCGGGCGGCAACGGGCGGCGTTCGGGCGGTTGATGGATTTGTCGACTGACCTGCGCCGAGCCCATCCGGCTGCGAACATGGTCTCTGCAGGGATGAGTGCGGACCTTGAGGAGGCCGTGGCGGCCGGGGCGACACATGTACGCGTCGGTACCGCGGTACTCGGAGTCCGCGCCGGGCTCGGGTAACGTCGCCAGGAAGTCGGACCACAGCAGAAAATATGGTCATTGCCACCGAAGGGCTGCGCAACGACCTCGTGGATCGCGGGCACTTGGCAGTCGTCACCCGATCCACCACAGAGCGGAGGACTCAGAGCATGGCCGGCGCGATGCGCAAGATGGCGGTCTACCTCGGCCTCGTGGAGGACGATGGGTACGACGGCCGGGGATTCGACCCCGACGACGACTTCGAGCCCGAACTCGACCCGGAGCCCGAACGGGATCACCGGCGGCACGAGCCGTCGCATCAGTCGCACCTCGCACATCAGCCCGAAAGGGATGAAGAGGTGCGAATCGTGCATCCGCCCGCGCCGCGCGAGCCGGTCGCCCGATCCGCTTCGCCGGTCGCGGAATCCGGCCGCCCGGCGCGCATCGCGCCCGTGGCGTCCATCACACAAGAACGTCAGAGCCTGGAGAAGAACGCGCCGGTGATCATGCCCAAGGTCGTGTCGGAACGAGAGCCTTACCGGATCACCACGTTGCACCCGCGGACCTACAACGAGGCCCGTACCATCGGGGAACACTTCCGTGAGGGCACCCCGGTGATCATGAACCTGACTGAGATGGACGACACAGACGCGAAGCGACTTGTCGACTTTGCAGCGGGTTTGGTATTTGGTCTCCACGGCAGCATCGAGCGGGTGACGCAGAAGGTGTTCCTGTTGTCGCCTGCTAACGTCGATGTCACGGCGGAGGACAAGGCCCGCATCGCAGAGGGCGGGTTCTTCAACCAGAGCTGAGACGCACCACCGGAACGAACAGCACATGACAGGGAACAGGGGAGAGGGAAGCACCAGACATGAGCGTGGTCTTGCAGGTTCTTTACATCGCGCTGATGGTGTTCCTCATCGTGCTGATCTTCCGGCTGGTCATGGACTACGTCTTCCAGTTCGCCCGCTCGTGGCAACCAGGCAAGGCGATGGTGGTCGTTCTGGAGGCCACCTACACTGTCACCGATCCACCGCTCAAGCTTCTGCGGCGGGTGATCCCGCCGTTGCGTCTCGGGGGCGTGGCGCTCGACCTGTCCTTCTTCGTACTGATGATCATCGTCTACATCCTGATCACGCTCGTGCGGAGCGCGATGTGAGCGATGTGACAGATACGGTCTTGCCGACTGCCGACGACAACGTTGAGGTGAAGAGATGCCGTTGACCCCCGAGGACGTGCGGAACAAGCAGTTCACGACCGTCCGCCTCCGAGAAGGCTATGACGAGGACGAGGTCGATGCCTTCCTCGACGAGGTCGAGGCCGAGCTGACGCGCCTGCTCCGTGAGAACGAGGACCTGCGCGCCAAACTGGCCGCGGCCACGCGCGCCGCTGCCCAGAACCAGCAGAACATGCGCAAGCCCCCGGAGCAGCAGGACGGGCCGCCCCAGGGCATGCGAGGACCCGGCGCTCCGGTGCCCGCCGGCATATCGGGCCCGCCGCAGCAGCAGATGGGTGGCCCCATGGGTGGCCCGCCCCAGCTGCCGAGCGGTGCCCCGCAGCTCCCTGCCGGTCCCAGCGGCCAGGGCCCTCAGGGTCCGGGTCCGATGGGTCAGGGCCCCATGGGCCAGGGCCCGGGTCCGATGGGCCAGGGCGGTCCGATGGGTCAGGGTCCCGGTCCGATGGGCCAGGGCGGTCCCATGGGCCAGGGTCCGATGGGTCAGGGTCCCATGGGCCAGGGCGGTCCGATGGGCCAGCCCCCCATGCCGCAGCAGATGGGCGGCCCCATGGGCGGTCCCATGGGCGGCCCCATGGGAGGTCCCGGTCAGGGCCCCGGCGGCGACAGTGCCGCCCGTGTCCTCTCGCTGGCCCAGCAGACCGCCGACCAGGCGATCGCCGAGGCCCGCTCCGAGGCCAACAAGATCGTCGGCGAGGCTCGTTCGCGTGCCGAGGGTCTGGAGCGTGACGCCCGTGCCAAGGCCGACGCCCTGGAGCGGGACGCGCAGGAGAAGCACCGTGTCGCCATGGGCTCCCTGGAGTCCGCCCGCGCCACGCTGGAACGCAAGGTCGAAGACCTGCGCGGCTTCGAGCGCGAGTACCGCACGCGCCTGAAGTCGTACCTGGAGTCGCAGCTGCGTCAGCTGGAGACCCAGGCCGACGACTCCCTGGCCCCGCCGCGGACCCCGGCGACCGCGTCGCTGCCGCCGTCCCCGGCGCCCTCCATGGCCCCGGCCGGCGCGACCGCCCCGTCGTACGGCGGCAACGCCCCGATGGGCGGCGCCCCTGCTCCGGCCGCTCCGTCCTACGGCGGTCAGCAGCAGATGTCGCCGGCGATGACCCAGCCGATGGCTCCGGTCCGCCCGCAGGGTCCCTCCCCGATGGGCCAGGCGCCGTCTCCGATGCGTGGCTTCCTCATCGACGAGGACGACAACTGACGGCCGCCACCACGCCTTAGGCGTCGGCAGCGTTTCAAGGGGCGGGCCCCGGATTCCGATCCGGGGCCCGCCCCTTTTACGCGTGTTGACACGGTCACGGGCTGTAGGCGGCGCGGAGTCGTGCCGCCTTCCGGCCCCGCCCGCGGGGCCGCGACCGGCGCCGCACCGCCCGCACCCGGCGCCGCCGAAGATGCCGCACCCGGCGCCGCCGAAGATGCCGCACCCGGCGAGGCCGAAGATGCCGCACCCGGCGAGGCCGAAGATGCCGCACCCGGCGAGGCCGAAGATGCCGCACCCGGCGAGGCCGAAGACGCCGACGGCGGCCGCCCCGTGGGGACGGCCGCCGTCGGCGGGGGTCGTCTACGCCTTGCGCAGGCGGAACGTCAGAGACAGCCCCTCGTCGCTGAACGGCGCCCCGAAGGTGTCGTCGGCCTCGCCCCGGGCGAAGTCGGTGGCGAGCACCTCGTCCGCGATCAGCCCGCTGTGCGCGGCGAGGGCCGCCTCCGTGGCGGCGTCGGTGGCGGTCCACCGCAGCGCGATCCGGTCGGCCACGTCCAGCCCGCTGTTCTTGCGGGCCTCCTGGATCAGCCGGATGGCATCCCGCGCGAGACCGGCCCGCCGCAGCTCCTCCGTGATCTCCAGGTCCAGCGCGACGGTCGCACCCGAGTCGGAGGCCACCGACCAGCCCTCGCGCGGCGTCTCGGTGATGATCACCTCGTCCGGTGCCAGGGTGACGGTCTCCCCGTCGACCTCCACCGACGCCGTGCCCTCGCGCAGCGCGAGAGACAGCGCGGCGGCGTCCGCGTTCGCGACGGCCTTCGCCACGTCCTGCACCCGCTTGCCGAACCGCTTGCCGAGCGCGCGGAAGTTGGCCTTGGCGGTCGTGTCCACCAGGGAACCGCCCACCTCGGACAGCGACGCCAGACCCTCGACGTTCAGCTCCTCGGTGATCTGCGCGTGCAGCTCGGGGTCGAGCGACTCGAAGCCGGTCGCCGCGATCAGCGCACGCCGCAGCGGCTGACGCGTCTTGACGCCCGACTCCGCACGCGTGGCACGCCCCAGCTCCACCAGGCGGCGCACCAGCACCATCTGCCTCGACAGCCCGGGGTCGATCGCGCCGAGGTCGGCCTCCGGCCAGGAGGCCAGGTGCACCGACTCCGGCGCGCCCGGGGTGACCGGCACGACCAGGTCCTGCCAGACCCGCTCGGTGATGAAGGGGGTCAGCGGCGCCATCAGCCGGGTGACCGTCTCCACGACCTCGTGCAGGGTGCGCAGCGCGGCCTTGTCGCCCTGCCAGAAGCGGCGGCGGGAGCGGCGGACGTACCAGTTGGACAGGTCGTCGACGAACGCGGACAGCAGCTTGCCGGCCCGCTGGGTGTCGTACGCCTCCAGGGCCTGGGTCACCTGGTCGGTGAGGGCGTGCAGCTCGGACAGCAGCCAGCGGTCCAGCAGCGGGCGGTCGGCCGGGGCCGGGTCGGCCCCGGACGGGGCCCAGCCGGAGGTACGGGCGTACAGCGCCTGGAAGGCCACCGTGTTCCAGTACGTGAGGAGCGTCTTGCGGACGACCTCCTGGATGGTGCCGTGGCCCACGCGGCGGGCCGCCCACGGGGAGCCGCCGGCCGCCATGAACCAGCGGACCGCGTCGGCGCCGTGCTGGTCCATGAGCGGGATCGGCTGCAGGATGTTGCCCAGGTGCTTGGACATCTTGCGGCCGTCCTCGGCGAGGATGTGGCCGAGGCAGACGACGTTCTCGTACGACGACTTGTCGAAGACCAGGGTGCCGACCGCCATGAGGGTGTAGAACCACCCGCGGGTCTGGTCGATGGCCTCGGAGATGAACTGGGCCGGGTACCGGCTCTCGAACAGCTCCTTGTTCTTGTACGGGTAGCCCCACTGCGCGAACGGCATCGAGCCCGAGTCGTACCAGGCGTCGATGACCTCGGGCACGCGCGTGGCCGTGCTGCCGCAGCTCTCCTGCGGGCAGGCGAAGGTCACGTCGTCGATGTACGGGCGGTGCGGGTCGAGCCCCGACTGGTCGGTGCCGGTCAGCTCGGTCAGCTCCGCGCGGGAGCCGACGCAGGTGAGGTGGCCCTCCTCGCAGCGCCAGACGGGCAGCGGGGTGCCCCAGTAGCGGTTGCGGGACAGCGCCCAGTCGATGTTGTTGTTCAGCCAGTCGCCGAAACGGCCGTGCTTGACCGTGTCCGGGAACCAGTTGGTCCCCTCGTTCTCCTGGATCAGCCGGTCCTTGACCGCCGTCGTGCGGATGTACCAGGAGGGCTGCGCGTAGTAGAGCAGCGCGGTGTGGCAGCGCCAGCAGTGCGGGTAGCTGTGCTCGTACGGCAGGTGCCTGAAGAGCAGGCCCCGCTGCTGGAGGTCCGCGGTGAGCTTTTCGTCGGCCTTCTTGAAGAAGATGCCGCCGACCAGGGGCACGTCCTCCTCGAAGGTGCCGTCGGGGCGGACCGGGTTCACCACGGGCAGGCCGTAGGCGCGGCAGACCTTGAGGTCGTCCTCACCGAAGGCGGGGGACTGGTGGACCAGACCCGTACCGTCCTCGGTCGTCACGTACTCGGCGTTCACCACGTAGTGCGCCGGCTCGGGGAACTCCACCAGCTCGAACGGGCGCCGGTAGGTCCAGCGCTCCATCTCGGCGCCCGTGAAGGACTCCCCGGTGGTCTCCCAGCCCTCGCCGAGGGCCTTGGCGACCAGCGGCTCGGCGACGACGATCTTCTCCGTGCCTTCGGGGCCCTTCGTCGCGACGACGTAGGTGACCTCGGGGTGGGCGGCCACGGCCGTGTTGGAGACCAGGGTCCAGGGCGTGGTCGTCCACACCAGGAGCGCGGCCTGTCCGGCGAGCGGGCCGGAGGTCAGCGGGAAGCGGACGTAGACCGAGGGGTCGACGACCGTCTCGTAGCCCTGGGCCAGCTCGTGGTCGGACAGGCCCGTGCCGCAGCGCGGGCACCAGGGGGCCACGCGGTGGTCCTGGACCAGCAGGTCCTTGTCGAAGATCTGCTTCAGCGACCACCAGACCGACTCGATGTACTCGGGGTCCATCGTGCGGTAGGCGTCGTCGAGGTCGACCCAGTAGCCCATGCGGGTCGTCAGCTCGGCGAAGGCGTCGGTGTGCCGGGTCACCGACGCACGGCACCTGGCGTTGAACTCGGCGATGCCGTACGCCTCGATGTCCTGCTTGCCGGAGAAGCCCAGCTCCTTCTCCACCGCCAGCTCCACGGGCAGGCCGTGGCAGTCCCAGCCGGCCTTGCGGGCCACGTGGTAGCCGCGCATGGTGCGGAAGCGCGGGAAGACGTCCTTGAAGACGCGCGCCTCGATGTGGTGGGCGCCGGGCATGCCGTTGGCGGTGGGCGGACCCTCGTAGAACACCCATTCGGGGCGGCCCTCGGACTGCTCCAGGGTCTTGGCGAAGATCTTCTGGTCGCGCCAGAAGTCCAGCACCGCGTGCTCCAGCGCGGGCAGGTCGACCTGGGCGGGTACCGGGCGGTACGTAGGCGATGTCATCAGCGAGCTTCCTCCGGCGGACTTGCTGCCTTCCGTCCGGAGGGACGAGAGCCTCCGCGCCGGTTTCGGCGCGCTCCCGCGGTACCACCCTCCTTGGCCCTCCGGTGCCTGGTGTGCTCCGGTGGGCCCCCTCATTGGGGTCGCGATGCCGGGTCTACCTGCCGTCGGCCTGGCGGCTGCGGCTCTCTTCCGGCGGCTCCGGGGTGATCTTCACGTCGCGCTCGCCCCCGGGCTCCCACCGTCCCCGGGTCGCTCTGGGCTGCGTACGCCGCTACTCGTCCCCATCCACGCTTTTCGCTCCGCCCAGTGTACGGCGCCCTGCGTACGGCGGCCGACCGGTTTTCGAGCCCCCGGGCGGGGCCGCGGAGCCTGTCCCGAATGCCCCGAACGGCCAGATGTGCCCGTTCGGATTCCGGGACGTTCCGCCTGACGGATTACCCGGCGGGGAGCTGGGCACAACGCATGCATGCCGGCCTCGCGGCACGCGCGGGGTGGCCGAATCGGGCGGCGTGCCCCGTTGCCGCGGGACTCCAGTCGATTTATCGTCCCAGCACGATTCGCGAGCAAGATCACAATATGTGAAGGGGCCGCGGCATGGTGGCGAAGAAGACCGCCGAACAGCAGTCGGCGCCCGGTGGATCCCCGCAGGCGTCCGGCGGCGCGGCCAAGGAGGTCGACGGGAAGAAGAGCGCGCAGGGGGCGGCCTCGCGCAAGCGCGCGGCGAAGGCCGTGAAGTCCGTGAAGTCCGTCACGGGGGAGGTGCCGGCGAAGAAGGTGACCGCGGTGAAGAAGGCGTCCCCGGAGAAGGCCCCGGCCACGAAGGCGACCGCGGCGAGGAAGGCCGCCGAGGCCGGGAGGACCGCCGCGGCCGGGAGGACCGCCGAGGCCGGGAGGACCGCCGAGGCCGGGAGAACCGTATCCGCGAAGGCCGCATCCGCGAAAGCGGAGACGGAGAGCGCGCGGACGGAGGCCGTGAAGACCCCGGCGCGCAGGGCGGCGGCACGGAGGACACCGGCGAAGAAGGCGCCGGCCGGGGCGGGCACCGCCGCGAAGGGCGCCGGCACGGGCAGGAAGAGCACGGCGAAGAAGGCGGGCGCGGCCGAGGCCGCGGAGCAGACGGGAGCCACGACGGTGGTTGCGAAGAAGACCCCTGGCACGGCCACGGCGGCCTCGACGGCCGTTCCCAAGGCGCGCGGCGCCGCGGTGGAGCCGGGCGAGCTCGCCGTACGCCCCGGTGAGGACCCCTGGACGCCCCAGGAGGTGGAGGAGGCCCGCGCGGAGCTGACCGGCGAGACGGAGCGGCTGCGCGCCGAGATCGCCGCCTCCGAGGAGTCCCTGGTGGGCCTGATGCGGGACTCCGGCGACGGCGCCGGGGACGACGAGGCCGACACCGGCACGAAGAACATCACGCGTGAGCACGAGCTGGCGCTGGCCGCCAACGCGCGCGAGATGCTCCTCCAGTCCGAGCGCGCCCTGGAGCGGCTGGACGCCGGCACGTACGGCGTGTGCGAGAACTGCGGCAAGCCCATCGGCAAGGCCCGCATGCAGGCATTCCCGCGGGCCACGCTGTGCGTGGAGTGCAAGCAGAAGCAGGAACGCCGGTACTGATCGACCGGGGAGGCGTGCCGTACCCTCGTCCTCAGTCAGGCACCTAGGTTGAGGGACTCACGTGGCAGAGGCGGAGCGCATCATCGGTACGCCGGGCATCCCCGAGGCGGCGCGGGCCGCGCAGGAGCGGGACGGCGACGGCACGGAGGCGCGGTCGGACGCGTCCGCGGACGCCGGCTCCGGCACCCCCGAGGAGGCCCTGCGGGAGCCCGCCGAGGCCACGGGGGAGTCCGCCGGGGAGACCTCGCAGGAGACGGCCGAGCGGCCCCGGGGGCGGCGCCGGATCGCCGTCCTGTTCGCGGTCGCCGCCTTCGCCTACCTCGTCGACCTGGTCAGCAAGATGATCGTGGTGGCGAAGCTGGAGCACCACGAGGCGATCGAGGTCTTCGGCGAGTGGCTGAAGTTCGACGCCATCCGCAACCGCGGCGCGGCCTTCGGTTTCGGCCAGGCATTCACCGTGATCTTCACCGTGATCGCGGCCGCCGTGATCGTGGTGATCTTCCGGCTCGCCCGCAAGCTCTACAGCCTGCCCTGGGCCATCGCGCTCGGTCTGCTGCTCGGCGGCGCGCTCGGCAACCTCACGGACCGGCTCCTGCGGGCGCCCGGCATGTTCGAGGGCGCGGTCGTCGACTTCATCGCCCCCAAACACTTCGCCGTGTTCAATCTCGCGGACTCGGCGATCGTGTGCGGCGGCATCCTGATCGTGCTGCTGTCCTTCCGCGGACTCGACCCGGACGGAACCGTCCACAAGGACTGACGGGACCGTCCGCAAGGACTGGGCGAGGGCCCGGACGTGCCCGCGCCGACCGGGCCGTCGGCGGCGTCCGGCATACTCGACGGGTGAGTACGATTCCCGAGATCCGCACCCTGCCCGTACCGGACGGCCTGGAGGGCGAGCGCGTCGACGCCGCCATCTCCCGCATGTTCGGCTTCTCCCGTACGAAGGCCGCGGAGCTGGCGGCCGCGGGCAAGGTGCTGGTCGACGGCACGGTGGTCGGCAAGTCCGAGCGTGTGCACGGCGGGGCCTGGCTGGAGGTCGAGATGCCCCGGGCGGCCGCCCCGGTGCAGCTGGTGGCCGAGCCGGTCGAGGGCATGGAGATCATCCATGACGACGACGACGTCGTGGTCATCGTCAAGCCCGTCGGCGTCGCCGCCCACCCCTCGCCCGGCTGGACCGGCCCGACCGTCATCGGCGGTCTCGCGGCGGCCGGCTACCGCATCTCCACCTCCGGTGCCGCGGAGCGCCAGGGCATCGTGCACCGCCTGGACGTGGGCACCTCCGGTCTGATGGTGGTCGCCAAGTCGGAGCGCGCGTACACCTCGCTCAAGCGCCAGTTCAAGGAGCGCACGGTCGACAAGCGGTACCACACGCTCGTCCAGGGCCACCCGGACCCGACCAGCGGCACCATCGACGCGCCCATCGGCCGCCACCCGAACCACGACTACAAGTGGGCGGTCACCGCGGAGGGCAAGCCGTCCGTCACGCACTACGACCTCATCGAGGCGTTCCGCTCCGCCTCCCTGCTCGACGTGAAGCTGGAGACCGGCCGCACCCACCAGATCCGCGTCCACATGTCCGCCCACCGCCACCCCTGCGTCGGCGATCTGACCTACGGCGCGGACCCGACGCTCGCCAAGCGGCTGCGGCTGACCCGCCAGTGGCTCCACGCGGTCCGGCTGGGCTTCGAGCACCCCGGGGACGGCAGCTGGGTCGAGCTGGCCAGCGACTACCCCGCCGACCTGCAGAAGGCTCTCGACCAGGTCCGCGAGGAGACCTACGGATGAGCCCGGCGCCCTGCACCGTCCGGATCGCCGAGGACCCCGCCGACCGTGAGGCGTGCTTCGCGGTGCGCAAGCAGGTCTTCGTCGTCGAACAGGGCGTCCCGCAGGACATCGAGTACGACGTCCACGACGCCGGCGCGGTGCACGTGCTGGCCGTGAGCGAGGACGGCGTACCGCTCGGCACCGGGCGGCTGCTGTACGGCGAGGCGGCCGCCTCCCAGACCGGCGGCGACGCCACGGTCGGCTCGCTCGGCCGGCTCGCTGTCGCCGCGGAGGCCCGCGGGCTGGGTGTCGGCGCGGCCCTGGTGCGCGCCGTCGAGGACGCGGCCCGTGCGCGTGGCCTCGCCGCCGTGGACCTGCACGCGCAGACCCACGCGCTGGGTTTCTACGAGCGCCTCGGGTACGACGCGTACGGACCGGAGTACCGGGAAGCCGGGATCCCGCACCGGGCGATGCGGCGCGCGCTGTAGCCGAGCGGCGGTGAAACCGCTGACGGGGCGGGTGGCGTGGCAGGCTTGAGGTCTGCCTGTGATCGTTTGTGATCGTCCGAACCCGGAGCGCCGAGCGTGGAACAGTTGGCCCTGGTCTTCCTGCTGCTGCTCGGGGCCGTGCTGAGCGTCCCGCTCGGAGACCGCCTGGGGCTGCCCGCGCCGGTGCTGATGACGCTGTTCGGGATCGCCCTCGCGCTGCTCGAGTTCGTGCCGAACGTCGACGTACCGCCGGATCTGATCCTTCCGCTGCTGCTGCCGCCGTTGCTGTACGCGGCCGTGCGCAGGACCTCCTGGCGGCAGTTCGCGGCGAACCGGCGGCCGATCTTCCTGCTGGCCGTGGCGCTGGTGTTCGTCACCACGCTGAGCGTCGCGTGGGTCTCCAGCGCGATCGTGCCCGGGCTGCCGATCGCCGCCGCGTTCGCGCTGGGCGCGCTGGTGGCGCCTCCCGACCCGGTCGCCGCGACCGCCGTCGCCGGACAGCTCGGGCTGCCCAGACGGCTGGTGTCGATCCTGGAGGGCGAGGGGCTCTTCAACGACGTGACGGCCATCGTGCTCTACCACGTGGCGATCGCCGCCGTCGTCAGCGGGCACTACTCCCACGGCGAGGCGGCCGTCGACTTCGTGCTGTCCGCCGTGGTGGCGCTGGCCGTCGGGCTGGCGCTCGGCTGGGCGTCGAACCGCCTGCTCGACCTGCTCGGCGACCCGACGCTGCAGATCGGGCTGACGCTGCTGGTGCCGTACGCCGCCTATGTGCTGGCCGAGGAGCTGCACGGCTCCGGGGTGCTGGCCGTGCTGGTCACCGCGCTGTTCCTCGCCGAGTACGCCGCCGACGCCGACGACGTGATGACCCGGCTCGCCGGGCACGCCTTCTGGGACATCGTCGACACACTCGTCACCGGCGTGGCGTTCGGACTGATCGGGCTGGAACTCCACATCGCGGTGCGGACCGCGTCGGGGCGGTGGGGCGAGATGCTCGGCTGGGCGGCGACGATCGCGGCCGTCGTGATCCTCGTACGGCTGGCCTGGCTGCTGCCGGCGACCTGGCTCACCAAGTGGCTGCACGCCCGGCGGCGCGACCAGGACGAGGACATCCCGGTGAGCTGGCGGGAGACCGTCGTGATGTGGTGGTCCGGGATGCGGGGGGTGGCCTCGGTGGCGCTGGCGCTGGCCATCCCGCTGGAGACCGACGACGGCTCGCCCTTCCCCGACCGCAACGAGATCATCTTCATCGCCTTCGGGGTGATCATGGCGACGCTGGTGCTCCAGGGGCTGACCCTGCCGTGGCTGGTGAGGCGGCTGGGGGTGCAGGCCGACACCGAGCGGGAGCAGGAGTTCGAGAAGACGCTGGCGGTACGGGCGGCGAAGGCGGCGAAGCGGCGGCTGCGGGAGATCGAGGAGGTCGAGGAACTGCCGGAGGAGGTGTCCGAGCGGATGCTGCGGCGGGCCTTCGACATCGGGGTGCGGATCCATCCCGAGATGGGGGAGGAGGAGCGGCGGGAGGCGCACGAGCAGCGGGCACGGCGGGCGAAGCGGCTGCGGCGCATCGAGGCGGAGATGCTCAGCGCGGCCCGCCACGAGGTGCTCGCCGCCCGCAGCGAGCCGGGGGCCGACCCGGAGGTGGTGGACCGGGTCCTGCGGCAGCTGGATGTGCGCAGCCTCAGATGAACGGTCCGGGCCGGTCCGCCGGGTCCGGCCCCCGTTCCCCGGTCGCCCGCCTCACCGGTGGATCTCGGGCTCCCGGGGCCCTCGTCCTCGTAGGCTGTGATCATGACTCGGAACGTTGTGATCAGTGGGGGCGGGACCGGGATCGGGCTCGCCGCAGCCCGTGTCTTCGCCGCCGACGGGGACCGCGTCCTGTTGCTCGGACGGCGGGCCGAGGTGCTGGAGAAGGCCGGGGTGCCGGGGGCGCTGTCCTTCGCGGCGGACCTGGCCGAGCCGGCCGAGGTGCGGCGGGTGGCGGAGTTCGTGCGGCAGGAGCTCGGCACCGTGGACGTGCTGGTGCACTCCGCGGGCGGCAACGGCGCACTGGAGCCGCGGGCCTCCGGCACGGAGGACGGGGACCCGCTGGACGGTGTGCTGCACGACTGGACGGTGAACTTCCGGCTCAACGTCCTCACCGCCGTCCTGCTCACCGAGGCACTCAAGGAGCGGCTCGCCGAGCCCGGCGGGCGGGTGCTGTTCCTCAGCTCGATCGCGGCCTACCGCGGCTCGGGCAGCGGGGCCTACGCGGCCTCGAAGGCGGGGCTGCACCCGTATGTGCACGACCTGGCGCGGCAGCTCGGTCCGCGCGGCATCACCGTGAACGCGGTCGCGCCCGGCTACGTCGAGGACACGGAGTTCTTCGGCGGGCCCGTCGAGGAGGCCCGCCGGCAGCGGCTGATCGGCGAGACCTCCACCGGCCGGGCCGGGGAGCCCGGGGACGTCGCCGCCACACTGCACTGGCTGGCGTCCCCGGGCGCCGGGCATCTCACCTCCCAGATCCTCCAGGTCAACGGCGGGGCCGAGCGCGGCCACTGAGGACGCTCAGCGGTCGCTGCGCTGCGGGTCCGTGGCACGCCGGGGGCGGGCGCCGTCGAGCGAGGTCCGGGCCCCGGGCAGCGTCGCGTCCGCGGTGTTGACCCGGGGCAGCGCGTAGGGGTGCTCGGTGACCAGCCAGCGGATCATCGCCTCACGCACACGGACCCGTACGCTCCACATGTCGTCCGCGTCCTTCGCGGTCATCAGCGCCCGCACCTCCATGGTGTTGGGCGTGGTGTCCGTGACGTCCAGCCCGAAGGCGCGTCCGTCCCAGGCCGGGCACTCGCGCAGGATGTCCCGCAGCTTCTCGCGCATCGCGTCCACCGGCGCGGAGTGGTCGAGGTGCCAGTAGACGATGCCGGTCATCTCCGGGGTGCCGCGCGACCAGTTCTCGAACGGCTTGGACGTGAAGTACGACACCGGCATGGTGATCCGGCGCTCGTCCCAGGTCCGCACGGTCAGGAAGGTCAGCGTGATCTCCTCGACCGTGCCCCACTCGCCGTCCACCACGACCGTGTCGCCGATGCGCACCATGTCGCCGAAGGCGATCTGGAGCCCGGCGAACATGTTGCTCAGCGTGGACTGCGCGGCGACACCGGCGACGATGCCGATGATGCCCGCCGAGGCGAGCAGCGAGGCACCGGCCGCGCGCATGGCCGGGAAGGTCAGCAGCATCGCGGCCACGGCCACCACCCCGACGACCGCCGCCACCACCCGTGTGATGAGTGTCACCTGGGTGCGGACCCGGCGGACCCGGGCCGGATCCCGGTGGGCGCGTGCGTAACGGGTGTACGTCGTCTCGACCACGGCGGCGGCGATCCGTATCACCAGCCAGGCGGTCGAGCCGATGAGCACCAGCGTCAGCGCCTGGCCGATGCCGACCTCGTGGTCCTCCAGTACTTTCGCGCGATGGTACGAGCCTCTCAGCAGGGCCGTGCAGAGCACGACGTGCCACGGGATGCGGCCGCGGCGCAGCAGCCCCCACAGCGGGGTCTCACTGTGCCGCCGGTCCGCCTGGCTCAGCAGCCGGTCCGTCGCCCAGCCGATGAGCAGCGCGAGGAGGACCGAGCCGCCGATGACGATCAATGGGCGGAGTATGTTCTCCATGCCAGAGAACGTAACCGGATCACGCCGTCATGAACACGGAGTCCTGTGACGATCCGTGTGCGGTGGCGCCGTTCCCGGCTGGCACCATGGCCTCATGAACATCATGCTCTTTCACTCCGCCTACGGACTGCGGCCCGCGGTGCGCGCCGCCGCCGACCGGCTGCGCACGGCCGGTCACGAGGTGTGGACACCCGACCTCTTCGAGGGGCGCACCTTCGAGACGGTCGAGGAGGGCATGGCCTGCAAGGACGAGATCGGCAAGGACGAGCTGCTGCGGCGGGCCGTGCTGGCGGCGGCGCCCTACTCCGGGCGCGGGCTGGTCTACGCCGGGTTCTCGCTGGGTGCCTCCGTCGCGCAGACCCTCGCCCTCGGCGACGAGAAGGCGCGCGGCCTGCTCCTGCTGCACGGCACCTCGGACATCGCGCCGAACGCCTCGGCGGACGAGCTGCCGGTGCAGCTGCATGTCGCCGAGCCCGACCCCTTCGAGACGGACGACTGGCTGAGCTCCTGGTATCTCCAGATGGGCCGCACGGGTGCCGACGTGGAGGTCTACCGGTACGCCGGGGCCGGTCATCTGTACACCGACCCCGACCTGCCGGACTACGACGCCGAGGCGGCCGAGGCCACCTGGCGGGTGGCGCTCGGCTTCCTGGAGAGCTTCTGACTCAGCCCGCGCGGTAGGCGGCCCAGCTCTGCTGCATGCGCGTCACCTGACCCGCGGTGAACTGGTACATGCAGGCGTCGTACGTGTAGTCCATGAAGTTGTGGATCGGGTCCGCGCCGGTCTTGTTGGTGCAGGTGTCGCGGCCGGTGGGGCACTGGTAGGCGGCGCTCTTCTCGGCCGGGGTGTCGGTCACGTAGTCGCCGTTGCCGTTACAGCCGCCCTGGAAGGTGTGGTACAGCCCCATCCAGTGGCCGACCTCGTGGGTCGCGGTGTCGCCCTCGTCGTAGTTGGCGGCCGAGCCCCCCGGCAGCGAGGCGTCCAGCACGACCACGCCGTCCATGGAGGGGCTGGAGCTGTAGGAGCTGGGGAAGGTGGCCCAGCCCAGCAGCCCGCCGCCGAGCTTGGCGGTGTAGATGTTGAGCGCGCCCGGGCCGCCCTTGCGCAGGGCGGACTTCATCGCCTTCTCCGCGGTCGAGCCGGAGCTGAGGTTGTACCAGGTCGCGTTGTCGGTGTAGTCCGTCGCGGCCAGCGTGAACCGGTAGCCGGAGTCGACGTTTCCGGTGCCCTGGCCGGCGTAGGCCGCGTTCAGGACGTTCATCTGGGCGTCGACCGCGGCGGCGGAGAGCTTGCCGGTCGTGCCGCTGTGGATGACGTGGAAGTAGACCGGGACGGTGGTCGCGGCGGCGGCCGTGACGCGCTTGCCGCTCACACGCAGCTTGTCGAGCCGCTTCTGCAGATCGGCGTCCATGGCCTGCGCCTTGGCGGAGGTGACCTCGTTGGGCTCGGCGGTCTGCGTGCCCGCGGCCGGCTTCGCCTCACGGGCGGCCGCATGCGCGGGGGCGGTCTCGGCGCATTCAGCGCCGGTGGTGCCGGCCGCGGCGACACCGGCGGGTGCCGTCAGCGGGGTGAGCAGCAGGGTTCCGGCCACGGCGGCCGTGGTGAGAAGACGTCTGCTCATATGGGGGGATATCCGGGCGAGCGCACGCATGCTGACTCCTAGCGGATGCGGTGGGGAGTACGCGGGCCAGGGATCTTCCTGGCCGCCGCCCGGAGATTACGTGGACATGCAGACTCGCCAAGAGCGGTGATCAGGCCCAATCAAATTCCCGGCGAACGGGGAGGATTGGGAAAGCGGCCGGACGGCTCGTCCGGAGTCCGGTACCCGGATGTAACAGGAGCGGTGACGAGGGCGGGTGGTGTGTCCGGATTAAGTCCCCGGAACACGCCACCCGCCGTAGCGATGTGATCGCGCCTCAACGGCTCAGTAACATGCCTCGCTTGGCTGAAAATCGCCCTTCAGTGGTCCGGTTCAGACCGGGTCGTAGGTGCGCTCGACCTTCTGGGTGCCGCTGCGCGTGCGGTAGGAGCGCGCCCAGGCGGAGGTCGCGTCGGCCTTCGTGCGGTCGGACAGCACGTAGTAGTCCATCTGCGCGCGGTCCGCGGTGATGTCCAGCACGCCGTAGCCGTGCCGGTCGGTGTCGACCCAGTGGACGTGCCGGTTGGCGGCCCGGATCAGCGGGGAGGCGACGGCCGAGACCGTGCCCTCGGGCACCTTCACCAGGTCGTCCAGGTTGTCCGAGGTCACCGAGGTGACCACGAACTCCGTGGCCGCGGAGGCCGACAGCGGGTACGTGCCCGCGTTCACCGGGACGTCGTTGGCCCACGCCATGTGGATGTCGCCGGTCAGGAAGACCGTGTTGCGGATGGCGTGGGAGCGCAGATGCGCCAGCAGTTCACGGCGGTCGTCGGTGTAGCCGTCCCACTGGTCGGTGTTGACCGCGAGGCCCTCCTTGGGCAGGCCGAGCAGTTCGGCCAGCGGCTTGAGGATCTCCGCGGACAGCGAGCCGATGGCGAACGGCGAGATCATCACCGAGTTGCCGACCAGCCGCCAGGTGGTGTCGGAGGACTTCAGCCCCGCCTTCAGCCAGTCCAGCTGGGCCCGGCCGGTCAGTGTGCGGTCCGGGTCGTCGACCTCGCCGTTGCCCAGCTTCACCTGCTGGGAGCGGAAGGAGCGCAGGTCGAGCAGCGAGAGGTCGGCGAGCTTGCCGAAGCGCAGCCGGCGGTAGGTGGTGCCCGCGATCGCCGGGCGCACCGGCATCCACTCGAAGTACGCCTGCTTGGCGGCGGACTGCCGTGCGGCCCAGGCGCCCTCCGCGCCCTCGGTGTGGTTCTCCGCGCCGCCGGACCAGGCGTCGTTCGCGAACTCGTGGTCGTCCCAGATCGCGACGACCGGCGCCTTGGTGTGCAGGGCCTGGAGGTCCGGGTCGGTCTTGTAACGGCCGTGCCGGGTGCGGTAGTCGGCCAGGGTGACGATCTCGTGGGCCGGGGCGTGCGGCCGTACGACGGTGTCGCGGGTGCCGTACTGGCCGGTGCCGTACTCGTAGATGTAGTCGCCCAGGTGCAGCCAGGCGTCCAGGTCGGCGCGGGCGGCGAGATGGCGGTAGGCGGAGAAGTGGCCGGCCTCCCAGTTGGCGCAGGAGACCACGCCGAAGCGCAGGTTCGCCACGGCCGCGTCGGCGGCGGGCGCGGTGCGGGTGCGCCCCGTCGGCGAGTCGGTGCCGCCCGCGGAGAAGCGGAAGAAGTAGTCGGTGGCGGGCGCGAGGCCGCGCACATCCGCCTTGACCGTGTGGTCGGAGGCGGCGGTGGCGGTGAGGGACCCCTTGGCGACGATGTTCGTCAGCGCCTTGTCGGTCGCGACGGTCCAGCTCACCGGGGTGTCCGGGCCGAGCCCCGAACCGGGCACCGCCTCGGGCGCCGGGGTCACCCGGGTCCACAGCAGGATGCCGTCGGGCAGCGGGTCGCCGGAGGCGATGCCGTGCAGGAAGGCGGGGGCCGCTTCCGCGGCGCGTGCGGGCAGGCTCGCGGCGAGCGGAGCGGCGAGAACGGCTCCGGCGGCGGCGGCCTTGACGACCGAACGGCGGCGCGGAGCGGGCAGGTTGGGATCTATGAGAGATCTGTGGCGACTGGTCACGGGCGATCAGATTACTGATCGGTAGTCCAACATGTAAGACATGAGGACGGCGAGAGCGGGCGAACTCCCAAGAGTTCGCCCGCTCTTCCGCCCGGTGTCGCCCGGCGGCCCGTGACCTACTTGGTGACGCCCGCGTCCTTCAGCGCCGTCTGCCACGCGGCGACGCTGTCGGGGTTCTTGATCACCTTGTCGTTGATCTTGATGGTGGGGGTGGACTCCACGCCCTCGGAGTCGTCGAAGGACTTGCTCATCCGCATCGCCCAGGCGTCGTAGGTGCCCTTCTCCACGGCGTCCTGGAACTTCTTGTTGTTCTTCAGCGCGTCGACGGTGTCCGCCACCTTGATCAGGTAGCTGTCGTCGGCGAGATCGTCGGTCGACTCCTCGGGGTGGTACTTCGCCGAGTACAGCGCGGCCTTGTAGTCCAGGAACGCCTCGGGGCCGACGTTCAGCGCGGCGCCGAGGGCGCTGAGGGCGTTCTTGGAGCCCTCGCCGCCGAGGTTGCCGTCGAGGAAGGTGCCGATGGTGAAGGACAGCTTGTAGTCGCCGTCCTCCATGCCCTTGTTGACGGTCTCGCCGACGGTCTGCTCGAAGCCGGCGCAGGCCGGGCAGCGCGGGTCCTCGTAGAGGTGGACGAGGTTGTCGGTCTTGGAGTCGCCGATGACGACCGTGGCGCCGTCCTTGCCGGAGGTGTTGGCCGGCGCGACCACCGTCGCCTTCGCGGCCTCCTCCCACTTGCCGGGCTGGTTGGCCTGGACGACCGCGAAGCCGATGCCGCCCGCCGCGGCCAGCACGCCGACGACCGTGCCCGCGACGATCAGCTGCCGCCTGGCCTTCGCCTTCTTCGCCTCGCGCTCGCGCTCCACGCGCAGCCGCTCACGGGCCGCCGTCTTCGCCGCCTGGCTGTTCCGCTTGCTCATGCCGGTGATCTCCATCTGGGACGCGTACACGTCGTACGCGGAATACGTGAGGGGGGACTGCCTGTGCTCAGAGAGGTGCCTCGGCCGCGCTCAGACGGCGGCGAGGGCGGGGGAGCACGGCGGTCCGCGCCGTCCCAGGGAGTGCGCGAGCAGCAGCTCGCGGACCGGGGCCGTACGGTGCACCGGACGCGGCCGGCGGGGGCGGGCCGGGGTGCGCCGTACGGCGACCGCGGCGACCGCGAGGAGCAGGGGCCGGAAGGTGGTCGCGGCGGCCGCCCGCATCAGCTGGGCCAGCGCCCGCTCGCCGCGCCGCAGCCAGAGGGCGGCCAGCAGCCCGACGCCGACATGGGCGCCCAGCAGCAGCCAGGCGGTGGCGGGCCGGGCCTCGCCCAGCAGGGTCACGATCCGGTCGGTGCCATGGGCGCCGGTCACCCGGGCCAGCGGGCCGCCCACCTCACCGGCGCACAGCAGGTCCAGGCCCACCGAGCGCAGAGGACCCGCGACCGGGCCGCCCGCCTGGCCGTAACAGGTGTGCTGGCCGGTCGTGAAGACCGTGTCGGCGGCCAGTTCCAGCGGGATCAGCAGGGCGGCGATCCGGCCGAAGCCGCGCTCGGCGCCCGCCAGGGCGTAGGCGGCGGCGAACACGGCGACGGCGATCACCGCGACCGTGCCCGCCGGCAGCGGGACCCCGGACAGCAGCACGTGCGACGCGGCGCTGAGTGTCACGACCATCGCCGTGAACAGCGCCGCGCGTACGGCTCTGAGCTGGGTCCCTGATATGTCCATCGTCCGGAAAGTGTGGCACGCACCCGCATAAGGGAGCCCTAAAGGCTCCCTGTGAGCTTCGGGGGCGACGTGAACCTCGGGAGCGGCCTCCTGGGGAGATGTCTCACAGTCCCGGGATCCGGCCGTTGCGGAACAGGTCCACGAAGATCTGGTGGTCGGCACGCGCGCGTGCACCGTAGCTGTGCGCGAAGTCCACCAGCAGGGGGGCGAAGCCCTCCTCGTCGGCGGCGATCGCCGCGTCGATGGCCCGCTCGGTGGAGAACGGGACGAGGGACTCGCCCGAGGTGTCGTCGGCCGCCGAGTGCATCGACGCCGTGGCCCGGCCCAGATCGGCGACGACCGCCGCGATCTCCTCCGGGTCGTCGATGTCGCCCCAGTCGAGGTCCACGGCGTACGGCGAGACCTCGGCGACCAGCTGGCCCGCGCCGTCCAGCTCGGTCCAGCCCAGCCACGGGTCGGCGTGCGCCTGGAGGGCGCGCTGGGAGATCACCGTGCGGTGGCCCTCGTGGCGGAAGTAGTCGCGGATCGCCCGGTCGCCGATGTGGCGGGAGACCGCCGGGGTCTGCGCCTGCTTGACGTAGATCACCACGTCGTTCTCCAGGGCGTCGCTGTGGCCCTCCAGCAGGATGTTGTACGACGGCAGGCCGGCCGAGCCGATGCCGATGCCGCGGCGGCCGACGACGTCCTTGACCCGGTAGGAGTCGGGGCGGGCCAGCGAGGTCTCCGGCAGGGTCTCCAGATAGCCGTCGAAGGCCGCCAGCACCTTGTAGCGGGTGGCCGCGTCCAGCTCGACGGAGCCGCCGCCGCCGGAGAAGCGGCGCTCGAAGTCGCGGATCTCGGTCATCGAGTCCAGCAGCCCGAAGCGGGTCAGCGAGCGGGCGTCGCGCAGGGCGTCCAGCAGGGCGCCCTCGGCGGTGTCCAGGGTGAAGGGCGGCACCTCGTCGCTCTTGGCGCCGGCGGCCAGGGCGTGGACGCGCTCGCGGTAGGCGGCGGCGTACACCCCCACCAGCTCGGTGATCTGCGCGTCGCTCAGCGCCTTCGCGTAGCCGATGAGGGCGATCGACGCCGAGAAGCGCTTCAGGTCCCAGGTGAAGGGGCCCACGTACGCCTCGTCGAAGTCGTTGACGTTGAAGATCAGCCGGCCCGTGGAGTCCATGTACGTGCCGAAGTTCTCCGCGTGCAGGTCGCCGTGGATCCACACGCGCGAGGTGCGCTCGTCCAGGTACGGTCCGGCGTCCGTGCCCGGGGCGCTCAGGTCGTGGTAGAAGAGGGACGCCGTCCCCCGGTAGAAGGCGAACGCCGAGGCCGCCATCTTGCGGAACTTCACACGGAACGCGGCCGGGTCGGCGGCCAGGAGCTCGCCGAAGGCGGTGTCGAAGACGGCGAGGATCTCCTCGCCGCGCTGCTCGTCGCTGAGCTGGGGAACCGACATCGCTGGGTGCCTCCTGGTGCATGACATGTACGACAGCGTTTCTGTCGTCCTCAACGGGCGAGGGCCCCGCGAAGTGCCCGTGACCCCCCGCTGTGAAGGTACGTGGGGATGCGGCCCGGGTGTCAGTGGCGAGGCATAGACTTCGACGCTGACCCCAGAACTGTCCGCCAGACCGTCGCCGAGTGTTTCCCCTGGAGGGCCCCCCGTGTCGAAGCCGCCGTTCACGCACCTGCACGTCCACACCCAGTACTCGCTGCTGGACGGTGCCGCGCGGCTGAAGGACATGTTCGACGCGTGCAACGAGATGGGCATGACGCACATCGCCATGTCCGACCACGGCAACCTCCACGGCGCCTACGACTTCTTCCACACGGCCAAGAAGGCCGGGGTCACGCCGATCATCGGCATCGAGGCGTACGTCGCCCCCGAGTCCCGCCGCAACAAGCGCAAGATCCAGTGGGGCCAGCCGCACCAGAAGCGCGACGACGTCTCCGGTTCCGGCGGTTACACCCACAAGACGATCTGGGCGGCGAACGCCACCGGACTGCACAACCTCTTCAGGCTCTCCTCCGACGCCTACGCCGAGGGCTGGCTCCAGAAGTGGCCCCGGATGGACAAGGAGACCATCAGCCAGTGGTCCGAGGGCCTGATCGCGTCCACCGGCTGCCCCTCCGGCGAGCTCCAGACCCGGCTGCGCCTCGGCCAGTTCGACGAGGCCCTGAAGTCGGCCGCCGAGTACCAGGACATCTTCGGCAAGGACCGCTACTTCCTGGAGCTGATGGACCACGGCATCGAGATCGAGCACCGGGTCCGCGACGGCCTGCTGGAGATCGGCAGGAAGCTCGGCATCCCGCCGCTGGTCACCAACGACTCGCACTACACCTACGCGCACGAGGCCACCGCCCACGACGCCCTGCTGTGCATCCAGACCGGCAAGAACCTCTCCGACCCGGACCGCTTCAAGTTCGACGGCACCGGCTACTACCTCAAGTCCACGGACGAGATGTACGCCGTCGACTCCTCGGACGCCTGGCAGGAGGGCTGCCGCAACACCCTCCTGGTCGCGGAGCAGGTCGACACCACCGGCATGTTCGTCGAGAAGAACCTCATGCCGAAGTTCGACATCCCCGACGGCTACACCGAGGTCAGCTGGTTCCGCGAGGAGACCATGCGGGGCATGCACCGCCGGTTCCCGGACGGGATCCCCGACGACCGCATGAAGCAGGTCGAGTACGAGATGGACACCATCATCTCGATGGGCTTCCCCGGCTACTTCCTCGTGGTCGCCGACTTCATCATGTGGGCCAAGAAGCAGGGCATCGCCGTCGGCCCCGGCCGGGGCTCCGCGGCCGGCTCGATCGTCGCGTACGCCATGGGCATCACCGACCTCGACCCGATCCCGCACGGACTGATCTTCGAGCGCTTCCTCAACCCCGAGCGCATCTCCATGCCCGACGTCGACATCGACTTCGACGAGCGCCGGCGCGTCGAGGTGATCCGGTACGTGACGGAGAAGTACGGCTCCGACAAGGTCGCCATGATCGGCACCTACGGCAAGATCAAGGCCAAGAACGCCATCAAGGACTCCGCGCGCGTCCTCGGCTACCCGTACGCCATGGGCGACCGGCTCACCAAGGCCATGCCCGCCGACGTCCTCGGCAAGGGCATCGACCTCGACGGCATCACCAACCCCTCCCACCCGCGCTACAGCGAGGCGGGCGAGATCCGGGCGATGTACGAGAACGAGCCGGACGTGAAGAAGGTCATCGACACCGCGCGCGGTGTGGAGGGCCTGGTCCGGCAGATGGGTGTGCACGCGGCCGGCGTGATCATGTCCAGCGAGCCGATCGTCGACCACGCCCCGATCTGGGTGCGGCACACCGACGGCGTGACCATCACGCAGTGGGACTACCCGCAGTGCGAGTCGCTCGGCCTGCTGAAGATGGACTTCCTCGGCCTGCGCAACCTCACCATCATGGACGACGCCGTCAAGATGGTGAAGGCCAACAAGGGCATCGACCTGGACCTGCTGGCCCTGCCCCTGGACGACCCGACGACCTTCGAACTGCTCCAGCGCGGCGACACCCTCGGCGTCTTCCAGTTCGACGGCGGCCCCATGCGGTCCCTGCTGCGGCTGATGAAGCCCGACAACTTCGAGGACATCTCCGCCGTGTCGGCCCTGTACCGGCCGGGCCCGATGGGCATGAACTCGCACACGAACTACGCGCTGCGCAAGAACAAGCAGCAGGAGATCACGCCGATCCACAAGGAGCTGGAGGAGCCTCTCGAAGAGGTCCTGGCGGTCACCTACGGCCTGATCGTCTACCAGGAGCAGGTGCAGAAGGCCGCCCAGATCATCGCCGGCTACTCGCTCGGCGAGGCCGACATCCTCCGCCGCGTCATGGGCAAGAAGAAGCCCGACGAACTGGCGAAGAACTTCACCATCTTCCAGGCCGGCGCCCGCAAGAACGGCTACAGCGACGAGGCCGTCCAGGCCCTGTGGGACGTGCTGGTCCCGTTCGCCGGCTACGCCTTCAACAAGGCGCACTCCGCCGCCTACGGCCTGGTCTCCTACTGGACCGCCTACCTCAAGGCGAACTACCCGGCCGAGTACATGGCGGGGCTGCTCACCTCGGTCAAGGACGACAAGGACAAGTCGGCCGTCTACCTCAACGAATGCCGCCGCATGGGCATCCGGGTGCTCCCGCCGAACGTCAACGAGTCCGAGTCCAACTTCGCCGCCCAGGGCGACGACGTGATCCTCTTCGGTCTGTCCGCCGTGCGCAACGTCGGCACCAACGTCGTCGAGTCGATCATCAAGAGCCGCAAGGCCAAGGGGAAGTACGCCTCCTTCCCCGACTACCTCGACAAGGTCGACGCGGTCGTCTGCAACAAGCGCACCACGGAGTCGCTGATCAAGGCCGGCGCCTTCGACACCATGGGCCACACCCGCAAGGGCCTGACCGCGCAGTACGAACCGATGATCGACAACGTGGTCGCGGTCAAGCGCAAGGAGGCCGAGGGCCAGTTCGACCTCTTCGGCGGCATGGGCGACGAGGGCGACAGCGAGCCCGGCTTCGGACTGGACGTGGAGTTCACCCCGGACGAGTGGGACAAGACCTACCTGCTCGCGCAGGAGCGGGAGATGCTCGGCCTCTATGTCTCCGACCATCCGCTGTTCGGTCTGGAGCACGTGCTGTCGGACAAGGCCGACGCCGGGATCTCCCAGCTCACCGGCGGTGAGCACGCGGACGGCGCGGTCGTCACCATCGGCGGCATCATCTCCGGCCTCCAGCGCAAGATGACCAAGCAGGGCAACGCCTGGGCCATCGCCACCGTGGAGGACCTCGCCGGTTCCATCGAGTGCATGTTCTTCCCCGCGACCTATCAGCTGGTGTCGACGCAACTCGTCGAGGACGCGGTGGTGTTCGTCAAGGGCCGCCTCGACAAGCGCGAGGACGTGCCGCGGCTGGTGGCGATGGAGCTGATGGTCCCCGACCTGTCGACGGCCGGCACCAACGCGCCGGTGATCCTCACCATCCCGGCCATGAAGGTCACCCCGCCGATGGTCAGCCGCCTCGGCGAGATCCTCAGCCACCACAAGGGCGACAGCGAGGTCCGGATCAAGCTCCAGGGGCCGACCAGAACGACCGTGCTGCGTCTGGACCGGCACCGGGTCAAGCCCGACCCGGCGCTCTTCGGCGATCTGAAGGTGCTGCTCGGCCCGTCCTGTCTGGCCGGCTGACCGGCCGCGGGACGGCCGGGGCGGCGCCGGGCGGCGCACCCGGGACAGCGCGAGGGGCGCACCCTGTGAAAGGGTGCGCCCCTCGTCGCGCGCCCGGGTCCCGACGACCCGTCATGACGGCGTCAGTTGTGCCCGAAGCGCTTCTGCCGGCCCTTGCGCGCGACGTCGTTCGGGGTCACCTGCGCCATGCGGTGCTCCGCCTCCGACTGCATCGCCGTCTGCTGCGCCTGCTGCCGGCCGCGTTCGGCCATCGGCGACTGCTGCCGACTTCGGTCCTGCTTCTTGTTCTTGGCCATGGTGATCTGCCTCCTGTGGGGGATCTGAGGGCCAGAGCCGCGACCAGATTCACATAGGCTGACAAAGAGCGCATTTCGGATAATTACCGTGTGTGACAGGTGCGGTCGCACGGTGACGCCCGGAAACGCCACGCCGAAGATCCAGTTCCGGCCGTTAACCCAGGCGCCGTCGGGCAGACTCGAAGGAAGTCCGAAGCAAACCTCCCAGGAAGAGGGTGAGTCGCGTGGACCGCTGCATCGTCCTGGTGGACGCCGGGTATCTGCTGGGGGCCGCCGCCAGCCTCCTTGCCGGAGAACCCTCCAGGTCCCGCATCACCGTCGACCACGCCGCACTCATCCAGGGTCTGCGCGAACGCGCCGAGTCCGACACCGAGCGCCCCCTGCTGCGCATCTACTGGTTCGACGGCGCCCCCGACCGCGTCCCGCAGCCCGAACACCGCAGGCTGCGCGTGATGCCCCGGGTCACCGTCCGGCTCGGTGCCCTGACCCGCAGCGACGGACGCTGGGCGCAGAAGGGCGTCGACGCCGCCATGCACGCCGAGCTCACCGAGCTGGCCCGCAACCGCGCCTGCTCCGACGTCGTCCTGGTCACCGGCGACGGCGATCTGCTGCCCGGCATGATGGCCGCCAAGGAACACGGTGTCGCCGTCCATCTCTGGGCCGTCCAGGCCGCCGACGGCGACTTCAACCAGTCCGAGGACCTGGTCGCCGAGGCCGACGAACGCCGTGTGCTGGACCGGGCCTGGATCACCAAGGCCGTACGGGCGAAGGAGCTGACCGGCGTCTGCGCGCCGCCGCCCGTGCCGCGCCCCGAGATCGCCGCGATCCTCTCCGCGCCGCTGCCCGACTCCGGGCTCGCCGCGACCGAGCGGCCCGCCGAGGAGCCCGCGCACCACGCCGCCGCCGCGGCCCCGCCCGCCGCGGGGGAGGAGCGGGTGCCCGCGCCCAAGGGCGTGCCCACGCCCAAGGACCTCGCGGCCCTGCGCGGTCCCGGCGGTCATCCCGCCCAGCACCCGGCGAGCGCCACCCTGCGCTGGTCCTCCGACAAGGGCTGGGTGGACCGCCCCGGCGTCGCCGCCGAGCCGCCCGAGATCGCCGCGATGCCCACCCTGGCCCAGCTGACCTCCGCGGAGCAGCGATGGGCCGACCGCGAGGAGGACATCACCACGGTCGGCGGGGACCCGTACGAGGTGGGACAGGTGTTCGCCCGGCGCTGGATGGCACGCCTCGGCGACCAGGGTCATCTGCAGAAGCTGTCCGGGATGTACCCGCGGGTCCCGCACCGCATCGACGGGGAGCTGCTGCGCTACGCGGCCCGCTTCGGGCTGCTCGCCCACAAGGACGACCAGATCGACGAGCACGACCGCTACGCGATCCGCGCCGGGTTCTGGCGGGAGGTCGACGTGCGCACGGCCACGGAGCACGCGCCCGCCGGGGACTGAGCCGCCGGGGCCGCGCCCGGAGTCCGCTTGCGATGGATTTGTGTCCCGCCGCGGACTTGTGGCGGCGAGCTGCGCATATGCGGCGAGTGGCCGACCCCGGGGCGGAAGTGTCCCGCCGACCCCGTAGGCTCGTCCCTTGTGAGTACGCGCGCGCCACAGGCACTCAAACACAACGGTGATGTCGTGTGCGCGGCACGCGGGCTGACCAAGATCTATCCGGCCGTACGGGGCAGGCGGGGCGCACCCGCCACGGCCGAGGTGCGGGCCACCGACGGGGTGACGCTGGACATCCGGCGCGGCGAGATCTTCGGGCTGCTCGGGCCGAACGGCGCCGGCAAGACCACCCTCGTCCGGCAGCTCACCGGGCTGATGCGGCCCGACGGCGGCAGTGTGCAGATCCTCGGGCACGACATCGTGCGGCACCCTGAGCGGGCCGCGCGGATCCTCGCCTACCTCGGGCAGGAGTCGACCGCGCTGGACGAGCTGACCGTGTCCCTGGCCGTCGAGACGACCGGGCGGCTGCGCGGCCTCGACGCGCGGCGGGCGCGGGCCGAGCGGGACGCCGTCCTGGAGGAACTGGACCTGACCGCGCTCGCCGCACGGCCGCTGAAGAAGCTGTCCGGCGGACAGCGGCGGCTGGCCTGCTTCGCCGCCGTGCTGGTCGGCGAGCGGCCGCTGCTGGTGCTCGACGAACCGACCACCGCGATGGACCCGGTGGCCCGGCGGGCCGTGTGGTCCGCGGTGGACCGGCGGCGTGCCGAGCGCGGTACGACGGTGCTGCTGGTCACCCACAACGTGATCGAGGCCGAGACGGTCCTGGACCGGGTCGCCGTCCTCGACCGGGGCCGGGTCATCGCGTGCGACACCCCGGCCGGGCTGAAGGAACGGGTGGCCGGCGAGGTACGGGTGGAGCTGGTGTGGCGCGACCGGCCGCCGCTGGACGTGCCGGAGGTCGCCGCGCTGCGCGAGGGGGCCGAGGAGTCCGGGCGCCGCTGGACGCTGCGGCTCGCCCCGGAGGAGGCCCGTGCGGTGGTCGCCACCGTCACCGGCGGGGCCGCGTTCGCCGCGCTGGACGACTTCACGCTGGCCACGCCCAGCCTGGAGGACGTCTACCTGACGCTCGGCGGGGCGGCCCGGCAGGGTCTGGTGAAGGCGTGAACGGCAGAGCCGCCGCCGTCGTACGGGAGAATGCACGGGTTGGGGCGAGATCCGCAGTGAACCCCAGGAAGGGGAGCAGCGCGAGGTGAGTGTCGTACCCGCAGAGGTGCTGCCGGGCGGTGCCCTGGACGTGGAGGAGCGGTCCGCCGAGGCGGCCGAGCTCGGGCCGCGGGCACGGCTGTGGCCGTCGACGGCGGCCGTGTACCGGGCCCAGCTGTCCCGGGCGCGGGTGGCGCGCATCCCGCTGCTGTTCGTGGCGACCTTCCAGTCGATCGGCATCCTGATCATGATGCGCGGGGTCGTCGACGGCGGCAGCCAGGCGGAGTCGGTCGTGGCCGGCTCGGCGGTGCTGGTCGTCGCCTTCGTCGCGCTGAACCTGCTCGCGCAGTACTTCGGGCAGCTGCGGGCCACCGGCGGCCTCGACCACTACGCGACCCTGCCGGTCCCGCCGGCGGCCGTCGTGCTGGGCGCGGCGGGCGCGTACGCCTCCTTCACCGTGCCGGGGACCTTCGTCACGGCCGCCTTCGGGTGCGTGCTGTTCGGGCTGCCGCTGGCCAACCTGTGGGTGCTGCTCGCGGTGGTGCCGCTCGCCGGGGCCGCGCTGTCCGGGCTGGGGGCGGCGCTCGGGCTGCTCGCGCCGCGGCCGGAGCTGGCGACCGTCCTGGGGCAGCTGGGCATGTCGGCGGCGCTGCTGCTCGGGGTGCTGCCGCCGGAGCGGATGCCGGAGTTCGTGCGGTTCGCCCGTGATCTGCTGCCCTCGACCTATGGGGTCGAGGCGTATGCGCGCACCTTCTCGGCCCGTCCGGACTGGGCCGTGGTCGCCGCGGACCTGGCCGTCTGCGCGGGGGTCGGGGCGATCTCGCTGGCCGTGGCGACGTGGGCCTACCGCCGGGCTGCCGTCCGGTGACGCACGCGCCGGGCGGGCCTGGCACGATGTCAGGGTGACCGCACCGTTGACTCCGCCCCCGCCGCCGCACGAACAGTCGGCGCACAGCCAGTCGCCCTCGCCTTACACCGCCTGGCCCTCGCCGTCGGGCGGGACCGGGAGCGCGGACGCGTACGGCTACGGCAAGGACGGTCCGGGGATGAAGACCGAACTGCGGGAGGCCGCCGTCGTCGTCGTCGCGACGGCGGTGTGCGGGGTGCTCCTGGGGCTGCTGTGGAACTGGCTGGCGCCGCAGATCCCGCTGATCGGCGACGCGGCCGACGGACGCTGGGTCGTCTACGTCAAGGACACCGAGGGCGAGCAGGCCATCGGCGTCGACGGAACGTTCACCCTGCTGGCGCTGGCCTTCGGCGCGGTGACGGCGCTGGCCGTCTTCCTGTGGCGCCGCCGCGGCGGTGTGCCCCTGGTCGTGGCGCTGGGCGTCGGCGGCCTCCTGGGGTCGCTGGTGGCCTGGCGCCTCGGTGTGTGGCTCGGTCCGGCCGACGACGTCCTGGCGCACGCCAAGGAGGTCGGCAAGGGCGTCACCTTCTCGGCGCCGCTGAAGCTGAACGCGAAGGGCGCGCTGCTGGCCTGGTCGCTCGGGGCGCTGCTGGTGCACCTGGGCCTGACCGCGCTGTTCGGCCCGAGGGACCCCGAGCTCCAGGCCCCCCGGACCGCCCCGAAGGACGCGGTCTAGGCCCGTCCGACGGGTGCGAGCACCGCGGCGGTGAGCGCCGCGAGGTCGGCGGGCGCCAGCTCGACCTCCAGCCCGCGGCGCCCGGCGGAGACACAGATCGTCGGGTGGGAGGACGCCGATGCGTCCAGCACGGTCGGCAGCCTCTTGCGCTGGCCCAGCGGCGAGATGCCGCCCCGGACGTACCCCGTGGTCCGCTCGGCCAGCGCGGGGTCCGCCATCACCGCCTTCTTGCCGCCGACCGCCGAGGCGAGCGCCTTCAGGTCCAGGCTGCCGGCGACCGGCACCACCGCCACCGTCAGCGCCCCGTCGACGTCCGCGACCAGTGTCTTGAAGACCCGCTCGGGGGAGACGCCCATCGCCTCGGCCGCCTCCTCGCCGTACGAGGGGTGGGAGGGGTCGTGGTCGTAGGAGTGGACCGTGTAGTCCACCCCGGCGGCCGTGAGGGCCACCGTGGCCGGGGTGCCGCCGGGCTGCTGCTTCTTCGCCTTCTTCGCCATGTCCTCAGTTCAGACTCGTCGGGCCGCGCGTCAGATCCTGCGACGGCAAGGACGGCAGGTTACGGATGATCGCGGTCTCGGCGCGCAGGAGTTTCAGCTCGTCGCGCAGCCGCGAGGCGGTGTCCGGCGCCTGGAGCAGCCGCTGCTTGGCAGGCGTGTCCAGCACCATCGCCGCGGCCACCAGGTACGACACCACCGACGGCTCGTCGGGCAGCTCCGCGCCGGTCGTCAGTGACCGCTCGCGCGCCCCGGCCAGCCGCTTCTGGTACTGCCGGAACGCCCGCAGCACCCCCTCGGCCAGGGCCCCCGCCTCCTCGCCGGGATCCTCCGCCAGCGTCTCCAGCTCCGCCGTGAGGAACGGCCCGGAGGTGTCCACGGACAGCAGCCGCGCCCGGGTCGTGCCGGTCGCCAGCACCTCGAACGTGCCGTCGGCCCGTTCCCGGATCGTCGCCGCGTCCGCGACACAGCAGACCGAGTGGAACGCCTTCGCCGGGTCCGCGCCGAACCCCGCGGCGGGCCCGCGCTCGGGCACGGCCGTCGGGTCCGGCATACCGGGCGCGCTCGGCGCCACCTCGTGCCCGTCGCGGATCGCCACGACGGCGAACCTGCGCGGTTCCTCCTCGGGGGTCTTGGCAAGGGTGCGCATCATGGCGCGATAACGCTCCTCGAAGACGTTCAGCGGGAGCACGAGCCCCGGGAACAGCACCGAGTTCAGCGGAAAGAGCGGCAGCCGGACGATGGTCACGACGCAAGAGCCTAATGGTCGGCGGACCGGGCCCGGCCGCCGTGCCCGCCGTGCGGACGTCTCCCGACACCCACCTCCACCGCCTGTGCGCCCTCCAGCAGCCCCGAGCGCACCCGCAGGAACACCCCCAGCGGGTCCTCGCCGCCCCCGTCCCAGGGGAACGAGGTGGCGTACGGCCCCGTCAGCCGCAGCTGGTCCAGGGCCTCCGCGCGCCGGTCCAGGCGCACCAGCACCCAGGCCAGCAGATTGCGGATCTGCGCGGGCCAGGGGTCGGCCACCGGGAACCGGGCGGACAGGGCGACGGCCCGGTCGGCCGCCGCGTCCAGCCGGGCGCGCGGCACGGCGGGCCCGCAGCCGTCGGTCAGATACCCGAAGGCCGCCCGCACCGGCAGCGCCTGCACCAGGGAGTCCCCGGGCGCGTCCTGCGCGGCCCGGTCGGCGAAGTCGAAGCACTCGCTGTGCGAGCCGTGGTACGACGCGGCGAGGTAGCGCAGGGCCGCCACATGACAGCCGTAGTGGCGCGGGGCACGCCGCACCGCGGCCTCCCACAGCTCGCCGAAGTACTTGTGCCCGGCCCGTGAGCCGCGCGCGTGGTCCAGTGCCAGCCGCCACGGCACGGGGTCGCGGTGGTCGCCGCGCGCGGTGGCCGTGATCGCCGGGCTCAGTTCGCGCAGCAGCTCCACCCGTGCCGGTGAGCCCCACACCCGGTCGACCGCGAGCTGCGCGCCGACCAGCAGCGCGTCGGGGTCGTGCGGGGCGGCCGCACGCCACTCCTCGAACCACTCGGGGCGCGAGTGCGCGAAGTGCGCCAGCCGGACGACGTACCGGTCGCGCAGCTCCCACTCGCCGAGGGCCCGGGTGGCCGCGAGCAGGGCCGCGGCGGGGCCGTACTCGCCGCGGCCGGCGCCGACCAGGGCGGGGCCCAGGCGCTCGTCGGGCGCGTCGAGCAGCACCTCGTCGTCGGCCGGCAGACCGGGGACGGGGTGCGGGACCCGCGCGGGGGTCCGGGGCATCCGGGCGGTGCGGATGAACGGGGGCAGCAGAGCCATGGTGTCGACCATTGAAAGACCGCAGGTCGGGCCCGCGCCAGCCCCTTCACGCAACCTCCCGAAGGTTGTACGCGCCTCGGTCAAAGGCCGGTAAAGACAGGTCACGAGGGTCGCACCGGACACAGAATCCCGGCCGGCACGAACCCGGCCCCGCCGGTCCCGGGGCCCGCGCCCGGGCCCTGGTCCCGCGCCTCTGGCCCCGGGCCTCCGCGCCCTGCGTCCGGGCCTCCGCCCTGCGTCCGGGCTCCTGGTCCTGCGCCCCTGGCCCCCGCGCCCTGCGTCCGGGCCCCTGGTCCTGCGCCCCCTGGCCCCGGGCCTCCGCCCTGCGCCCCTGGCCCCGGGCCTCCGCCCTGCGTCCGGGCCTCCGCGCCCTGCGTCCGGGCCCCCGCGCCCTGTGTCCGGGCCCCTGGTCCTGCGCCCCCTGGCCCCGGGCCTCCGCCCTGCGTCCGGGCCTCCGCCCTGCGTCCGGGCTCCTGGTCCTGCGCCCCTGGCCCCCGCGCCCTGCGTCCGGGCCCCTGGTCCTGCGCCCCCTGGCCCCGGGCCTCCGCCCCGCCCCCCCTGGCCCCCGGACCTGCGTCCGGACCCCCGGGCCTGCGCCCCCGGGCCCCGGGCCCTGCCCCGGCCCCCCGGTCCCCTGGCCCCGGGCCGTGTCACCCCGGGCGCAGGAGGCGGGTGGCGCCTGCCGCGACCGTGGTCGCCAGGATCCAGCCCAGCAGCACCAGCGCCGCCTCCAGCCACTGCCAGCCCCCGCTCAGCTGCCACACCCCGACCTGGCCCAGGTCGATCACCGGCAGCAGCAGGTCCAGGGCGAACAGCGCCGGGTTCCACGGCGGCCGGCCCGCCCCGGAGCCCGGCGCCGGGCGTCCGGCACAGGCGAAGGCCAGCGAGCCCGCCGCCCACAGCACGGCCATCCACAGCGCGGCCCGCCCCGGCCGGTAGCCGTACGCCACCGTCAGGTCCTGGACCCAGCCCCACAGCTTCGGGCCCAGCGGCAGCGTCTCGCGGCGTCTGCGCTGCTTGGCGAGCAGCACCTCACGGGCGTCCTCGTCCTCGCCGCCCGCCCGCAGCACCGCCGCCAGCCGCTCATACGGCTCCGGGCTGTACTCGGCGGTCGCGGCGGCCACCCACTCCAGGCGCTGCGCCGGGGAGAACGGGCCGTGCGGCACCAGGTTCTCGTAGGTGAACCCGCCGATGTGCAGCCGGCCGGGGCCGGGCCAGCTGCTCGCCCGGTCGATCAGGTTGACGATCCGCGCCCCCGACAGCGCCACGCTGCCCTGCACCGGCGCCTCGCCGAGGAAACGCAGCTCGGGCGTCTGCACCCGGCGCAGCGACAGCTCCTGGTCCTCGGCCAGGTCGAGCCGGGCCCGCTCCAGGTCGACGGCGTCCCCGAACCGGCCGTCGTCCAGCCGGGCCCCGCCCACGCAGGCGAACGGCTGGATCCGCGTGCCGCGCGGCGGCGTCACCCCGCCCTGCATCCCGCCGCCGAGGGCCGCCGGGGTCAGGTACAGCGTGCGCCCGACCGTCAGCTGGGGCGCGTTCAGCGCGAACCGCCCGTCCGGGTTGACCAGACGCGCCCCGCGCAGGCTCAGCGACTGGCCGACGGCGGCGCCGCGCAGGCTCAGCTCGCCGTACGACTCCAGCAGCTCGGCCTGCACGTCCTGGCCCACGCTGATGCCGTCCCCGGCGATGGAGCGGCCGCGCCGGTCGGAGTGCACGACGGCCTGGCTGAGCAGCAGGTCGGTGCCTATGTGCGCGTCGGTGAGCCGGATGCCGCGGTGGAAGCGGCAGCGCGGCAGATGCAGATCGCCCTCGGTGTGCACCCGTGCCGCCTCCAGCCGCGGCACGGAGCAGTCCACCAGCCGAAGCGTGGTGAAGCGGGCCTCCGGCAGCAGCACCTCCCGTTCGAACCGGCAGTCGCGCAGTTCGACGTAGGGCACCACGATGCCGCCCGCCAGCTCCACGGGATCGCTGATCCGCACCCCGACGAGCTTCAGCGACGACACCCGTCCGGCCAGCGCGGGCGGCCCGTCCAGCAGCAGCCAGCACACGATCCGTGCCCGCACGGTCCGCTCCGGGCCCCACGGGCGCATGCCGTGCGGGTCGTCCGTCTCCGGGTCGCCGCTGGTCAGGTCGTAGACGCTGCCGTTGCGGAACGCCTGCCACATGCCGACCTCGGACGCCGTCAGCCCCTCCGGCGGATCCCCGCTGCGCACCCCGTCCCCCACGGTCACGGCGCCTCACTCCTCCCTCGGCTCCCACGGCTCTCGTACGACCGTTCATGCCCGGTGGGTGACGCTCCGAACGCGGATGGTGAAGGTGATGTCCCACGGCGCGTATCAGCCATTGATACGCGCGGACGGCACGTGAGCGCGGTCTGGGAGAATGGGGTCCGTGATCTCCCGAATCGATCTGCGCGGCGACGCCCTCCCGGAGGGTCCCGCCCTGCGCGACCTGCTGCCCCGAGCCGACTTCGACGTATCGTCCGCCCTGGAGAAGGTGCGTCCGATCTGCGAGGCCGTGCATCATCGTGGCGACGCGGCGCTGATCGACTTCGCCGAGAAGTTCGACGGGGTCAGGCTGGAGCAGGTGCGGGTCCCCGCCGAGGCGCTCGCCGAGGCCCTCGACGGGCTCGACCCGGCCGTGCGCGCGGCCCTGGAGGAGTCCATCCGCCGCGCCCGCCTCGTCCACCGCGAGCAGCGCCGCTCCACCCGCACCACCCAGGTGGTGCCGGGCGGCTCGGTCACCGAGAAGTGGGTGCCGGTCGACCGGGTCGGGCTGTACGTCCCCGGCGGCCGGTCGGTCTACCCGTCCTCCGTCGTGATGAACGTGGTGCCCGCCCAGGAGGCCGGCGTCGTGTCCGTCGCGCTCGCCTCGCCCGCCCAGGCCGAGTTCGGCGGTCTGCCGCACCCGACGATCCTCGCCGCGTGCGCGCTGCTCGGCGTCGACGAGGTGTACGCCGCCGGCGGTGCCACGGCCGTGGCGATGTTCGCGTACGGCACCGAGTCCTGCCCGCCCGCCAACATGGTCACCGGCCCCGGCAACATCTGGGTCGCCGCCGCCAAGCGCTACTTCACCGGCAAGATCGGCATCGACGCCGAGGCCGGCCCGACCGAGATCGCGGTCCTCGCGGACTCCACCGCCGACCCGGTGCACGTGGCCTCCGACCTGATCAGCCAGGCCGAGCACGACCCGCTCGCCGCGGCCGTCCTCGTCACCGACTCCGTGGAACTCGCGGACGCGGTCGAGCAGGAGCTGCAGACCCAGGTCGCCGCCAGCAAGCACGTCGACGACCGGATCGTCCCCGCGCTCAAGGGCAGGCAGTCCGCGATCGTGCTGGTCGACGGTGTCGAGGAGGGCCTGCGGGTCGTCGACGCCTACGGCGCCGAGCACCTGGAGATCCAGACGGCCGACGCCGCCGCGGTCGCCGACCGGGTGCGCAACGCGGGCGCGGTCTTCATCGGCCCCTGGGCACCCGTGTCGCTCGGCGACTACGCCGCCGGGTCCAACCACGTCCTGCCCACCGGCGGCTGCGCCTGCCACTCCTCCGGCCTGTCCGTCCAGTCCTTCCTGCGCGGCATCCACATCGTCGACTACACGCGGGACGCGCTGGCCGAGGTCGCGCACCACGTGGTGACGCTGGCGGAGGCGGAGGACCTGCCCGCGCACGGCGCGGCGATCAAGGCAAGGTTCGGGTGGAAGGTACCGACGAGCAAGTGAACCCCGGAATCGACGATCTCCCCGTACGGGACGAGCTGCGCGGCAAGTCCCCCTACGGAGCACCCCAGCTGGACGTCCCCGTACGGCTGAACACCAACGAGAACCCCTACCCGCTTCCCGAGGCGCTGGTCGAGCGCATCGCCGAGCGGGTCCGTGAGGCGGCCCGCACCCTCAACCGCTACCCGGACCGGGACGCGGTCGAGCTGCGCACGAAGCTCGCCGAGTACCTGACGGACACCTCGGGCCACGAGGTCGGCCTGGCCAACGTCTGGGCCGCCAACGGCTCCAACGAGGTCATCCAGCAGCTGCTGCAGACCTTCGGCGGGCCGGGCCGCACCGCGATCGGCTTCGAGCCGTCGTACTCGATGCACGCGCTGATCGCGCGCGGCACGGGCACGGGCTGGATCTCGGGTCCCCGCAACGACGACTTCACCATCGACCTGGAGGCGGCCGAGCGGGCCATCGCGGAGAACCGGCCCGACGTCGTCTTCGTCACCAGCCCCAACAACCCCACGGGCAACGCCGTCCCGCCCCGGACGGTCCTCGCGCTGTACGAGGCCGCGCAGGCGGCGAAGCCGTGCATGGTGGTGGTCGACGAGGCGTACATCGAGTTCAGCCACGGCGACTCCCTGCTGCCGCTGCTGGAGGGCCGCCCGCACCTCGTCGTCTCCCGCACGATGTCCAAGGCGTTCGGCGCGGCGGGCCTGCGGCTCGGCTATCTCGCCGCGCACCCGGCCGTCGTGGACGCCGTGCAGCTCGTACGGCTGCCGTACCACCTGTCGGCGGTCACCCAGGCGACCGCGCTGGCCGCCCTGGAACACACCGACACCCTGCTCGGCTACGTCGAGCAGCTGAAGGCCGAGCGTGACCGGCTGGTCACCGAACTGCTGGCGATCGGCTATGAGGTCACCTCCTCGGACGCCAACTTCGTGCAGTTCGGGCGGTTCGACGACGCCCACGGAACCTGGCAGAAGATCCTCGACCGGGGCGTCCTGGTCCGGGACAACGGCGTGCCCGGCTGGCTGCGGGTGACCGCCGGAACCCCCGAAGAGAACGACGCGTTCCTCGACGCGGTCCGTGAACTCAAGAAGGAGCAGAACGCATGAACCGCGTGGGACGCGTGGAGCGGGTGACCAAGGAGACCTCGGTCCTCGTCGAGATCAACCTCGACGGCACCGGCCGGGTCGACGTGTCGACCGGTGTCGGCTTCTACGACCACATGCTCGACCAGCTCGGCCGGCACGGTCTGTTCGACCTGACCGTGAAGACCGAGGGCGACCTGCACATCGACTCGCACCACACCATCGAGGACACCGCCCTCGCCCTCGGCGCCGCCTTCCGGCAGGCCCTCGGCGACAAGGTCGGCATCTACCGCTTCGGCAACTGCACGGTCCCGCTGGACGAGTCCCTCGCCCAGGTGACCGTCGACCTGAGCGGCCGGCCGTACCTGGTGCACACCGAGCCCGAGAACATGGCGCCGATGATCGGCGAGTACGACACCACCATGACCCGGCACATCCTGGAGTCCTTCGTCGCCCAGGCGCAGATCGCACTGCACGTGCACGTGCCGTACGGGCGCAACGCGCACCACATCGTGGAGTGCCAGTTCAAGGCGCTGGCCCGGGCCCTCAGGTACGCCTCCGAGCGCGACCCGCGCGCGGCCGGCATCCTCCCGTCCACGAAGGGTGCGCTGTGAACGGCCTCTCCACCGTCCTGATCGTCGTCGGCCTCTTCCTCGTCGGCGGCATCATCTCCTTCGCCAGGCAGCAGATGCCCAAGGGCCTGATCGTGCTGCTCTCCGTCAGCGCCGCGATGTGTCTCACCGCGGGCATCCTCCGGCTGGAGGTGTGGAGTTGAGCGGCGGATCCAAGAAGGTCGTCGTCTTCGACTACGGCTTCGGCAACGTCCGCTCCGCCGAGCGGGCCCTCGCCCGCGTGGGCGCCGACGTCGAGATCACCCGTGACTTCGACCGGGCGATGAACGCCGACGGCCTGCTGGTGCCGGGCGTCGGCGCGTTCGCCTCCTGCATGCAGGGCCTGAAGGAGGCGCGCGGCGACTGGATCGTCGACCGGCGGCTGTCCGGCGGCCGCCCGGTGATGGGCATCTGCGTCGGCATGCAGATCCTGTTCGCGCGCGGCATCGAGCACGGCGTGGAGACCGACGGCCTCGACGAGTGGCCCGGCTCGGTCGAGCCGCTCCAGGCCGACGTCGTCCCCCACATGGGCTGGAACACCGTCGCCGCCCCGGCCGGCTCCGAGCTGTTCGCCGGGCTGGACGCCGATGCGCGCTACTACTTCGTGCACTCCTACGCCGTCCACGACTGGTCGCTGGAGAGCCACAACCCGCTCATCGCCGCCCCCAAGGTCACCTGGACGACGTACGGCAAGCCGTTCGTGGCCGCGGTGGAGAACGGCGCCCTGTGGGCCACGCAGTTCCACCCCGAGAAGTCCGGCGACGCCGGAGCCCAGCTCCTCACCAACTGGATCGGAACCCTGTGACTGTGCCGTCTAGAAGCATGCTCGAACTCCTTCCCGCCGTCGACGTCCGCGACGGCCAGGCCGTCCGCCTGGTCCACGGCGAGTCCGGCACCGAGACGTCCTACGGCTCCCCGCTGGAGGCCGCCCTCGCCTGGCAGCGCTCCGGCGCCGAGTGGCTGCACCTGGTCGACCTGGACGCCGCGTTCGGCACGGGCGACAACCGCGAGCTGATCGCGGAGGTCACCAGGGCGATGGACATCAAGGTGGAGCTGTCCGGCGGCATCCGTGACGACGCCTCCCTGGCCGCCGCCCTGGCCACCGGCTGCACCCGCGTCAACCTCGGCACGGCCGCCCTGGAGACCCCCGAGTGGGTCGCCAAGGTCATCGCCGAGCACGGCGACAAGATCGCCGTCGGCCTCGACGTACGCGGCACGACCCTGCGCGGCCGCGGCTGGACCCGCGACGGCGGCGACCTCTACGAGACGCTGGAGCGCCTGAACGGCGAGGGCTGCGCGCGCTACGTCGTCACGGACATCGCCAAGGACGGCACCCTCCAGGGCCCGAACCTGGAGCTGCTGAAGAACGTCTGCGCGGCCACCGACCGCCCGGTCGTGGCCTCCGGCGGCGTGTCCTCGCTGGACGACCTGCGTGCGATCTCCGCCCTGGTGCCGCTCGGTGTCGAGGGCGCCATCGTCGGAAAGGCCCTGTACGCGAAGGCGTTCACCCTGGAAGAGGCCCTGGAGGCAGTGGCGTCATGACGTCCGACGGCGTACGGCGGGTGCAGAGCGGAAGTCCCTGGGAGGAGAATTTCGGGTTCGCACGCGCCGTCGCGGCGGGCGACCGTGTGCTGGTGGGCGGCACCACGGCCTTCAAGGGCCCGGTGCTGTACGGGGAGGGCGACCCGTACGAGCAGGCGAAGGTGGCGTTCACCGGCGCGCTGGAGGCGATCGCCGAGTTCGGGCTCGGGCCCGAGTCGGTGATCAGGACCCGGATGTTCCTCACCCATCAGCGGGACGTCGACGCGGTCGGCCGCGCGCACCAGGAGCTGTTCGGCTCCGTGCGCCCGGTCGCGACCCTCCTCGTCGTGGAGGGTTTCGTCGACTCGCGCATCCTGGTCGAAGTGGAGATCGAGGCATTCAGAGGAGCCGTGGATTCATGACCCTGGCGGTCCGAGTCATCCCCTGCCTGGACGTGGACAACGGCCGGGTCGTCAAGGGCGTCAACTTCCAGAACCTGCGCGACGCGGGCGACCCCGTCGAGATGGCCAAGGTGTACGACGCCGAGGGCGCCGACGAGCTGACGTTCCTGGACATCACCGCCTCGTCGGGCGACCGCGAGACGACCTACGACGTGGTGCGTCGCACCGCCGAGCAGGTGTTCATCCCGCTGACCGTGGGAGGCGGCGTCCGCACCGCCGAGGACGTGGACAAGCTGCTGCGCGCGGGCGCGGACAAGGTGGGCGTGAACACCGCGGCGATCGCCCGCCCCGACCTGATCCGTGAGATCGCCGAGCGGTTCGGCCGGCAGGTGCTGGTCCTCTCGGTGGACGCCCGTCGCACCGAGTCCGGCTCCTTCGAGGTGACGACCCACGGCGGCCGCAAGGGCACCGGCATCGACGCCGTCGAGTGGGCCCACCGCGCCGCCGAGCTGGGCGCGGGCGAGATCCTGCTGAACTCCATGGACGCCGACGGCACCAAGGACGGCTACGACATCCGCATGATCGAGGCCGTGCGCAAGCACGTGAGCGTCCCGGTCATCGCCTCCGGCGGCGCCGGCCGGCTCGCCGACTTCGCCCCGGCCGTCGACGCCGGCGCGGACGCGGTCCTCGCGGCCTCCGTCTTCCACTTCGGCGACCTGCGGATCGGCGAGGTGAAGAACGCGCTGCGGGAGGCGGGCCACCCGGTGCGCTGAGGGCCCGCCGCGGGGAGGGGCCCCGGGCTCCCGGAGACCGGGAACCGGTGCCCCGCCGGCCTCAGATGCCCAGCTGCTTTCCCGCGTGGAGCCGGGCGATCGCGTCCGCCGAGCCGTCCAGGTCGACCTCGGCCGCCTTCTGGCGGCCGTACAGGAACAGCACCAGCTCCGACGGCTCGCCCGTCACCGTCACCACCGGTGTGCCGCGGTGCGCCACCACCGTCTGCCCGTCCGGCCGGCGCAGCACCAGGCCCGTCGTCGCACCACGGCCCATCAGCCGCGCGGTGCGCTCCAGCCGGGACCACAGGGCGTCCTGGAAGACCGGGTCCAGCTCGCGCCCCGTCCAGTCGGGCTGCGCGCGGCGCACGTCCTCGGCGTGGACGTAGAACTCGATCGTGTTGGACGCCTCGTCGAGCTGCTTGAGGTTGAACGGAGAGAACCGCGGCGGGCCGCTGCGGATCAGCTGGATCAGCTCCGCGTACGGCTTGGCCGCGAACTCCTCCATGGTCCTGTCCAGACGCGAGGTGAGCGGCTTGACCAGGAGGCCCCCGGCGGCGTCCGGGCGCCGCTCGCGCACCACCACGTGCGCGGCCAGGTCGAGGGTCAGCCAGCCCTCGCACAGGGTCGGCGCGTCGGGACCGGCGGTTTCCAAGAGGTCGGCGAGAAGGAGCCGTTCACGCTTGGCGAAGGTCGACATGAGCCAAGCCTACGACCGCGTACGAGGTCCGCCCAGCGGACCCACCGTGCCCACGACGAGGTCCGCCCCGTGGACATGGTCCGTCACTGTCCGTGGCGCACGGCACAATGGCACGCATGACCAGCACGCCCCCGCCCAGCAGCCTCGACCCCGAGATCGCCGCGCGCCTCAAGCGCAGCCCGGACGGCCTCGTGCCCGCCATCGCCCAGCAGTACGACACCGGAGAGGTGCTGATGCTGGGCTGGATGGACGACGAGGCGCTGCACCGCACGCTCACCACCGGCCGCTGCACCTACTGGTCCCGCAGCCGCCGGGAGTACTGGGTCAAGGGCGACACCTCCGGCCACTTCCAGTGGGTGAAGTCCGTGGCGCTCGACTGCGACGCCGACACCGTGCTGGTCAAGGTCGACCAGGTCGGCGCCGCCTGCCACACCGGCGCGCGCACCTGCTTCGACGCCGACGTCCTGCTCCAGGACGCCGAGAGCGGCACGACCGCCGCGGATCAGTAGGGTCAGCCGCCATGGACCTCGAGACGTTCCGCAAACTGGCCGTCGACCGCCGTGTCGTCCCGGTCACCCGCAAGCTCCTCGCCGACGGCGACACCCCCGTCGCGCTCTACCGCAAGCTCGCCGCCGAGCGCCCCGGCACCTTCCTGCTGGAGTCCGCGGAGAACGGCCGCTCGTGGTCCCGCTACTCCTTCGTCGGCGTCCGCAGCGCCGCCACCCTGACCGCCCGGGACGGCCAGGCGCTCTGGCTCGGCACCCCGCCGGTCGGCGTCCCGGCCGACGGCGACCCGCTCGCCGCGCTGCGGGCCACCGTCGAGACGCTGCACACCCCCCACCAGGAGGGCATGCCGCCCTTCACCGGCGGCATGGTGGGCTACCTCGGCTACGACATCGTGCGCCGCCTGGAGAAGATCGGCCCCGGCGAGCGCGACGACCTGAGGCTCCCCGAGCTGACCATGCTCCTCACCAGCGACCTCGCGGTGATGGACCACTGGGAGGGCTCGGTCCTGCTGATCGCCAACGCGATCAACCACAACGACCTCGACACCGGCGTCGACGAGGCGTACGCGGACGCCGTGGCCCGCCTCGACGCCATGGAGGCCGACCTGGCACGCCCGGTCGCCCAGCCGCCGGCCGTCCTGCCGCCCTCCGAGCTGCCCGGGTACACCGCGCGCTGGGGCGGCCCCGACTTCCAGGCGGCCGTCGAGGACGTCAAGGAGCGCATCCGCGCGGGCGAGGCGTTCCAGGTGGTGCCCTCGCAGCGTTTCGAGACCCCGTGCACCGCGAGCGCGCTCGACGTCTACCGGGTGCTGCGGGCGACGAACCCCTCGCCGTACATGTACCTGTTCCGGTTCGAGGGCTTCGACGTCGTCGGCTCCTCCCCGGAGGCCCTGGTCAAGGTCGAGGACGGGCAGGCCATGCTCCACCCCATCGCCGGCACCCGGCACCGCGGGGCCACCCCGCAGGAGGACCAGGCACTCGCCGAGGAACTGCTCGCCGACCCCAAGGAGCGCGCCGAGCACCTGATGCTCGTCGACCTCGGGCGCAACGACCTCGGCCGGGTCTGCGAGCCCGGCTCCGTCGAGGTCGTCGACTTCATGTCCGTCGAGCGGTACTCCCACGTCATGCACATCGTCTCGACGGTGACCGGCAGGGTCGCTCCCGGCCGCACCGCCTTCGACGTGCTCACCGCCTGCTTCCCGGCCGGCACCCTCTCCGGTGCGCCCAAGCCGCGGGCGATGCAGATCATCGACGAGCTCGAACCGTCCCGGCGCGGCCTGTACGGCGGCTGCGTCGGCTATCTCGACTTCGCGGGCGACTCCGACACCGCCATCGCCATCCGCACCGCCCTCCTGCGGGACGGCACGGCCTACGTCCAGGCCGGCGCGGGCATCGTCGCCGACTCCGACCCAGTCGCCGAGGACCAGGAGTGCCGCAACAAGGCCGCCGCCGTGCTGCGTGCGGTGCACACCGCCAACCGGTTGGGCAAGTAGCCCGCTTCCGGCGGAAGTGGGGCGCTTCTCACGGCAGCCCCGGGTGACGGTCCACCCGGGGTTCGGGCGATAGTGGGGTACGTGACTGCTGTACCTCACCCCCGTACCGAAGCCGTAGGACCCGCGCGGTCCGGACGCCGCAGCCTCGCCCTCGCCCTGCTGTTCGGGGCGCTCGGCGCGGCCGTGGTCCTGCTGGGCACCCGGCAGCGCTGGTCGGAGGGCACCGCGACCGTGGCCGGCGGCGCCTTCCCCCTGACCGCCAGGGGCAGCGACGTCACCGGCGTCCCCGCCGCCCTCGCGATCGTCGGGCTGGCCGCGCTCGTCGCCGTCTTCGCCGTCCGCAGGGCCGGCCGGCTGCTGGTCGCCGCGCTGCTCGCGCTCTCCGGCGCGGGCACCGTCGCCGCGGCCCTCGTGGGCGCCTCCGACAGCGCCGCGCTCGACGAGCAGGCCGCGCAGGTCTCCGGCGACACCTCCGCCACGGTCGGCTCCCTCAGCCACACCGCCTGGCCCTACGTCGCCGCCGTCGGCGGGCTGCTGCTTCTGCTGGCCGGCCTGCTCGCCCTGCGCTACGGCCGGCTGTGGCCCGCGATGTCCGGCCGCTACGAGCGCTCCGGGGCCGCCCGGGCACGCCGTCGCCCCGCCGCCACCGACCCCGACCGGCCCGAGGACCTGTGGAAGGCCCTCGACCGCGGCGAGGACCCCACCGGCCCCGAACAGGCATAGAAACCCCACGGGCACCCGCGGCCCGGACCGCCCGTCCCGATGTGGCGCATCAGACGCCCCCGGGGAGCCACCCCCGCGTCCGGCACGCCCGCGCGTACGGGACAATGGACGGCGAGCGTCAGGCTCACACACGCACACAGCTACGAGGAGCAAGCAATGGCGGACAGCAGCCACGGTCACACCCCGGCCGCCTGGACGGGTGTCATCATCGCCTTCATCGGTTTCACCGTCGCGGGCGCCTTCATGGTGATGGACAACCCGCTCGCCTTCTGGGGCGGCATGGCGATCGTGGTCCTCGGCGGTGTCGTCGGCGTCGTCATGCGCTCCATGGGCCTCGGTGCCCCCAAGGCCGAGCCGCTGGCCATGGTCAAGGCTCCCGCGGTGAAGCCGGCCGTGACCCGCGAGCCGGTGGCCGTGGAGGGCTGAGCCCCGTACGCCGCGCCCGAGCGGCTGCGTGACGTTCGCAGCACCAGCACACGCCGAAGGGGCGGCCCGACGACCCGGGCCGCCCCTTCGGCACGTCCCCCGCAAGGCTGCCCGTGAGGCCGTCCGCACGCGCCGCCGGCGTTCTCGGGGGCAGAATGCGAGGCGTGAACGCCGACGGCCGGCCCACGGCCCCCACCGCCACCGGCAGGCCGCTGCTGCGGCTCGCCGTGCCCGCCGGAGTGCTCGCGGCCGTCGCCGGGGCCTTCGCCTACGTCGGGGCGGTCGATCCCTACGAACCCGGCCACTACCCCGTCTGCCCGCTGCTGCGCTTCACCGGCCTGTACTGCCCCGGCTGCGGCGGACTGCGCAGCGCGCACGCCTTCGTGCACGGTGATCTGGCGGCCGCGCTCCAGGCGAACGCCCCCGCCGTCGCCGCCTACCTCGGCTTCGCCGCGCTGTGGACCGTCTGGGTGGTCCGTGCGGCGCGCGGCAGACCGCTGCGGATCGACCCCGGCCCCGCGCACCTGTGGGCCGTCGGCGCGTTGTTGCTGGTCTTCACGGTTGTCCGGAATCTTCCCTTCGGTGGCTGGCTGCATCCTTGATCGCCGGTGGAACGTCCAGGTAGTGGGACCGCCGTCAACCGGATGCGAGCCCTACGCCTTCCTCCGGATACCATCACAGTGACCATTGCACTGCCCCTGGTCGCAGGAACTGTCAACCGTCTGGAAGGGGGCCGCTCGCGTGAGTGTGCTCGACGAGATCATCGACGGAGTCCGTGCCGACCTCGCGGAGCGGCAGGCGCGCGTCAGCCTCGACGAGCTCAAGGAGCGCGCTGCGAAGGCCCGTGCCGCCAAGGACGGGGTCGCCGCCCTGCGCGGTGAAGGTGTCAAGGTGATCTGCGAGGTCAAGCGTTCCAGCCCGTCCAAGGGCGCGCTGGCCGCGATCGCCGACCCGGCCGGGCTCGCCGCGGACTACGAGGCGGGCGGCGCGGCCGTCATCTCCGTGCTGACCGAGCAGCGCCGCTTCGGCGGTTCGCTCGCCGACCTGGAGGCCGTCCGCGCCCGCGTCGACATCCCGGTCCTGCGCAAGGACTTCATCGTCACGTCGTACCAGCTGTGGGAGGCCCGCGCGTACGGCGCCGACCTCGCCCTGCTGATCGTCGCCGCCCTCGACCAGCCGGCTCTGGAGTCGCTGATCGAACGGGCCGTCTCCATCGGTCTGACCCCGCTCGTCGAGGTCCATGACGAGGAGGAGGTCGAGCGCGCGGTGGACGCGGGCGCCAAGATCATCGGCGTCAACGCGCGCAACCTGAAGACGCTGGAGGTCGACCGCGGCACGTTCGAGCGGGTCGCCCCGGAGATCCCCGACAGCATCGTCAAGGTCGCCGAGTCCGGTGTCCGCGGACCCCACGACCTGATCGCCTACGCCAACGCGGGCGCCGACGCCGTGCTGGTCGGCGAGTCCCTGGTGACCGGCCGCGACCCGAAGTCGGCCGTCGCCGACCTGGTGGCGGCGGGCGAACATCCCGCATTGCGGCACGGCCGTAGCTGATCACCCGGTAGGGTTCGGATGATGACTCCGACGACCTCTGTGACGGCCACGGACCGGTACGCGCGCCTGGCGCGCGGCTGCCGGCCGCGCGGTTGCCGTGCCCCCGCCCGCCGGGTGCACGGCCGCAGGGTGCGGTACGTCATCGGGGACGAACCCGGACAGGTGAACGGCCGTCGATGGCAGCGCGCCCTTTAGGGGCGCGGGGCTCTGCCTGATGTGCGGCTTCCGCCGCGCGGGCGCGACAGGCCATGGACGGCCGTCGACCGCCCGACAAAGCCCTGCCCCCACGGCGATCAGTGCATTCCGCATACTCACCGTGAGGTTTCCGCATGCCCAGTACCTGCTTCGTCCCTGACCCGGAGGGTCAGGTCCCCTCGGCCGAGGGCTACTTCGGCGCCTTCGGCGGCAAGTTCATCCCGGAGGCCCTCGTGGCCGCCGTGGACGAGGTCGCCGTCGAGTACGACAAGGCCAAGAACGACCCCGAGTTCGCCCGGGAGCTCGACGACCTGCTGGTGAACTACACCGGCCGGCCCAGCTCCCTCACCGAGGTCCCCCGGTTCGCCGGGCACGCCGGCGGCGCCCGGATCTTCCTGAAGCGGGAGGACCTCAACCACACCGGCTCCCACAAGATCAACAACGTCCTCGGCCAGGCCCTGCTCACCAAGCGCATGGGCAAGACCAGGGTCATCGCCGAGACCGGCGCCGGACAGCACGGCGTCGCCACGGCCACGGCCTGCGCGCTGTTCGGCCTCGACTGCACGATCTACATGGGCGAGATCGACACCCAGCGCCAGGCCCTCAACGTGGCCCGGATGCGCATGCTCGGCGCCGAGGTCGTCGCCGTGAAGTCCGGCAGCCGCACCCTGAAGGACGCCATCAACGAGGCGTTCCGCGACTGGGTCGCCAACGTCGACCGCACGCACTACCTCTTCGGCACCGTCGCCGGACCCCACCCCTTCCCGGCCATGGTCCGCGACTTCCACCGGGTCATCGGCGTGGAGGCCCGCCGCCAGCTGCTGGAGCAGGCCGGACGCCTGCCCGACGCGGCGGTCGCCTGTGTCGGCGGCGGCTCCAACGCCATCGGCCTGTTCCACGCCTTCATCCCCGACGGCGACGTACGCCTCATCGGCTGCGAACCGGCCGGGCACGGTGTGGAGACCGGCGAGCACGCGGCGACCCTGACCGCCGGCGAGCCCGGCATCCTGCACGGCTCACGGTCCTACGTGCTGCAGGACGAGGAGGGCCAGATCACCGAGCCGTACTCCATCTCGGCCGGTCTGGACTACCCCGGCATCGGCCCGGAGCACTCCTACCTCAAGGACAGCGGCCGCGCCGAGTACCGCGCGGTCACCGACGACGCGGCCATGCAGGCGCTGCGTCTGCTGTCCCGCACGGAGGGCATCATCCCCGCCATCGAGAGCGCCCACGCCCTGGCCGGCGCGCTGGAGGTCGGCAGGGAACTGGGCAAGGACGGGCTGATCGTCGTCAACCTGTCCGGCCGCGGCGACAAGGACATGGACACCGCCGCGCGCTACTTCGGGCTGTACGACACCGACGCCGAGGTCGCGGCCGACGCCGCCGACACCGCCGAGATCGCGGGGGACGCCAAGTGAGCGGGAACATCCAGCTGCTGACCGACACGCTCGCCTCGGCGAAGTCCGAGGGGCGTGCCGCACTCATCGCCTACCTCCCGGCCGGGTTCCCGACCGTGGACGGCGGCATCGAGGCGGTCAAGGCCGTTCTCGACGGCGGCGCCGACGTCGTGGAGGTGGGCCTGCCGCACAGCGACCCGGTCCTCGACGGCCCGGTCATCCAGACCGCCGACGACATCGCCCTGCGCGGCGGTGTGAAGATCGCCGACGTCATGCGCACCGTCCGCGAGGCGTTCGCGGCGACCGGCAGGCCCGTGCTCGTGATGACGTACTGGAACCCGATCGACCGCTACGGCGTCGAGCGCTTCACCGCCGAGCTGGCCGAGGCGGGCGGCGCCGGGTGCATCCTGCCCGACCTGCCCGTGCAGGAGGCGGGCCTGTGGAGGGAGCACGCCGAGAAGCACGGCCTCGCGACGGTCTTCGTCGTGGCGCCCAGCAGCAAGGAGGAGCGGCTGCGCGAGATCACCGCGGCGGGCAGCGGCTTCGTCTACGCCGCCTCGCTGATGGGCGTCACCGGCACCCGCGCGTCCGTGGGCGCGCAGGCCCAGGACCTGGTGGAGCGCACCCGTGCCACCGGGACCGGTCTGCCCGTGTGCGTCGGCCTCGGTGTGTCGAACGCGGTCCAGGCGTCCGAGGTCGCCGGCTTCGCCGACGGCGTGATCGTCGGCTCCGCCTTCGTCAAGCTGATGCTGGACGCCCCGGACGAGGCGGCCGGGCTGCGGGCCGTGCGCGACCTCGCGGGCGACCTCGCGAAGGGCGTGCGCGGACAGGCGTGACGGAAGAATTCGGTCACTCGAACGGGTGGACCTGGGACCGGGGAGGCGCGCTGCGCCTCCCCGGTTCGTTTCCGGGGTGTGAGCGAGAAGAATCGTGACGGAAAGCGCAACGCCCGGGAGCGGCTGGCGGTCGAGCGCGAGAAGCAGAAGGCCGCCGACAAGCGCCGGCGCGCGCTGATCGTGGGCGCGAGCGTGGTCTGCGTCCTGGGCCTCGCGGCCGTGATCGGCGTGGTCGCGGCGAACGCGGGCAAGGACGACGGCAGCGACAGCGCGGGCCCGGTCGTGGCGCCCTCGGGGGCCCAGGGCAAGGACAGCCTGGCCATCCCGGCCGGCAAGGAGAGCGCCGGGTCGACGCTCACGGTCTGGGAGGACTTCCGCTGCCCGGCCTGCAAGGCGTTCGAGACGGCGTACCGCCCCGTGATCCATGAGCTGACGGCCGCCGGGAAGCTCAAGGTGGAGTACCACCTGGCCACCATCATCGACGGCAACATGGGCGGCACCGGCTCCCGCACGGCGGCGAACGCCGCGGCCTGCGCCCAGGACGCGGGCAAGTTCACGCCGTACCACGACGTGCTCTACGACAACCAGCCGCCCGAGACCGACGACGCCTTCGCCGACGAGGACAAGCTCATCGAGCTGGCCGGCAAGGTCGACGGCCTGGACACGCCCGAGTTCCGCGCGTGCGTGCAGGACGGCCGGCACAACAGCTGGGTCGAGAAGTCCAACGAGGCGTTCCGCGACGGCGGGTTCCGCGGCACGCCCACGGTGCTGCTCGACGGCAAGGACATCTACCAGGACCAGACGATGACACCGGCCAAGCTGAAGCAGATGGTCGAGGCCGCGCAGCAGTGAACCGCCGCCCCGGCCCGTTATGGACCCGTAGCCGGGCCGCCCGCCGTCGGGCCCGCCCGGCACGATAGCGTCGACCCTGCCATGGAACTTGCCTACATTCCCAGCCCGTCGCGCGGGGTGCTGCACCTCGGTCCCGTCCCGCTGCGCGGCTACGCGTTCTGCATCATCATCGGCGTCTTCGTAGCCGTATGGCTCGGCAACAAGCGCTGGATCGCCCGCGGCGGGCGGGCCGGCACCGTCGCCGACATCGCTGTCTGGGCGGTGCCGTTCGGTCTGCTCGGCGGCCGGCTCTACCACGTGATCACGGACTACGAGCTGTACTTCAGCGAGGGCCGTGACTGGGTGGACGCCTTCAAGATCTGGGAGGGCGGCCTCGGCATCTGGGGTGCCATCGCGCTGGGCGCGGTGGGCGCGTGGATCGGCTGCCGCCGCCGCGGCATCCCGCTGCCCGCCTACGCCGACGCCGTCGCACCCGGCATCGCCTTCGCGCAGGCGATCGGCCGCTGGGGCAACTGGTTCAACCAGGAGCTCTACGGACGCGAGACCGACCTGCCGTGGGCGCTGCACATCACCTCCGCGACGGACGGGCGGGAGCCGGGCTACTACCACCCGACCTTCCTCTACGAGTCGCTGTGGTGCATCGGTGTCGCGCTGCTGGTCATCTGGGCCGACCGGCGCTTCAAGCTGGGCCACGGCCGTGCGTTCGCCCTGTACGTCGCCTCGTACTGCGCGGGCCGCTTCTGGATCGAGTACATGCGCGTCGACGACGCCCACCACATCCTCGGTCTGCGGCTGAACAACTGGACCGCGCTGCTGGTGTTCGTGCTGGCCGTGGTCTACATCGTGGTCTCCGCGAAGAAGCGGCCCGGGCGGGAGCCGGTCGTCGAGCCCGGTGCGCAGCCGTCGCCCGAGCCGGACGCCGAGGGCGCCGGGAAGGACGCGGGCGGCTCCGAGGAGCACGAGGACGAGGCGGCCGGGAGCGACCCGGAGGACGCCACGAACGACGACGCGAAGAACGCCGGCGCGAAGAACGACACGCAGGACGAGACGAAGGACGACGCCGGGAACGAGGCCGAGAAGGCCGGGTCCGCGGCGGAGCCGGAGTCGGAGTCGGCCAAGAAGGGCTGACCGTCGGTCCCACCGCGACAAGGGCGCCCGGGAATCCCGGGCGCCCTTCGGCGTGCGAGGGGGCGGTCAGCGGCGCCGGGCCAGCGACAGGGTCGTCCTGGCCGCCGCCACCACCGCCGCGTCGATGAAGGTGCCGTCCGACAGGGCCTGGGCGCCCTCGTGCTCGGTGGCCGCCTTGATGATCCGCTCCGCGTGCTCGATCTCCCGCTCGGTGGGCAGATAGGAGCGCTCGATGATCGGCAGCTGGCGCGGATGGATCGCGGCGCGGCCGAGGAAACCGAGGGCGCGGCCATGGGCGCAGCTGGTGGTCAGGCCCTCCAGGTCGCGGGTGTCGGGGTGCACCGACTGCGGCGGCGCCGGGAGACCCGCCGCACGTGCGGCCACGATGATCCGGGAGCGCGACCAGTCGAGCCCGCCGTCCTCCCGCACCCCGAGGTCGGCGCGCAGATCGGTCTCGCCCAGGCCGATGCCGCGCAGCGCCGGATGGGCGCCGGCGATGGCATGGGCCCGCTCCACCCCCAGGGCCGACTCCAGCAGCGCGTACAGCGCGGGCCCGTCTCCGGCGCCGGATGCGGTCCGCTCGGCGACACGGGCGATCTGCCCGGGGGACGTGACCTTGGGCAGCCGCAGCCCCGACAGGCCGGGCAGCGCGGCCAGGGCCCGCAGGTCGGCCCCGGCCTGCGGGCCGTCCAGGGCGTTGACCCGGACGTGCACCGGCTTTGGCCGGGGATCGGAGAGGAGTTCCGCCGTGGCCGCGCGGGCGTATGCCTTGCGGTCGGGGGCGACCGCGTCCTCCAGGTCGACGACGACCACGTCCGCGCCCGCGACCAGCGCCTTCGCCACCACCTCGGGCCGGTCGCCGGGCACGTACAGCCAGGTCAGCGGAATCACAGGGCCCCCTCCTCGCGCAGGGCGGCCAGCTCGCGGGCGGTCAGGCCCAGTTCGGTCAGGACGGCGTCCGTGTCGGCGCCGTGCGGCCGGCCGGCCCAGCGGATCGCGCCGGGGGTCGCGGAGAGGCGGAAGAGGACGTTCTGCATGCGCAGGGAGCCGAGTTCGGGGTCGTCGACGGTGGTGACGGTGTCGAGGGCCGCGTACTGCGGATCGGCCATCACGTCCCGGACGTCCTGCACGGGGGCGATCGCCGCGTCCGCCTTCTCGAACGCCTGGAGGACCTCGGTGCGGGTGCGCCCGGCGATCCAGCCGCCGACGGCCGCGTCGAGGACGTCGCTGTGGCGGGCCCGGTCGGCGCCGGTGGCGAACCAGGGCTCGTCGATCAGGTCGGGCCGGCCGATCAGGTGCATGACGCGTTCGGCGACGGACTGGGCGGAGGTGGAGACGGCGACCCAGGTGCCGTCGGCGGTGCGGTAGGTGTTGCGCGGTGCGTTGTTGGCGGAGCGGTTGCCGGTGCGCGGCTGGACGTAGCCGAGCTGGTCGTACCAGGTGGGCTGGGGCCCGAGGACGGCGAGGATCGGCTCGATGAGGGCCATGTCCACGACCTGCCCCTGGCCCGTGCGGTCGCGGGCGGCCAGCGCGGTCATGACGGCGTAGGCCGTGGCCAGGCCCGCGACGGAGTCGGCCAGGCCGAACGGGGGGAGCGTCGGGGGCGCGTCCGGTTCGCCGGTGATCGCGGCGAAGCCGCTCATGGCCTCGGCGAGGGTGCCGAAGCCGGGGCGGTGCGAGGAGGGGCCGAACTGCCCGAAGGCGGTGACCCGGGTGAGGACCAGCCGCGGGTTGACGGCCGAGAGGTCCTCCCAGCCCAGGTCCCAGCGCTCCAGGGTGCCCGGGCGGAAGTTCTCGACGACGACGTCCGCGGTGGCGGCCAGCCGGAGCAGGGTGTCCCGGCCGCCGGGCCTGGACAGGTCCAGGGTGATGGTCCGTTTGTTGCGGCCGAGCACCTTCCACCACAGGCCGATCCCGTCCTTGGCGGGGCCGTGTCCGCGGGAGGGGTCGGGCTTCGTGGGGTGCTCGACCTTGACGACCTCCGCGCCGAAGTCGCCGAGCAGCGTGGCGGCGAGCGGACCGGCGAACAGGGTGGCCAGGTCCAGGACCCGCAGACCGGACAGGGGAGCCGGGGCGCAGGGGCCCGCGGGGGCGGACGGGGGAGCGGTCCCGGGAGCCGTCATGAGGTGAACTGCGCGTCGATCTCGGAGCGGTAGGGCATCGACGTCGACGCCCCCTCCCGCTGCACCGACAGCGCCGCCGCCTCGGCCGCCCAGCGCAGCGCCTCCGGCATCGGCCGGCCCTCGCCGAGGGCGACCGCGAGCGTGCCGACGAAGGTGTCCCCGGCGGCGGTGGAGTCCACGGCGGTGACCTGCGGCGCGGGCACGGTCACCGGTTCCGCGCCGCGCGCGGCGTAGAGGCAGCCCGCCGGGCCGAGGGTGACGATCACCTCCGGCACCTCCTCCAGCAGCGCGACGGCGGCCGAACGGGGGTCGGTGCGGCCGGTGAGGGTGGCCGCCTCGTGCTCGTTGGGCACCAGCAGGTCGACGGCGTTGAGGAGTTCGATCGGGAGCGGCTGGGCGGGGGCCGGGGTGAGGATCGTGCGGATGCCGTGGGCGCGGGCCGCCTGCGCCCCCGCGAGGACGGCGGGCATCGGGATCTCCAGCTGGAGCAGGAGCGCGTCGGCGTTGGCGATCAGGCCCTCGTCGCCGGGGGCGAGATGGTCGACGGTGCCGTTGGCGCCGGGGATCACGACGATGGCGTTGCCGCCCTCGTCGTCCACCACGATGTGCGCGGTGCCGGAAGGGCCCTCGACCGTGCGCAGATGGTCGGTGTCGACGCCGGAGTGCTCCAGGACGGAGCGCAGGCGCGCGCCGAAGGAGTCGTTCCCGACGGCGCCGACCATCGAGACCGTGGCGCCGGCGTGGGCGGCGGCGATGGCCTGGTTGGCGCCCTTGCCGCCGGGGACCGTGCGGAACTCCCGGCCGGTCACGGTCTCCCCGCGCTGCGGGGCCTTCGGGACGTACGCGACGAGGTCCATGTTGGTGCTGCCGAGGACGGCGATATGGGTCATGGGCGGGATGCCTCCAGGTGCGTGAGGTGGGCGAGGGCGTCGAAGCCGGTGCCGTCGAAGTCGGCGACGGAGGTGGCGAGGCGGTTCTTCAGCGGGGCCGTCCAGCGTTCGGGCAGGGCGGCGGGGGAGCCGGCGAGGAGGGCGGCGACGCTGCCGGCGGTGGCGCCGTTCGAGTCGGTGTCCCAGCCGCCGGAGACGGCCCGGGTGACGGAGCCGGTGAAGTCGCCGCCGGCGTGGGTGAGGGCGGCGGCGATCAGCGCGGTGTTGGGGACGGCGTGGACCCAGTGGGCGGTGCGGTGCGTGGTGTGGAGCGCGTCCACCACGTCGTCGAAGCCGGCTGTCGTGCGGGCCAGTGCGACGGCGTGGACGACCGCCCGCGCCAGGCGTGAGCGGGGCGGCACGACCGTCAGGCCGGTGCGCAGGCAGGTGTGCACGTCGTGGGTGCCGGTGGCGGCGGCCGCGACGACCGCCGCCGTGAACATCGCCGCGTAGACGCCGTTCGCGGTGTGGGTGAGGACGGCGTCGCGGTGGGCCTGGGCGGCGGCGGACCCGGGGTCGCCCGGGTTGGTCCAGCCGTGCACGTCGGCGCGGATGAGGGCGCCGATCCACTCGCGGAAGGGGTTGCGCCGGCGGGCGGTGTGCGGGGGCTCGATGCCGGAGAGGAGGTTGCGGTAGGCGACGCGCTCGGCGGTGAAGGTGCGTCCGGCCGGGAGTTCGTCGAGCCACAGCCGGGCCACGTCGGCGGTGGTGAAGTCCCTGCCGTGGCGCTGCAGGAGGAGGACGTTCAGGAGGGGGTAGTTGAGGTCGTCGTCCTCGGGCATGCCGTCGATGTTCTCGGCGAGCGAGGTGGTGGCCGAGCGGCGGTTCCAGGGGTGCTCGGCGAGGAGGTCCGCGGGGACCCCCCGGGCGGTGAACCAGGTGCGCAGAGGCCAGTTCCCGGCGGCTTCCGCGAGCCGGCGGATGCCGTCGAGGGGGAGCTTCTCGACGGGTTTGCCCAGGAGGCAGCCGGCGGCCCGGCCCAGCCAGGCGGCCTCCAGCGCGGCCGGGGAGACACGGCCGCGCCCGTGGCCGGTGTCCGGCCAGTCGGGGCACAGGGCCCTGATCCGGGCCAGGTCCGTCGGCTCGCTGTCGGCCAGGCGGCTGGGCAGGTCGGCCAGTTCGTCGAGCAGGTCCTCGGCCAGGGTCCGCAGATAGCGGGAGGCCGGCCGCGGGGAGGCACCCGCCCTCCCGGGGGCCTGTGCGCCGCCCGCGGCCCGCCATCTCGCCGCGATCGCCGACGGCTCGCGGCCGTCCTGGGCCGCCTGGGCGAGTTCATGGCCGATCAGGTCCTCGGGCTGGACCCAGGTCAGTCGGAGCACGCGGTGCCTCCCAGGGCGGCGAAGGCGCGTTCGTGGGACCTGCGGCGGCGCACGTCCCGTCCGAAGATCTCACGCGTGACCTCGGTGAGCGTCGTGGCCGGGGCCCACAGATCCAGACGGCTGGCCTCCGCGACCGTCTTGGACCAGTCCTCCGGGGGCGGGGAGCCCAGGGCGCCGGCGAGCGCTCCGGCCATCGTGGCGATGGAGTCGCAGTCACGTCCGTAGTTCACCGCGCCGAGCACCGCGTGGCGGAAGTCGCCCCCGGCGACCACCAGCATGCCGAGCGCGACGGGGAGTTCCTCGATCGAGTGGAGGCGGGAGGGACGGCGGGCGCCGAGGGAGGGGGCGCGGTAGTCGGGTCCGACCGTGTCGTACGGGGCGACGGCCTCGCGCAGCGGGACGAGGGCCGACTCGAAGTCCGTGTACCGCGCGGCCGTCTCGCAGACCTGCTCGATCGCGGTCCGGGTGCCGTCCTTGGCCAGGGCCAGACAGCTTCCGACGACCGAGTCCGGGCCGGCGCCCGGGACGCACGCCGCGGCGACCGCCGCCGCGAACACCCCCGCCGCCTCACGGCCGTACGACGACTGGTGGGCTCCGGCGACGTCCAGTGCCTCGGCGTAGGCGGCCGCCGGGTCGGCCGCGTTGACCAGGCCGACGGGGGCCATGTACATCGCCGCGCCGCAGTTGACGATGTTGCCGACGCCCGCCTCGCGGGGGTCCACATGGCCGTAGTGGAGCCGGGCCACCAGCCACTTCTCCGCGAGGAAGATCCGCTGGAGGGGGAGCGCCTCGGCCTCCAGCTCCGGGATCCAGCGGGGAGTGGTCATCAGGTCCGGGACCAGGTGCTCGGCGACGGCGTGGGCGTCGAGGTGGTCACGGACCCTCGCGTACACGCGGACCAGGGCGTGGGTCATCAGGGTGTCGTCGGTGACGTGTCCGTCGCCCTTGTGGTACGGAGCGACCGGGCGGGCCGTGCGCCAGGCGTCGCCGTGCCAGGGGCCGACGATCCCGTGGACCCGGCCGCCGTGGCGTTCGGTGATCTGCTCGGGGGTGTATCCCTCGACGGGGCCGCCGAGGGCGTCGCCGACGGCCGCGCCGACCAGGGCGCCGGTGATCCTCTCGTCCAGGGTGTGGGCTCGGCCTGCTTCTGCTCCTTTGGGCGTCATGCCCCGAATCATCCTCCTGGCGGGGCCGGTTGCGCGGCTTCCAGGAGTTCGGCGAGTTCCACCAGGTCGGTGCCGGTGAGACGGGGGAGGGCGCAGCCGGAGAGGACGCGGCAGGCGTCGCGCCAGGGGGCGGGGACCGACCGGCCGCCGCCGAGCGCGCCGGTCAGGGCGCCCGCCAGGGCCGGGGCGGAGTCGGCGACCCGGGAGAGACAGGCGGCGGCGGGGACCGCCTCGGCGATACGGCCGTCGGCGGCGACGGTGAGAGCGAGGGCGACGGGGACGGTCTCGGCGGCGGCGATGCCGTAGCTGTAGACGTGGTCGACGATCTGGTGCTCCAGGAGGGGGAGCAGGGCGAAGGCGCTGCCGGCGTCCCGCGCCAGCCGCAGCGCGTGGCGGGCGTTGCGGCCGATCTCCGTGCCCTCGGGCAGCTCCGTCAGGGCGGCCGCCGCGCAGTCCCCGGCGCCTGCTCCGCCCAGGGCGAGACCGACCGCCGCCGCCATCGCGCGGGCGCCGTGGACACCGTCGCCGTCCTGGGTGTAGCGGGCGTCGAACTCGGCGAGGGCGGCCGCGCGTACGGGGTCGCCGGGGTGGGCGGCCGCGAGGACGCAGGCGCGGACGCAGGCGGCGTCGTCGAAGTAGTGCGGATTGTCGTGGCCGGTGGCGGGCGGGCGCAGACCGGCGGCCAGGTTGCCGAGGCCCGCCCGCACGGAGATGCGGGCGCGCAGGGGGACGACGGCGGACTCCACCTCGGGGGCGCGTTCCGCGGCCGCGGCGACCTCGGCGGCCAGGGCGTTCCAGGTGAGGTCGATGGCCGCCCGCGTACGGCGGTCCCGGCTGATGTCGCCGAGCGCGGTGTCGTCGCCCGCGCGCAGGAGCGCCTCCGCGGTGAAGGCCGCCCACTCCGCGTCGTCGGAGGGGCCGAGGCGGAGCGGCTCGGGGGGCTGGTTGAGCGCGATGGGGACGGGCAGGGTGGTGGTCGCGTTCTGCTCGGCGAAGGTGTCCAGTTCCCGGGTGAGGCGGCGCGTCCAGTCGGGCATACGGGCGGCCCGGTGGCGCGCGGCGGGCCATCCGGCGGCGTCCCCCGCGGCAAGTCCCAGCAGCAGTCCCTCGATCCGCCGCATCCGCATCGGACCGGGCGCCCGTGCCGGGTCGGCTGCCTCTGCCGGGAGGGCCGTACCTGTGCCACCGGCCGCGCTCACGGGGCGCGGCGACCGCGCGGAGGCCGCCGGATGCGTCCGTCCGGCTCCGGTCACGGAGGCCGCCGGGCGTGTCCGTCCTGTTCTCGCGGAGGGTCTTGCCGTGCCCGGCGCCGCCGGGGTGGTCCGCCCGGTCCGGGACGCGGGTGCCGCCGGGTGTGCCGTGGCGGCCGGGTTCGGTGCGACGGCGGGAGGGGCCGTGCCGGTGGGGGCCGGTGACCGGGGCGGGCGCGTCGCACGTGCCGGGCCGGCCGGCGGTTCTTCCGCCGTCGCGTCCGCCTCCGGCTCGTCGCGGCCGTCCCGCTCCTCATGCGGGGGCGTCGTGGTGCCGCTCGGGAGGAGCGTGGGGCCGGGGCCCTCGTCCCAGGGGCCGGGCGGCCTCATCGGGCCGGGCCCGTCGTCTCGTCCGCCGCCAGGGCGAAGGTGCGGCGGTCCGGGGAGGCGTGGGTCTCCTCCGCTTCCTCGGGCCCCTCCGCTTCCTCGGGCCCCTCCGGTTCCCCGGGGGTCAGGAGGTCCGCCACCTCCAGGACGTGATGGCCGGCCATGGACGGCAGGCAGCTGCCCCGGGCCGGGCCGATGGCGGCGGCCCAGTCCCCGGGGATCGCGCCCGCGCCCCGGGTCGCCCCGGCGAGGGCACCCGCCACGGCCGCGGTCGTGTCCGCGTCCCGGCCCATGTTCACCGCCGTGAGCACCGCCTCGCGGAAGTCCCCGTCGGCGGCGGCGTAGGCGCCGAAGGCCAGGGCGACGGCCTCGGGCGCCAGATCGGTCCAGGGGTAGCCGCCGATCACGACCGCCGAGCGGACCGCCCGTTCGCCCCGGTGCGCGACCGTCACCGCCCGGCGCAGGGAGCGGGCCGTCCAGGAGTCGTCCGGGACGACCGCCAGGGCCGCGGCGACCACCGCGACGGGCGGGGCGCCCGCCATCGCCGCCGCCACGCCCGCCGCGACGGCCTGGCCGCCGTAGATGCCCTCGCCGTCATGGCTGACCGACCCGTCGATCGCCACCAGGCGGGCCGCTTCGGCGGGGCGGCCCGCGGCGAAGACCCCGAAGGGGGCCGCGCGCATGGCGAGGCCGTCGCTCCAGGCGTGCCGGTGCTGGGCCGAGATGGGGGCGGCGAGCCCCCGGCGCAGGTTCTCCAGCGTGCCCCGTTCGCTGAAGCCCGCACCGCGGAACGGGCCCTCGTCGCGGTCGGCGATCCACTCGTGCCAGGCCGCCTCCACATGGGCCGGGGTGAGGGCCGAGCCGTGGCGGGCCAGGAGGAGGCCGGAGAAGATCGCGTACTCGGTGTCGTCCGTGCCGGACGGGTTCTCGGCGACGTAGCCCGTGATGCGGCCCCAGCGGGCACGGATCTGCGACGGCTTCAGGTTCTCGGCCGGTGCCCCGAGGGCGTCACCGACGGCGAGGCCGAGAAGGGCGCCGCGGGCCCGCTCGCGGAGTCCGGCGGCGTCCCCGGGCGCCGGGGCCGACGGGATGCAGGCGGTGGATGCCATACGCGGCCTCTGTTCCTGAGGGGGGCCGCACAGGGCGCGGACCCTTTGCGGATATGTCCCACCGTCAGCGGTTGACCCCAGCCTCGTCCGTCCCACTGTCACCCGGTCGACATATGTGCTGACTATCGCTCGGGTGAGCGTTCGAGCACAAAACCGCAGGTTAGCCCAGCCTTTCCTTGCTGGCGGGCAGGAATTCCGGACCGTAGTGTGGGTGTTGTCGAAAAGTAGAACTCATCCAAAGTTAGCTTTGGCTAAGCTCAATGGGGGATCCCGGATGGCCGTCATCGAGACCGAGGCGGTGCTGCACGAGGCGCACCGCGACAACCACACCCACCGCGACGTGAACGGCGGCTGGCTGCGCCCGGCCGTCTTCGGCGCGATGGACGGCCTGGTCTCCAACCTGGCCCTGATGACCGGTGTGGCCGGCAGTTCCGTGAGCCAGCAGACCGTCGTCCTCACCGGCCTCGCGGGCCTCGCCGCGGGCGCCTTCTCCATGGCCGCCGGCGAGTACACCTCCGTCGCCTCCCAGCGCGAGCTGGTCGAGGCCGAACTGGACGTCGAGCGGCGCGAGCTGCGCCGGCACCCCAAGGACGAGGAGGCCGAGCTGGCCGCGCTGTACGTCTCCCGGGGCGTGGAGCCGGAGCTGGCCCGCCAGGTCGCCCGGCAGCTGTCGAGGGATCCCGAGCAGGCCCTGGAGATACACGCCCGCGAGGAACTGGGGATCGACCCCGGCGACCTGCCGTCCCCGGCGGTCGCGGCCGTCTCGTCGTTCGCGTCCTTCGCGCTGGGCGCGCTGCTGCCCGTGCTGCCGTATCTGCTCGGGGCGAGCGCGCTGTGGCCGGCCGTGCTGCTCGCGCTGCTCGGACTCTTCGCGTGCGGGGCCGTGGTCGCCAGGGTGACCGCGCGCAGCTGGTGGTTCAGCGGACTGCGCCAGCTCGTGCTGGGCGGCGCCGCGGCCGGTGTGACATATGTCCTGGGCAGCCTGTTCGGAATCGCCGTAGGATGACCTGGCTGAACTTATGCGTCGGGTCGCATAAGTAGCCGTTACTCGTTGGTTTCGAGCACATGACCACGGGGCATGAGCCGTAAGCGCTGTGGGCAATGAGGCCCGCGACGCACTCGCGGGAAGGGCGACGGAGCCCCGTCCGCTCTCCCGGGCCGAAGGACATCGATCTGTCCGCGTCGGCCCCCACACACTTGACCGCCAAGCGCGGTACCTGCGCCGATACCCGCGGCGTCCGCATGCTGGAACGGACTATCCCGGTTTCCGAGAACCGCTCCATCATGTAACCTGCACGAAATTTTGCACCCCCACGCAGAGGGCCAACGTCGTCCCTCGGCACCAGCACATGCCACATGACGACGACGGGAGAGCCGATGCGTACGCCGCGCCAGCCGTCCCAGCATTCCGCGAATGGCCAGAACTGGTCCTTCATGGATGCTCGCCCTGCTGCGCAGGGTATGTACGACCCCCGCAACGAGCACGACGCGTGCGGCGTCGGTTTCGTGGCCACCCTCACCGGCGAGGCGTCCCACACCCTGGTCGAGCAGGCCCTGACGGTCCTGCGCAACCTGGAGCACCGCGGTGCCACCGGCTCCGAGCCCGACTCGGGCGACGGCGCGGGCATCCTCACGCAGGTGCCGGACGCCTTCTTCCGCGAGGTGGCCGGATTCGAGCTGCCCGAGGCGGGCGCCTACGCGGTCGGCATCGCCTTCCTGCCCGAGGAGGGCACCGAGGACGCCGTCTCGCACATCGAGACGATCGCCGGCGAGGAGGGCCTCACCGTCCTCGGCTGGCGCGAGGTCCCGGTCGCCCCCGAGCTGCTCGGCGCCACCGCCCGCTCGACGATGCCGGTCTTCCGCGAGATCTTCGTCGGTGACGGCACCAGCACGGGCATCGTCCTCGACCGCAAGGCGTTCGTGCTGCGCAAGCGCACCGAGCGCGAGGTCGGCGTCTACTTCCCGTCGCTGTCGGCCCGCACCATCGTCTACAAGGGCATGCTGACCACCGGTCAGCTGGAGCCGTTCTTCCCGGACCTGTCCGACCGCCGCTTCGCCTCCGCGATCGCGCTCGTGCACTCCCGGTTCTCCACGAACACCTTCCCCTCGTGGCCGCTCGCGCACCCGTACCGCTTCGTCGCGCACAACGGTGAGATCAACACCGTCAAGGGCAACCGCAACTGGATGCGCGCCCGCGAGTCGCAGCTGGTCTCCGAGCTGTTCGGCTCCGAGAAGCTGGACCGCGTCTTCCCGGTCTGCACCCCGGACGCCTCCGACTCCGCCTCCTTCGACGAGGTCCTGGAGCTGCTGCACCTGGGCGGCCGTTCGCTGCCGCACTCCGTGCTGATGATGATCCCGGAGGCGTGGGAGAACCACGACTCCATGGACCCGGCCCGGCGTGCCTTCTACCAGTACCACTCCACGATGATGGAGCCCTGGGACGGCCCGGCCTGCGTCACCTTCACCGACGGCACCCAGGTCGGCGCGGTCCTCGACCGCAACGGCCTGCGCCCCGGCCGCTACTGGGTCACCGACGAGGGCCTCGTCGTCCTCGGCTCCGAGGTCGGCGTCCTCGACATCGACCCCGCCAAGGTCGTCCGCAAGGGCCGCCTCCAGCCGGGCAAGATGTTCCTCGTCGACACCGTCGAGCACCGCATCATCGAGGACGACGAGATCAAGGCCCAGCTCGCGTCGGAGGCCCCGTACGCCGAGTGGCTGGAGACCGGCGAGATCGAGCTGGGCGACCTGCCCGAGCGCGAGCACATCGTCCACACCCACGCCTCGGTCACCCGCCGCCAGCAGACCTTCGGGTACACCGAGGAGGAGCTGCGCGTCATCCTCGCCCCGATGGCCAAGGCCGGCGCCGAGCCGATCGGCTCCATGGGCACCGACTCGCCGATCGCCGCGCTGTCCTCGCGCCCGCGCCTGCTGTTCGACTACTTCACCCAGCTGTTCGCGCAGGTCACCAACCCGCCGCTGGACGCCATCCGCGAGGAGCTGGTCACCTCCCTGCGCAGCTCGCTGGGCCCGCAGGGCAACCTGCTCGACCCGACCGCCGCGTCCTGCCGGTCCGTCGTGCTGCCCTTCCCTGTCATCGACAACGACGAGCTGGCCAAGCTCATCCACATCAACGCCGACGGCGACATGCCCGGCTTCAAGGCCGCGACCCTGTCCGGCCTGTACCGGGTGCACGGCGGCGGTGACGCGCTGGCCGCGCGCATCGAGGAGATCTGCGCCGAGGCCGACGCGGCCATCGAGAACGGCGCCCGGCTGATCGTCCTGTCGGACCGTCACTCCGACGCCGAGCACGCGCCGATCCCGTCGCTGCTGCTCACCGCGGCCGTCCACCACCACCTCATCCGCACCAAGCAGCGCACCGAGGTGGGCCTGCTGGTCGAGGCCGGCGACGTCCGCGAGGTCCACCACGTCGCCCTGCTCATCGGCTTCGGCGCCGCGGCCGTCAACCCCTACCTCGCGATGGAGTCCGTCGAGGACCTCGTCCGCGCGGGCACCTTCCTCACGGACATCGAGTCCGAGAAGGCCATCCGCAACCTGATCTACGCCCTCGGCAAGGGCGTGCTGAAGGTCATGTCCAAGATGGGCATCTCCACCGTCGCCTCCTACCGCGGCGCCCAGGTCTTCGAGGCCGTCGGCCTGGAGGAGACCTTCGTGGAGAAGTACTTCAACGGCACCGCCTCCAAGATCGGCGGCATCGGCATCGACGTCGTCGCCAAGGAGGTCGCCGCCCGCCACGCCAAGGCGTACCCGGCCTCCGGCATCGCCCCGGCGCACCGCGCGCTGGAGATCGGCGGCGAGTACCAGTGGCGCCGCGAGGGCGAGCCGCACCTGTTCGACCCGGAGACGGTCTTCCGCCTCCAGCACTCGACCCGCAGCAAGCGCTACGACATCTTCAAGATGTACACCGGGCGCGTGAACGAGCAGTCCGAGCGCCTGATGACGCTGCGCGGCCTGTTCGGCTTCAAGTCCGGCCGCCCGTCGATCTCCGTCGACGAGGTCGAGCCGGCCTCCGAGATCGTCAAGCGCTTCTCCACCGGCGCCATGTCGTACGGCTCCATCTCCAAGGAGGCGCACGAGACCCTCGCCATCGCCATGAACCAGCTGGGCGGCAAGTCCAACACCGGTGAGGGCGGCGAGGACCCGGAGCGCCTGTACGACCCGGCGCGCCGCTCGGCGATCAAGCAGGTCGCCTCCGGCCGCTTCGGCGTGACCTCCGAGTACCTGGTCAACGCGGACGACATCCAGATCAAGATGGCCCAGGGCGCCAAGCCCGGCGAGGGCGGCCAGCTGCCCGGCCACAAGGTCTACCCGTGGGTCGCGAAGACCCGGCACTCGACGCCGGGCGTGGGCCTGATCTCCCCGCCGCCGCACCACGACATCTACTCCATCGAGGACCTCGCCCAGCTGATCCACGACCTGAAGAACGCGAACCCGCAGGCGCGGGTCCACGTCAAGCTGGTCTCCGAGGTCGGCGTCGGCACGGTCGCCGCGGGTGTCTCCAAGGCCCACGCGGACGTCGTGCTCATCTCCGGCCACGACGGCGGCACCGGCGCCTCCCCGCTGACCTCGCTGAAGCACGCGGGCGGCCCCTGGGAGCTCGGCCTCGCCGAGACCCAGCAGACCCTGCTGCTCAACGGCCTGCGCGACCGGATCGTCGTCCAGACCGACGGCCAGCTCAAGACCGGCCGCGACGTGATCATCGCCGCGCTGCTGGGCGCCGAGGAGTTCGGTTTCGCGACCGCGCCGCTCGTCGTCTCCGGCTGCGTCATGATGCGCGTCTGCCACCTGGACACCTGCCCCGTCGGCATCGCCACCCAGAACCCGGTCCTGCGCGACCGCTTCTCCGGCAAGGCCGAGTACGTGGTGAACTTCTTCGAGTTCATCGCGCAGGAGGTCCGCGAGCTGCTCGCCGAGCTGGGCTTCCGCTCCATCGAGGAGGCCGTCGGCCACGCCGAGGTGCTCGACGTCGAGCGTGCCGTCGACCACTGGAAGGCGCAGGGCCTGGACCTGGAGCCGCTGTTCCACGTGCCCGAGCTGCCCGAGGGCGCGGTGCGCCACCAGCTCGTCGCCCAGGACCACGGCCTGGAGAAGGCGCTGGACAACGAGCTGATCCGGCTCGCCGCGGACGCGCTGGCCGCGTCGGAGGCCACCGAGGCCCAGCCGGTGCGCGCCCAGGTCGCCATCCGCAACATCAACCGCACGGTCGGCACCATGCTCGGCCACGAGGTGACGAAGAAGTTCGGCGGCGCGGGTCTGCCCGACGACACCATCGACATCACCTTCACCGGCTCGGCCGGCCAGTCCTTCGGCGCCTTCCTCCCGCGCGGTGTCACGCTGCGCCTGGAGGGCGACGCCAACGACTACGTCGGCAAGGGCCTGTCCGGCGGCCGTGTGGTCGTCCGCCCGGACCGGGGTGCCGAGCACCTCGCCGAGTACTCGACCATCGCGGGCAACACCATCGCCTACGGCGCCACCGGCGGCGAGCTGTTCCTGCGCGGCCGCACGGGCGAGCGCTTCTGCGTCCGCAACTCCGGCGCCCTGGTGGTCTCGGAGGGCGTGGGCGACCACGGCTGCGAGTACATGACCGGCGGTCACGCGGTGGTGCTCGGCGAGACGGGCCGCAACTTCGCGGCCGGCATGTCCGGCGGTGTCGCGTACGTCATCGACCTGGAGCGCGACAACGTCAACGTCGGCAACGTGGACGCCGTCGAGGTGCTCGACAACGCCGACAAGCAGTGGCTGCACGACGTGGTGCGCCGTCACCAGGAGGAGACCGGTTCGACGGTCGCCGAGAAGCTCCTGGCCGAGTGGGACACGGCGGTGGCCCGCTTCAGCAAGATCATCCCCAGCACGTACAAGGCAGTGCTCGCCGCCAAGGACGCCGCCGAGCGAGACGGTCTCTCCGAGTCCGAGATCACCGAGAAGATGATGGAGGCGGCGATCAATGGCTGACCCGAAGGGCTTTCTGAACCACGGCCGCGAGGTCGCCAAGTCCCGTCCCGTCGACGTGCGTCTGAAGGACTGGAACGAGGTCTACGTCCCCGGCTCGCTGCTGCCGATCATCAGCAAGCAGGCCAGCCGGTGCATGGACTGCGGCATCCCGTTCTGCCACAACGGCTGTCCGCTGGGGAACCTCATCCCCGAGTGGAACGACTACGCCTACCGCGAGGACTGGTCGGCCGCGCAGGAGCGCCTGCACGCCACCAACAACTTCCCGGAGTTCACCGGCCGCCTCTGCCCGGCGCCCTGTGAGTCGGCGTGTGTGCTCGGCATCAACCAGCCGGCCGTCACCATCAAGAACGTCGAGGTCTCGATCATCGACAAGGCGTGGGAGACCGGTGACGTCGCCCCGCAGGCTCCCGAGCGGCTGTCCGGCAAGACCGTCGCGGTCGTCGGCTCGGGCCCCGCGGGCCTGGCCGCCGCCCAGCAGCTGACCCGGGCCGGCCACACCGTCGCCGTCTACGAGCGCGCGGACCGCGTCGGAGGTCTCCTCCGGTACGGCATCCCCGAGTTCAAGATGGAGAAGCGGCACATCAACCGCCGTATCGAGCAGATGCGCGCGGAGGGCACCCGCTTCCGCACCGGTGTCGAGATCGGCCGCGACCTGAAGGCCACGGACCTCAAGAAGCGCTACGACGCGGTCGTGCTGGCCGTCGGCGCCACCACGGCCCGCGACCTGCCGGTGCCGGGCCGCGAGCTCCAGGGCATCTACCAGGCCATGGAGTACCTGCCGCTGGCCAACAAGGTCCAGGAGGGCGACTACGTCACCGCCCCGATCTCGGCCGAGGGCAAGCACGTCGTGGTCATCGGCGGCGGCGACACCGGCGCGGACTGCGTGGGCACCGCCCACCGCCAGGGCGCGGCCTCCGTGACCCAGCTGGAGATCATGCCGAAGCCGGGCGAGGACCGGGCGGCGCACCAGCCGTGGCCGACCTTCCCGATGCTCTACAAGGTCACCTCCGCGCACGAGGAGGGCGGCGAGCGGGTCTACTCCGTCTCCACCACCCACTTCGAGGGCGACGAGGACGGCAACGTCCAGTGGCTGCACCTGGTCGAGGTCGAGTTCGTCGACGGCAAGCTGACCCAGAAGCCGGGCACCGAGCGCAAGATCCCCGCCCAGCTGGTCACCCTCGCCATGGGCTTCACCGGCACCGACCGGGACAACGGCCTGGTGGAGCAGTTCGCCCTGGACCTCGACGAGCGGGGTAACATCGCTCGCGACGCCGACTTCCAGACCAACGTGCCGGGAGTGTTCGTCGCCGGTGACGCCGGCCGCGGACAGTCCCTCATCGTGTGGGCGATCGCGGAGGGCCGCTCGGCCGCCCGTGGCGTCGACCGCTTCCTGACCGGAGCCAGCGACCTGCCGGCGCCGATCCGCCCGACGGACCGTGCGCTGATGGTCTGACCGGCCCGAAAAGACGTCCCGTACAAAGGCGTACGGAACATTGGTGGCGCCTGCCTGTCCCCGACCCGGACATCTCGGCAGGCGCCACCGCATTTTTTCCGTGGGCCCGCAGCCCCCGGCCCGCAGCCCCGGTCTAGTGGGCCCGCAGCCCCTCGAACCGCACGGTCGCGTCCTCGGTGTACGCCCCGACCGAGCCGAGCAGATACGGCCGCTCGGTGTCGGTGAAGGTCACCAGCGGCTCCCCGCTCACTCCGACCTCCAGCACCGCGCCCCGCTGCTCGACCCGCACCCGGTGCCAGTCGCCCACCCGGTACCTCTGGTGCCCCGTGGCCAGGAAGCGCTGGCCGCCCGGATAGGCGGGATCACGCTTGCCCAGTTCCCAGCCGTTGGGCTTGAGGGTGATGTAGTAGAAGTGCTCCGGATCGGAGTACCCCCACACCAGCCAGGGCACCTCCCACGGGTTGGGCCGTGGCTCGCGCAGCTGCCGCACGGTGCGCATCCTCGCCTCGAACGTCACGTCCGTGTAGGTCGCGGTGCTCACCACCAGGCCCGCGTGGGTGTTCCCGGGGTCCGTGGCGGCCCGCGGCGACAGTGCCAGGAAGCCGTCGTCGCCGTAGTTGGTGCCGTGGCCGTTGAACACCGACAGCCAGCGGCCGTGCATCGAACCGTCCGTCCACGGCACCGGCCGGGGGGCCGGTTCGCCGGAACCGCAGCGGCCGGCCGTGACCGCGAGCAGCACCGTCAGCGCCAGCCCGGCCGCCAGCGCGGTCAGGACACGGCCCCCGCGCCCCGGCGGCGGCAGGGCGATCCGCCGTCGGGGACGCGGGAGCGCGGAGGTCATGCCGCCGAGTACGGCCCGGCCGCCGTCGCCCCGACAGGCACATCGGCGGCGAAGTCCTCGGCCAGCTGGGCCAGGACCCGCGCCGCGGCCCGGCCGTCGCCGAACGGGTTCCCGGCGGTCGCCATCCTCCGGTACTCCGCCGGATCGTCCAGCAGCCGTTCGGCGCTGCTGACGATGGTGTCCGGGTCGGTGCCGATCAGCCGTGCCGCGCCGGCCTCCACCGCCTCCGGGCGCTCGGTGGTCGTCCGCAGCACCAGCGCGGGCTTGCTCAGGCTCGGCGCCTCCTCCTGGATGCCGCCCGAGTCGGTGAGCACCAGGTCGCACTCGGCCAGCGTGGCGGCGAAGTCCAGGTAGCCCAGCGGCTCGACCAGTTCGATCCCCGGGTGCCCGTCCAGCTCGGGCAGCAGCGCGTCCCGCACGGCGGGGCTCTTGTGCAGCGGCAGCACGATCTCCACGTCCCCGCGGTGGGCGAGCCGGCGCAGCGCCCGGCCCATGCCGCGCATCCGCTCGCCCTGGTTCTCCCGCCGGTGCAGGGTCACCAGGATCCGCCGTGCCCGGGTGCGGAAGGCGGAGTCGCCGGACCCCTCACGGAGCACCCACAGCAGGTTGTCGATCACGGTGTTGCCGGTGGTGAAGACCTTCGTCCCGGGCACGCCCTCGTCCGTCAGATGACGGGCCGCGCGGTCGGTCGGGGCGAAGTGCCAGCGGGCGATCCGCCCGATCAGGCTGCGGTTGAGCTCCTCGGGGAAGGGGTTGTCGATGACGCCCGTGCGCAGGCCCGCCTCGACATGGGCGACCGGGATCTTCTCGTAGAACGCGGCGAGCGCGCCGGCCAGCGCGGTGGTGGTGTCCCCCTGCACCATCACCAGGTCCGGCCGCTGGTCCCGCATGACCTCGCCCAGCTCCTGCACCAGCCGGGCGGTCAGATCGGAGAGCTGCTGGCGGGTGCGCATCACCTCCAGGGCGATCCGCACCTCGACGCCGAGCAGTCCGAGCATCTGGTGGAGCATCTCGCGGTGCTGGCCGGTGGTGACGACGACCGGCTCGAACCGGTCGCCGGTCGCCATGGCCCGCGCCACGGGCGCCAGTTTGATCGCCTCGGGCCGGGTGCCGAGCACGAGCATCGCCCGTACGGGTACGGCGGACGGGAGTGTGGACATGGGTGAGCCCCCCTTGGGCATGCGCGGTCGCACGACCGCGTGAAGAGACGTGAAAGAAGAAAGAGAAAAAGCGGGACGGACCCGGCGGCCGGCCGCGGGAAGGAGGCGCCGGCGCGCGCGTCAGGTGCGCGCGGTCTTCAGCCAGGTGCGCTTTCCGGTGAGCATCCGCCAGAACCCCCACCAGCCGGCGGCGAACCAGATGTAGCCGTAGAAGACGAAGACATGGGCGAGCAGCACCGAGCGCACGAGTCCCAGCTCGCGCTCGCGCTTGGCGTAGACGAAGCCGTAGGTGTAGGCCGCGGTGAACGACAGCAGATACGGACCGAGCAGCCACATCGGGGAGACGAGGGCGTGGCCGGCCTGGACGGAGCCCGCCAGGGTCGCCACCAGCGCCACGACGAACGACAGCGGCAGCAGCGAGGTGAGCAGGATCAGCACCGGGCTGGACAGGTGGTAGAGGAGGTCCAGCGCGGGCCGGGTGGGCACGTCCCGCAGGATCAGCGGAACGAGCCCGGCGGACTGCAGATGCCCCTGGAACCAGCGCGAACGCTGCCGGATCAGCCGCCGCAGACTGAGCACGGCCTGCTGGGAGACCGCCGCGGTGGTGCAGTGCTGGTTGGTCCAGCCCTTGGCGATCAGCCGCACCCCGAGGTCCAGGTCCTCCGTGAGACTGTCGCTCCACGGGCCGTCCCCGCCCAGGGTGTCCAGCGCGGACAGCCGCATGAACTGGCCGTTGCCGCCCATGCCGACGCTGCCGATGAACCGGCGCGCGCTCTGGAAGACATCGCCGTAGACGACGAACTCCATGTCCTGCATCCGGGCCAGCAGCCCCAGATGCCGGTTGTACATCCGGACGCAGACCTGGACCGCCCCCGTGCCCGGATCGTCGAAACAGGGGTCCACGGACTGCACGACATGAGGATCGAGCCGGCCGTCCGCGTCGACGACGCACAGGATCACGTCGCCGGGGTCGCGCCCGGCCAGCAGACCGGAGTTCCTGAGGTGCCGTACGCCGTCATTGAGCGCGGCGCCTTTTCCCCGGCGCGCGTCCGGCAGAGTGCGCCGGTGCAGCCTGACCCGGTCGGGGTCGGCGGCGAGCGCGATCTCGGAGGTCCGGTCGTCGGAACCGTCGTCGATCACCAGTGCCATGAAATTGCCGGCGGGCAGTGCGGTGATGCGCGCCAGGCTTTCGGAAAGTACTTTCTCCTCGTTCAGGCAGGCGAGAAGAAATACGTAGAAGCGTTCTCTCCCGTCCCTCCGGGAGCGCCGAATTCTGCGCCGGGAGAGCAGGAAGAGACTGGTGTTGTAGCAGCCGGCCATCACGATCAGCGTGATGCTCGCCCACAGCAGCAGCTCAACGGCCATGGCTGCTCCCGGCCTCGACCTGCATCGTCACGGAGGCTCGGCGAGCCTGGCGGCGCAGTCGTGTCCGGGCCAGCAGTATCAGACAGGCGGTCAGGCAATAGAGCAGAAATCCTGCTCCGGCGGTGGCTTGCAATGCTTTGGCCAAAGGCAGGCCCGGCAATGCCTTCGGTGCGGCCATCGCCCCGGCAAGAGGCAGCAAGGCACCGAGAGCGGGTCGTCCGTACATCTTCCCCCCACATTTCACAGCGCGTCCCCGGCGCGCGATGGTGAACGTAGCAGAGCCCGCAGTCCGTCAAGAAGAGGATCCGAAAAAAGACAGGATCCGATCACCCGGCAGGGTGGGGCGCGCGTCCTGAATTCACTCCGGGTCTCATTGACACCCTTCTTGATCATCAGAAGAATCGGTGACTTCGTACCAGGCAAAAGCCTTTGCCAATGATTGGCAAAGTGGGGGGAACACCGTGAGAACCATGCACCCGTTCCGGAAACGGGGAAGTTTTCGAATTTCCGTCGTCCTGATGCTGCTGGCCGCTCTGCTGGGCGGCACGTTCATGACGTCGGGCGCCCAGGCCGCAGGCGGCCGCGGGCACCACGGCGACCGGGCCGGCACCCGGTCCGGACTCAACCGCGTCGACCTCTCCGGCTGGGCCGAGGCGCAGCGCAGGGCCGACAAGGCCCGCCACCGGGCCGACAAGGCCCGCCGCCTGAGCAAGCCCGCGCGAACCGCGCTCGCCGGCGCGGTGGCCGCCCCGTCGCGCACCGCCTCCGCCCTCACCCGCCAGGCCGCCGCGCTCGCACCGGCGGACGTGACCGCCGCCGCCGACCCGAGCACGCTCGTCCTGTTCGACACGGCCGGCCCCTACGGGCACCTCGGCGAGCTGTACGCCATGGCCGCCGCCAACCTCGCCGGCCACTTCGGCACCGTCACGGCCCGGCCCGTCCAGCAGTACACCGCGGGCCAGCTGGAGTCGTACAGCGCCGTGATCTACATCGGGTCGACCTACTACGGAGGCTCCGTCCCGGACGCGGTCCCGGACGCCTTCCACCAGGACGTGCTGACCACCACCAAGCCCGTGACCTGGATCGGGGCCAACATCTGGAACATGGCGGGCTCCGTGGGCGTCCCGCAGTTCACCCAGAAGTACGGCTGGGACCCCACCAGCTCCTTCTACGACGACGGCGGCTCGGTCGGCACCGTGACCCAGGTGTCGTACAAGGGCCGGACCCTCACCCGGAAGATCCCGGCCGGACAGGACGGCGGCGTCCTGCGCCCCAACGTGCTCACCGGCCCCGGCTACCCGGCCGTCACCCGTCTGGCCGAGGGTCTGGACACCACCAGCGGCCACACCTTCGGCTGGGCCGTCCGCTCCGCGAACCTCACCTACATCGGTGAGATCCCCTTCGCCTACGTCTCCGAGAGCGACCGCGTCATCGTCTTCGAGGACCTGCTCTTCGACGCACTCGCCCCCGGCACCGCCGAACGCCACCGCGCCCTGGTGCGGCTGGAGGACATCAGCCCCGAGTCCGACCCCGCCGAACTGCGGGCCATCGCCGACTATCTGTACTCCGCGGGCGTCCCCTACGGCATCAACGTGATCCCCGTCTACACCGACCCCAAGGGCGCCTACAACAACGGCGTCCCGGAGACGGTCCGGCTCTCGCAGCGGCCGCAGCTGGTCAGCGCCCTGAAGTACATGCTGGCCCGGGGCGCGGTGCTGATGAACCACGGTTACACCCACCAGTACGGCAACACCGACAACCCCTACAACGGGGTGAGCGGCGACGACTTCGAGTTCTACCGGGCGCATGTGGACGCGGCGGACAGTGTCGTCTACGACGGACCGGTGAGCGGGGACTCCGCCGTCTGGGCCCAGGGCCGGGTCACCGCCGCGCTGGCCGAGTTCACCCTGGCGGGACTGCCCCGGCCCACGCTGTGGACCACCCCGCACTACGCGGGCTCCCGGACCGACTACCAGGTCTTCAGCGCGAACTTCAACGCCCGCCTCGAACGGTCGCTGTACTTCGGCGGCACGCTCACCGGCGCCGCGTCCGATCCGAACCGGTTCATCGGACAGTTCTTCCCCTACGTGGTCCGTGACGTGTACGGGACCAAGGTGATTCCCGAGAACATCGGGAACTACGAGCCGGAGGCGTTCAACAACCACCCGGCACGGCTGCCGGCCGACCTCATCGCCTCGGCGAAGGCCAATCTCGCCGTCCGGGACGGGTTCGCCAGCTTCTTCTACCACCCGTACTTCCCGGTCCAGCCGCTGAAGGACACGATCGAGGGCATCAAGGCCCTCGGCTACACCTTCGTCAGCCCGGCGGCCCTGTGAGGACACCACGCGTGAAGGGGAGGACCGCCGCTGCCGTGGCGGTCCTCCTCGCCGTGACCGGCTGCACCGCCGCCCCCGCCACCGACGGGGCGGGGGGCGCCGACCCGGCCGAGATGAGGGGCATGACCCTGCCGTCCTGGTACCGCACCGACTACGACAGCCCCGTCGCGGCCCGCTATCTGAAGGACATCAGGGCCACCGGCGCCCGCTGGGTCACCTTCACCCCGACCTGGTACCAGGACCGCCGTACCGACGCCTCGATGCACACCACCGAGGAGACCGCCGGCGACGCGAGCCTGCGCCGGATCGTGCGCCGCGCGCACGACGCCGGACTCAAGGTGATGATCAAACCCCATGTCGACCTGGCCGACGGCGGCGACCGCGCGGAGATCCGCCCCCGCGACCGCGCCGCCTGGTTCACCCACTACCGCGGCTTCATCACGCACTACGCCCGCATCGCCACCGACACCGGCGCCGAGCAGTTCGCCGTCGGCACCGAACTCGCCGGGGTCTCCGGCGACCGCGCGGCCTGGAAGAGGATCATCGGCGCCGTCCGTGAGCGCTACGACGGACCGCTGACCTACGCCGCCAACTACGACGAGTACGAGCGCGTCCGCTTCTGGCGGGACCTCGACCTCATCGGCATCGACGCCTACTGGCCGCTCGCCGACACCCCCACCGCCGACCCCGCCCGGCTGCGCCGTGCCTGGGCGCCGATCCGCGAACGGCTCGCCGGTTTCGCCGGGCGCACCGGCCGGCGGATCCTGTTCACCGAGGCCGGGTACGTCAGCCAGCGCGGCACCACCACCGCGCCGTACTCCTGGACCGTCGGCACCACGCCCGGGGACGAGGAACAGGCCGCCGGCTACCGCGCGCTGCTCGACTCCTTCGAGGGACGGCGCTGGTGGGCCGGTGTGTGCTGGTGGATGTGGGACGACTGGCCGGACAGCGGTGAGACCCCCGCCCGGCTGGCCTACACCCCGCACGGCAAGCCGGCCGAGCGGGTGCTGCGTGCGAAGTGGGGCGCCGCCGGTCAGGGCGCCCGGAAGGTCTCTCCGTAGACCTGCCAGGTCAGCGGGGTCGTGAGGGCGAGGTTGCCCGAGTCGAGGAACCGGCGCTGGGCCGTGTCGATACGGCTGGTGTCGGTACCCGGCCTCTTCGCCAGCATGGCCTCGCGCCGCACATCCAGGAACGCCTTCAGATACGCGCGCTCGGAGCCGCCCTCGGAGGGCAGCCCGGCCTCCTTCAGGGCACGCTCGCGGATGCCGTAGAAGCCGTTCGGGCTGCTGTCGGGACCGTGGAGGATCATCGCGTCGTAGTAGACGAACTGGCCCAGGGTGCCGAGACCGTCCAGCTTGGCCATCCGTACCGCCGGGTCGAAGTAGACCTCGTCCCGCTCGGCCTCCTGTGCCTCGCGGAACGCCGGGACCTTCGCCTCCGCCTTCCAGGCCGCGGTGAAGCCGGGGTCGAGGCCCTCGTGGGAGTCGGTGCCGTCGACCTTGCGCAGGGCCGGCAGATAGCGGGCCAGGCCGTTGTCCGGGTGGGCCTCGGTGTAGTTCTCCACCAGGACCAGCAGATCGTGGGTGCCCGTGCAGAAGCCGACGATCCCCGCCGTGTAGCCCTCGCCGTCGCCCGGGTCCTCTATGGCCGCGTAGGAACTGCGCCAGTCCAGCGACGAGAAGGCCGAACTGGCCACGATCTGCTGGGCCAGCTCCTTCTTCGCCGGCGCGGCGAGTCCCGGCGGCAGGGCGGCGATCGTCTTGTCGTCCTCGGCGCGCTGGGCGCCGGCCGCGTCCCGCTCGGCCTTCGCCTTGGCCTGGTCACGGGCGAGCTGGTCGACCGCGGTCCGGTCCTGCGGAGAGGACGCCTCCGAGTCGGCGGGCGCGAGGAAGTACACGGCCGCGGTGACGAGGACGGGCACAGCGGCGAACAACAGTCCGACTTTCTTCATGGGGTACACCGTACGGCCCGTGTCAGGCCGCTCCTCCCGTCAGATCCGTCACCTTCAGCCAGGCCAGCCCCAGCAGCACCACCAGAACTGCCCCGCAGGCCACCGCCTGGATCACCGTGCGGCGAGGCCCGCGCGGGACGTGGGCGAGGGCCAGGGCCACCGCGCCGCCCGTGAGCAGGCCGCCCAGGTGGCCCTGCCAGGAGGTCAGACGCGCGGAGAGCACCAGCCACACCAGCAGCAGCACCATCATCCGGTGGACCTCGGTCAGGTCCGAACCCAGCCGGCGGGCCATGACGTACGCGGCCACGGTGAGGCCGAACAGCGCCCCGGACGCGCCGACCGACAGCTGCCCGGGGCCGGCCAGCAGCAGCTCCGCCACCGAGCCGCCGAGCGTCGACAGCAGATACAGGGCGAGGAACCGGCCCCTGCCGAGCTGCGGCTCGACCATCAGCCCGAGCCGCCACAGCGCGAGCATGTTCAGCACGACATGGGCGAGGCCGAACGTGCCCTCCGTCGGCATCAGATGCAGGAACCCGCTGGTGATCAGCCGCTCCCACTCCCCGGCGGCCACACCTTCGAACCGGAACCCGGCGGGCACCTCGCCCTGGTGGACGTAGTGCAGTCCGTCCGGCCCGACCAGGCCGGCGCCGAGCATCGCGAACCGCTCCACCAGCTCGGGACGCGCCAACTGGGCGAGATAGACCAGTACGTTCAGCGCGATCAGCGCGTACGTCACCACCGGCGTCGCCGTGACGGCGCCGCCGAACACCGTCCGTGCCCGGCGCACCGAGCGGGCGCCCTCCTTCACGCAGTCCGGGCAGTGATGGCCGACGGCCGCCTCGCGCATGCAGTCCGGGCAGATGAACCGGTCGCAGCGGGTGCAGCGGACGTAGCACTCCACCTGGGTGTGGCGGTAGCAGGTGGTCACGGCGGACTCGGCATCCACGCCGGCTCCTCGACAGGAAAGGGGACACAGGACGAGCCGATGGGGACGGCGCCGAACAAAATAGCGAACTCCCGTGACCGGCGGGAAAGGTGGGCCCGCCGTGGCGTAGCCTCGGGCTCCGGTCCCGGAGCGAACCGCTCCCGGACTCCCGGGCGAGGGGAGCTTGTGCATGGCGGCGATCAGTCTCAGCAAGGTCGAGGAGACCGCCCCCGCGCTGGTCAGCCTCTACAAGACCGCGGGTGCCTCGCTCACCCGGCACGGACTGGAGGGCCAGCGGGCCGCCGTCTATCTCGTCGTCGACTACTCCGGCTCCATGAAGCCCTACTACCAGGACGGCAGCGTCCAGGCGCTCGCCGACCGGGTGCTGGGCCTGTCCGCGCACTTCGACGACGACGGCCGGGTGCCGGTGGTGTTCTTCTCCACCGACGTCGACGCGGTCACCGACATCGCGCTCGCCGACCACCGCGGCCGCGTCGAGCGGATCGTGGCCGGGCTCGGCCACATGGGCAAGACCAGCTACCACCTGGCCATGGACGCCGTCATCGACCACTACCTGGACAGCGGCTCCCGGGCACCCGCCCTCGTGGTCTTCCAGACCGACGGCGGGCCGATCAACAAGCTCGCCGCGGAACGGTATCTGTGCAAGGCGGCGAAGCTGCCGCTGTTCTGGCAGTTCATCGGCTTCGGGGACCCGCACAGCAAGCAGTTCGACTATCTGCGCAAGCTCGACGACCTGTCCGTGCCGGACAAGCGTGCCGTCGACAACGCCGGTTTCTTCCACGCCGGTTCGGACCCGAGGCGGACGTCCGACGCCGAGCTGTACGACCGGCTCGTCGGCGAGTTCCCGAAATGGCTGGCGGCGGCCCGTGCCCAGGGGATCCTCCCGCCGGGTGCGTGAGACGGGCCCGCGGGGTTCTCAGGCGCGGCCCGCCGCGTCCAGGACGGCCGCGCGGCAGGTGTCGGGGTCGCCCCAGGCACCGCGCAGCGCCCGCGCCCTGGTCAGCCAGAGCGACAGGTCGTACTCGGCGGTGTAGCCGATCGCGCCGTGGCACTGGAGTGCCGTGCGCGCGGTGGCGTACGCCGCCTCGCACGCGCTCGCCTTCGCCGCCGCCACGTCCGCCTCGCCCAGCGTCAGCGCGGCCCCGAACACCAGGGGCCGCGCGAACTCCAGCGCCAGCTTCGCGTCCGCCAGCCGGTGTCCGACCGCCTGGAAGGAGCCGACGGGCACGCCGAACTGGGTCCGCTGCCGCACATGGGCCAGCGTCCTGTCCAGAAGCGCCTCGCCGACGCCGAGGGCCTGCGCGGCGGTGGTGAGCCGGGCGAGGGGGAGGGCCCGCGCCGGGCGGATCCCGGTGCCGAGCAGCGCGCCGCCCCCGGCGAGGGACGTGCGGCGGCGGGCGGGGTCCAGCGACGCGCGCACCGGGCCGTGACCGGGGGCGAGACGCAGCCCGTCGCCGGTGAGGGACAGCAGGATGTCCGCCGTGTCGCCGTCCAGCGCGCAGGAGCCCTCGGGGGCGAGCGTGGCCAGGGCGCTGCCGCGGAGGAGAGCGGTGAGCAGGGCCTGGGGGTGCGCCGAGGGGACGACGGGCCGTGGAGGGCGCCGGCCGCCGGGAGTGCCGGGTTGCCGGAGGCTCTGCCCCTCGGAGGCGCCGGGGCGTCGGGGACGCCTTCCCTCGGGGCCGGCGGGTTGTGGGTGGCGCCGCTCATCGGGGCCGGCGGGTTGCCGGGGGTGCTGTTCGCCGGGGGTGACGGGCGGCGGCGCGGGTGGCCCTTCGGCCGGGGTGGCACGTGACGTGGCCTCCGGCAGGAGCGCGGCCGTCGTGGCTTCGGGGGGCCGCGCGGCCGTCGTGGTCTCGGGGGGCCGCGCGGCCGCCGCGGCTTCGGAGAGGAGCGCGGCCGCTGTGGCCGTCTCCACGAGCGGGCCCGGTACCGCGTGGCGGCCCAGCTCCACGAACGCCACCGCCAGCTCCACCGGGCGCGGCCCCAGCCCGCCGAGGGCCTCCGGCACGGCCAGGGCGAACACGCCCGCCTCGGCGAGACGGCGCCACAGCGCGCGCCCGCTCGCCGGGTCGCCGCGGCTCCAGTCCCGTACGACCGACGGGGTGTCCGCGGCCTTCAGCAGCGCGCCCAGCGAGTCGGCGAACGCACGCTGCTCGGTGTCGAGGAGGAAGCGCATCAGCGGCGTCCCTTCGGCAGGCCGAGCAGACGCTCGGCGACGATGTTCCGCTGGATCTCGTTCGTGCCTGCGTAGAGCGGACCGGCGAGGGCGAAGACATAGCCCTCCGCCCAGGCCGTGTCCGCCGACTCGCCCTCCTCGCCCAGCAGATCGAGAGCCGTCTCGTGCAGCGCGATGTCCAGCTCCGACCAGAACAGCTTGCCGAGGCTGGACTCGGGGCCGGGCGGGCGGCCGTCGAGGCAGCGGGCGGCGGCCGCGTAGGTGGACAGCTGGTACGCGCGGGCGCCGATCAAGGCGTCCGCCACCCGCCTCGCGGCGCCCTCGGGGCGGCCCCGCGCCTGCCAGAGCCGGTGCAGCCGGCCGGCGCTCGCGAGATAGCGGCCGGGGGAGCGGAGCATGAGCCCCCGCTCGTTGCCCGCCGTCGCCATCGCGATGCGCCAGCCGTCGCCGGGGGCGCCGATGACGTCCTCGTCGGGCACGAACACCTCGTCCAGGAACAGTTCGGCGAAGGCGGGCTTGCCGTCGAGACGGGCGATGGGGCGCACGGTGACCCCCGGCGCACGCAGGCCGAACATCAGGTACGTCAGGCCCTGGTGGCGCCGCGGGGCGTCCGGGTCGCTGCGGAACAGGCCGAAGGCGCGATCGGCGAAGGCCGCGCGGGACGACCAGGTCTTGACGCCGCTGAGCAGCCACCCTCCGTCGGTGCGCACGGCCCGCGACCTCAGCGACGCCAGGTCGGAACCCGCCTCCGGCTCCGACCACGCCTGGGCCCAGACCACCTCACCGGTCGCCATGGAGGGCAGGATCCGGGACCGCTGCTCCGGGGTGCCGTGCTCGAAGAGGGTGGGGGCGAGCAGGCTCACCCCGTTCTGGTTCACACGTCCGGGGGCGCCCGCCGCCCAGTACTCCTCCTCGAACAGCAGCCAGTGGACCAGGTCCAGGCCCCGGCCGCCGTACTCGGCCGGCCAGTTCACCACCGACCAGCGCTCCGCGGCCAGTTCGGCCTCCCAGGCGCGATGCGCGGCGAAGCCCTCCCCGGTCTCCAGCGAGGGCGGCGGATCCCGCGGCACATGCGCGTGCAGCCAGGCGCGGGCCTCGGCGCGGAAGGACTCCTGCTCGGCCGTGAAGGTCAGATCCATGGGACCCCGCTCCTTCCCTAACAAGTGTTTGGTAGGTTAGCGTGAGGCCATGACAGGCGTCGAGACTCCGGCGTACGTGCCGGGCCACGGGCTGCTGGCGGGACGCACCGCCGTCGTCACCGCGGCAGCCGGTGCGGGCATCGGCGGGGCGACCGCGCGCCGCTTCCTGGAGGAGGGCGCGCGCGTGCTCCTCAGCGACGCCCACGCGCGGCGGCTGGGCGCCTGCGAGGCCGAGCTGGCAGCGGAGTTCGGCCGGGAGTCGGTGGCCGCCCGCCCCTGCGACGTCACCGACGAGGCACAGGTCCGGGCGCTGTTCGACACGGCCGTGGCGGCACACGGCCGGCTCGACGTCGTCGTCAACAACGCGGGTCTCGGCGGGACCTCACCGCTCGTCGACATGACCGACGCACAGTGGTCGAACGTCCTGGACGTCACCTTGAACGGCACCTTCCGGTGCACCCGTGCCGCCCTCCGCGCGATGCGCGGCACCGGCGGTGTGATCGTCAACAACGCCTCCGTCGTCGGCTGGCGCGCCCAGGCCGGGCAGGCCCACTACGCCGCCGCGAAGGCGGGCGTGATGGCGCTGACGCGCTGTGCGGCCGTCGAGGCGGCGGAGTACGGGGTACGGGTCAACGCGGTCTCCCCGAGCCTCGCCATGCATCCCCATCTCGCCAAGGTGACCACCCCGGAGCTGCTGGCCGAGCTGACGGCCCGCGAGGCTTTCGGACGGTACGCCGAGCCCTGGGAGGTGGCCAACGTGATCGTCTTCCTCGCCTCGCCCTACTCCTCCTACATGACGGGCGAGGTCGTCTCCGTCAGCAGCAGACACCCCTAGGACCCCAGGACAATGGACCGCGTGCCGACCAAAAGAAAACCCCAGGTGACCGCGGCTGCGGCGAGAAGGCCCGAGACCGCCGCCGCTCAGGCCGCCCGCCGCCGTGAACTCCTCGACACCGCCGCCGAGGTCTTCGCCGAGCAGGGCTACAACGCCACCACCGTACGCAAGATCGCGGACCACGCGGGCATGCTCGCGGGCAGCCTCTACTACCACTTCGACTCCAAGGAATCGATGCTGGAGGAGATCCTGCGCGGCTTCCTCGACGAACTGTGGGACGGCTACGACACCGTCCTGGGCGCCCGGCTGGGCCCCCGCGAGACCCTTGAGGCGCTGGTCACCGAGTCCTTCCGGGAGATCGACCGGCACCGGGCCGCCGTCGCGATCTACCAGAAGGAGAGCAGACAGCTCGCCGGGCAGGAGCGGTTCGCCTTCCTCGCCGAGTCCCAGCGCAGGTTCGAGACGGCGTGGCTCGCCACGCTGGAGCGCGGTGTCGCGGACCGGGTGTTCCGGGACGACCTCGACGTCCGGCTCACCTACCGGTTCGTGCGGGACACCGTGTGGGTCGCCGCCTCCTGGTACCGGCCCGGCGGACACCACAGCCCGGAGGAGATCGCCCGGCAGTACCTGTCGATGGTGCTGGACGGGATCGCCGTACGTGAGTAGCCGTTGATGTGCTCTTTCCTGTGAGGGAGTTGCCATGGCCGATGCCTACATCGTCGAAGCGGTCCGCACGCCCGTGGGGCGGCGCGGGGGAGGGCTGAGCACGGTCCATCCGGCCGACCTCGGGGCCCACGCCCTGCGCGCGCTCGTCGACCGGGCGGGCGTGGACCCGGCCGCCGTCGAGGACGTCGTCCTCGGCTGTCTGGACGCGGTCGGACCGCAGGCCGGGGACATCGCGCGCACCAGCTGGCTGGCGGCCGGGCTGCCCGAGGAGGTGCCCGGCGTGACCGTGGACCGGCAGTGCGGCTCCTCCCAGCAGGCCCTGCACTTCGCCGCGCAGGCCGTGCTGTCCGGGACGCAGGACCTGGTCGTCGCCGGCGGGGTGCAGAACATGTCGATGATCCCGATCGCCTTCGCCACCCGGCAGGCCGCCGAGCCGCTCGGGCTGACCGAGGGGCCCTTCGCGGGCAGCCGGGGCTGGCGCGCCCGCTACGGAGACCGGCCCGTCAACCAGTTCGCCGGCGCCGAGATGATCGCCGCGAAATGGGGCATCACCAGGCGGGACCAGGAGGAGTTCGCGCTGCGCTCGCACCGGCGGGCCGTGCGGGCCGCCGACGAGGGCCGCTTCGACCGGGAACTGGTTCCCTACGGCGAGGTCACGGCCGACGAGGGCCCGCGCCGGGACACCTCGCCGGAGAAGATGGCGGCGCTGAAGCCGGTCCTGCCCGGCGGCACCGTCACCGCCGCCTGCTCCTCCCAGGTCTCCGACGGCGCGGCCGCGCTGCTGCTCGCCTCCGAACGCGCGCTCCGCGATCACGGGCTGCGGCCCCGGGCCCGGGTGCACCATCTCTCCGCCCGCGGCGAGGACCCCATCCGTATGCTCACCGCCCCCATACCCGCCACCGCGTACGCCCTGAAGAAGACCGGCCTCACCCTCGACGACATCGACCTCGTCGAGATCAACGAGGCGTTCGCGCCCGTCGTCCTCGCCTGGCTGAAGGAGACCGGCGCCGATCCCGGCAAGGTCAACGTCAACGGCGGCGCCATCGCCCTCGGCCACCCCCTCGGCGCGACCGGCGCCAAGCTGATGGTCACGCTGCTCCACGAGCTGGAGCGGGTGGGCGGCCGTTTCGGGCTCCAGACGATGTGCGAGGGCGGAGGCCAGGCCAACGTGACGATCATCGAACGGCTGTGACGGCTGTGACGGCTGTGACGGCGCCGGTCGGCACCGTCCGGCACCGGACGGCCTCCGGGCCGGTGGGCCCCGGGCCGGTGGGGGCCCGCCCTGGGGGGGGGCGGGCCGCCGCACACGTCCGGTCTCCGGGGTTTTCCGAGCGTTTCCTCGGTCATGCGGTCATGCGGTCATGCGGTCATGCGGCCGCCTGGCCGCACGGGCGTACGGTCACGCGGGCGTCGTGGCACCGCCCGCCGACAGCGCAGCCACGATCTCCTCGGCCTGGGCCATGACACGCTCCACCAGCCCGGCGCACGACGGCAGGTCGTCGATCACCCCGGCGACCTGTCCGGACGCCATCACCCCGAGGTCCGTGCGGCCGTCCACCATCGACGCCCTGAGCAGCATCGGCGTGTTCGCGGCAAGCAGCACCTGGCTCCAGGTCAGGTCCTTGCCCCGGCGCAGCGCCCGCCCGTCCCGGACCATCCGGCGCCAGGTCACCCCGGACAGTCCGCGCAGACCCGCCGCCCGCCGCACGGCCTGCAGCAGGGCCGTCGCACGGCCGGAGTTCTCCAGCGCCTCGACGAGTTCCGAACGGAGCATCCGGTGGGGCAGGCCGTCGACCGCCGTGGTGACCGTGACGTCCCGGACCGTCGCCGCCAGATAGCGCTGCTTCACCGCGTCCGGCACGGTCGAGTCCGAGGTGAGCAGGAACCGGGTGCCCATCGCGACGCCCGCCGCCCCGTACGCCAGCGCCGCGACCAGCCCGCGCCCGTCGAAGAAGCCGCCCGCCGCCACGACCGGGATCCGCACGGCGTCCACCACCTGCGGAAGCAGCACCGTCGTCGCCACCTCGCCGGTGTGTCCGCCGCCCTCGCCGCCCTGCACGATCACCGCGTCCGCGCCCCACGCCGCGACCTTCTCGGCGTGCCGCCGGGCGCCGACGGTCGGGATCACCACCACACCGGCCTCCTTGAGCTCGGCGATCAGCTCGGGGGAGGGCGCCAGGGCGAAGGAGGCCACGCGCACCCCCTCGTCGACGATGAGGCGGACCCGGTCGCCCGCATCGGCGGCGTCGGCGCGGAGGTTGACCCCGAAGGGCGCGTCCGTGCGGGACCTGACCTCGCGTATCGCCTCGCGCAGCCGGTCGACGGTCATCGTGGCGGAGGCCAGCACACCGAGCGCGCCCGCGTTCGCCGTCGCCGAGACCAGCCGGGGGCCCGCCACCCATCCCATGCCGGTCTGCACGAGGGGGTGACGCACTCCGACCAGCCGGGTGAGCGCGGTCTCCATCAGCGGTCGACCTCCTTCACCCGGGTGCCCCCCGGATCGAGCACCTCGCGGATCAGACGCAGTTCGCCGGCGGTCGGCGCGCGGGTCGGCGGCACGTCGTCGGGCACGTCCAGCGCGAAGCCCGTCGCCTCCCGCACCTCCTCGGCACTCGTGCCCGGATGCAGCGAGGCCAGCCGCATCGAGCCGTCGGGCGTGGCGAAGTCGAGGACGCCGAGATCGGTCACGACCCGCCCGAGACGGTGGAAGCGGGCCGTGCCCGGTATCGCCGCGGCCCGGTCGTGGCCCACCCCGCACACCATGTCGACGTGCTCCACGAACACCCGGCGTGTGTGCCGGGGCACCCAGTAGCTCGTCAGGTGGTTCAGCGTGTTCACCGAGGCGCCGCGCACCCCCAGCAACTGGCGTGCGGGCCTTCGCCAGTCGCCGATGCAGGAGATGTTCTGGTTGCCGTACCGGTCGAGCTGGCTCGCGCCCATCATCACGTGCCGCCGTCCACCGGTGGCCAGGTCGAGATGGGCGCGGTAGGGCAGCCAGCCCTCCACGGTGCCGTCGGGGCCCACGAGCAGCGCCTCGCCGTCCGTCAGCAGCAGGTCCGGCGCGAACGTACGGCGGGCCAGCCGCGCGCCGAGGGAGGGGATCACCCCCATCGGGCTCGCGAGGATCTCCCCGGCCCCGCGCCATGCCTCGGCGCAGGCGACGACGCAGTACTCGGCGCGGGTGGGCGGGGTGAGCGGCCCCTGGCCGGCGGCGGTCATGCGTCCTCCTGGTGCCACGCCCGCACGGCTGCCCGGTACTCCGGCTCCTCGCCGGACAGGAAACGCCCGGCGAACCGCGGCCAGGGCGTCGTCGCGTAGTGCCTCAGGAACTTCTCGTCCCGGGCGTAGTCCGGCGCGCAGGAGGTGAAGTGCGCCCCGTTCGGAGCCTCGACGACCCCCGTCACCGTGTGCCGCCGGATCAGCAGGGTCTGCGGTACGGCCTCCTTCGTCAGCTCGGCCGTGTCCACGATCCGTTCGCAGGAGACGTACGCCGCGTCCGCCGCCTCGCAGAACAGATCGTCGAAGTACGGGTCCGGGCCGAGGCACTGGCCGTTGCCCCCGCGGTCGGCGCGGTTCACATGCACCAGGGCGGCGTCCAGCCGCAGGGCGGGCACGGCGACGAAGGTCTCCCCGTCCGCGTAGGGCGAGGTCACCGTCCGCAGGTCCGGGTTGACCCGCATCACGTCCGAGCCGAGCCCGGCCCGCAGCGGCAGGAACGGCAGCCGGTGCGCGGCCGCGCGCAGCCCCCACAGGAACATCGCCTCGTCGAACTCCGTCAGCTCCAGGGCGCCGCTCTCGCGGGCCGCGCGGAAGTGCGGTTCGAGCGGCACCGAGTCGAGTGTGGCGAACGGGACGACCAGCCGGCGCACCCGGCCCGCGGCGGCGAGCATCCCGACGTCCGGGCCGCCGCACGACACCACCGTGAGGCCGGTGACCCGTGACCGCAGCAGGGCCCGCACCAGGGCCATCGGCTTACGGCGGGCCCCCCAGCCGCCGATCCCGAGCGTCATGCCGCTGTCCAGCCGGGCGACCGCCTCGTCGGCCGTCATCGTCTTGTCGCTCATCCGCTCACCCCTCCCTCCCCGTCCCGAAGGTCCCGCGCACGCGCGCGGCCACTCCGCTCAGGGCCGCCTCGTAGGTGAAGCCCTGCTCGTACCGGTAGCTGCGGCGCACGTCCACCGGGTCGATGCCGTTGATCGCGGCCTTGGCGAGCCGCAGCAGCAGGCCGTCCTTCGCGGCGACCTCGCGCGCCAGCCCCAGCGCCGCGGCACGCAGCCCGTCGCGCGGCACCACCCGCCACACCGAGCCGTGCCGGTGCAGCTCGGCCGCGCCGACCGTGCGCGAGGTGTAGTAGAGCGTCCGCATCAGGTGCCGCGGCACCAGACGGGACAGATGCGTGGCCGCGCCGAGGGCGCCGCGGTCCAGCTCCGGCAGCCCGAACACGGCGTCCTCGCTCGCCACGATCGCGTCCGCGTTGCCCACCAGGCCGACACCGCCGCCCAGGCAGAAGCCCTGCACCGCCGCCACGACCGGGACCTCGCACTCGTAGACCGCCGCGAATGCCTGTGCACATCCCGAGTTGACGCCTATCAGCGCGCTGTCGCCCCGCGCCTGTATCTCCTTGACGTCCACGCCCGCGCTGAACCCCCGGCCCTCGGCGGCCAGCACCACGCACCGGACCTCCGGGTCCCGGCCCGCCGCCCGCACGGCGTCGGCCAGCGCGAACCAGCCGGCCACCGGCAGCGCGTTCACCGGCGGACAGTCGACCGTGACGACCGAAATCCCCTTTTCCGGGGACGAGGTGGAGACACCCATGGCGGCATCAGCTACCTTTCCACCAAACATTTGTTAGGTGTGGACGATTCGAAGCTAGCAGCCGGCACCGACAAGCGGGAGAGCCTGTGGAAAACTCGCTGCGCGGCAGGATCGCGGTCGTCACCGGGGGCACCAGGGGCGTCGGCGCGGGCATCGCGAGGGCGTTCGCCGCGGCGGGAGCCGAGGTCACGGTGTGCGCCCGCCGGCCTCCCGAAGTCCCTCTCGACGGCGCCGCGTTCCGACCGCTGGACCTGCGCGACCCGGCCGCCGTGCACGCCTTCTTCGCGGCGCTGCCCCGGCTCGACGTGCTCGTCAACAACGCGGGCGGCACCCCGTACCGGCGGCTCGCCGACGCTCCGGCCGAGCGGCACGCACGGGTCGTCGAACTCAACCTCGTCGCCCCGCTGACCGCGTCCCTCGCCGCCTACGAGCCGCTGCGCCGGGCCCGCGGCTCCGTCGTGATGACCGGCAGCGTCAGCGGCACCCGTCCCTCGCCCGGCTCGGCCGCCTACGGGGCCGCCAAGGCGGGCCTGGAGAGCCTCGCCCGTTCGATGGCGGTGGAGTGGGCGCCCGAGGTCCGGGTGAACACCCTGGTCGTCGGCATGGTCCGCACCGAGCGCTCCCACCTGCACTACGGCGACGAGGCCGGGGTCGCCGCCGTCGCCCGCACCGTCCCCCTCGGCCGCCTCGCCACGCCCTCCGACGTCGGCGCCGCGGCCGTCTTCCTCGCCTCACCCGCCGCCGCGTACATCACCGGGGCCTCGCTGCTCGTGCACGGCGGCGGGGAGCGGCCCGCCTTCCTGGACGCGGCGAACGCCGACAAGGACAACCGAGGAGAACCGACATGAGCGGAATCTGCGCGGGCCGGGTCGTCGCGGTCACCGGCGCCGGACGCGGCCTGGGCCGGGCCCACGCCCTGGCCTTCGCCGCCGAAGGAGCCCTGGTCGTCGTCAACGACCTCGGGGTCCGTCTCGACGGAACCCCCGCTGCGGACAGCCCGGCCGAGCGGGTCGTCGCCGAGATCCGCGCGGCCGGCGGCACGGCCGTCGCGCACACCGGGGACATCGCCACCGGCGAGGGCGCCGCCTCCCTGGTACGCGCCGCCGTGGAGACGTACGGGCGGCTGGACACCCTCGTCAACAACGCGGGCTTCCTGCGCGACCGGATGCTGGTCAACCTGGACGAGGACGACTGGGACGCCGTCGTACGGGTCCACCTCAAGGGGCATTTCCTGCCGCTGAAGCACGCCGCCGCGCACTGGCGGGCCGAGGCCGGGGCCGGACGGGCCCCCGACGCCCGGATCGTCAACACCGCCAGCGGGGCGGGGCTCGCCGGGTCGGTCGGGCAGGGCAACTACAGCGCCGCGAAAGCCGGGATCGTCGGCCTGACACTGGTCGCGGCGGCCGAGCTGCGCCGCTACGGCGTCCAGGTCAACGCCGTCGCGCCCGCCGCCCGCACCCGTATGACGGAACGCGTGTTCGCCGGGACCATGGGGGCACCGGCGCACGGCTTCGACGCGATGGCACCGGCGAACGTCTCCCCGCTGGTCGTCTGGCTCGGCTCCGCCTCCAGCGACGGCGTGACCGGGCGGGTGTTCGAGACCGAGGGCGGGCGGATCACCGTCATGGAGGGCTGGCACCCGGGACCCACCGCGGACAAGGCGGCACGGTGGACCCCCGCGGAGGCCGGGGAGCGAGCCCGTGAACTGCTGGCGGCGGCGCGGGAGCCACGGCCGGTGTACGGGGTCCGGAGCTCCTAGGTGCATCGACCCGCACGGTCGCCCGCACGGGCCCGGCCCCTGCTCCCGGGCCTCGCACCCCTGGGCCCCGTACCTCTCAGGTCCCGTACCTCTCAGGTGTCGCACTCCAGCACCGTGCGGCACAGCCCGCAGCGCGCCCTCACCCGGCCCCGCACCGGCACCCGGATCCGCTGGCGGCACGTGGGACACGGGAACGACACCCCGAGCGCCCCCGGATCCTGCGGAGTGAACGCGTACGGCGTGTCCGGTGCGGCGGCGACCGGTGCGTGCTGCCGGGCCCGCCGCCGGTCCCGCGCGTAGCGCAGGCGACCCGCCCGGCCCGCCGCCGTCAGCGGTGGCTGCCGCTCGTCGCGCCGGGCCATCGCCATGCCCTTCCCGTACGCCGTGTACGCCTGCGCGCTGGTGAACCACACCGACGGATCCTCCCCGAACACCAGCGACCGCTTGGCGAGGACGTAGCCGAACTCCTCCGGCGTGAGATAGCCCAGCTTCTGCGACGACGCGCCGTCCTCCCGGTAGGCGTCCAGCAGCAGCCAGCCCGCGCCCAGGTAGGTCGTCGCCGTGTCGGTGAGGATCTCGTTGTCCCGCGTGCCCGGGAACGACAGACCGAGCCGGTGCAGACAGACATGCATGATCTCGTGCGCGAGCGCCGCCCCGATGTCCCGGCGATGGGTGCGGAACCGGTCGTTCAGCTCCACGAAGTACTCCGGCCCTGCGGTCAGTTCGACGTTCGCCGCATGGGTCATCTCACGAAAGCTGACGATCACACGGGCGTCCGGCAGCCGGAAATGGCGCACCAGCTCGTGGGCGATCCGCTGCGTGCCCAGATGGAGGTCGTCGATGTCGCAGAACGCCACATCGGCCGGAGCCACGCTCACCGCGTACGCCCGCACGCTGTCGTACGACAGCCTCCGGTACAGCGCCGTGATCGCGGCCCGCACCGTCTCCAGATGCGGGTAGCCGTGCTCGACCGGTCCGCCGTTGGCCACGCCCCTACCCCCAAGACGTCCGAACCCGGTTCCACTGTACGAGGAGAGGAAAGGATGTCGACCGGCCTCGTCCGTCGCTGGCATACTCCGACCGCGTGAGAGACGATCATGACTTCACGCTCCGCGTGGGCGGCCGGGACGACGCACTGCAGAAGCTCCTCGACAAGGAGCTCACCGCCTTCAACGACCGGGCCACCCGCGCAGGTGCGCCCGAGGAGTTCAGCGTGGCCGTCACCGACGCCGACGGCGGAACCGCAGGCGGGCTCACCGGGTGGATCTGGGGCAGCCTGTGCGCCGTCGACATGCTGTGGGTCCGCGAGGACGCCCGCGGCGCCGGCCTCGGCACCCGGCTCATGCAGGCCGCGGAGGAGGAGGGCGTGCGCCGCGGCTGCACCGACATGATCGTCTCCTCCTTCACCTTCCAGGCACCCGACTTCTACCGAGGCATCGGCTTCCGTGAGACCGGCCGCACGGACGGCATTCCCGGCGGGCACCAGGACGTTCATCTGCACAAGAAGCTCGGGGCCTGAACGGAGCGGACCGGCCGCGAGCAGGGGACGGATCCGGCCGCACACCGGTCCGGCCGGATCCGCCGGGTGCCGCGCGCCCGGCAGGAGCCCGAACCGGCCGACGGCCCCGCGCTCACCCCGTGCGCCGGTGCTGCGACCCCCGGCCGCCACGTAGGGTGGACGCTCATGACCACCAGCAACAACGGAACCGCCGACGTCGACCCGGCCGTGCGCGAGGAACTCGCCCGGCTGCGCGACAGCATCGACAACATCGACGCGGCCGTCGTCCACATGCTCGCCGAGCGCTTCAAGTGCACCCAGCAGGTGGGCCGCCTCAAGGCCGTCCACCAGCTGCCGCCCGCCGACCCGGGCCGTGAGGCCCGCCAGATCGCCCGGCTGCGCACACTGGCCGAGAACGCCAAGCTCGACCCGGCCTTCGCCGAGAAGTTCCTCAACTTCATCATCGCCGAGGTCATCCGCCACCACGAGCGCATCGCCGAGGACACGGTCGGCGCCCAGACGGCCACGACGCCCTCCACGACGAACTGACGGGGCACGCGCGGGGAACACCGCGCCCCGCGGAGAGCACATCGCACCCCGCAGAGGGCACACCGCACCCCGCAGAGGGCACACCGCGCCCCGCGGAGAGCACATCGCACCCCACAGAGGGCACACCGCACCCCGCAGGACCACACGGCGAACGCACCGGAGCACGCCCGGCGTGCTCACAGCACGTCACGGACCGCTCACGAACCGAACCGCCCCTGTGCGGTGCCACAGCCATCAGGCAGCATGTCGTCCATGTCCGTACTCACGCGCGACGAAGCGCAGACCCGTGCCCAGCTCCTCGACGTCCATCGCTACCGCGTCGACCTCGACCTCACCACCGGCGACGACACGTTCGGCTCCCGCACCCGCATCAGCTTCACGGTGCGCGAGGGCCAGGACGGTACGGACACCTTCGTCGAGCTCAAGCCCGCCGAGCTGCGCTCCGCCGCTCTCGACGGACAGCCCCTCGACCCCGACAGCCTCGACGGCAACCGGCTGCCCCTGAAGAACCTCACCCCCGGTGAGCACGAGCTGCACATCGACACCGCCATGCGCTACTCGCGCACCGGCGAGGGCATGCACCGCTTCACCGACCCCACCGACGGCGAGGTCTACCTCTACACCCAGCTGTTCCTGGACGACGTCCAGCGCGTCTTCGCCGCCTTCGACCAGCCCGACCTCAAGGCCGTCTTCGAGCTGACCGTCAAGGCACCCGAAGGCTGGACCGTCCTCGCCAACAGCACCACCGAGCACCTCGGCGACGGACGCTGGCAGGCCGCCCCCACACCGCTGATCTCCACCTACCTCGTCGCCGTCGCCGCCGGGCCCTGGCACTCCGTGCGCACCGAGCACCGCGGCCTGCCGTTCGGCCTGCACTGCCGCCGCTCGCTCGCCCCCTACCTCGACGCCGACGCCGACGAGATCCTCCAGGTCACGCGCGCGTGCTTCGACCGCTACCACGAGAAGTTCGACGAGCCCTACCCCTTCGACTCCTACGACCAGGCGTTCGTCCCCGAGTTCAACGCCGGCGCCATGGAGAACCCCGGCCTCGTCACCTTCCGCGACGAGTTCGTCTACCGCTCCGCCGTCACCGACGCCGAACGCCAGACCCGCGCCATGGTCATCGCCCACGAGATGGCCCACATGTGGTTCGGCGACCTCGTCACCCTCAGGTGGTGGGACGACATCTGGCTCAACGAGTCCTTCGCCGAGTACATGGGCTACCAGACACTCACCGAGGCCACCCGCTTCACCGACACCTGGACCGACTTCGGCGTCGTCCGCAAGGGCTGGGGCTACGACGCCGACCAGCGGCCCTCCACCCACCCCGTCGCCCCCGACGCCGTCGACGACACGGCCTCCGCCCTGCTCAACTTCGACGGCATCTCCTACGCCAAGGGCGCCTCCGCGCTGCGCCAGCTCGTGGCCTGGCTCGGCGAGAAGGACTTCCTGACCGGCATCAACAACCACTTCAGCCGCCACAAGTTCGCCAACGCCACCCTCGCCGACTTCATCGACTCCCTCGCCGCCGCCACCGACCGCGACGTCCCCGCGTGGGCCGACGCCTGGCTGCGCACCACCGGGGTCGACACGCTCACCCCGCGCGTCACCACGGGGGACCAGGGCACCTGCGCCCTCACCGTCGACCGCGCCGGCAGCCGCCCCCACCGGATCTCCGTCGGCCTCTACGACCGCGACCTCACCGACGCCGGCCGCCTCGCCCTGCGCGAACGCCTCGACGTGGACGTCCCCCACACCACCGCACTGCCCATCGGCAAGCGGCCCGCCCTGCTGCTGCTCAACGACGGCGACCTCACCTACACCAAGGTCCGCTTCGACGCGGACTCCTTCGACACCCTCCGCTCGAGCCTGTCCGGGCTGCCCGAACCCCTCAGCCGCGCGGTCGTCTGGAACGCCCTCAGGGACGCGGTGCGCGACGGCGAACTCCCGCCCGCCGCCTACCTCGACACCGCCCGCGCGCACCTCCCGCACGAGACCGACCTCGCCCTCGTCCAGGGCGTCCTCGGCTTCGCCGCCACCCAGGTCGCCGACCGCTACCTCAGCCCCGAGGCCCGGCCCGTCGCCCAGTCCACCCTCGGCTCGCTGTGCCGCGACCTCATCCGCCGCACCGAGGACGGCGACCACCCCGGCCTGCGGCTGATCGCCGTACGCCACTTCATCGACGTCGCCGCCCAGCCCGACACGATCGCCGCCTGGCTCGCCGACGGCACCGTCCCCGGCGGCCCCGAACTCGACCCCGAGCTGCGCTGGCGCGTCCTGGAGCGTCTCGCCGTCCTCGGCGCCACCGACGAGGCCGCCATCGCCGCCGAACTCGAACGCGACCCCAGCGCCACCGGCCAGGAGGGTGCCGCCCGCTGCCGGGCCGCCCTGCCCGACGCCGAGGGCAAGGCCCGCGCGTGGGAGGCGATGTTCGGCGACGACCACCTGTCCAACTACCTCTTCACCGCCACCGCCCAGGGTTTCTGGCAGCCCGAACAGGCCGACCTGGTCAGCGGTTACGTCCCGCGCTACTACCAGGACGCCGTCGCTCTCGCCGGACGCCGCGGCCCCGCCATCGCCGAGGCCGCCGGCCGCTGGGCCTTCCCCGCGCACGCCGTCGACCCCGAGACGCTGCGCCTGGGCGAGCAGTGCCTGAAGGACGCCGACCCCATCCCCGCCCTGCGCCGCAAGCTCGTCGACCAGCTCGACGACCTCGCACGGGCCCTGCGGGTGCGCGGGGAGGCGTAGCGGCCCCGCCGCGGACACGGCGGGCCCGCCCCGGGCCCGCCCCCGTGTCCGGCACCCTCCCGACCGGAACCCGGTGGGGTGCCGGAACCCGCCGGTGGGGTGCCGGAACCCGCCGGTGGGGTGCCGGAACCCGCCGGGAGCCGGTGCCGGAACCCGCCGGAACCCGGGAGCCGGAAACCGGGGGCCGGAACCGGGAACTCCCGCGAGGAAGTACCCCCTTTCGGGTTCCGATCGTTGGGCTTTCCGGACGCGTCGCCCCTCCCCGCACAAGCTGGGAACCTCCCGCCACGCGCCCGCGGAGGAGCCCAGCCCATGAGCACACCACCCCTCGCCTCAGGCCCGCACGGCACCGAAGCGCTGCGGCCGCTGCTCGGCACGGTCCTCGACGCCCTCGACACCGGCCGTGCCGCCCGCGGCGGACCCCTGCCCGCGGGCGGTCCCCGCACCGTCGCGCGACGCCTGCGCTCGGCCGTCGGCGACGTCCTCCCCGAGCACGGCGACCCGCACGCCCTGCGCACCCTCGTCCACGCCCTCGCCGAAGGCGCCGCCGACCCCGCCGACCCGCTGTGCACCGCGCACCTGCACGGCCCGCCCCTGGCCGTCGCCACCGCCGCCGACCTCGCCGCGAGCGTCCTCAACCCCTCCCTCGACTCCTGGGACCAGGCTCCCGCCGCCTCCGAGCTCGAAACCCTCGTCACCCGGGCCCTCGCCGGCCTCGTCCACCCCGGCGGCACGGGCGACGCCCTCGTCACCACCGGCGGCACCGAGGCCAACCAGCTCGCCCTCCTGCTGGCCCGCGAGGCCCAGGGCGGCGGGACCCGCCTCGTGTGCGGCGCGGGCGCCCACCACTCGCTCACCCGTGCCGCCTGGCTGCTCGGCCTGCCCGAACCCGTCGTCGTCCCCGCCCCCGCGGGCGTCCTCGGCCCCGCCGAGCTCGACGCCGCGCTGAGCGGCCGCGGCGGGCCCCTGCTCGTCGCCGCCACCGCCGGCACCACCGACGCCGGCCTCGTCGACCCCCTGGCCGACATCGCCGCCGTGTGCCGCGCCCACGGCGCCCGGCTGCACATCGACGCCGCCTACGGCGGACCCCTGCTGTTCAGCGACCGCCGCCGGGACCTTCTCGCCGGCCTCGACGCCGCCGACACCGTCACCCTCGACCTGCACAAACTCGGCTGGCAGCCCGTCGCGGCCGGCCTGATCGCCGTACGTGAACCCGCGGACCTGCGCGCCCTGCACCAGCGCGCCGACTACCTCAACGCCGACGACGACACCGACGCGGGCCTTCCCGACCTCCTCGGCCGCTCCCTGCGCACCACCCGGCGCCCCGACGTCCTCAAGGTGGCCGTCACCCTCAAGACGCTCGGCCGCGCCGGACTGGGCGCTCTCGTCGACGCCGTGTGCGACCACGCCGAACAGCTGGCCGACCTCGTCACCGCGCACCCCCGCCTGGAACTCCACGCCCGGCCCACCCTCAGCACCGTCCTGTTCCGGCCCGCCCACGCCACCGACGACACCGTGGCCGCCGTACGCCGCCGCCTGCTCGGCGACGGCCGTGCCGTCCTCGGCCGGGCCCGCGCGGACGGCCGGCTCTGGCTCAAGGCCACCCTGCTCAACCCGCACACCCGGCCCGACGACCTGGCCGCACTGCTCGAACTCGTGGAAGGACACACCGCCCCATGAACCGCCCCCCGCACCACGACGGCGACACCCCGCGCGACCTCGTCGGGATCGGCATCGGCCCCAGCAATCTCTCCCTCGCGGCCCTGGCCCACCCGCTCACCGAACTCGACGCTGTCTTCTACGAGCAGCGCCCCGGCTTCGACTGGCACCCCGGCCTGCTCATCGACGGCGCCACCGTCCAGGTCCCCTTCCTCGCCGACCTGGTCACCCTGGCCGACCCCGCCAGCCCCTGGACCTTCCTCAGCTACCTCAAGGCCCGGGAGCGGCTGTTCCCCTTCTACTTCGCCGAGCGGTTCCACATCCAGCGCGCCGAGTACGACGCCTACTGCCGCTGGGTCGCCGAGAGCCTCCCCGGCCTCCGCTTCCACCACCAGGTCGACGCCGTCCGCTTCAACCCCGAGCGCGACGTCTTCGAGGTCGACCACACCCAGCTCGACAGCGACAGCGACGGCGGGGCCGAGGCGCTCGGCCGCACCCTCACCAGGAACATCGTCCTCGGCATCGGCACCGAGCCGTACGTCCCCGAGCCCCTGAAACCCCTGGCGCAAGCCCCCGGCGTCCCCGTCCTGCACGCCGCCGACTACCTGGAGCACCGCGAGGCCCTGCTCCAGGCCGGCCACGTGACCGTCATCGGCTCAGGACAGTCGGGCGCCGAGGTCTTCCTCGACCTGCTGCGCCGCAGACCGCCCGGCCGTGAACGCCTCCACTGGCTCGGCCGCACCCCCGCCTTCGCCCCCATGGAGTACTCCAAACTCGGACTGGAGCACTTCACGCCCGACTACACCCGCTACTTCCACGCCCTCGCCGAAGGCGTCCGCGACGAACTCGTCGCGTCCCAGTGGCAGCTCCACAGGGCCATCGACGCCGACACCATCGCCGCCGTCCACGACGAGCTCTACCGGCGCACCCTGCACGGCGGCTGGCCCGACGCCGTCCTCACCCCCGGCGTCCACGTCCGCACCGCCGGACGCATCGCCACCACCAAGATCGAGCTCCACCTCGAACACCTCCGGCAGGGCACCCGCACCCGCCTCACCACCGACGCCGTCGTCCTCGCCACCGGCTACCGCGAACGCCCCCTCGGCCGCCTCCTCGCCGGACTCGACCCCTACCTGCGCCGCGACAGCGCCGGACGCCCCCGGATCGACGAGAACTTCCGCCTCGTCCTCGACCCCTCCGTCAGCGGCGCGGGCTGCACGATCTACGTCCAGAACGCCGAACGCCACACCCACGGCGTGGGCGCCCCCGACCTCGGCCTCGTCGCCTGGCGCAGCGCCACCATCCTCAACACCCTCACCGGCAAGGAGCCCTACCCGCTGCCCGGGCGCACCGCCTTCACCACCTTCGGCCTGGAACAGCGACAGCCCCAGATCCCCTCCGCACGACAGCCCAGGGCGCTGACACCCCTCACGGAAGGAATCTGAGGCCGTCCACCTCACCCGGGCGCTCAGAACACCGGCGTGCCCTCACGGGTCAGCTTCCAGTCCACCGACGCGAAGTCCTTCGGGTCCAGCACACCCTTCGCGGTCACCCACTCCGCGATCCGCGTACGGATCTCCGTCGACTCCGACCACAGCTCCTGCGCCGACGCCACGTGCGGGAACGCGCCGCCGCCGTTCGCCCGGTAGTTGTTCACCGCGAACACGAACTTCTGCGCGTCGTCCAGCGCGGCACCGCCGTACGTCAGGTTCCTGATCCGCGAACCGGCCGGCTGGGCGATGTCGATGTCGTACGACAGGCCCGAGACGTAGTCGTAGTTGTAGTCCGGACGGCCGTTCGCGTTCGTCAGCTTCTCCACGTCCACCGCGGCACCCGCCGCCGTCCGGACGAAGTACTCCGCCGAGTACTCCAGGTACGCCTTGAGCTGCGCACCCGTCATCAGCTTCGCGACCAGCGTGTTGTCGTACACGTACAGGCTCGACAGGTCCCGGATCGTCACCCGGCCGGCCGGGATCTCCGAGGTCCGCGAGAACGGCGACGCCTGCGAGATCACCGGCAGCGAGGCGTACGCGCCGCCCGCCAGCGCCGCCTTGACGACGTCCTCCTGCACCTTCGTGATCAGGTCGATGATCGGGGCGTCCTTGTAGCGCGCCTCGACCGTCGTGAGCGTCTCGGTGGCCGTGCCGACCACCTGGTTGACGTACTTCACGACCGCCGCGTGCTCGTCGTCCAGCAGCTTGGAGATCTTCGGGTCGTCCGCCACCGCGTTCGAGTTGCGCAGCGAGGCCGCCACCGACTCGACCTCCCAGCGGCCCTTGCGGAACACCAGGTCGATGTCGAACAGGGTCAGCCGCTCCGCGTAGCACAGCGGCTCCGACAGCACGACCGTCTTCCCCGTCTTCTCGTTGACGACCTTCAGCTCCGGGATCTCCACGTGCGCGTGGCCCACCAGGATCGCGTCGATGCCCGGCACCAGCCGCGCCACGTTCGCCGCCGCGTTCTCCACGTACGGCAGCTGGTCACCGTACGACGACGTCCCCGACGAGCCGCTGTGCGCGGAGACGATCACCACGTCCGCGCCCATCGACCGCAGCTTCGGCACCCACTTCGCCGCCTGCTCCTCAAGACCCGGGAACGCCAGCTTGCCCTGGACGTACGCCTTGTCCCAGATCGCGATACCGGGGTTCGTCAGACCCAGCACCGCCACCTTCACCGGCCGCGCGCCCTTCACCCGGAAGGTCTTCATGAAGTACGGCGGGAACGCCGGCCGCAGCGTCTTCGCGTCCACCGCGTTCGCGCCCAGCAGCGGGAAGTCGCACTGCTCCTCGAACTTGCGCAGTGTCTCGATGCCGTAGTTGAACTCGTGGTTGCCCAGCGCCACCGCGTCGTACCCGATGGCGTTCATCGCCTGCGCCATCGGGTGCACCGGCCCGCCCTCGGCCGTGATCGGGTCGACCTTCGCGTAGTAGTACGTCAGCGGGGTGCCCTGAATCGTGTCACCGGCGTCCAGCAGCAGCGTGTTGCAGCGGCCCTTCTCCTCGCGCACCTGGTCCACCAGCGTCGAGATCCGGGCCAGGCCCTTGGCGTTGCCCTTCGTGTCGGAGTACTCCGTGTCCTTGAAGTAGTCCCAGTTGAAGACGTTGCCGTGCAGGTCGGTCGTGCCCATCACGGTCAGCGAGTACCGCTTCTCGCGGCCCCCCTGCGCCGCGGGCGCGCTCGGGGCGGCCTGCGCCGCCGGAGCCGCAGCGGTCCCGGCCAGCGCCACACCCGCCCCGGTCACGGCGGACTTCTTCAGGAACTTCCGACGGTCCAACGCCATGTTCGAACTCTCCTCGGCGATGAGAAAGGGTCACAACGCGCGTAGATAACGCGCGTAGATTCTGACCCGCCCACGGCGGACAGCAATAGTCCCCACAGGTTGCGATTGAGTGACCCGGCCGGTGAACCAACGGCCTTGACCCGCCCGATCGATGACAGAGTGGGACGTATGACCGCATCCGAGTCCGATGACCCCCGAGCATTCGTCCCCTACGGGACGCCCGACGCGCCCCGCGTCGCCGTCCGCGGCGAAGCCCACCTGGAGGTCGACCCCGAGATCGCCCGCCTCGGCATCACCGTCACCGCCCGCGGCCGTGACCGCCGCTCCGCCCTCGACGACCTCACCCGCCGCAACACCACCGTCCTCGACCTCGTCAAGTCCTGCGGCGAGGCCGTCGAACGCCTGGAGACCGGCGCCTTCTCCATCACTCCCGAGCTCACCCGGCACGGCCGCGGCGAACGCGTCCGCACTTATCACGGAGCCGTGCGCATCACCGCCGAGCTCACCGACTTCACCCTCCTCGGTGAACTCACCACCCACCTCGCCGACCTCGACCTCACCCATGTCGACGGACCCCGGTGGGACCTGCGTCCCGACTCGCCCGCCCATCGCGAGGCGCGCCGGCAGGCGGTGAGGGAAGCCGTCCAGCGCGCCCGTGAGTACGCCGAGGCGCTCGGCACCACGCTCGCCGCCCTCGTCGAACTCGCCGACATCGGCGCCGAGGTGTCCTCGCCCCACCAGGCGGCGCCCGGCCGGATGCGTTCAGCCGCCTACGCCGTGGCCGCCGAGACCGACGCCGCCGCCCCGCTCGACCTCGAACCCGAACGCCAGCACGTGTACGCGGCGGTCCACGCCCGGTTCACGATGAACCCGCCCGCGCTGTAGGAAATCATTCATGGAAGCGGAATTCGAATAGAAGGAGGAACGGCAGTGCGGCAGCCTCCGGAATGCTCATCGGAGCGGACGCCCGCACAATTCAACACTTGTCAACAGCCCTTCATGCAAAGGTTGTTGAGTGGTCATGCCCGGCCAATTCTCTACCCGCCGGTAAGGCATAGGCTCGAACCATGCGCCGAGCAAAGATCGTCTGTACCCTGGGCCCCGCCACCGACTCGTACGACCAGATCAAGGCACTGGTCGAAGCCGGAATGGACGTCGCCCGACTCAACCTCAGCCACGGCAGCCACGCCGAGCACGAGGAGCGTTACCGGCGTGTCCGCAAGGCCGCCGACGAGACCGGCCGCAGCGTCGGCATCCTCGCCGACCTTCAAGGCCCGAAGATCCGCCTCGGCCGATTCACCGAAGGACCCGTACTCCTCGAACGCGGCGACACGTTCACCATCACCGTCGAGGAGGACGCCGAGGGCGACCGCCTCCAGTGCGGAACCACCTACAAGGGCCTCGCCTCCGACGTCACCCCCGGCGAGCGCATCCTCGTCGACGACGGCAAGGTCTGCCTGGAGGTCACCGGCGTCGACGGCCCCCGCGTCCGCACCACCGTCGTCGAGGGCGGCATGGTCTCCGACCACAAGGGCCTCAATCTGCCCGGAGTCGCCGTCTCCGTCCCCGCGCTCTCCGGCAAGGACGAGGACGACCTGCGCTGGGCCCTGCGCACCGGCTGTGACGTCATCGCCCTCTCCTTCGTCCGCAGCGGACGCGACGCGGAGGACGTCCACCGCATCATGGCGGAGGAGGGCCGCAGGCTCCCGGTGATCGCCAAGGTCGAGAAGCCGCAGGCCGTGGACGCGATCGACGACATCGTCGCCGCCTTCGACGGCATCATGGTCGCCCGCGGCGACCTCGGTGTGGAGATGCCGCTGGAGCAGGTGCCGATCGTCCAGAAGCGGGCCGTCAAACTCGCCAAGCGCAACGCCAAGCCGGTGATCGTGGCGACGCAGATGCTCGACTCGATGATCGAGAACTCGCGTCCGACCAGGGCGGAGGCGTCGGACGTCGCCAACGCCGTGCTCGACGGCACGGACGCGGTGATGCTGTCCGGCGAGACCAGCGTCGGCAAGTACGCCGTCGAGACGGTCAGGACGATGGCCCGCATCGTCGAGGCGGCCGAGGAGGACATGCTCGCCAAGGGCCTGCCGCCGCTGACCGAACGCAACAAGCCCCGCACGCAGGGCGGAGCGGTCGCCCGGGCGGCGGCCGAGATGGGCGACTTCCTGGGCGCCAGGTTCCTCGTCGCCTGCACCCAGTCCGGCGACACCGCCCGCAGGCTGTCCCGCTACCGCTCCCCGATCCCCCTGCTCGCCTTCACCCCCGACCCGGCGACGCGCTCCCAACTCAGCCTGACCTGGGGCGTGGAGACGTTCCTCGGCCCGAGCGTGGACTCCACGGACGCGATGGTCGAGCAGGTGGACGAGCTTCTGCTCAAGTACGGCCGCTGCGAGCCGGGCGACACGGTCGTCATCACGGCCGGCTCCCCGCCCGGCGTCTCCGGCACGACCAACCTGGTCCGCGTGCACCACATCGGCGAGGCGGACTGCTAGGGCCTGCCTGACCATTCGCGTCGTCGCCCGAAGGGCGGCCGCGCGCCGTCAGGTGCGTGCTCTCGGCGTGCCGGCTCCAGGCCCTCGTACCGGAGGACGTACTCGGGTCCGGGGCCGGTGCGGCGAGAGTGCGTGCACGGCGTCGCGCGGCAGACGGGAATTGTCAGACAGGCCCTGGCGGAGCCCCCTCACCTCTTCGGGCCGACGTGGGTGTCGAGGAGGGCGACCGAGGCTCCGCGGGCGACGGAGACGTTCCGTTCGTTCGCGAGCCTCCATTCGACGCCCACGCTGTCGAGGGTGCTCGTGAACAGCCGGACGATGTCCTCCGACCTGTTCGTGAAGGAGTACCGGGGGTACTCGTAGCGCTTGCGCTCCCCGCCGATCACCCGCGTCGTCCAGTTGGTCGTACGGCATCCGTCGGAGTGGATGAGGCCGCGGACGAACTCCCACGGGTGGCCGTCGACGACAGCCCGCTGCCAGGGTTCGAGGACGATGGGGCGCTCGTGTTTTTTGCCGGGGCCGTGCTGGGGGAAGAGGCAGGTCCAGTGCCTGGTGAACGACTTGACGTCGACGCACCCCGCCCGGTGCATACGGCTGATGCCCGGCTCCGGCAGGACGGTGCGCATGGCGTCCTCGGCGGCATCGATCAGGCCCGGCCAGGAAGCCGCACACGTGACCATCAGATAGTGCTGCCTGGGCTTCGAGACGATGTAGCCGTCACCCAGATAGAGGCCCAGAAGGTAGGCGTAGGCGGAGGGGTCCTCGGGACCCTCCGGTACCTCCTGGCAGCGGAAGCAGGGGCGGTCCTGGCGCCGCGGCTCCGGCGGGGTCAGCCAGGACCTGATCGCCGATCGGGAAATGCCGGTCGCTCTGCTCACCGAGTTCAGGCTGCGCCCCTGGGCGATCAAGTCCAATGCCCGCCTGCGCGTGCCGATGTCGTACACATGCCCAAGTGTGTGCGGGTGATCCAGTGAACGCGGAGCGAAAAGCGGATGTTCACCGGAACGGGAACATCCACCCAATAGTGGTGACCTTGGATTTGGAGGAAAAGTACCCCGGGTCGGATTCGAACCGACGCTGTATGGTGTTTGAGACCATTGCCTCTACCGCTGGGCTACCGGGGCTCCCTTGGAAACAAAGGACGACGGTCACCCGCCGTGCCCCCACCTTATCGCAGCTAGGTAGGCTCTTGTCAGCAGTACCCCTGCCCTGAACAAGGAGCTCCCGTGACCGCGCCCGAGTCGCCCCAGCCCGTAGACGCGCCCGACGACGACAAGTCGCACGTGCCTCCGCTGACGACCCGTGTCGTCATCGCCGAGGACGAGGCCCTCATCCGGCTCGACCTCAAAGAGATGCTGGAGGAGGAGGGCTACTCGGTCGTCGGCGAGGCCGGTGACGGTGAGCAGGCGGTGGAGCTCGCCCGTGAGCACAGGCCGGACCTCGTGATCCTCGATGTGAAGATGCCCAGGCTCGACGGCATCTCCGCGGCCGAGAAGATCACCGAGGAGTCGATCGCCCCGGTGCTGATGCTCACCGCGTTCTCCCAGCGCGACCTCGTCGAGCGCGCCCGGGACGCCGGAGCCATGGCCTACCTGGTGAAGCCGTTCAGCAAGAGCGACGTCGTACCGGCGATCGAGATGGCCGTGTCCCGCTACACGCAGCTGAAGGAGCTGGAGAAGGAGGTCGCCGACCTCAGCCAGCGCCTGGAGACGCGCAAGCTGGTGGACCGGGCGAAGTCGATCCTGCAGACGGAGTACGGGCTGACCGAGCCGGCCGCGTTCCGCTGGATCCAGAAGACCTCCATGGACCGGCGCATGTCCATGCAGCAGGTCGCCGAGGCGGTCATCGAGGACGCCGAGGAGAAGAAGGCGGCGAAGTCCGGCGACAAGGGCTGACGCCGCCCGCGCCACGACCGAGGCACGCGCCGCCAAGGCCCGCGCCACGACCAAGGCCCGCGCCACGACCAAGGCCCGCGCCACGACCAAGGCCCGCGCCCCGGATCACCGGGACGCGGGCCTTGGTCATGTCACGCGGGTGCTCAGTCCTCGCCGAGGTACGCCTTGCGCACCGAGTCGTCGTGGAGCAGGTCCCGGCCCGTGCCCGACAGGACGATGCTGCCGACCTCCATCACATGGCCCTGGTCGGCCAGCGACAGCGCCGCCTGGGCGTTCTGCTCGACGAGCAGGATCGTCGTGCCCTGGGACTTGAGCTCGGCGATGGTCGCCATGATCTTCTGCATCATGATCGGGGAGAGACCCATGGAGGGCTCGTCGAGCATGAGCAGCTTCGGCTGGGACATCAGCGCCCGGCCCATGGCGAGCATCTGCTGCTCGCCGCCCGAGAGGGTGCCCGCGGCCTGCTTGCGGCGTTCCCCGAGGATGGGGAAGAGGTCGTAGGCGCGCTGGATGTCCTTCTCGATGCCTGCCTTGTCGTTGCGCAGGAAGGCGCCGAGGCGGAGGTTGTCCTCGATCGTCATGCGGGGGAAGATGTGCCGCCCCTCGGGGGAGTGGGCGAGTCCCAGCGAGACGACCTTGTGGGCGGGGATCTTCTTGAGGGACTTGCCCTCGAAGCGGATCTGGCCGCCGACCGGCTTGAGCAGACCGGACAGCGTGCGCAGGGTGGTGGTCTTGCCCGCGCCGTTGGTGCCGATCAGGGTGACGACCTCGCCGGCCTCGACCTTGAAGGAGATGCCCTTGACGGCCTCGATCTTGCCGTAGGCGACCCGGAGGTCCTCGACTTCGAGCAGTGCGGTCATCGGTCGTTCTCCTTGCCGGGCGCGTTGTCCTTCGGTGCGTCGGCTTCTGCCTCTGCGGCCTCGGCCTCGGAGGTCTCGCCCTGCGCGGGCTCCTCCTCGGCCTCGGCCTCGGGGGCCTGTGCCTCGCCCGCCTCGGCCTCCGCGACTTCCTCGCCCGCCTCGGCCTCGGTGGCCTCGGTGGTCTCGGCCTCCGTGGTCCCGGCGGCCACAGCGGCCTCCGCGGTCTCGGCCTCGGCGGCCTCCTCCGCGCCCGGGTCGCCCTCGAAGGGCTCACCGAGGTAGGCGGCGACGACACGCTCGTCGCCCTGGACGGTCGCGCTGTCGCCCTCGATGAGCTTCTCGCCCTGGACGAGCACGGCGACCCGGTCGCACAGGTTGAAGATGAACCGCATGTCGTGCTCGATGACGAGGACGGCGATGCCCATGTCGCGGATGGCGAAGACCAGTTCCTCGGTGGCCCGGGTCTCCTGGGGGTTCATGCCCGCGGTGGGCTCGTCGAGGAGCAGCAGGCCCGGCTCGCTGGCCAGGGCCCGCGCGATCTCCAGCTTGCGCTGCTCGCCGTAGGGGAGGTTGCGCGCCAGGTGCTCGGCCTTCCCCGCCAGGCCGACGAACTCCAGGAGTTCCATGGCGCGGTTGCGGGAGGCGGCCTCCGCCTTGTGGAAGCCGGGGCCGCGCAGAAGGGCGGACCAGAGGCCCTCCTTGGTGCGGGTGTGACGCCCGACCAGGACGTTCTCCAGGACCGTCATGTTGGCGAACAGACGGATGTTCTGGAAGGTACGGGCGATGCCGGCCGCGGTGACCTTGAAGGACTTCGGCGGCAGGACCTGGCCCTTGTAGCGGACCTCGCCCTCGGTGGGGACGTACAGGCCGGTCAGGCAGTTGAAGAAGGTCGTCTTGCCGGCACCGTTGGGGCCGATGAGTCCGACGATCTCACCGCTGTTGACCTGGAGGTCCACGCCTCGTACGGCGGTGAGGCCGCCGAAGCGCATGGTGACGCCGCGGGCGTCGAGCACCGTCGTCTTGGTGGCGGCGGTGTCCTTGGTGGTGGTTTCGGTGGTCATGTGGTCAGGCCCCTGCCTTGCCGAGGACTGTGGGAGCGGCGGCTTCCTCGTGGAACTCGAGCTGGCGGCGCCGGTTGGGGATGAGGCCCTCCGGGCGGAAGCGCATCAGCAGCACCAGCGCGAGGCCGAAGGCGAAGAGCTGGTAGTCGTCGAGGAACTGAAGCTTGGCCGGGATGAGGTAGAGCAGGGCGGCGCCGACGAGCGGACCGCTGATGGTGCCCATGCCGCCCAGGACGACGGCCGCCAGCAGGAACGCGGAGTTCGGCGGGACGACGGCGGCGAACTGGTACTGCTCCGGCGTCACGGTGTAGGTGACGTGGGCCTGCACCGTGCCGGCGAGACCGGCGAGCGCGGCACCGAGGGCGAAGGCGATGAGCTTGACCCGGAAGCCGTTGATGCCCATGGCCAGCGCGGCCGTCTCGTCCTCGCGGATGGCGATCCAGGCGCGGCCGATGCGCGAGTCGCTGCTGCGGCGGAAGACCACCACGACGATCAGCGTGATGAGGAGCATCAGCAGGAAGTAGTTGGCGAACCGCGCGATGGTGAAGCCGAGGAACGTGTGCTCCGCGCCGAAGTCGAAGCCCAGGATGTTCAGGTTGGGGATGGCGGAGATGCCGTTGGAGCCGTTGGTGATGTCCGGGCCCGAGGTGCCGTCCAGGTTGAGGACGGTGATGCGGAAGATCTCACCGAAGCCGAGCGTGACGATGGCCAGGTAGTCGCCGCGCAGACGCAGGGTCGGCGCGCCGATGATGACGCCGAAGACCATGGCCACCGCGGCGCCGAGCAGGGCGGACGCCCAGAACGGCAGGTGGATGTCGAACGGCGAGGACGGGGAGCCGGAGACCATGGCCGCGGTGTAGGCGCCGACACCGAGGAAGGCGACGTAACCGAGGTCGAGCAGACCGGCGAGGCCGACGACGATGTTCAGGCCGAGGGCGACGGTCGCGAAGATCAGGATGTAGACGCCGATCGTCGCGTACTGGTCGTCGGACTGGGTGAAGGGGAACGCGGCGGCGGCGGCGAAGGCACCGATCATCGTCACGGTGCGGTACTTGGCCGTGAGCGCCGAGACCCGGCCCACGAGACCGGCCTTGGCGAGAGCCGCGAAGCCGAAGCCGGCGGTGATGAGGAAGCCGATGAACAGTTCGTCGTACTCGGTGCCGATGCCGTAGGTGAAGACGACCAGGCCGACGGTGAGCGCCGCGACGATGATCAGGATCTCGGCGTACGAGGGGAGCTTGCGCGCCGGGGCGGACGGTCCGGTCGCGAGCGCGGCCTTGAGGACGGCGCCCACGCCGCGCAGGCGGTGACGCAGCTGCTCGGACTTGCTGTCCTCGGGGTCGATGGGCTCGGGCTCGGGCCAGTCGAACGACAGCGAGAACGCGCCGAGCACGGCGGCGAGCGTGGCCACGCCGGCGATCCAGCCGCCGGGCTCCAGGTTCACCAGGCCGCCGAGCTGGGTGCTGATCGCGATGATCGTGTACCAGGCGGTGGCGAAGGTGCCGAACGCGGCGAGCCGCAGGGCGCTGTCGGAGCCGGCGGGGGTCAGCCAGCGCAGGCCCTTGATGCCGTACGAGGAGAGGCCCAGCAGGGCGGTGAGGGCACCGCCGATGAGGACCAGGACCTGGAGGCCGCCGGGGTAGCCGTAGACGGTGAGGTCGCCGGGGAACTCGGAGGTCCAGGTCCACGCCATGAAGGTCGACACGACGGCGAGGGCGCCGCCCGCGGTGGCCAGGGCGCGGGCGAGGGGCTGGGGGAGCCCGATCAGGCCGGCGTGCTTGACCGTGTCGCTCTTGGAGGAGGTCTCGGGTGCGGTGGTCTGTGTCGTCATGGGTCTCACGCCCTGTCCGCGACGCGTTCGCCGAGCAGACCCTGGGGCCTGACCAGCAGTACGAGGATGAGGAGTACGAAGGCCCAGACGTTGGCCCAGGACTGGCTGCCGAACTGCTCCATGCCGGGGATGTCGGAGATGTAGGCGGTGGACAGGGCCTCGGCGACGCCGAGGACGATGCCGCCGAGCATGGCGCCGTAGATGTTGCCGATGCCGCCGAGGACGGCCGCGGTGAATGCCTTGAGGCCGAGGATGAAGCCCATGCGGAACTGGACCTCGCCGTACTTCAGGCCGTAGGCGACGGCGCCGACGGCGGCGAACGCGGCACCGAGGGCGAACGCGACCACGATGATGCGGTCGGTGTTGATGCCCATGAGCTTGGCGGTGTCGGGGTCCTGCGCGGTGGCCTGCATGCCGCGGCCGGTGCGGGTCTTCATCACGAAGTACGCGAGGACCGCCATGCTGATGGGGGCGGCGACGAGCAGGAAGACGTCACCGGTCTGGATGGTGACGCTGCCGATCTCGAAGGGGCCGCCCTCGATCTGGGGGAAGGTGATCGCGGAGTTCGCGTCCGGGTACCAGGCCCAGACCGCCTGCTGGAGGGCCAGGGAGAGGCCGATGGCGGTGATGAGCGGGGCAAGGCGGGGAGCGGTACGCAGGGGCCGGTAGGCGAACCGTTCCGCCCCCATGGCGACGAGGACGGCGACGATGATGCCGCCTATGAGCATCAGGGGCAGAGCCACCCACATCGACGTGCCGTCGGGCAGCACGTAGAGCCAGACTGTGAGGGCGCCGAACCCGCCCACCATGAAGATCTCGCCGTGGGCGAAGTTGATGAGCTGGACGATGCCATAGACCATTGTGTAGCCGATGGCGACCAGGCCGTACATGGATCCTAGTAGCAGGCCGTTGACCAGCTGCTGCGGCAGTTCGTTCACCGCATGTCCTCCGAGACGTTTCGGATGATTCGACGGATGGGACCGGATGTGAGTCCGCGCGGGGCGCCAGTGGTGCAGCGCCCCGCGCGGCTCAGAGGTGGTGCGTGAGGAGGTGTCAGCCGGTGTAGGTGCCGGACTTGACCGACGCCCACTTGCCGTCCTTGACGGCGTACACGGTGAGCTGCTTGTTGGTCGCGTCACCGAACTCGTCGAAGGAGACCTTGCCGGTCACACCGTCGAAGGAGACGCCCTGCATGGCCTCGGTGACCTTGGCGCGAGCGTCCTCGGGGAGCTTGCCGCCGTTGCCCTCGACGACCTTCTTCACGGCCTCGATGATCGACCAGGCGGAGTCGTAGGAGTAACCGCCGTACGCCTCGAAGGCCTCCTTGTAGCCCGCGGCCTTGTAGTTGGCGACGAACTCCTTGGCGGAGGGCAGCTCCTCGACCGGCGCGCCGACCGAGGTGGCGAGGTCGCCGGTGCCGGCGGCGCCGGTCAGGGAGATGAAGTCGGCGCTGTAGATGCCGTCACCGCCGACCACCGGGATCTTGGCGCCCGCGGCCTTGATCTGCTTGCTGAGCGGGCCGGCCTGCGGGTACTCGCCGCCGTAGTAGACGACGTCCGCGCCGCTGCTCTTGACCTCGGTGGCCACCGCGGAGAAGTCCTTGGTGTCGGGGTCGATGTGCTCGGTGCCGACGACCTTGCCGCCGAGCTTCTTGAACTCGTCGGAGAAGGTGGCCGCCAGGCCGGCGCCGTAGGTCTTCTTGTCGTCGATGACGAAGACCTTCTTCTTCTTGGCGTCGTTGAAGACGTACTGCGCGGCGAACGGGCCCTGGATGGCGTCCGTGGTCGCGGTGCGGAAGTACGACTTGTAGGTGCGCGCCTTCGACTTCTGCCAGTCCGGACCCTGGGTGAGGGCGGGGTTGGTGTTGGCGGGGGAGACCTCGACCAGCTTCGCGTCGTCGAAGACCTTCTGCATCGACTCGGCGACGGAGGAGTTCAGCGGACCGACGACACCGAGGACGTCCTTGTTGGCCACGAGCTTGGTGGCGTTCTGCTGGCCGGAGGACGGCTGGGCCTGGTCGTCCAGGGCCACGACCTCGAAGGTCACACCCTCGACGAACTTCTCCTTGTTGGCCGTCTTGGCGGCGAGGTCGACGGAGTTCTTGATGCCGAGACCCAGAGCGGACAGGTCACCCGTCAGCGGAGCGTCGACACCGATGACGACCTTGGTGGTGCCCGAGCCGCCGCTGCTGTCGGAGCCGCCGCCGCTCTCGTCGCGCGAGCCGCAGGCGGTGAGGGTGAGAGCTCCCGCTGCCAGCGCGGCGGTAATGGCGATGAGCGAACGTTGACGCACGATCCAGTCCTTTCCCTGGCGCGGCCCTCCCCGGTGGGAGGGGCCGAGTCGAGCGCTGGGGCCGAAGAGACTTCGATTCCGGTGGCGCGGTGACTGGCCGTGACTCTAAGCGTGTGTGGGGAACGTGGAGGAGGGCCTGGCCAAGGCTGTGACGCTCTTGTTATGACACGACGTAATGCAGAGCGGTACTTCCTGGGGGGAAGAGTGGAATTCTGGCCGATTCGCGCAGTCTGCATTGTGAGACGCGCAGGACTGACTCCGTTGTCATCAGGAGTGATCTAGGGTTTTGGTGATGTCGCAAACTCGTTGCTGCAGGCTACTTGCAGGGCGTCGGCGAGGGCGCGCGCGTACGGGGCGCCGAGGATGAAGCTGTGCGTCTGTATTGCACGCGTATTACGTAGAGTTACGTCCAGGAAGGGGAGCCCTGCGTTCCGTGGAACTTTCGCGCATTCCGTGACCTGCATCCTGATGAGGATCTTGTGGGGGATTCCGGCCCTTGTCCGGAAAGGCGGCCGGGGAAACGGGGTCAGGGAAAGCCCGGAGTAGGGCTGAGATATCCGCACCACCGTGATCTGTGGACCCGACAGGGTTTTCAGGGATATTTCGAAGGTGAAACTGCCTTTCGAGGCGCTGGAAGGTGGGGTCGCGGGGCCGATATAGCGGACACTGACCGCCTGGGAGGGGTAGGGCGGAGGGGCCTCGGGAGGGGCCTCGGGCCGGCTGGCGTAGAGGTAGCCGCCGGCGGCGAGGAGGGCGGCGGCGCCCGAGCCCGCCACCAGGGCGCGGCGGCGGGTTCCCGGGCGGCCGGGCCGGCTGCCCGGGGGGCGGGGCGGACGTGTCTCCAGGGGGTCCCGTTCGAGGGTCCCCTCACCCGGTTCGACGGGGCCGACGCCGCTCAACTCCACGGCCCCCCGGTCGGGTCGCCCGTGCGGTGGCGGTCGGCGCAGCGCCGTTCGGCCTGACGGCCGATCAATGTCCTTGCGGCGGCGGTGCCGTGGCGCTCCCGCTCGGCGCGGGCGGCGTCGACGACGTCCCTGAGGATCTCGTACTGCCCGTCGGAGAGCCCCATCGACTGATAGTCGCCGTAGGTGCCGCTGCCGAGGACCTCCCGCGACCAGTGGGCGACGATCCGGGCGCACAGCTCGGCCGGGGGAGTGGAGCGCGGCGACGGCGATCCGGAGGCGGCCTCTCCGCTCTCCGGCCGGTCCGGTCCGGCACATCCGGCGAGCAGCGGCCCGGACAGGAGGACCGCCCCGCACAGCGCCGCTCCCCACGAGAGGTGCCCTCTCGTTGTCATGTCCCGACGGTATGCCTCCCGGCGCACGGGATCAACGGGGTGGCGGCGTCCGGCCGTTGCGGCGCACGGAGTTGGCGTGATCGTTTCGGGCCGGGCGGGGAGGGGCGCTCGCTGTCGGGTGTGCCCGAGGGCGGGGCGGGGCCGGACGGGGTGCCGGACAGGTGCCTCGGGAGCTTCGGCGGTGTCCGGCGGGGGCGGGCGTCTGCCGCGGCGGCGTCTCGCGGTGCCGCCGCCTGACGTGGACGGGCCTGCGGGGGCGAGCGTGGCCCCGGAGGGGGCTCGGAGGGGGTGCGGAGGCACCTGAGGGGGCTGGGCGGGGGCCGGCCGGCGCTGAGCCCCCAGGAGGGGGCTTCACGGGGGTGAGCCGGTCCGGGCGGGGGTCTCGCGGGGTGGGCCGGTCCGGGTGGGGGTCTCGCGGGGTGGGCCGGTCCGGGTGGGGGTCTCGCGGGGTGGGCCGGTCCGGGTGGGGGTCTCGCGGGGTGGGCCGTTCGGGGCGGGGGCTCGCCGGGGTGGCCGTTCGGGGCTTGCGGTGGTCCTGGCGCGGTCGGTGTCCTGCGGTGCCGAGCGGGCCCGGCGGAGGTCCGGCGGCGCGTGCCGGTTCGGACGAGACCTCGCGGTGTGCGGCCGGTCCGGGCCGCGTCCTGCCGTGCGCACCCGTCCGGGCGGGGTCCGGCGGCGCTCCGGGCCCGGTCGGGCCCTGGCGGTGCTCGCCGGGCGGGGCGCCCGGTCCTCCGACGGCCGGGCGGGGCTCGCGGCCCCTCCGCCGGCCGGGAGGGGCGTCGTGTGCCGTTCGCCCGGCCCGCCGGGCCGGGTCCCGTGCCGCCCGGCCCGGCGCGGTGGCGCCGTGGGGTGCTCGCGCGGGCCGGGCGGGTGCGGTGTCAGCCCGTGGCGCCCACGCGCTCGGCGTCCTTCGGGCCCACCTCGCGCAGCATGCACGTCAGCCGCGCGGTGCACACGCGGCGGTTCTCCTCGTCGGTGATCACGATCTCGTACGTCGCCGTCGAACGGCCCTGGTGCACGGGCGTGGCCACGCCGGTGACCAGGCCGGAGCGCACGCCCCGGTGGTGGGTGCAGTTCAGGTCGACCCCGACGGCGATCTTGGAGACGCCGCCGTGCAGCATCGAGCCGATCGAGCCGAGGGTCTCGGCCAGCACCGCCGAGGCGCCGCCGTGCAGCAGCCCGTACGGCTGGGTGTTGCCCTCGACCGGCATCGTGCCGACGACCCGCTCCGCGGACGCCTCCACGATCTGGACGCCCATGCGCGTGCCGAGGTGCCCCGCGGAGAACAGGGCGGGCAGGTCGACGCCGAGCGCCGCGTATTCGTCGAGGACCTCCTGCGGGAACTGCACGTGCTGCTGCTCGCCCATGGACCGGCTCCGTTCGTCTGATCAGTACGGCTACCTCTCGCTGAGCAAACGCTCAGTCGGTGGCCGATTGTTCCAGACGGACCACCACGGACTTGCTGGCCGGGGTGTTGCTGGTGTCCGCGGTGGCGTCCAGCGGCACCAGGACGTTGGTCTCCGGGTAGTAGGCGGCCGCGCAGCCCCGCGCGGTCGGGTAGTGCACGACCCGGAAGCCCGGCGCCCTGCGCTCCACGCCGTCCTTCCACTCGCTCACCAGGTCCACGTACGCCCCGTCGGCGGCGCCGAGCTCGCGGGCGTCCTCCGGGTTCACCAGCACCACCCGGCGGCCGTTCCTGATGCCCCGGTAACGGTCGTCCAGGCCGTAGATCGTGGTGTTGTACTGGTCGTGCGAGCGCAGCGTCTGCAACAGCAGCCGCCCCTCGGGCAGTTCGGGGAACTCCACCTCGGCGGCGGTGAAGTTGGCCTTGCCCGTCGCCGTGGGGAAGCGGCGCTCGTCGCGCGGCGCGTGCGGCAGGGTGAAACCGCCGGGGCGGGCCACGCGCGCGTTGAAGTCCTCGAAGCCGGGGATCACGCGCGCGATGCGGTCACGGATCGCGGCGTAGTCCTTCTCGAACTCCTCCCACGGCGTCGCCGACCCCTCGCCCAGCACCCGGCGGGCCAGCCGGCACACGATCGCCGGCTCCGACAGCAGACGGCGGCTCGCGGGCTCCAGGCGTCCGCGCGAGGCGTGCACCATGCCCATCGAGTCCTCGACCGTCACGAACTGCTCACCGCTGCCCTGGAGATCCCGCTCGGTGCGGCCCAGCGTCGGCAGGATCAGCGCACGCGCGCCCGTGACGGCGTGCGAACGGTTCAGCTTGGTCGACACGTGCACGGTCAGCCGGGCCCGCCGCATGGCCGCCTCGGTGACCTCGGTGTCGGGGGAGGCGGACACGAAGTTGCCGCCCATGGCGAAGAAGACCTTCGCCTCTCCGTCCCGCAGCGCCTCGATGGCCCGTACGACGTCGAAGCCGTGCTCGCGCGGGGGCGCGAACCCGAACTCCTTCTCCAGGGCGTCGAGGAAGGCGGGGGCCGGCCGCTCGAAGATGCCCATCGTGCGGTCGCCCTGCACGTTGGAGTGGCCGCGCACCGGGCAGACCCCGGCGCCGGGGCGGCCGATGTTGCCGCGCAGCAGCAGGAAGTTGACCACCTCGCGGATGGTCGGCACGGCGTGCTTGTGCTGGGTCAGGCCCATCGCCCAGCAGACGATCGTGCGCTGCGAGGCGAGGACCATGCCCAGGGCCTCTTCGATCTCGGGGCGGGTCAGCCCGGTCGCGGTGAGCGTCTCGTCCCAGTCGGCGGCACGGGCGGCCTCGGCGAACTCCTCGAAGCCATGGGTGTGCTCGCGGACGAAGAGCTCGTCGACGGCCCCCTCGGTGTCGAGGATCAGCCTGTTCAACAGGCGGAAGAGGGCCTGGTCGCCGCCGATGCGGATCTGGAGGAACAGATCGGTGAGCGAGGCGCCCTTGAGCATGCCCTGCGGGGTCTGCGGGTTCTTGAAGCGCTCCAGACCCGCCTCCGGCAGCGGGTTGACGCTGATGATCCGCGCGCCGTTCGCCTTGGCCCGCTCCAGCGCGGAGAGCATCCGCGGATGGTTGGTGCCGGGGTTCTGCCCGGCCACGATGATCAGGTCGGCCTGGTACAGGTCCTCCAGCAGGACGCTGCCCTTGCCGATGCCGATGGTCTCGCCGAGCGCCGAGCCGGACGACTCGTGGCACATGTTGGAGCAGTCGGGCAGGTTGTTGGTGCCCAGCTCGCGCGCGAAGAGCTGGTAGAGGAACGCGGCCTCGTTGCTGGTGCGGCCGGAGGTGTAGAAGACGGCCTCGTCGGGGGAGGAGAGCGCGGTGATCTCCTCGGCGACGATGTCGAACGCGCGCTCCCAGGTGACCGGCTCGTAGTGCTCGCCGCCCTCGGGCAGATACATCGGGTGGGTGAGCCGGCCCTGCTGGCCCAGCCAGTAGCCGCTGCGCCCGGCCAGGTCGGCGACGGAGTGCGCGGCGAAGAACTCCGGGGTGACCCGGCGCAGGGTGGCCTCCTCGGCGACCGCCTTCGCGCCGTTCTCGCAGAACTCCGCCTTGTGCCGGTGGTCCGGCTCGGGCCAGGCGCAACCCGGGCAGTCGAAGCCGTCCTTCTGGTTCACCCGCAGCAGGGTCAGCGCGGTCCGCCTGACCCCCATCTGCTGCCGGGCGACGCGCAGCGTGTGCCCGACGGCCGGCAGCCCCGCCGCGGTGTGCTGCGGCTCCGTGACCTGGGGCGCGTCCTGGACCGGGTCGGCCTTGGGTGGCTTCGTCGCCATCGCACGCTCTCCTTCGACTGCCTGCGTGAGGTACCTCTCCGATCCTCGCACGGGCCACCGACAGCAGCGGCGTACGGGGCCGCGGGCCCCGACGGCGGAGGGCACGGGGCCGGGCGCGGGCCCGTACGGGTGTCCCCCGGTGCGGGCGCCCCGCCTCGACCGGCTCCCTTCGCGGGCGTCGGTCCCGGCATGGGGCCGAGTGTCGGTGGGGCGTGGCAGGATCGGGGCGTGGCAGAGACAGCATCGAAGAAGACCGACAAGACCTCCGGCGGCGACCGTCCGCGGCTGATGCTCATGGACGGGCACTCGCTGGCCTACCGCGCGTTCTTCGCGCTGCCCGCGGAGAACTTCACCACCGCGACCGGCCAGCCGACGAACGCCATCTACGGCTTCGCGTCGATGCTGGCCAACACCCTGCGTGACGAGGCGCCCACCCACTTCGCCGTGGCCTTCGACGTCTCGCGCAAGACGTGGCGCTCGGAGGAGTTCACCGAGTACAAGGCCAACCGCTCCAAGACCCCCGACGAGTTCAAGGGCCAGGTCGAGCTGATCGGCGAGCTGCTCGACGCGATGCACGTGTCGCGCTTCGCGGTCGACGGCTACGAGGCGGACGACGTGATCGCCACCCTGGCCACCCAGGCCGAGGCCGAGGGCTTCGACGTGCTGATCGTCACCGGCGACCGCGACTCCTTCCAGCTCGTGTCGGAGCACACCACGGTGCTGTACCCGACCAAGGGCGTCTCCGAGCTGACCCGGTTCACCCCGGAGAAGGTCGTCGAGAAGTACGGCTTGACGCCCGCGCAGTACCCCGACTTCGCCGCCCTGCGCGGTGACCCGTCCGACAACCTCCCGGGCATTCCGGGCGTCGGCGAGAAGACGGCCGCGAAGTGGATCAACCAGTTCGGCTCCTTCGCCGAGCTGGTCGAACGGGTCGAGGAGGTCAAGGGCAAGGCCGGGCAGAACCTGCGCGACCACCTGGAGGCCGTCAAGCTCAACCGCCGGCTCACCGAGATGGTCCGCACCGTCGAGCTGCCCGCGACGGTCACCGACCTCGCGCGCGCGCCGTACGACCGCAAGACCGTGACGATGGTCCTGGACACCCTGGAGATCAGGAACCCCTCCCTGCGCGAGCGGCTGTTCGCCGTCGACCCGGGCACCGAGGAGGCCGAGGCGGCCCCGGCCGTCGCCGACGGCGTCGAGCTGGACGGCACCGTGCTGGGCACCGGCGAGCTGGCCGGCTGGCTGGGCGAGCACGGCACCGAGGTCCTCGGCGTGGCCACCGTCGACACCTGGTCACTGGGCACCGGCTCGGTCGCCGAGGTCGCCCTGGCCGCGTCCGACGGGACCGCCGCCTGGTTCGACCCGGCGGAGCTGGACGAGGCCGACGAGCGCTCCTGGGCGGCCTGGCTGGCCGACGAGGCCCGGCCCAAGGTGCTGCACAACGCCAAGGGCGCGATGCGCGTCTTCGCCGAGCACGGCTGGAGCGTGGCCGGTGTCGGCATGGACACCGCGCTCGCGGCCTACCTGGTCAAGCCCGGCCGGCGCTCCTTCGACCTGGACGCGCTGTCGATGGAGTACCTCCACCGCGAGCTGGCGCCCGCCGCCGCGGCCGACGGGCAGCTGGCCTTCGGCGCGGACGACGGCGCCGAGGCGGAGGCCCTGATGATCCAGGCCCGCGCGGTGCTGGACCTCGGCCAGGCATTCGAGGACCGCCTGCGGGACGTCGGCGCCGCCGAACTGCTCGGCGGCATGGAGCTGCCGACCTCGGCACTGCTCGCGCGGATGGAGCGGTACGGCATCGCGGCCGACCGCGCCCATCTGGAGGCGATGGAGCAGATGTTCGCGGGCGCCGTGCAGCAGGCCGTGAAGGAGGCGCACGCGGCCGCCGGACACGAGTTCAACCTGGGCTCGCCCAAGCAGCTCCAGGAGGTCCTCTTCGGCGAGCTGGGACTGCCGAAGACGAAGAGGACCAAGACCGGCTACACCACCGACGCCGACGCGCTCGCCTGGCTGGCGACCCAGACGGACAACGAGCTCCCGGTGATCATGCTCCGGCACCGCGAGCAGGCGAAGCTGCGCGTGACCGTGGAGGGCCTGATCAAGACGATCGCGGCCGACGGCCGCATCCACACCACCTTCAACCAGACGGTGGCCGCGACGGGCCGGCTGTCCTCCACGGACCCCAACCTGCAGAACATCCCGGTCCGCACCGACGAGGGCCGTGCCATCCGCCGCGGCTTCGTGGTCGGCGAGGGCTTCGAGTCCCTGATGACGGCGGACTACAGCCAGATCGAACTGCGGGTGATGGCCCACCTGTCCGAGGACGAGGGCCTGATCCAGGCGTTCACCTCCGGCGAGGACCTGCACACCACGGTCGCCTCGCAGGTGTTCGGCGTCGAGCGCTCGGCGGTGGACGCCGAGATGCGCCGCAAGATCAAGGCGATGTCGTACGGCCTGGCGTACGGTCTGTCGGCGTTCGGCCTGTCCCAGCAGCTGAACATCGAGGCGGGCGAGGCGCGTGCCCTGATGGACACCTACTTCGAGCGCTTCGGCGGGGTGCGGGACTATCTGCACCGGGTCGTCGACGAGGCCCGGGCCACCGGGTACACGGCCACGCTGTTCGGCCGTCGCCGCTACCTGCCCGACCTCAACAGCGACAACCGCCAGCGCCGCGAGGCGGCCGAGCGCATGGCACTCAACGCGCCGATCCAGGGCACCGCGGCCGACATCGTCAAGATCGCCATGCTCGACGTGGGCCGCGCGCTCGGCGAGGCCGGCCTGAAGTCCCGTCTGCTCCTCCAGGTCCACGACGAGATCGTCCTGGAGATCGCCCCCGGTGAGCGCGCCGCCACCGAGGAGATCGTCCGCCGTGAGATGGCCGGTGCCGTGGAGCTGCGCGCCCCGCTGGACGTCTCGGTGGGCGTGGGGACGGACTGGGAGTCGGCCGCGCACTAGCGCCCGCCCACGGCGGGCACGGGACGGCCGTCCTGCCCGGCCACGCCCCGCCCCTCGGGCGGCGTGGCCGGGGGCGGACGGCCGGCGCCGTCCTCTGCGCGTGCCGGCACGCCAGGGCGGGCGGTCCTGCCGGACCACCGCCCCGCAGGACCCCGCGCGGAGGCGCGGCCGCCCGCGGTCCGCTCTCCGTACAGGGCTTCCCGTACGGGGCGAGCCGCCCCGCAGGACCGTCGCCCCGCAGGGCCCCTCGTGGGGCAGTCGGCTGTGTGCGCACCCGCCTCCCCCGCGCGGGGGCGCGGCCGCCCGCGGTCCGCTCTCCGTACAGGGCTCCCCGTACAGGGCGAGCCGCCCCGCAGGACCGTCGCCCCGCAGGGCCCCTCGTGGGGCAGTCGGCTGTGTGCGCACCCGCCTCCCCCGCGCGGGGGGCGCGGCCGCCCGCGGTCGGCTCTCCGTACAGGGCTTCCCGTACGGGGCGAGCCGCCCCGCAGGGCCCCTCGTGGGGCAGTCGGCTGTGTGCGCACCCGCCTCCCCCGCGCGGGGGCGCGGCCGCCCGCGGTCGGCTCCCCGTACAGGGCGAGTCGGCGCGGAGGGTGCGTCCGCGGGCCGCTGCACCGCTTCCCGTCCGCACAGGCCCCGGCGGGCCCGGACCCGCCGCCCCCTCCGCCCATGCTCCTGCCCACGGACGCCCCGTGACCCGCCCGGCGGCCCTCACCCCGGAAGGCCGTCACCCGCGTGGACCCCGCGGGACAGCAGCCCCGGGCCGTTGGCCCTGAGGATGCGGGCATGGGTATACGCATGCTCAACCGCCGGCCGGCGCATCCGCCGCTCGCGCCGGTCCCGGCCTTCGCGGCCGGCGCAAGCACCGCCCGTATCGCCGTCGGCCCGGTGGAGACCGCGCGCCATGCCGCCGTGGGCCTCGGCCACGCGCTCGCCCGGTGCCGCCCGTTCCGCGCGCCCGGCGGACCGGGGCCCGTGGAAGCCGCAGGACGTCCACGGGACACGCGCCGCCGACTGTGGGCCGACCAGGCCCGCGGCTACCTCGCGCTGCTGCTCACCCTCCTGCCGCGCGCTCGCCCGGTCCGCACCCTCACCGTGTTCGTCGCCCCCGTGCCCGCCCTCAGCGGGCCGCCGGACGGCTCGGCTCCCTGCTGGTCGCGTCCGGAACCGGGGCCGGGCGCCACACCCTGACCGACACCGCGTACAGCAGCACCCCCAGCAGCAACCCCGCGCCCGCGCCGAAGCACAGCGTGGGGATCAGTTCGTACGGCTTCGCGACGGACCCCCAGTAGGCCCACCACCGCGAGGCCCGCTGCACCGCCGCGACCAGGGCGCAGCCGCCGATCAGCACACCGGCCGCCCACCGGTCGCCCGAGGACAGCACCGGCACGCCCACCGGCCCGGCCGCCGGGACGCGCCGCAGCGACCGCACCAGGAACACGGCGATCACCACGGCGGCGATCGCGGAACCGCCGTACTGCAGATACCAGTACAGAGGTGAACCGGCGATCTCCCGGCCCAGCACGGGGAAGATCCGCATGCCCCACCGGTCGAGGTGGGTGAAGGCGTCCCACACGACGTGCGTCAGCGCGCCGAGCGCCGCGGAGACGTACCACCGGGCCGCCGTCGCGGCCTGTGCACGCGCGCGTGGTGCTCCGCAGCGCAGCAGGGTCGCCGTACGGCTCTGCCGGGGCCGGGGCAGCAGCGCCACGAGCGGCTCCCGTACGAGCAGCCACAGCGCGACAAGGGTCCACGCGATGAGCACGTCGACCGTGAACACACCGGGGAAGGAGTGGGTGACATCGCCGAACTCCATGGCTCCGGACAGCACGCTCGCCGCGTAGTAGGTCAGGTCGGGCGCGAACGTCCCTGCCACCAGAACGGACGGCACCAGCGCCCACCGGCCCGTCCCGTCGGTGCGTACCAGGGGCAGCGCGGCCGCCGCGTGGCTCAGGGTGAACGGCAAGTGGCCTCCTAGTGAAAGGCGCCGGCCGGGCCGCTGCCCGGTGATCGCCTGGGCGATTCAGTATGCGTGACCGGTGCACCGGGGCCGTTCGGCCGGCTGGCCGCGCACGCCGGACGGACCACGTGACCAAGCGGTGAAGACGGCGTGCGAACCGGTCCCCGCGGACAGGAAGTTGTCGTAGGGTCACCTGGGACCATGGGCGCACGCACGGCCGACCGGACGCGCGGACGCGCCGGAGCGAAGGAACCGCGAACGGACAAAGCGCGGAAAACGGGTGCCGGTGCAACCGTCCCCGGGTCTCGGCAGTCCCACAGGGCGAAGGCAGCAGACACAGTCGGGCGCTCGGGCGTCCACGGGAGGGGTTCACTTCATGGCGGCGCAATTCGGCAGGCGTCTGCGCAAGGGGGCGGCGACGACCGCTGTGGCCGCGGCGGCGGTCGCGGCACTGTCGGCGTCCCAGGCTCCGGGAGTGACGGGCGACGGTGAGGCCAGACAGACCACGGCCGACTCCCAGCCCACGCCGGACGTCGTCGCCGACGACAGCGCGACCGGCAACTCGCCCTACTACACGGATCTGCCGCCGCTGAACAGCCCGACGCCCGCGCCCACCTCGTCGGGGTCGGGCACGCCGGTCGTGACCGGCTCCGCGGAGGCCGGGATACCCGCGACGGTCCTGGACGCCTACAAGAGGGCGGCCACCCGGCTGAACGAGACCAAGCCCGGCTGCAACCTGCCCTGGCAGCTGCTCGCCGCCATCGGCAAGGTCGAGTCCGGCCAGGCGGGCGGCGGACGTGTCGACGCCGACGGCACCACGTACACCCCGATCCTCGGCCCGCAGCTCGACGGCAACGGCTTCGCCCTCATCAAGGACACCGACAACGGCGCCTACGACGGCAACGCGAACTACGACCAGGCCGTCGGCCCCATGCAGTTCATCCCCTCCACCTGGGAGTGGGCGGGCCGCGACGGCAACGGCGACGGCCTGAGGGACCCCAACAACGTCTACGACGCGGCGCTCGCGGCCGGCCACTACCTGTGCCGCTTCGGCTGGGACCTGTCCGCCCAGGGCGACCTGGACCGGGCGATCCTCAGCTACAACAACTCGCGCGACTACCTCAACACCGTCATGTCGTGGCTGGAGTACTACCGCAGGGGCACCCACGAGATCCCGGACGGCACGGGCTCGCTGCCCGGCAACCGCAGCGACACCCCGACCGGTCCGGGTCCCTCGCCGTCCCCGCCCGCGAGCCCGCACCCGTCGCCGTCCCCGAAGCCGCCGGGCGGCAAGCCCGGCGAGGGCACGCAGACCCCGACCCCCGGCGGCGGCACGCAGACGCCGACCACTCCGCCGGCCACCCCGCCCACCACCACGCCCCCCACGCCCACCGACACGGTCGACCACCTGGAGGACGCGGGCACCGCCAAGCTCACCGCGACGGCCGGCGAGGCGTTCACCAAGAAGATCAGCACCCGCGCGGAGACCGAGGCCGGCAAGGCGGTCGGCAAGGTCCGGATCCGGTTCACGATCACCGGCGGCACCGACACCGTCTTCGCCGGCGGCGAGAGCGTCGCCACGGTCCTCACCGACAGCTCCGGCGTCGCCGTCGCGCCCGGCCTGCGTGCGGGGGAGAAGACCGGCGCCTTCACCGTCCGCGCGACCGTCGTCGGCCGCTCGGTCACGGGCCTCGACTACGCCGCCACCGTCACCGCCCGCGCCGCCGACGCCCTCACGCGGGTCGGCGACGCGGCCCTGACCTGCCCCGTGGGAGGTGAGTTCGCCGAGGAGATCCAGCTGAAGGCGACCCGCCAGGACGCCCCCGCGGGCCGCGTCGCGGCCACCGCGACCCTGGTCAAGTCGGCGGAGGACCCGGCCGAGAACGACAAGGGCCCCTACTTCGAGGACGCCGACGGCAAGCCCGTGCGCACCCTGACCGGTCTGGTGACGGACGCGGACGGCCTGCTGAAGCTGCCGAAGCTGTACGCGGACGACACCGCGGGCACCTACCTGCTGCGGGTCACCACCACCGGCGGTGCCACGCTCACCGTCGAACTGACCGTGGAGGCGGCCGCGTCCCCGACGCCCACCCCGACGCCCGACGAGCCGGCGACCCCGACGCCCGACCCCTCGGCCTCGCCCAGCGCCTAGCCGCTCGCCCGGCGCCCGGCCGCTCGCCCGGCGCCTAGCCGCTCGCCCGGCGCCTAGCCGCTCGCCCGGCGCCTAGCCGCTCGCCCGGCGCCCGGCCGCTCGCCCGGCGCCCGGCCGCTCGCCCGGCGCCCGGCCGCTCGCCCGGCGCCCGGCCGCGCCGACACCGAGGGCGCTCCTTCCGCGACAGCGGCGGGGGCGCCCTCGCCGTCCGCGCGGCTGTTCTCATCTCGCCCGCCCGTTGCTACGGTGCCCGGACCTGACGCCATGTCAGCTCAGGATCCGTCCCCGCGCCGGGAGGTCCCGTATGCGTGCCCTCATCGCCGCCACGATCGGTCTCGCCGTCGCGTTCGCCCTCGTCCTCACCCTCACGGCCCTCGGCACGCCCACGGGCGGGACGTCTCCCGAGCCCCTGCTGACCACGGTCCCCGAGCACCCGTGACCGCCCCGAGGGAGGCCGAGATGCGCCGTACGTCCGCACTGGTCCTGCTCGCTCTCGCCGTGTTCTTCACGGCCCTGTCCCCGCTGCTGCGCTGGTACGCCTTCCCCCGCCTCGTCAAGGTCCCGCCGAACCAGTACCAGGCCGTGGTCCTGGAGGCGAAGGACGCCACCCTCCTCGACTACACCACCATGAAGGCGCGCAAGGTCCCCCGCGTCACCGTCGTGCAGACCCTCCGAGGGAACGTGGAGGCGTCCGAACGGATCGAGCGGACAGCGGGCCGCGACGTGGTCGTCTGGGACACCCTCTCCTACGTCCAGGGGCCCGACGGCCGCATGGTCTCGCGCGTCCCCGGGCGCTACATCTTCGACGCCCACACCCAGGAACCCGTCCACGCCCCCGGCGAGACGGTCGACGGCGACCCGGTCAGACGCGAGGGCATCGAGTTCAAATGGCCGTTCCTGACCGAAAGACGGGACTACGAGTACTTCGACGCCCAGACACGCACCTCCGCACCCATCCACTACCGGGGCACCCGGACGTTCCGCGGCCTGGAGGTCTACTTCTTCGAGCAGACCGTCCCCTGGACCGAGGTGAAGTTCCCCGAGGCCCTGCCCGTCGAGGGCGTCACCCCCGAGTCCGTCGCCGCCACCGGCACCACCCGCTGGTACACCACCGTCCGCAGATTCTGGGTCGAACCCGTCACGGGCGCGCCCGTCTACGGCGAGGAGATCCACGAGGAGGAACTGCGCGGCGGCACCCTGCTCGGCGGCCGCGACAAGGTGACGGCGTTCGCCGGTCACGTGAAGATGCGTGAGGACTACATCGAGCACACCGTCGATCTGGTCAGGTCCCGGCGCACGCTCGTCCTGCTGCTCGTCTCGTACCTGCCCTGGAGCTTCCTGATCCTGGGCGCCGCCCTGCTCGCCCTCGCCCTCCGGCTGGAGGCGCGCGGCAGGCGCCGGGCGGGACCCGCGCCGGACGCGGCCACGACGGAGGAACCGGTCAGCGCCTGAGCGCCGCGTTGGTGCGCCGGGTCGGCTCCGCCGTCGCCGGGTCCTCGGGCCACGGATGCTTCGGGTACCGGCCGCGCAGCTCCGCCCGCACCCCCTTGTAGCCGTCCCGCCAGAACGAGGCCAGATCCGCCGTCACCGCGGCCGGCCGCCCGGCGGGCGACAGCAGGTGCACCAGCACCGGCACTCCCGCGAGCGCCGGCGACTCCTGCAGCCCGAACATCTCCTGCAGCTTCACCGCCAGCACCGGCCGCTCGGGATCCCCGTAGTCGACCCGGATCCTGGACCCGCTCGGTACGGTGATCCGCTCCGGCGCCAGCTCGTCCAGCCGTGCCGCGTCGCCCGAGGCCCACGGCAGCAGCCTGCCGAGCGCCTCACCCGCGTCGAGCCGCGCCAGGTCCGCCCGCCGCCGGGCCCGGCTCAGCTCCGGCTCCAGCCACTCGTCCACGCGCGCGTGCAGCGCGGCGTCCGAGACGTCCGGCCACGGCTCCCCCAGGTGCAGCCGCAGGAACGCCAGGCGCCGGCGCAGCACCTCGGCGTCGGGGGACCAGCGCAGCAGACCGAACCCCTCCTGACGCAGCCCGTCGAGGAGAGCCGCCCGCACGAGCCCCGGGTCGGCGTCCCGCAGCGGCCGCACCGCGAGCTCGACCGCCCCCAGCCGCTCGACCCGCCGCGCGACGACGTCCCCGTCGGACCAGTGGACCTCCTCGGCCTCGGAGTACAGCTGTGCGGCAGCCGCCCGGGCCGTCTCCTCGTCCACCACGGCGGCGAGCTGCACGCGTGCGTGCCCCTTGCCGACGGGCCGGTCGGCCACGGCCACGGCGAGCCAGGGGGCGCCCCGCAGAGGCGACCCGGCCGGCAGCTCGGCCCGGGTCCCGGAGGCCATGAGGTACGACCCGCCGTCGAGCCTGGCGACCCGCTCGGGGAAGGCGAGCGCGGCGACGAGCCCGGTGAGCCGGTCGTCACCGGCGGCCCCGTCCGCCGCCGGCCGGCCGTCACGGGCGGGAGCCTCGTCCGCGGCGGACCGCAGCCGCCGGACCTCGCGGCGCCACCGGCCGGAGTAGGCGTCCCCGCCGCGCCGGGCGGTCCGCCACGCCGCGGCCAGATCGTCGCCGTACTCCCGGGGCGCCTCCTCGGACAGCAGCGCCACCACCTCGGCGCCCCTCCCGGCGGTGTCCAGCAGGGCCCGTCCGAGCCGTGGATGCAGCCCCAGCCGCGCCAGCCGCAGCCCCCGTCCGGTGGCGCGGCCGGCCGGGTCCACGGCTCCGACCGCCGTCAGCGCCGCTCGCGCCGCCGCCATCGCCCCGGCGGGCGGCGGGTCCAGCAGCGCCAGTCCCGACGCCTGCGGATCGCCCCAGCAGGCCGCCTGAAGGGCGAACGCCGTCAGGTCGGCCACCTTGATCTCGGGGGAGGGGAACCGCGGCAGACGCCCGTCCTCGGCCTCCGCCCAGCAGCGGTACACCGCACCCGGAGCCTCACGCCCGGCACGTCCCGCCCGCTGGCGTCCGGCCGCCTGCGAGGACCGGACCGTCGTCAGCGCACTCAGCCCGCGCGCGTGGTCCACCCTCGGCTCACGCGCCAGTCCCGCGTCCACGACCACCCGCACCCCGGGCACCGTCAGCGACGACTCGGCGACCGCGGTGGCCAGCACCACCCGGCGCCGCTCGCCCGGCACGAGCACCGCGTCCTGCACGGCCGCCGGAGCCCTCCCGTGCACCTGGAGCACGTCGACACCGCCCAGATCGCCGAGCTGTCCGGCGACCCGCGCGATCTCCCCCACACCGGGCAGGAAGCACAGCACGTCGCCCTCGCGCTCGGCCAGCGCCCGCCGCACCACCGACGCCACGTGCGCCAGCAGGACGGGGTCCACGCGCATGCCGTGCGGCGGCCGCACCGGGCGTGCCGGCGGGGCCCAGACGACCTCCACCGGGTGGGAGACGCCCCGGGCCTCCACCACCGGCGCGTCGCCCAGCAGCCGGGCCCAGCCCTGCGCGTCGGTCGTCGCCGACGCCGCCACCAGCCTCAGCTCGGGCCGCAGCGTCTCGCGCACGTCCCACAGGAACGCGGCGGCCGTGTCCGCGTCCAGATGCCGCTCGTGGCACTCGTCGAGCACCACCACGTCCGCACCGGCCAGCTCCTGGTCGCGCTGCAACCGCTGGAGCAGCACACCCGTCGTGACGACCTCCACGCGCGTGTGCCGCCCCACGACCCGCTCGCCGCGCACCGTGTAGCCGACGCTCCGGCCCGCCTCCTCGCCCAGCAGCCACGCCATCCGCCGCGCGGCGGCCCGGGCCGCGATCCGCCGCGGCTCGGCGACGACGACGCGCCGCGCGGGGGCGTCGTCCAGCAGGCCCGCCAGGACGAGCGGCACCAGCGTGGTCTTGCCCGTGCCGGGCGGCGCGACCAGCACGGCGGTGCCGTGGCCCTCCAGGGCGTCGTGCAGACCGGGCAGGGCGCCGCGTACGGGCAGCGCGTCCAGGGCGTCGTAACGGATCACGCCCCCAGTCTCGTACGAGCGGGAACGCTCGGTCGATCAGCCGGTCGGCCGGTCAGTCCCGCGCGCAGACGAAGATCGCCGTTCCGGGGATCAGGTTTCCGCGCAACGGCGACCAGCCGCCCCACTCCGCGGTGTTCCAGGCGGGCCACTCCGGCTCCACCAGGTCCGTCAGCCGGAAGCCCGCCGCGACGACGTCCCGCACCCGGTCGCCGACCGTCCTGTGGTGCTCGACGTAGACCGCGCGGCCCTCCTCGTCCTGCTCGACGTAGGGAGTGCGGTCGAAGTACGAGGCGGAGACGCTCAGCCCCTCGGGGCCGGGTTCGTCCGGGAACGCCCAGCGGAGCGGGTGGGTCACCGAGAACACGAGACGGCCGCCCGGCCGCAGCACCCGGTGGACCTCCCGGAGCACCTGCACGGGGTCGGCGACGAAGGGCAGCGCGCCGTAGGCGGAGCACGCCAGGTCGAAGGACGAGTCGGCGAAGGGGAGGGCACCGGCGTCGGCGCACACCAGAGGGAACGTTCCGCCGATGCGCAGCGCGTGCTGGAGCTGGCGGTGGGACAGGTCCAGGGCCACCGGCCGGGCGCCCTGCGCGGCGAGCCAGCGCGAGCACTGCGCCGCGCCCGCGCCGATCTCCAGGACGTCCCTGCCCCTGAGCTCGTCCGCCGGACCCAGCAGCTCGGCCTCCACCTCGTCGAGACCTTCGGGGCCCCACACGAACCGGTCGTCGCCGAGGAACGTGCCGTGCTCGACCTGGTAGTCGTCCGCGTTGCGGTCCCACCAGCCCCGGTTCGCGCGGGAGCTCTCGGACGAGCCGGCCTCGCGCCTCGTCGCCTCCGGCTCGGCGGGGCACTCGGAAGAAACAGGCTCTTGGATGATCGGCTCCCTCGTCGTACTCTTCCGTCCAACCTGTCCCGGGCGGGCCCCTCACCAAAGGGGTGCCCTGAGTCCTGCGTGGCCTCAGAAGACAGGAATTGTGCCGGGTATGCGGTGTTCCGCCCCGGGTGTGCGCCTTCGCGCATTGACCCTGCCCGGCTGCCCCCGTATGCTACAAGTTGCGCTGCGGGCCTGCGCACCTCAGACGTAGCAGGCTGCGCTCGCATCTGTATGTATGTCCCCTCGGTTCTCGAGGCGCACCACCGGTTTCATCAGGTGGGGCGCTTCCTTGGCTGTCCGGCTTCTGCAGAGCGAAACGGGCTCCGGCGTAGCAGTGCCTACGACTTCATGTCCGTACCGGAGCCCTTTCCCACATGACGAGCAGCACCGAGACCACCACCGCCACCACCCCGCAGGTTGCGGTCAACGACATCGGTAACGAGGAAGCCTTCCTCGCCGCGATCGACGAGACGATCAAGTACTTCAACGACGGCGACATCGTCGACGGCGTCATCGTGAAGGTCGACCGGGACGAGGTCCTGCTCGACATCGGTTACAAGACCGAAGGCGTCATTCCGAGCCGCGAGCTCTCGATCAAGCACGACGTCGACCCCAACGAGGTCGTCGCCGTCGGTGACGAGATCGAAGCCCTCGTTCTCCAGAAGGAGGACAAGGAAGGCCGCCTGATCCTCTCGAAGAAGCGCGCCCAGTACGAGCGCGCCTGGGGCACCATCGAGAAGATCAAGGAAGAGGACGGGATCGTCACCGGTACCGTCATCGAGGTCGTCAAGGGTGGTCTCATCCTCGACATCGGCCTCCGCGGCTTCCTCCCGGCCTCCCTGGTCGAGATGCGCCGTGTCCGCGACCTCCAGCCCTACGTGGGCAAGGAGCTCGAGGCCAAGATCATCGAGCTGGACAAGAACCGCAACAACGTGGTCCTGTCCCGCCGTGCCTGGCTGGAGCAGACCCAGTCCGAGGTCCGCCAGACCTTCCTCACGACCCTCCAGAAGGGTCAGGTCCGTTCCGGCGTCGTCTCCTCGATCGTCAACTTCGGTGCCTTCGTGGACCTGGGTGGCGTCGACGGTCTGGTCCACGTCTCCGAGCTGTCCTGGAAGCACATCGACCACCCCTCCGAGGTTGTCGAGGTCGGCCAGGAGGTCACCGTCGAGGTCCTCGACGTCGACATGGACCGCGAGCGTGTCTCCCTGTCGCTGAAGGCGACCCAGGAAGACCCGTGGCAGCAGTTCGCCCGCACCCACCAGATCGGCCAGGTCGTGCCCGGCAAGGTCACGAAGCTGGTTCCGTTCGGTGCGTTCGTCCGCGTGGACGAGGGCATCGAGGGTCTGGTCCACATCTCCGAGCTGGCCGAGCGCCACGTGGAGATCCCGGAGCAGGTCGTCCAGGTCAACGACGAGATCTTCGTCAAGGTCATCGACATCGACCTCGAGCGTCGTCGCATCAGCCTCTCGCTGAAGCAGGCCAACGAGGCGTTCGGTGCCGACCCGGCCACGGTCGAGTTCGACCCGACCCTGTACGGCATGGCCGCGTCCTACGACGACCAGGGCAACTACATCTACCCCGAGGGCTTCGACCCCGAGACCAACGACTGGCTCGAGGGCTACGAGACCCAGCGCGAGGCGTGGGAGCACCAGTACGCCGAGGCGCAGACCCGCTTCGAGCAGCACCAGCAGCAGGTCATCAAGTCCCGCGAGGCGGACGCCGCTGCCGCCGCCGAGGGTGGCGAGGCCGCCGCTCCGGCCGCGACCGGCGGTTCGTACTCCTCCGAGGGTGGCGACAACTCCGGCGCCCTGGCGTCGGACGAGGCGCTGGCTGCCCTGCGCGAGAAGCTGGCCGGCGGCCAGAGCTGAACTCCCCCGCAGGGAGGAGCTCAGCCGCTGAGGCTTAGCCGCTGATCCGAGGGGCCGCACCTTTCAGGTGCGGCCCCTTGGTCGTTCCCCGCTGCGGCGACCGTTCGTCCGCGGGGCGCCGAGGGCCGGGCGCGCAGTTCACCGGGCCCCCTTGAGGCGCCGATGTGCTCCGATTTTCATGATCGGGGGAATGCGCACGCGTTGTGCCTCGTTGTTCACTGTGAACACGAGGAGGAGCGGTCACTGTGCTTGATCCGCAGGGTTTGTACACGTGGGAGCCGAAGGGGCTGGCCGTCGTCGACATGGCGCTCGCCCAGGAGTCGGCCGGCCTTGTCATGCTCTACCACTTCGACGGATACATCGACGCGGGCGAGACCGGCGACCAGATCGTCGACGGGCTCCTCGACTCGCTGCCCCACCAGGTCGTGGCCCGGTTCGACCACGACCGGCTCGTGGACTACCGGGCCCGCCGCCCGTTGCTGACCTTCCGGCGCGACCGCTGGACCGCCTACGAGGAGCCCACCCTCGCCGTACGCCTGGTCCAGGACGCCACCGGAGCACCCTTCCTGCTGCTGTCCGGGCCCGAACCGGACGTGGAATGGGAGCGTTTCGCCGCCGCCGTCGACCAGATCGTGGAGCGGCTCGGCGTCCGTCTCGCCGTGAACTTCCACGGCATCCCCATGGGAGTCCCCCACACCCGCCCCGTCGGCCTCACCCCGCACGGCAACCGCACCGACCTGATCCCGGGCCACCGCAGCCCCTTCGACGAGGCCCAGGTGCCCGGCAGTGCCGAGTCGCTGGTCGAGTACCGTCTGATGGAGGCCGGCCACGACGTCCTGGGCGTCGCCGCCCACGTCCCTCACTACATCGCCCGCTCCGCCTACCCGGACGCCGCGCTCACCGTCCTGGAGGCCATCACGGCCGCCACCGGACTGGTCCTGCCCGGTATCGCCCACGGGCTGCGCACGGAGGCCCAGCGCACCCAGACCGAGATCGACCGGCAGATCCAGGAGGGCGACGAGGAGCTGACCGCTCTCGTCCAGGGCCTGGAGCACCAGTACGACGCCGTCGCGGGGGCGGAGACCCGCGGCAACATGCTCGCCGAGCCCGCGGACATTCCCTCCGCGGACGAGATCGGGCGCGAGTTCGAGCGGTTCCTGGCGGAGCGGGAGGGCGACGCCTGAGCCGCGGCTCGGGCGGGCGTGCCCTTCCGGCGGTCGTGTCCGAGGCGCGGCTCCTTCCGGCGGTCGTGGGCGGGCGTGTCCGAGGCGCGGCTCCCCAGGTCCCGGCGGGTGCGCTGCCGGAGGGAGGCCCTAAGCTTCCGCTCATGCTGACAGTGGGCCTGACCGGCGGCATCGGTGCCGGCAAGAGCGAGGTGTCACGGCTGCTCGTGGAGTGCGGAGCCGTGCTGATCGACGCGGACCGCATCGCCCGTGAGGTCGTGGAGCCCGGCACCCCCGGTCTCGCCGCGGTCGTCGACGCCTTCGGCAAGGACGTGCTCGCCGAGGACGGCAGCCTGGACCGCCCCCGACTGGGCTCGATCGTCTTCGGCGACCCGGAGAAACTGGCCCTCCTCAACTCCCTCGTCCACCCCCTGGTCGGTGCCCGCTCCCGCGAGCTGGAGGAAGCCGCCCCCGCGGACGCCGTCGTCGTGCACGACGTACCGCTGCTCACCGAGAACGGCCTGGCAGCGCTGTACGACCTCGTGGTCGTCGTCGACGCCGCCCCGGAGACCCAGCTCGACCGGCTCGTGCGGCTGCGCGGCATGGCCGAGGAGGACGCACGCGCGCGCATGGCCGCCCAGGCCACCCGCGAGCAGCGCCGGGAGATCGCGGACATCGTCATCGACAACGACATGCCGCTTCCGGAACTCCGTCGCCGGGTAGACGAAGTGTGGGAGGACCTCGCGGAGCGGGCCCGCAGCCGCTCGGATCCCTCCTGAGGCGCCTGGGCGGGTGCCGCCGCGACGGGACGGAGGGCGGGGAGGGGAATAGGGCTGTCCGCCGCGGGCGTTGGAACGCTGCACCGTGGGAAGGACTGTGCCGTGCCCGAGACCAGCGGTTCGACCGGACGTACTCCGGAGACGCATGTCATCGACTTCCGTGCCGCCGAGCAGCTGCTCGCCGCACGGGACCCCAGCGGCGCGGTGAAGCTGCTCGACCGGGTGATCGCCGCACACCCGGAGAACACCGCCGCCCGCCTGCTGCGCGCGCGTGCTTTCTTCGCGGCGGCGCAACTGCGACCCGCCGAACTGGAGTTCACCATCGTCCTGGAGCGCGAGCCGGACAACGCCTTCGCCCACTTCGCGCTCGCCCGCACCTACGAGCGCCAGGGGCGTCCCGACCAGGCCAAGCGTCACTTCCGCCTCGCGGCCGCGCTCGACCCCAACCCGCAGTATCTGAAGGCGGCCCGCTTCGACTCGTGACCGGCCGGCCGACGGCGGCTCAGGGGCCGTGGCTCTCCGGCGGCCGGTACGGCGGCACATCAGGGCCCGGCTGGTAGTGCGGGCCCTGCCGTATGTGCCGGAGGACGACGGTCAGGTCGACCGTGGCCACCAGCCACAGCACGCCGCAGGCGACGGCCCACCCGATCCGGTCGGCCAGCGTGAACGCGGCCGTCCCGAAGATCGCCCAGGCGATACCCCACAGGCTCAGCCAGAAGCGCGCCCGCAGTGCGCTGCGCGCGGTCGTCGGCTCACTGCCTGTACGCATCGCTGTCGCCGTTCCTGCTTGAAACGTACTCCCGGCCCGGGGGTTCTCCAAGGGACCGGTGCCGGAGGCCGGAGGCGGGCCTCCGGCGGACCGCACCGGCGACGGCGTGCGGTCGGTCCGCGCCGTGTACGAGTTCCCGGACGCCGTCTGGACCCAGACCTTCAGGGCGCGGCCGCTGACCGAGAAGCAGTTCGAGGAGGCGCTGGCGGAGGCGGGGCTGAGAGTGGACAGGTACCTGACGCCGGACGGCACATGGGTGCGGGCGGTACGGGAGGGCCGGGGTCCGACGTCGCCGAGGGGGAGGTCGCGGGGCGGTGGGAGGGAGCCGAGAAGACACGGCTGACGCTCCGGAGGGACGGTACGGCGGTGGTCCGGCATCTCGACGGCCAGGACTTCGGCTTCGACGACGGCCGGAGAGTCTCCGGTACCGGGACCCGGGCTCCGACCGACGACCCCGGAGGGCAGGAGATCCGCCTCACCATGAGGACGCGGACCCGTGCGGAGACGCGCGGCGCGGCGACGGCGGGGGCCGCCTCCACCGCTGCCGCCGGACCGCCTTCGGCATACACCTGGCACCTCTGCACGGGCTGCGACGCGCAGCGGAGGGTGGAGCTGTTCTTCCTGTACGGCGATCCCGGCATCGGGAACAGGTACGTGCTGAGACGGCCGGCCGAGCCGGACGCATCCGCGCATCCGGCGAGAAAGTCCGTCGTGCAGCGATGAGTTGGAGCGGGTGCGGGGGTCTGTCCCTGTGACAGCACAACGACCACCGCACCCGGGAGAACCTCATGTCCGAGACCACCGCATCCGTCGCCGCCGCCGCTTCCACCGCTCGCAGAGCGGTCGTCGCCGAGTCCGCGGGGGGACGAGGGCGGCGGGCCCGTACCGCCCTGCGCGGCCTGCAGATCGTGCTCGCGCTGTTCTTCGGGATCGCGAGTGCCCTGCCCAAGCTGATCGGTCACTCGACCGCGGCCGAGATCTTCGACGAGATCGGCTGGGGCAGCGTGGGGATGTACGGCGTCGGTGTGCTGGAACTGGCGGGCGCGATCGGGCTGTTGGTGCCGGTGCTGCAGTCCGTGGCGGCCCTGGGGCTCGGCGGGCTGATGGCCGGGGCGTTCTTCTTCCAGATGACCGTCTTCGACGGGGAGAACGCGGCGACCCCGCTGATCCTCGTCGTGCCGCTCGCCCTGATCGCCTGGGCCCGGCGGGACCGGAACGCGCAGCTGCTGAGGCTGGTACGACGCGGCGCCTGAGGACCGGCCCCGAGGCATGATCTGGACGTCCGGCTCCCAGGCCCGACGCCGTGTACCCGCAGGGCCTCACCGCTCCCGGGGCGAGCGGCCTCCCGGGAGGAAGCCCAGGCCGCCGAGGTCGCGCAGGCGTTCCAGATCGCGGCGGTCGCGCTTGGTGGGGCGGCCGGTGCCGCGGTCGCGGATGCCCGCCGGGGCGACGGTCTCGCGGGGCGGCGGGGGCGGGCTGTTGTCGACGTAGCACTGGACGGCGACGGGGGCACCGACCCGCTTGCGGATCAGGCGCTTGACGACGACGACACGCTCACGGCCCTCGTGCAGGACCCGGACCTCGTCACCGAGGCGCACGGAGTGGGCGGGCTTGACCCGCTCGCCGTTCACACGGACATGGCCGCCCTTGCAGGCCGCGGCGCCGACGGACCTGGTCTTGACCAGCCGCACGGACCAGATCCAGCTGTCGACCCGCACGCTCTCGCCGTTCGACGGCCCGGCCGCCTCGGCCGCGGCCACGGCTGCGGCGATCTTCGGGTCGGGCCGGTCGGCGCCGTCACCGGTGTGCTGCTTGTCGTCCGTGTCCTGGGAAGCCATGGCATCGACCTTAACTCTCCCCTCCGTCCTACCGTGGGGACATGGACCCAGCCGATCCGGCCACCCCGCCCCGCCTGCGCGACCTGGCTGCGCTGGACCACCGCATCGCAGGCTGCCGGGCCTGTCCGAGACTCGTGCAGTGGCGGGAGGAGGTGGCCCGGACCAAGCGGGCCGCGTTCGCGGAGTGGACGTACTGGGGGCGGCCGGTGCCGGGCTTCGGGCCGTCGGACGCGAGGCTGCTGCTGGTGGGGCTCGCTCCGGCGGCGCACGGGGGCAACCGGACGGGGCGGATGTTCACGGGGGACAGGTCGGGAGACGTGCTGTACCAGGCCCTGTACGACGTGGGACTGGCGTCGCAGCCCACGTCGGCGGCGGCCGACGACGGGCTGGAGCTGTACGGGGTCCGGGTCACGGCGCCGGTGCACTGCGCACCGCCGGAGAACCGGCCCACACCCGCGGAGCGCGACACCTGCAGGCCGTGGCTGGTGCGGGAGCTGGGATTGCTCAGACCGACGGTGCGGGCCGTGGTGGTGCTGGGGGCGTTCGGCTGGCAGGCGACGCTCCCGGCGCTGGCGGCGGCGGGCTGGACGCTGCCACGGCCGAGACCGGCGTTCGCGCACGGGGCGAGGGTGAGCCTCCCGGACGGTGAGGGCGGGGACGGACTCGCGCTCTTCGGCTGTTTCCACGTCAGCCAGCGCAACACCTTCACCGGCCGGCTGACCCCCGCGATGCTGCGGGAGGTGCTGGGCGCGGCGGCCGAGACGGCGGGTCTGCGGCCGGCTCGGCCCGACGGCCCCGGGTGAGGTGCCTGCTCAGGGGCGCCACTCGTAGCGGACGTCCGGTTCGCGTTCCTCGTTGCCGCTGCCGTCGGTACGCTCGGCGGCGCGGAAGCCGTGGCGTTCGTAGAAGCGGTGGGCGGGTCCGTTGACCTGGAAGGTCCACAGGCTCAGCCCCCGTGGAGCCCGCTCCTTGGCGAGCGCCAGGAACCGGTCGCCGATGCCCCGGCCCCGCCAGCCGGGGTCCAGGTACAGCTGCGAGAGCTGCTCGCCGTCCAGGACCATCAGCCCCACGACGACGCCCTCGGCCTCCGCGACCCAGGTCTCGTGCCCGGGCACGACCACATCACGGAGGTAGGCGCGCACCTCGTCGTCGGAGTGGGCCCGTCGCACGGTCGGCAGCGCGGTGTCGAAGGACCGGAGGTAGACATCGGCGACCGCGTCCGCGTCCGCGGCGACCGCCCGCCGCAGGGTGACGTCGCCCGGTCCGGGGACCACGGCCGTGGCCGTGATCTCCACCAACTGCCCGGTGTATCCGAGGCAGGCCACACCGAGCAGCGTCGAGGAGTGCGGTCCCGTGCTGAGCCCGGACGCCTCCACGACGTCCCACACGGCGTGCAGGGCCGAGGGTTCGCCGGAGACGACGTACACGTCGGTGGAGACGACGTGCGCGAAGTCGCTGCCGACCGCCCGCAGCTGTTCCCCGAGGTTGGCCATCGCCTGTTCCGCCTGCCGTACCGGATCGCCCTCCCCGACCAGCTTGCCGTCGGCGTCGAGCGGCACCGAACCGGCGAGGAAGGCCAGCCTGGTGCCGGCCTCGACGACCGAGCCGTGCGCGTAGGTGGGCGGCGGGAAGAGGCCAGGGGCGATGACGCGCCGGATCATGCGGTGGGTGCTCCTTGAGGACGCCGGAACAGGAAAGGGTGCCGGTCGCGGGAGGAGCCGACCGGTCGAGATGCCCATCGATCATCGACGGTCGAGCCTCTGCCCGCACGTGCTTTATGAGGCCGCGGTCCGCGGCACCGCAGAGCGCCAGGGCCTCGTGCTCCGGGTGCGTCGTACCGGAGAGGGGGCAGAGCCCTGCGGCCGGGCCCGGCGCACCGGAAAGCATCGTGGCCTTGCGGTGGGGCTTGCCGTGTCCGGGAGTGTCGTGGCCTTGCGGTGGGGCTTGCCGTGTCCGGGAGTGTCGTGGCCTTGCGGTGGGGCTTGCCGTGTCCGGGAGTGTCGTGGCCTTGTGGCGGGGCTTGCCGTGTCCGGAGGTGTCGTGGCCCCGTGGCCGGAGCTCGCCGCGTCGGGAGCGCCGCAGTCCGGCCGGTGGAGCTCGCCGCGTCCGAAAGATCGTCGCGTCCCGGGCCCCCGCCCCCTACGCTGTCGGCGACCCGGAACCCCGCACACCCCCTCCCACAGGAGCCGACCGTGCTGTCCCACCCCTCCGACCAGGTCTTTCTCGACACCACCGCCGACCGTCTCGCCTCGCTCCCGACCGTGCGCGCCGTCGCCCTCGGTGGCTCCCGCGCCCAGGGCACCCATCGCCCCGACAGCGACTGGGACCTGGCCGTCTACTACCGCGGCCCCTTCGACCCCGCCGATCTGCGCGCCCTCGGCTGGCAGGGCGAGGTCTCCGAGGTCGGCGGCTGGGGCGGCGGCGTCTTCAACGGCGGCGCGTGGCTCACGATCGACGGCCGCCGCGTGGACGTGCACTACCGGGATCTGGACGTCGTCGAGCACGAACTCGCGGAGGCGCAGGAGGGACGCTTCCGGGTGGAGCCGCTGCTGTTCCATCTGGCCGGGATCCCGAGCTACCTGATCGTGGCCGAACTCGCGATCAACCAGGTGCTGCGCGGCCGTCTGCCCCGGCCCGCCGCCTACCCCGACAAGCTGCGCACCGCCGCCGCGGAACGCTGGCACGACACGGCCCGCGCCACCCTGGCCTACGCGAGAACGGGCCACGCGCCCGCCGGCCGTGTCACCGAGGTCGCCGGCGCCGTCGCACTCGCCGCCGCGCAGGCCGCTCACGGTGTGCTCGCGGCGCGGGGGGAGTGGGTGACGAACGAGAAGCGGCTGCTGGAGCGGGCGGGGCTGCGGGAAGTCGACGCCGTCGTCGCCTCGCTGCCCGCCGACGGAGACCCGGAGGGCATCCGTGAGGTCGTGGCGTGTGTCGAGGCGCTCCTGCGGATCGACGGGTGACTCCGGACGAACGGCCCGGACGATCCGAGGCGTTCCTCCTGCGCGATCCGCACTCCGGCGTCTTCGTCACATGGCCGAAATACGTCTGTTCCTTCCCCTCCAAGAACACGATCTAGGGTGGGAACCGCCGAGATCACTCGAGATCCGCAGAGATCCGCAGAGATCCGCGAAGCCGTCGATGTCCGCCGAGGCCGTCGATGTCCACCGCCCGGCCGCTGTCGTCCGAAGGCGTTCCGCCCTCGTACGGACAGGAGTCCCGTGTCGCGTCGTGCAGTCGTCGTTCTTCCGCCCTGGCTCGGGCACGCGTTGCGTGCTCAGCGGGGGCCGGTTCCATGGAGCGCGGTGGGGCGGGGAGCGCTGGCGGCGGGGCCGTTGCTGGCGGGTTCCCTGGCCGCCGGGCGGGTCTCCCTCGGGGTCGTCGCCGCGGTGGCGGCCATGCTGGCCGGGATCAACGACCGGCCCGGGAGCAGACGTTCGGCGGTGCGGCGGCTCGGGGTGCCCGCCGTCGTCGGCGCGGCCGGGCTGGCCACGGGAACGTATGCCGGGCAGGCGCTGGGGGCTGTCGCGCTGAGCCTCGTCCTGCTGGTGCTCGGGGTGCTCGCGGGATGTGTCAGTGCCGTGGGGCCCGTGGCGTCCTCGGCGGGTACGCAGTTGCTCGTCGCGGCGGCCGTGGGTGCCGGGATGCCGCTGCCCGAGCCCGGCTGGCAGCGAGGACTCGCCTTTCTCGCCGGAGCCGGCTGGCTGCTCCTGCTGCGCCTCGCGCTGCCCGCTCCCGGCGCGTTCGCCGGCGACTTCCGGTTCGACGGGGAGCGGGCGGCCGTCGCCCGGGTGTACGACGCGATCGCCGAGCTGCTCGACGCCGCCGGCGGCAAGGACGCCGTGGCCCGGCGCACCGCGCTGACGGCCGCGCTCGACCAGGCCCAGGACGCGCTCGGCGGGCCCCGGCTGCGACGGTACGCCGCGTCCGCCGCGGAGCGCCGGCTGCACGCGCAGTACGCCGCGGCCCTGCCGCTCGCCGAGGCCGCGACCGCGCTGGCCTGGTCCGCGGAGGCCGTCGCCGGGCGGGCCTCCGACGCACTCCGGAGGCTCGCCGCCGCCGTGCGCGGGGCCACGCACACCGGGCCGCTGCCCGCGCCCTGCCGGTCCGCGCCCGCGCTGCGCGCCCTCGACGACGCGCTCCTGGCCGCCGCCGAGGCATTCGACCAGGGGGACGGAGGTGACCTGCACACGCGCGGACGAGGACTCGCCGGTGCCGTCCGTACGGCCTTCGGCGTCGGCGGGCGCGAGTACGGCTTCCGTGTGGGTCTGTCCTTCGGGGCGGCGGCAGCGGTCGCGCAGTGGCTGCATCACGCCCACTGGTACGGACCGCACCCGCACTGGTACTGGCTGCCGGCCACCGCCGTCTTCCTGGTCAAGCCCGATCTCGGACCGCTGGTCTCCCGGGTGCTGTGCCGGGCGGCGGGGACCGTGCTCGGGGCGCTCCTCTTCGCCGGTCCGGCCGCCGTACTGCCCGGGCCCGCGGCGCTCGTCGCGGTCGTGGCCGTGTGCGGGGCGCTCATCCCCGTGGCCACGCGGCACTTCGCCGCCCAGACCGCGGTCGTGACGGTGCTGGTGCTCGCGCTGGTGATGGTGGGCGGCGAACCGCCGGCCTCCGCCGGCCGGATCGGCGAGACCCTGCTGGCCTGTGCGATCGTCCTGGTCGTGGGGCATCTGCCGGTGCCGCTGCCGGGGGAGCGGGGCGGCGGCGTACGCGCCCGCCTGGTGACGGCGGCCGAGGCCGCGCACGGCTATCTCGCGCACGTCATGAGCGGCTCCGACGACCGGGCCCGGCGCTGGGTCCTGCGCCGCGAGGCGTATCGCACGCTCGCCGAGGCCCGGGCCGCCGTCGCGCTGGCCGCCGCCGAACTGCCCGCCCTCGCCCGGCACGCCCGGGGCGTGGACGAGGCCGCCGCCCTGCTGGAGCGGCTCGTCGACACCGTCACCGCGTGCGCCGTCCACCTCGACGACACCGGGAGGCTGACCTCACGGCACACCCGCCAGATCGACGACGTGCTGGAGCGGCTCACGGCCCATCAGGAGAGGACGGGCCTGCGGCTTCCCCGGCTCGCCGTCCCCGTCTGGCTTCCCGACCCGGCCGTCGCGGTCCAGGGGCCGACGTGAGGGACTGATGTTCCACGGCGTTCCCCGGGGCCCGGACGGAGGAGACGGAGGAGGTTCTCCGGGAACCCGACGCCCGCAGACGTGCCGGGCTTCCTTCCGGTGGAGCCGTGCCCCGGCGTACGTTGGCGTGGTGAGCCAGCCTCCCGCCGACCTCGTCATCACCGGATGCACGGTTCTCGTGCACGACGACCAGGAGCGGATCGGGTTCCAGGAGGACGCCGCGATCGTCGTACGGGACGGCATCGTCGCCGCCGTCACCGGCGCGGCCGACGCGGCGGGCGTGCCGGCCGCCGAGCGCGTCGACGGGCGGGGCCAGGTGGCGCTGCCCGGCCTGATCAACTGTCATACGCACGCCCCGATGGTCGCCCTGCGCGGTCTCGCCGAGGACCTGCCCACCGAGGAATGGTTCAACGACGTGGTCTGGCCCGTCGAGGTCAACCTCACCGAGCGGGACGTCGAGCTGGGTGCCCGGCTGGCCTGCGCGGAGATGATCCGCGGCGGCGTGACCTGCTTCGCCGACCACTACTTCGCGATGGACACGGTCGCCGCGGTCGTCACCGAGTGCGGGATGCGCGCCCACCTGGGGCAGACCTACTTCTCCTCGCAGGGTCCGCAGGGGCGGGAGGCGTCCCTGGAGTTCGCGCTGCGGCACCGGGGCGGTGCGGACGGCCGGATCACCACCGCCCTGGCCCCGCACGCCCCGTACACGGTCGGCGACACCGACCTCGCCGCGACCGCCGCGCTGGCCCGTGAGCACGGCCTGCCGGTGCATCTGCACGCCGCCGAGAACCGTGACCAGGCCGAGGCGAGCCTCGCCCGGCACGGCGCCACCCCCGTCGAGATCCTCGAACGCACCGGACTCCTCGACACCGACGTCCTCATCGCCCACGGCACCGGCATCCTCGACCGGGACCTGCCCGTCCTGGAACGGGCCGGCGGCCGGGTCGCCGTGGCGAGCGCGCCCCGCGGCTATCTGAAGTTCGCCTGGCCCACCACCACGCCCGTACGCGCCCTGCGTGCCCTCGGCGTCCCCGTCGGCCTCGCCACGGACGGTGCCGCCTCCAACAACTCCCTCGACGTGTGGGAGTCGATGGCGCTCACCGCCCTGGTCCAGAAGTCCACCGAGGGCGACCCGCGCTGGCTGACCTCACGTCAGGCCCTGCATCACGCGACCGTGCAGAGCGCCCGGGCCGTGGGGCTGGGCGACCGGGTCGGCCGTATCGCCCCGGGCCTGCGTGCCGACATCGTCCTGGCCGATCTCACCGGCCCGCACACCCAGCCCGTCCACGACCTCGCCGCCACGCTCGTGCACAGCGCCCGCGCGGGCGACGTCACCACCACCGTCGTGGACGGCCGCGTCCTGATGCGCGACCGTGAACTGCTCACGATCGACGTGCCGGCCGTGGTGCGGGAACTGGGGGAGCGGCTGCCCGCCCTCGTCGACCGCCGCCACGGCGGCCGTGTCCAGGAGTACGGCACCTGAGAGGGTGAGTACGGCACCGGCGCGGATCCGTATCGAGTACGGCACCGGCGTGAGCCCGTGCCGAGTACGGCACCGGCGAGATCCCGGTGCGCGGCCGGGAAGAATCTTCGCGTGCGCCGATGAGTTCCGTCCGCGGCACCGGTCACCACACGCAACGGGACCGTTGCACAGGAGGGGCCATGTCGCTTCCGGAGATCGTCTCGCGCGCCCAGTGGCGTGCGCGGCGCGAGGAACTGCTGCTCAAGGAGAAGGCGGTGGCCCGTGCGCGGGACGCACTGAACGCCGAGCGGCGCAGACTGCCCATGGTCGAGGTCGACAAGGAGTACGTCTTCGAGGGCGGCGACGGCAAGGCCACCCTGCTGGACCTCTTCGAGGGGCGGGACCAACTCGTCGTCCACCACTTCATGTTCGCGCCCGGCCGGGAGACGGGCTGCCGCGACTGCTCCGCCTTCCTGGACCAGATCGGGCACCTGGCCCATCTGCACGCGCGGGGGACCTCCTTCGCGGCCGTCTCCCGCGCCCCGTACACCCGGATCCTGCCGTTCAAGGCCCGTATGGGCTGGACCGTGCCCTGGTACTCCTCGTCCGGCAGCGACTTCGACCAGGACTTCGAGGCGGCCCGGGAGCGGGACGGGAAGCTCGTCGAGAGGTCCGGTCTGAGCTGTTTCCTGCGGGACGTCGACCGTGTCTTCCACACGTACTCGACGTACGGACGAGGACTCGACGGACTCGGCTCGACCGCCAGTCTCCTCGACCTGACCGCGCTCGGCCGCCAGGAGGCGTGGGAGGAACCAGAGGGGCGTGCGTCGGCCTTCGGGACGCCTGTGGACAGGGGGAAGATCCGGTATCACGACGAGTACGACGACTGACACGCACGGTGGCGGAGAGCCGGAAGTCTCCGAGACCTGGCTCACACGGAGCGGTGAACGAGTGTCAACTACGTCTCAGTCCCGTCACCGAGCGGGCCCTTTTCCCTTCCGCGGGCGTTAACTCGTACCAGTACGACGCTTTGTGGAGGTGCTGGATGGTGAACGGGCGAAGGGTGCTCGAGCGCTTTCCCGCAGGCGGGCCGCGCGGATCGTGGCCCGCGGAGGAGTTCGCGCACGCGCGCCGCATGGAGGGCCTGCCCGCCGAGGTCGTGATGGACCTCGTGACGGACACGTTCCTGGTGATCGTCCGGGGCGACGGGCCGGAGTGAGATCCGGGCGCGGTGGCCGTCGGCAGTTCCCGGGTACGGTGGCCGCCGACAGCCGGCCGCCGGTGGTGGCGGTCAGCCCGCCTTCGGTGCCGGCAGCCGTGCGGTGAACTGCTCGGCCTGGAGGCCGTACAGCTCCGCGTAGATCCCGCCGGACGCCAGCAGTTCGTCGGGGGTGCCCGACTCCACCAGCCGGCCCTGCTCCAGCACATGCACCAGATCCGCGTGACGTACGGACGCCAGACGGTGCGTGATCAGGACGACGGTCTGACCGGTCCCGGCCAGAGCGCGGATCTTCTCGAAGACCTCCAGCTCGGCCCGCGCGTCCAGGGCGGCGGTCGGCTCGTCGACGATGAGGATGCTGCCGCGCCGGTACGCGGCCCGCGCGATGCCCAGACGCTGCCACTGGCCGCCCGACAGTTCGTGTCCGCCGCTGAAGTTGCGGGCCAGCAGCGTGTCCAGGCCGCGCGGCAGGTCGGCGACGACGTCCTCGGCACCCGCCTGCGCGACGGCGCTCCCGAGGCGTTCCTCGGTCAGGGGAGCCGCCGGACGGCCGACGGCGACATTGACCCTCGCGGTGAACGGCCACCGCTTGAAGTCCTGCGCGACCATCGCGATCCGCTCGGCCAGTTCCCGCCGGTCCGCGGTCGCCGCGTCCACGCCGTCCCACATGATCCGGCCGCCGTCCGGCTCGTACAGCCCGGCGAGCATCTTGACCAGGGTCGTCTTGCCGGAACCGTTCTCCCCGACGAGCGCGATGATCCGGCCGAGCGGGAGGGTGAGGCTGACCTCGTCCAGGGCGGGGCGCGCGGCGTCACCCGGATAGCTGAACGTGACGTTCTCGAACCTGATCTCCCGCGGATCCTCCGGGAGGGCCGCCCCGCCGACCGGGATCGCCCGTTCGGCCGCCTCCTTGTACAGCCGCTGGAGGTCGCCCACGAACAGGGCTTCCTCGTGCAGCTGGTTCACCTCCAGGACGAGGCTGTCCAGGCTGCCCGAGCCGGTACGGATGGCGATCACCGCCGTGCCCGCCACCGACAGGGCCATCGCCCCGGCCAGCAGCAGCCCGCCCAGCGTGGCGTACGTCGCGACGGTCGCCAGGCCCGTCCACGCCGCCGCGATCAGCCCCGTACGCGCGGCCAGGCGGGCGAGGCGGGCCTGCTCGGCCTCCGCGGTCTCCGACATCGCGCGGAAGTGGCGCAGCAGGAACGGACCCACGCCGTGCAGCCGGATCTCCGGCGCGGCCGACGGCTCCGTCAGCAGGCCCTGGAGCAGATAGCCCGCGCGTGCGTGCTGCACCCAGGCGTGGAAGGACTCGTAGCGGCGGCGCGCGTTGGTCAGGGCACCCCACGCGCTGGGCAGCGTCATCGTCATCAGCAGCGGCAGCAGGGCCGGGTGCAGCACGGTCAGCACACCGGCCGCCGCGATCAGCGAGATCATCGCGTTCACCAGCCGGGTGGCGTGCGCGATCATGCGGCGTGAGGCGGAGGCGCCGTACTGCGCGGTGTCCAGCAGTTTGTGGAAGGCATGGTCCTCGATCGCGGCCAGCTCCACGGAGGCCGCCCGCTCCAGATACCGCTCGGTCGCCAGCCGCTCCACCTTCGGCTCCAGACGGCCGGTGGCGTACGTCGACGCGGCCCGCAGCAGTGCGCCCAGCAGCAGGACCACCGCCATCGTGACCAGGGCGGGGACCGCCTCGCGCAGCCGGTCCTCGATGGGCCCGTCCGTCATCAGGCGGGCCAGCACGCTGTTGACCGCGAGCAGACCCACCGCCTGGGCGAGACCCCGGCCCCCTTCGGCGGCCAGCACCACCCGCGCGGCGTTCCGGTCGGCCTGCCAGGCGAGGGCCAGGCTGGAGCCGAGCAGGGAGGGCAGCCGGGTGATCATGGAGCGGAAGCCCAGTTCGAGGAAAGCGTCCGCGTGCTGGCTCCAGCCCATGTCGTAGCGCAGCGGGCCGCCGAACAGCAGCCGCTCCGACTCCGACGGTTCCGCCTGCCCCGCCTCGCGCTCCCGCCGCGCCTTCCTCACCGTGCGACCTCCCCCTGATCGTGTACGGAGGGCCATCCACTATCGCGGCGCGGTTGCCGCGGTGGCAGGGCGCAGAACCGAGGGGCGGGTATGCGCGGGCGTGCGCTGGAGGGGAGGGAGGGGCGAGGAACCGGTGGAGGTGTGCCGGCGGTGCCCGCCGGAGGGCGTCCGCCGGAGGCGCCGCCCGGGCCGCGGCGCCTCCGTAGTCCTGCGGCGTGGGTCTGCGGGGTCTGCGGGGTCTGCGGGGCCTGCGGGTGGGTCCGCGGGGCCTGCGGGACTTGTGCGGTGAGCTTGTGGGGCCTGCGCCGCGGGCCCGCGGGCCTGTGCGGCGACTGGTCCGCGGGGCCTATGCCGTGACCGGCCGGGTCCAGGCCGGAGCGGTCCCGGTGAGCCGGCACAGGGCCAGGTAGAGCGGGATCGGCGGAGTGTAGGGCAGGGTGCCCTCGGGCCGGTGGATCAGCCGGGCGGCCACGGGGGCCACCGCGCCGGAGACGTAGCGCGCGGGCGCGGGCCAGTCGAGGGCGTAGTCGGAGTCGGCGGGGACGAGCCACCACCAGTAGGTGTCGTCGGCGTAGACACAGCCCACACGGGGGAGCCGGGGCGCGAGCTCCGTGCCCAGCCGGGCGGGTATCGCGACCGCGTCGCAGCCGAGCGGGGCCGTCATGCCGTCGGGCACCGACAGCCGCCGGGGCGGGAGCGCGGCGGGCACGCCACGGCCCAGCCGGACCAGGGTGTCGAGGCTGAGCACCTGTCCGGCGGCGGGGCTCACGCGGGCCTCCGCCGGGTGGCGCGGTCACGGGGCCCGGTCTCGTCGTCGCCCGAGCCGCCCTGGGGCGAGCCGGGCTTCGGACGGGAGGTCCAGCCCAGGTCGCCGCGCGGCTCACCGGGCCCGGCGGCCTGGCGTGGCACGTCCGCCCAGACCAGCAGGCCGGTGCCGTGCTCCTGGGCCCCCCAGGCGCGGCACAGGGCCTCCACGAGGAACAGTCCCCTCCCCTGCTCCTCCTCCGTGCGCCGCTCGCAGGGATGGGGCTCGGTGGGCGCGCAGCCCTCGTCCCGCACGGCTATGCGCACGCTGTCGTCACCGTCGTGCAGCTCGCACACGACGACGGTGCTCGCCGTGTGCACGATCGCGTTGGTGACCAGCTCGGATATGACCAGAGCCGCGGTGTCGCGGGTGTCCTCGCACACCGACCAGCCGGCCAGTCGCGCCCGCGCCAGTCTTCTGGCGCGCGCGGGGGAGCCCGGGTGTGCGGCCAGTTCGAAACGGAACCGGCGCTCGGGCCCGTCCCCGAAGGGACCGACTCCCGTGGCGGCGCCGAGGCCGAGCGGGCCTGCGGCGGCGTCTGTTCCTAAGGGCGCGGACGGAATCACGCTTGCCACTATCTCCCCGCCGTGAACACTTGGCAAGTGTCACTCTGGAAAATGCAGAGTGCTGTGTGGCGTGGTGGAAGGCCGTGGCACACTGCTCGCAACAGCACGTCGAGCGGCGCCATTTGGGATCGCCGAGACCTCGCCGGACTTGTCCGGCCTGGCCTGATCTGTACATAAAGTGTCTGGATCAGACTGTTCTGACGGACGCCGGCAAGGGCGCCGCGAGGTTTCGGACGGGTCTTCGGATGGCGCCGCAGGGCTGTCGGGATTCTTCGGTGGAGGTGGAGCGTGAGCGAACCGCGGTCCGCGCCGACCGTGGGGCAGGTCGTCCTCGGTCGGCGCCTGCTGGACCTGCGGGAACGCGCGGGGCTCAAGCGCGAGGAGGCGGCCCGCGTCCTCCGCGTCGCCCCGGCCACCGTCCGCCGCATGGAGATGGCCGAGGTCGCGCTCAAGATCCCGTACCTCCAGCTGCTCCTGAAGGCGTACGGCGTCCCCGAGGACGAGGCCGACGCCTTCGTGCAGCTGGCCGAAGAGGCCAACAAGCCCGGCTGGTGGCAGCGGTTCCACGACATCCTGCCGGGCTGGTTCTCGATGCACGTCAGCCTGGAGGGGGCGGCGAGCCTCATCCGCAGCTACGAACCCCACTTCGTCCCCGGTCTGCTCCAGACCGAGGACTACGCGCGCGGGGTGATGCTCTCCGGTGCCGTCGGCCAGACCAGGCCCGACGACATCGAGCGGTATGTCGCGCTGCGCATGCAACGCCAGGATCTGCTCACCCGTGAGGGTGCACCGCGGTTCTGGGTCGTGATGGACGAGACCGTGCTGCGCCGCCCGGTGGGCGGCCCGGAGGTGATGCGTGCCCAGATCGACCGACTGCTCGAAGCGACGAAGCTGCCCAATGTGACGCTGCAGGTCGTCCCGTTCGCCACGGGGCCGCATCCGGGCACGTACGGGCCGTTCGTGCTGTTCCGATTCGCCATGCCCGAACTGCCGGACATGGTCTACAGCGAGTACCTGACCGGAGCCGTCTATCTCGACGCGCGTTCCGAGGTGGCCACCCACCTGGAGGTCATGGACCGCATGGCGGCGCAGGCCGCTACGGCACATCGCACGAAGGAGATCCTCCGGGATCTCCGCAAGGAGCTGTGAATGGATCGCATCGACCCCCAGCCGGCACCGCGGATCCGCGGGCAGCGGATCTACAACGGCATGCCCGCGCGGGACCTGGGCAGCGAGGGCTGGCACAGGCCGTGGAGCGGCGGCAACGGAGGCAACTGCCTGGAGGCGATGAAGCTCGCCGACGGCCGCATCGCCGTGCGGCAGTCCACCGACCCCGACGGGCCGGCGCTGATCTACACCTCGGACGAGATGACGGCGTTCATCGAGGGAGCCAAGGCGGGGGTGGCCGACTTCCTGCTGTCCTGAACGACCCGCGCGAAGACGCCTTTTGATCTTGCGAAGACGCCTTTTGATCTTGTGTTGAGCCCGGAACACCGTTGCGGGGGGGGCGGGCCCCCCCCCCGCCCCCCCCCCCCCGGGCCCGCCCCCCCCCCCGCCGCCCGCCCCGCGGCCCCCCGGGCCCCCCCCCCCCCCACCCCCCCCCCCCCCCCCCC